>CAWESW010000034.1:0-24094 GCA_963811735.1 uncultured Verrucomicrobiae bacterium | reverse complement strand
CGACGATGGTGCCTCCCGGCTCGGCACTGTACCAACCCTATATTTACTTCACCGACAATTACGCAGCCTATGATGCAGACCGCCATGTTGTGGATGTCCCTAATCAATTTAGCCTTAAGGTACAGCCGGTCATCGTTCAAGTCGGCATTACGCCCTCAGTAGATGCAACCGTCATCATGGGAGCCGTTGAGAATTGGAGCAAGGGCAAAAGCGGCGGCGGGTTCCAGGATATTACAACAACGATCGGCTTTCAGATGAACCAACAGTCCCTTTATGTGCCCGGGGCAAAATTCTCGATCTCACAATCCTTTCCCACCGGCTCTTTCGAACACTTGAGCCACAATGGACTGGGCTTGGATGCGACAGGAGCTGGCGCTTGGCAAACGACATTTACCCTGGCATTTGGAAAAGTTCTTTTTTGGGAGACGCTTCATCCCGTGAATGCACGGATTGCCCTCGGCTACACCCTCTCGACAACAGTAGGAGTGAAAAACTTCAATACTTATGGAGGCGGGTTTGGAACTAGAGAGGGACGGTCCATCCCGGTGATTCTTTTTCTGCAGACTTGGGGCTTGAATTGAGCATCACTCAACCTTGGGCCGTCGCACTCGATGTCGTCTACAACAACACCAACCGCACCACTTTCAAAGGCAAGCGCGGCGTTTTGGCCAATGGTGCTCCAGCCACCGTAGGAAGCGGCTATAGCGACCAACTGAGCCTTGCCCCTGCGGTCGAATACAACTTCAATGCAAACATGGGACTCTTATTTGGCGTTTGGTTCACCGTTTATGGCCGCAACGCACCTGATTTCGTATCCGGAGTCTTCAGCTGGTATTGGGAATTTCCTTAAAACCACTTCCGTCCATTTCAACTTTGACAAAGTGTAGAGGGAAACGAGATTTTAAAGTCTTGATGACGGCAATATTGCGTATTTTTCGATGCACCGCTCAATTCCTTAAGTTGCTCTAAAACGGCCTGCGGTATAGGAATTGGCTTAAACGATTCATTTAAAAAACAATGGGACACAGTGCCCATAGCCGCACAGGTTTCCTCTCGAAGGATTTGATAACTTAATCTGAAGCGCACTTTAGAAAACGCTTCAACTGAAATCTGCACGACAATATCTTCTAACGAATAGAGGGGCTTTAGGAATTTCAGAGAAAGATCAACAACAGGACAAAACAGCTTGTTCTTTTCTAACTCGTTGATATCGCAACCGAGCCCTTTAAAAAACTCAAGCCTTGCCACTTCTAGGTAAACAACGAAAGAGGAATGATGAATAATCCCATCCTGCCCTGTTTCTGAATAGCGCGTGCGGATCTCATGCTTAAATGTCATTTATGTACGCTCCCCTAGAACTATTATTTTCTAAAAACCTGCTGATCAAGCCATAGACTTTTTTACTGAAGACAATTGTCTTATGGCCTCGATTGATGACCACATGCTCATGGGGAATTGATAGAAAGGTTTCGTGTAACGCAACAGTCCCATCATTTTTTCCTTCGAGAAAAGGATTAAATCCGAGAGTTCCGGCAATCACTAAAACACCTTCCAACGAATCGGGATAATTTCCGAAATCATCAAAGTTCGACTTAGTCATCAGCTCGCGCCGGAAAAGTCTTTTGCAATCCATCTCGCGACAGAAAATTGACCTATCCACCGACCCCAATGGGTGCCTTTTGAAGGGGGTGCAATTAAGATGACTTTTCCTATTTTAGCTTCCTGAGGACATAGGGGATGATTCAAAGCGGCTAATAAGACTAGAGCTCCCATTGAATGTGTGACAAAATGGATAGGCTGCCCTGATTTCTTCTCTGCCAAACCGATCAAATTTTGTACTAATTGCTCCGCATGTTCTGCAATAAAACAATCTCTACTTGCGTATTTCCAATTGACGACATCCCACCCCTCTCGCCTTAGATTTTTTTCTAAAAAATGCATATTCCATGGAGCCCCCATGAATCCATGTATGCATACAAGATAATCGTCTTTATCTGCAGAAAAAAGGGGGAAAGTTAAAATATAGAGAAGAAAAAGCAACAACTTAAACAAGATCGACCTCTTTTATCGAGGGAAGAAATGATAGCAAAATAAAAGCAAAATAAAAAGAAAAAAGCCCCAGTCGCTCTTTCCCTCCCCCAAGAGCTCTCTTTGTCAAAAAATGGTCATACTCCAAGGATACCTCATAAACTCCAACCTATTTCATTAAAAAAATCTTGAACCCCAATCATTGTTTGCATAAGATCCATGCGATGATAAAACCCACTCCCGCATTTAGTGACTATATTATCTATGCCGATGAGAGCGGCGACCACGGCATGACCTCTATCAACCCTGAAAATCCCGTTTTCGTCCTCGCCTTTTGCATTTTTCAAAAGCCGATTACATTTCTATTGTCAAACAAGCCATGGCACAACTCAAATTCGAGTTCTGGGGGCATGATCTTGCAATCCTCCACAACCATGCCATCGAAAATCAACGGGAGAATTCTCATTCTTATTTAACGAAGAACGCAGAAGAATTTTTCTTCATTCACTCAATGAGATGATCAGAAAAATTCCTTTTTGGATTGCAGCTACAGTAATAGATAAGCCAAAGCTTACAAAACACCCCAAACACGAATAACCCCTATGACATAGCTCTGCTATCTTGCCTTTAACCAAGCCTGCTCTTTTCTAAAAGAGCAAAGACAGTTGTCCCTCCTGACCCATCTGCTTGTGGAAAGTCGCGGCTCTCCAGGAAGATCGGGATTTAGAAGCGACATTTAGGAGGATCTCATTGAGGACAATTCCAGATCCCTACCCTTTAGAAATCCGGTTTGTTAATAAACAAGTTAACAGCAGTGGTCTACAAATCGCTGATTTAGTAGCCCACCCCATTGCAAGGAATGCCATCAAGCAAAACCAACCAAACAAAGCATTCGACATCGTAAAGGAAAAACTACTCGGCTATCCTCAATATGAAGAGATTGGCATTAGACGTCTGCCGCTAGAAAGCGAAAAGCCCCGGCCTGAGCCGAGGCTGGACGCCGATCGGGAACTCCCGATCCACTTGTAACATCATCTTAGCTAAAACCTATCAAAATCAGCAATGATCAAATTTTAGACGAATCCAGGCGCTAATGTCCGGGTTCAAGGAAGCTCGTCAAAGAAGAGATAGACGGCGGTAATCTTGCCGTCCCGGGCGATTATGAAATCGGTTCCGGCGTAAGCCGGTGGCTTGCCAGGGCTGCCCGACACCCACCGGACCCGACCGCCATCGCCCAATTCCTCAGGCGGGGAGATCGGCTGATATTGGAAGTCAGGATGAGTAGCCTTGATCACGCCTGCGATGCGGTCGATCTCGTCGCGGCCGCGGTAAATGCCGCCGTTAGGATCATAGAACACAGCGTCCTCGTGGAAGATTTCATCGACCGCTGCGCGTCGACGCACGGGGTCAATCTCACCGAACACGCCGTGGAGATTGCGAAGCAACAAGGTCGATAAGGTTTGGGACATGGTTTTTCTCCAGTTGGTGTGAAACTGTGCTTATTTTCTTCCTTAGGGCATTCCTTTTGATGAGGAAAGCACTTTTGCATCTACGTTCTCTTTTTCGCTTGTTGTTTGAGGCAATTGAGATTGCTGAAAACTGGTACTCTCGAAATTATTTATATTCATAGCATCCCCCTTAATTTCAGGACAATAGGCAACTTACTTCAGGATAATTGATCCTTTCACCAAGGAAAATGCAATCTTTAAATTTGCCCAATGAAAGGAACCAAATCTAACACAATTTTACCATGTTATATCACAGGCCGTAACATTTTCATTGATAGCCACGAGATCAAACGGGAACATCTGATTTTCTATGCTAGTGGCTAGCAAAGCTTACCCACACCCAAAATCTCCAATAATCATGTGAGGTCTTGCTTTGAACCATTTAATGGCTTCTTCATAGGGTACTATCGGCCAATACAGCGGAAAAGTCCTTTTCGTCCATGCCATTTTGATGCCATTTCATTTCGCACAGCAATTCCATTTGGAATTGCTGAATTCTGGCACAAGCTCCTTGACAACAAAAATTTTGTTATTGATAGTGAATCGCGCAGGAATCCACTATGAAAATCAAATTTATTACCCCTCGCTTTAGTGGCTGATACAGTCAACCTTGGCAACAATTTTGTTATTGCTAGTGAATCACGAAGGAATCAACTATGAAAATCAAATTTATTACCCTCGCTTTAGTCACTGCTACATTCAACCTTTTTGGCGGTCAATCTTCTCCTTATCGATGCAAAATGTCGGGAAACGAACTAGAGGCAGATATCATAGTAATGGGTGGTGGAGCGGCAGGTTGCATATTGATGAACCAGCTATCAGAGAATGGTCACTTTTCAGTATTAGGAATAGAGGCGGGGCTAAATTTAACAACTGATCCAGCAATAGAGGCTGTGGGTCTCCCAGCATTCCTATTGGCTGGGACAGGAAAGCCCCAGTATTTTTGGCCGGGATGGAATCAAACCTTACCAATGCCAGGGCTCAATGGACGAACAAGTGATTGGACAACAGGAATGGTGTTGGGCGGTGGCTCATCGATTAACGGATTATACTATGGTCGTGGCTCGAACGCCGTGTACTCGCGTTGGGAAGAAGTTTCTGGCAGCAGCAATTGGAGTCTGGACAATATTCTGGCAACCTTCAACGCTCTTGAGAACTACCAAGGATTGACAATCACGCCAGGGGCACGAGGAAACAACGGTCCTGTCAATGTGCTACAGACACCTACGGTATCGCAGATAACATCGCAACGTACTATTGCCCGCGTCACAGGCAGCGTTTCCTGGAATTCCAACTGTGGTGGACTATAATGATCCGAGTGTTGAGAATTGCATAGACCCTCGTGCTCAGTGGTTTATTGATCCTACAGGTACCAAACGAGTGAGTAGCGCGACAGCATATTTAAATAGCACGGTGATGACGCCAGAAGGTCAAGGAGTTAATGGACACAAACTGTTTATGCTCTTCGATTCGGTAGCTGTGAAAATAATATTTGACAAACATGGGCGTGCCAAAAAAGTAAGATATATACAAGGACGGTAAACTCTTCGAAGCACGAGCTCGGAAAGCCGTTGTTTTGGCGGGTGGCATCAACAGTAGCAAGTTGCTACAGCTTTCGGGCATAGGTCCGTCGGAAGTGCTAAAGAATGCAGGGATCAAGCCCGTTTTCATCAATGAGAACGTAGGAAAACATCTCCAAAACCATCCGCTCATCTTCATTTCGATGCTAGCAGATCCCGCAACTTAGTGGGATACCACCTGGAGCACCGTATGCATTTACTATCAATAATGTCTACTTGCCAGTAGTGGGCGGTAGTTCCAGCGACCCACGAATGCTACAGATTTTGTTCGAATACATACCGGCTACCGCACAGACACCTCCGCTAGTAGTCGTTGGATTTGAGCTTTTGAACCCAGTGAGTGAGGGAAGTGTCACAATCCAAAGTGATAACTCATTTCAGATAGCCGCAGCGGACGACGGCTTTTACCAAAATCCTGTAGACCTGCAGAATATGAAGAGATGCCGTCACAGGTCTATATTCGCGCTCTGCTAGAGCAACTAGCTCTCATGTACCCATTGCCCTCGCCTTACTATAAACCCATTCTAAGAGACCCGATCAACGCAGTCATCCTTTCTGGCTATAACGACGCAGTGGTTGAGCAGTACGTGAAAAATAACAGCAATCTTTCACTGGATGTACACCACTTTACATCGCACTGTAAAATGGCTCCTCTGAACGCCGGAGGTGTGGTAGATGGCGACACACGTGTTTATGGCACAAAGAACGTTTTTGTAGCGGACAACTCCATCTGTCCGGTGATTCCCGATATCAATACGACAGCACCAGCTATGATGATCGGATTACGGAGTAGCGAAATTCTGAAACGTGTCTTGCACAATGAAAAATCACAATGAGATCATCAACATGAAAAAAAATATTCCGCTACTTTTAATGTCACTCTTATTTTTCATGGCAGCTGATGCACAAGCTCAAGAATGGTGTGATGAAGACTGCTGCTGTGTTGATGAGACGAATTTCTATGCTAAGATTTTGAGCGGTGCTAATTTCTTGCAAAACACTACAATCGAAGGAAACAAATCCACATATCAGACAGGGTATATTATTGCCGGTTCGTTGGGTTATTGTTGGCGTTATGGCTTGCGTTTGGAAGCTGAATATGCTTTTAGAAGAAATGCAATAAGAAAAATCCATTTCTTTGCAGAAGGTTTTTCCAAGCATGGACATTTCCAATCTTCCTCCTATATGGCCAACCTATTATGGGATTTGCCTTTATCTTCGTGGGGATGCGCATTTTGGAATATCCAACCTTTTATTGGAGCTGGCATAGGCTATGATTTCCAACAAATGCATTCCTCAAATTCTCGTATTGTTTTTAACCAAAAGTGGAACCATTTTTCTTGGCAGGCGATGGCTGGGTTAGCCTATCCGATCTTCCGCAATACAGAGATTACTTTGGAATACAAATTCCATCAGGGAGGCTGTCATTTCTATAACCACTCCGTCGGAGTTGGGCTCGTATATAAATTTGGCTTCTTATAGTGTTGGGTTCAAGCCCGGTCTGAACGCATAAAAAAAGCAGTTAAGTTTTACACCTAACTGCCTGTAAGACCCTGTTTAGAAAAAATTTGATCTCAATGGTTCTATGAGATAAAACTAAGAATAATTTTCTAAAAGGAATGCATGATCCGTTTTGTTTTTTTTGCAGCACTTCTTCCTCTAAGTGGTTTTGCGATCAATCATAAAGAAGAAAGAACTTGCCCTGACGGGAAACGACACTATCGAACGACCATCCGCCATATTGAAAGTGGCGGTATCGGCTATAAAGAGATGGATATACGACCTTCGAAGCATTTCTCGCCCCAGATCCAAGTCAATGGACAGTTACCCCCTTTCTTGATGCCAGAGGCCATGTTTTTAATAACGGAAAATGGGCGGCCAACGCAGGCATTGGACTAAGAGCTCTATGGGGAAACCGAGCTTACGGCATAAACACTTACTACGACTATAGAAATGCAGGCCGCTTTAACTCGAATCAAATCGGAGTAGGGCTTGAAACCCCTGGCGAGCTATTTGACTTTCGCATAAACGGCTACTTGCCCGTTGGCACAAAAATCAGCCATCCTTACGATATCGACTTTAAAACCTTTTCCGGCCATTACATGCTTTTGTCGCAAAAGTATCAATCTGCGATGAAAGGGTCCGATGCAGAATTTGGCTTTCACTTTGGAAAATCTAAATGGTTTGATTTCTATGCAGCAGCAGGTCCTTACTATTTCATAGGAAAAAACGCTCCCGCCACCTGGGGCGGAAAAGCGAGAATCGCTGGCAGCTTCAAAGATATTTTAACTCTGGAAATCAGCGACTCATATGACCGAACTTTCCACAATAAATTCCAAGGGCAGGTTTCCTTAAGCTACTCCTTTGGTCCCAAATCAAAAGTCAAAAAACAGGGGCGCACTTGCAAAGTGGAAAATGCGCTAAATGACCGAATGCTGCAGCCTGTGGACAGACGAAGAGATCATCGTTATTGACAAGGTGAGAAAAAAAACCGTCGCCATTGACCCTGCCACGGGACTCCCCTACTTCTTTGTGTTCGTCAATAATACAAGCAGTTCAAACGGAACTTATGAAAGCCCTTATCATAGCTTCAGTCCAGAGCACAGGACAACTCCTCCCCGAACGACATCATCTACGTATTCCCTGGCGATGGGACAACGACAGGAATGGATTGAATATCTCTAAAAGCGAGCCAGAAGTTTTGGGGCTCTGGCATTAGCCACTCATTACAAACTACTCAAGGGACGATCTCTATCCCCGCGCAAAGCAACTCCTCCCCAACGATTACGAATACTAATATCGATACAGATGGCAATGCAGTCACCCTGGCGACTAATAACGTCATAAGCGGCTTTACCATTACATCTGCAATGAACGATGCCATCTATGGGACTGATCCTCAAAGCTTGGAGGTCTCTTTTTGCACGATCGAAAACACCACTACTTTTGCGATCGAAGCTTCCTTTCCTGACGACGCCTCCATAACTCTAACGAACAATCAGTTTTTGAATAACGTCAACGGGATCTTTTTGACTCTTAATGGGGCATCTACCCTTAGCTGTACGGATAATACGTTTACAGGCCAAACTTCTATTTCTAGCGTTCCTCTGGAGATATCGGCAGATAGCAATATTCTCACTACCCACATCGTGAATAACGTCTTCAACGACAACACAACCGGCAGCATCCGGTTTGACTTCAATAACGTCGTCGATGCCAATATCAGCTTGCTTAACAATACGATTACAAATAACGGAACGGGATCTCAGGCAAGCTTGGGATCAAGCTTTGTGATCCTTCCGAATGGGACTACCGATCATTGTTCGATCGTATTAAGTGACAACACGTTCTCCGGCAACACTTCGAATTCTCTTTACCTGCATACCTCGGGTGCATTTACAACTTTTGAAATCACAGCATCTACAAACACAATGTCTAATAATGGAGGCTCTGCTCTAGTTTTTGGAAGCGCATGCACCACTTTTACTTTAAATGCCACAAACAATACGCTAACAAATCTAAACGATAACGGAATCGCTACTGTAGGCGGAACTCCTTTCCAAACCGCAAATATAACGATAAGCAAGAACATCATCACTGATATTGGCAACGGTCAAAGTGCAATTGCTATCGCTCAGGGAAGTTCAATTCTTAATTTTACAGCAGAAAACAATACAATTAGCAGATGCGCTGGATCGGGGATCTTCTGCTTTTCTAGTGAATTCACGGATATGACCGCGAACATCATAGACAATGTGGTTAGCAGTTGCCAAAACGAACAGGAGAATGCAGCCTCAGGAATCAGTCTGGATACCTATCTTAATCTTACCTCTACAGTAGCAAATAACAGTCTCTCAGATAATGTAAGCCCAGGTGTTGCCATTGGAGCCTTTACCTCTGGCGATCCCACCGTTTGTTTGACTCTGACCGGCAATAGTAGCGATACGGATCCTGGTTATTCTCTTACAAACCCAGGAAGCGGAGCCTTTAATTTAAGTCCCTGCAACGTAGACGCAGCCAATATCGGAACAATCGATACGTCGGGCTCCATCACTCCTGTCCAGTCCTGTCCAGAGGGTATAGTTTGCCCTTAAAAACCACTGTTTTCCGTTGTTTATGAGAAAATGCACTGCCAGTGCACCAAGAAACAAAAATGGCAGTTACAACTTTCGCCGTAACTGCCTGGACATAAGAATCTCCAGTTTTTGGTTACGTCACGAACTTTTGGTTGGATCGGATTTTCAGAAAAGCTTCTAATATCCTCATTATCAGCTTGATACAAAGAGGTTGAAAAATATGTATCCTTAAGGATACAATAGAATTATGATAGAAATAGATGTCGAAATCTACGAAACCTTAAATGGAAAGCGTCCATTCGAAGAATGGATTAAGGATATCAGAGAGATTCATACGCGAGCCAAAATCTTAACCCGCATTGATCGTCTAAAGATGGGAAATTTTGGAGATTGCAAAACCCTTCAAGATGGCGTATGCGAACTGAGGATTCATTATGGGCCAGGGCTCAGGATCTATTATGGGAAGATTGGAAACAAACTTGTTCTCCTACTTTGCGGAGGCGGTAAAGGATCTCAAGAAAAAGATATCACAAAAGCAAAGGAGTATTTGAAGGATTTTCAATCAAGGGAGAAAAAACATGGCAAAAAGTAGAAAATACCAGGACTTTTTAATCGAGCATCTAAAAGATCACGATGAAGCAGTCGCTTATTTAAATGCTGCACTGGAAGAAAGTCTCAAAGGAGATACAGAATCTCAACATCTCTTTCTTACCGCCCTTCGAAATGTGGCTGAGGCTCAAGGAGGGATTGGCAATCTCGCAAAAAAAGCAGGTATTGGAAGAGAAAGTCTTTACAAAACGCTATCTGAAAAAGGCAACCCTAAATGGCATACTCTTGTGTCTTTAGTTATTGCTCTTGGATTGAATTTACGACTTGCTTAGTTTAAATTAGCACAATGGATTACAGACAATCCTATAATTGGGAAGTTTTTATCAACGCCCATTTTCTGAAAAAACTACTGCCAGATTTATATTTGTTGTCATGGGTGTTGTCGGAAAGTGAGAAAAATCTGGGCGGGGAAAACAAAAAAGCACCTAAGATTTTAGTCTTAAGCGCCTGTTTTTACCCGCAGCTTGTGGGTAAATTGGATCAGAGTGCCGATCATTACAGAAGGTTCAGTTTTTTAAGTATTTGAGCCGTTGTATGGAGTTCTTTTTTTGTCCAACAATTAAGCTTGGTTTTGATATTTTCATAATAAGATTCCACGGTTCTCTGTGAAAGATCGAGAAGAGATGCTGTTTCTTTTGCGGTTTTATTTTCCAGCAAGCACTTGAGGCATTGTCTTTCTCTCTTCGAAAGTAAAGAAGCCTGTTCGCAATATTTTTCCATTCCAAAGGATTTTAGCAAAGACTTCTCAGAGTTAGAAGTTGGATAACTCGAGGTGACATACACCTCTCCAATTTGCTCGAGTAACCCAAGACGATCCCAAGACTGCCAAATTTCCACGATTTTTCCGTCTCTAAGGCGGTAGATACTAATTCCAGATACATCACCACGTCTATTGGCCGGTTGAACACCTTCATATTCTTGCTTATTATGGATCGCGCTGACCGTCCAGTTAACGATGACTCTATCTTCGCATGCAAAGATATCGTTAATTCCCATGCGGGTTCTTTCAAAGGCTTTTGCGTAGCCCTCATCGATTTTCTTGCCGATTGACAGCCCCCTTGTTTCCTGACCCGTTGCTGGCCCATGCACCAAGGCATCTGAAACAAAAAATTCATCATAATTTGCTAAGTTGCTCTCAAGCAGCATTCCTTCGAAGAGGCGTTTCACTAACTTGATATTGTCTTGCTCAGTCATGATCTCTGCTTCCTTTTGTTTTAACAACGACGTCAGCAATTTGCTCGAGGACGCCTAATCTGTCATAAGCTCTTCCCCACATCTCACTTATTTGTCCATTGGTCATTCGATAGAGTGTGACCCCTGAAACAGATACGGTTTGATAGGTTGGCAAAATCCCCCAATAAACTCCCTTATTATGAATTCCATACCACGTCCAATAAACGACTACCTTGTCTTTGGAAGCGATGATGTCATTGACTTGAAGCTTCTGTTCGAATGCACCATCGATTTCTTGAGTAATCTCTTGAACCACTTGAAGAGGTGTCAGCACCTTGCCTGTGATTAAATCATGAATCTGCACTTCTGGACTAATAAACTGCTGTTGGTCTTCAGGTTTGCTTTCTAAAAAGCGATGCATCAGGTCGAGGTTCTGTTCTTCCAATGTAGGGAGTTGCTCTGCCCTTGCACACGTTGCAAATCCAAACACAAATAAAATAGCTAAAGTTTTTTGAAAATTCATAGTTAGCCTCCTTTTAGCAATCCTCGTGATTGTAAGTGCAGGTCATTATTTACATTTACCGTAAAAAATACCGTAATCAAATTTGAGGCAGTTGCATGTCCTCTGAAAGGAGTGGTGAAAAGTGAGAAAAATCTGGGCGAGGAAAACAAAAAAGCACCTAAGATTTTAGTCTTAAGTGCCTGTAAATCATAAACTCCGGATGCAAGATTCGAACTTGCGACCAATGGATTAACAGTCCACTGCTCTACCGCTGAGCTAATCCGGAATAGAAGCGATTATCTTAGTCCAAAATCCGATTTTCCAGCAATTGCTTTATGCACCATTTACTGACATAAATAAATTTTAACTTTTGAAATTTGTCCCAGGAGAGCTATGCTCCTCATTTACTGAAGGGATGCATGGAAGAGATTTACGGATATATTGAGAATATCGTTTTTGCCGACAGCGAAAAGGGATTTACCGTCGCTAGACTTAAAGAGCCGAAGAAAAAGGACCTGACGTGCATCGTCGGGGTAATCCCCTCGGTCCAGCCAGGCGAGACGATCCGGTGTAAAGGGATCTGGAAGATCCATCCGGAATATGGCCAGCAGTTCGAGGTCAAGTCCTTTGAGCTTCAGGTGCCCACCGATCTCTTGGGCATCCAAAAATACCTCGAATCGGGAATGATCAAAGGGATCGGCCCGGTCTATGCCGAGAGGATCGTCAAAAGCTTTGGACTGAACACTCTCGATGTGATCGACAAGACGCCAGATCGACTGCTGGATATCAGCGGTATCGGGGAGAAGCGCGTGGAGAAGATCAAATCCTGCTGGCAGGATCAGCGCTCTATCCGGGATGTCATGATCTTCCTCCGTGGGCACGGGGTGAGCCCCTCTTATGCTCAGAAGATTTTCAAGAAATATGGCGACAAGAGCATCGAGAAGGTGCAGAGCAATCCATTCCACCTCGCCAAAGAGATTCACGGCATCGGCTTCAAGACGGCTGATTCGATTGCGCAGGGGCTTGGCATCCCGCTTGACTCCCCTGCCCGGATTGGCGCAGGGATAGAGCACACCCTTTGGGAGCTTAGCAACGATGGACATGTCTGCTATCCGATCAAAGAGTTGATCCCTGAAGTGGAAGAGATCCTCCAGGTCTCAAAAGAGGTGATTGAAAAGAGGCTCCAGGACCTCGTCGAAAACCAAGACCTCGTCAGGGAAGAGGACACCATCTGGGTCAGGCCTCTCTACTTGACGGAGATTGGGATCGCAAGGGAACTTGCCCGTCTGACCCAGTCCTCTTGCCGCATCCGACCGGTTCAAATCGACAAGGCAATCGAGTGGGTGCAGCAACTGCTTAAAATCGAACTTGCCCCCGAACAAAAAACCGCCGTCGGTCAGGGCGTTCAGGACAAGCTCCTCATCGTCACCGGAGGGCCTGGAACGGGTAAAAGCACGATCACCAAGGCGATCCTATCGATCACTGAGAAGATCTCCACCCGAATCATTTTGGCCGCACCGACCGGGCGAGCTGCCAAAAGAATGAGCGAAATCACCGGAAAGAAGGCTTTTACAATCCACAGCTTGCTGGAAATCGATTTTAACACGGGTAAGTTCAAACGCAACAAGGACAATCCCCTCGTGTGCGATCTCATCGTTGTCGATGAAGCGAGCATGATCGACACCCAGCTGATGAACCATTTGCTAAAAGCGATCCCCACCGAAGCACGCGCGATTTTTATTGGCGACATCGATCAGCTCCCCAGCGTGGGCCCCGGTAATGTGCTGAAAGATATCATTCAGTCGGAGCGCATAGCTGTCGTCCAGCTGAAAAAAATCTTCCGCCAGGCGGCAGGCTCATTGATTATCACCAATGCCCACCGGATCAACATGGGCGAATTTCCCGACATTACCTACAATCCCAGGGGGGATTTTCAGTTCATCGAGGCGGAAGACCCCGAGGATGTGGTCAAAATCATCGTCGATCTCGTCGCAAACAGATTGCCAAAATCCCATCGCTTCCACCGCTTCGACGACATCCAGGTCCTCTCCCCGATGAAACGGGGGTTGATCGGATCGGAGAACCTCAACACGGTTTTGCAGCAGCAGCTCAACCCCTCCCCCACTCCCCTTTTCCGTTTAGGGCGCTGTTTCCATGTCGGGGATAAAGTCATGCAGATTCGCAATAACTACGAAAAAGAGGTTTACAATGGCGACGTCGGCAAGATCCTCGAAATCGATCTGACGGAACAGACCATGAAGGTGAGCTTTGATGGAAAAATTGTCCCTTACGAGTTCATTGAGATCGACGAGCTCATTTTAGCTTATGCCGTCTCGATCCATAAATACCAGGGCAGTGAGTGTCCCTGCGTGATCATTCCCGTGCACACATCCCACTTCAAGATGCTGTTCCGCAATTTGCTTTACACAGGGCTGACACGAGGAAAAAAGCGCGTCGTCTTTGTAGGAACAAAAAAAGCGCTCGCGATCGCCATCCATAACCAGGAAGTCCTCAGACGGCACACAGGACTGAGGGCGGCTGTATGCCAGTTTGTACCGCCGAAACCTGCGAGAAAAACGGAATAAGAAAAAGCGCTACCACAATTTTTTTTTGAGTGCTAGACTTAGCAGTCTCTTAAAAAACCATTACACAATGGATGGAATATGGAAGTTGCTAAAATTTTGCACTTTGAAAAGGATGATTTTTCTTCTCAAGCATCGGAATTTTTCTTTAAGTGGGGCCCCCGTGTTCTAGTTGCTGCAATTGCTGGATATTATAGTTTGGGCATCGCTTACGAGTGGGGGATAATGGCCTCGATTGATAAAATCGCGATTCCCATTCTTAAAAACTCGGTGGGCTATGCAGGTATTGGCGCTGTGATGCCTACTTTTCAATGGTACTCTGCTTGGGGGGTCCGAACTGTGTCTGCTTTTGGAGCCGGATTGATATATGATGTGGGGGAACGAGTCGTCCTGTATGCCTATCATAACCTCCAGGATAAGATTTATGGGGTACCACCCCCGTCCACTTCAAATGCACATTCTTCTTCCAGTGGCCGCACTTCAGGGGTCCGCGTTTGAATGTCACGGGAATTGCAAAACGAATTTTGCAATTCCCTCAACTCACCTGCGAGCCGGGTTTGGCGTGGTAGAGATGAGGAACTTCGGAGCCGTCCGCTGTTTTGGTAGTGAGGATCATTCCCTGGCTTTCGATGCCCATCAGAATGGCCGGTTTTAAGTTGGCGACGACGATTGCGCTTTTGCCGACGAGGAGAGAGAGATCATCCATCTTCTCTCCGATGTTTGACAGGATCGTACGGTGCTCAGATCCGATGTCCACAGTGAATTTGAGCATCTTTTTGCTTTTGGGGACGCGCTCGACATCGATGATTTTGGCGACGCGCAAATCGACTTTGTTGAACTCATCGATGGTGATCTGCTCCTTGAGAGGCGCAGCTATTGCAGGGGCGCTATTCTTGCTGGCCATCTGATGCAATTTCTCGATCTCTTTCTGGATCACATCATCTTCGACTTTTGTAAAGAGAATTTGGGGTTCCGGCAACTCTTGACCGGATTCCAGGACAGAGTTAACGACATCGTCCCATTTGGCAGCGGCGAGGGGTGTTTGGAAGCCGAGCATCTTCCAGACTTTTTCCGCAGTTTCAGGAATGATCGGGAAAGAGATGAGCGCAAGCACCTTTAAACACTCGATACAGCAGGCAATCGTGTTGAACATGTCCTGGTGGGTGAGTGCGCTGCGATTAGCGATCCAGGGCTTCTTGGAATCGAAATAGACATTGCCAAGTTGAGCCAGTTCCATGACGACTTGAGAAGCCTTGCGCAGACGGAAGCTGGAATAGGCCTCTTCGGCGTCTTTGGCGAGTTGTCTGATTTTATCCAGGAACTGTTGGTCCTGTTCGTGCAGATGCTTGATCTCGGGGATTTTTCTTTCGCAATTGTTATATGCAAAGACGAGTGTGCGATTGATGAGGTTGCCGTATTTGCCGAGGAGTTCGCTATTGCACCGCGACTGAAAATCTTTCCAGGAAAACTCTGAGTCCTGGCTTTCGGGGGCGTTAGAGGCAATCGCATAGCGGATTTGATCGGCCGTGAACTGTTTGAAAAAAGACTCCAGATCGATCGTCCAGCCGTCCGACTTGCTGAACTGGCGTCCTTCGAGGTTGTAGAACTCGTTGGCAGGCAGATCATCGACGAGTTTGTAGGGAGTATTTTGCCCCATGATCATCGCAGGAAAGAAAACGGCATGGAAGGGGATATTGTCCTTCCCAATGAATTGAACAAGATAGGTCTTTGGGTCGAGCCAGTAGTCTTTCCAGGCATCGGGTTTGTCATGAAGCTGGGCCCATTCCTGGGTAGCAGAGATATAACCGATGGGGGCATCGAACCAGACGTAAAGGACTTTTCCTTCCGTTCCGGGAAGCGGCAAAGGGATCCCCCATTGCATGTCGCGCGTGATGGCGCGAGGCTTGAGTTCATCGATGTAACCTTTGGCAAAGTTAATGACGTTTGGCTTCCAGGACTTTTTAGAAATCCACTCATTGAGTTTGTCTTTAAAAAGATCAAAACGCAAAAACCAATGTTTCGTCGGTTTGCGGATGAGAGGAGATCCCGTCAGTTTTGAGCGCGGATTGATCAGATCTGTCGCTTCGTAGCTCGCGCCACATTTTTGGCACTCATCGCCTCTAGCCTCGGCAAATCCGCATTTAGGGCATGTGCCGACGACGTACCGGTCAGCGAGAAACTTTTTGTCCTGCTCCGAGTAGAGCTGCTCGGTGATCTTCTCTTCGATGTAGCCATTTGCCAGGAGGTCCTTGAAGAACTGCTGGGTCGTCTTGACGTGGCCGGGCCATGTCGTGCGGGAAAAGTGGTCGAATGAGAAGTTGAGCTGTTTAAAAAAGTTCTTGTTGACTTCATGAAACATGTCGACGTGCTCTTTGGGAGTCCGTCCCGCCATCTCGGCGCTCAGAGTGATCGCAATGCCATATTCATCCGAGCCGCAGATGTAGAGGACATCATTCCCTTTTAGCCTCTCAAAACGGGCAAAGCAGTCACCGGGGAGATACGCTCCGGCGATATGACCGAAGTGCAGCGGCCCGTTGGCATAAGGGAGTGCGGAGGTGATCAGGACTTTACGATGCATCGAGTGTCTTATTTCTCTGATTGATAATCGTCATCCTCTTCTTCCATTTTCTGGAGATCTTTGAGGTATTGTTCGCTGGGATTTCGTTTGATCTCATTGAGCAGTTTCCCCATCGACACTTCGTGGCCGGACTTGATGTAGAAACGCGCGAGCCGAATGGCCTGGTTGGCCAGTTCGAAATTGTTCTTGAACAATCCTCGGAGGCTTTGGTTGGTCAGCTGCTCTCTGTTGTTCGTGTACTCTTTCATTGAGGATCTCCTTGATTTAATGATGCTGTACGCGGTGCTCTTCTGCGATCACGATGCTGCGCAAAATCGCATATGCCTGATTCAAACTGTCATTGACGATGTGATAGTCGTAGCTCGCCATCATCGCCATCTCCTCATCTGCCCAGGAAAGGCGCTTTTCGATCACTTCCAGGCTCTCCGTCTTCCGCTTGATGAGCCTTTCTTTGAGCTCTTTAAGAGAGGGCGGGCTAAGGAAGATATACAATGCCGGGAACGCCTTCATTTTTAGCTGCATTGCGCCTTGGGTGTCGATCACGAGAAAGACGTGATGGCCCATCTCCTGCTGTTTTAAGACGAAGGCCCGCGAAGTGCCGTAATGATACCCGAAAACTTCGGCATGTTCAAGGAAATCCCCTTGACGAATTTTTTCTTCAAATTCCTCTTTGGAAAGGAAATGGTAATCCTTGCCATCGACCTCCCCTGGACGAGGGGGGCGGGTCGTGCAAGAGATACTCTCACAGACGCAAGGAAATTCTTGAGAAAGCATGCGTACAAGGGTGGTCTTGCCAGTGCCTGCAGGTGCGCTGAGGACAAAACATAAGCCCTTGGGAAGATTTCCTAAAAGTTTTTGTACCATTTTCACTCGATATTTTGAACTTGTTCGCGAATTTTATCCAATTCGCTCTTCATTTTCACCACAAACAAGGAAAGATCGCTATCTGAGGATTTGGAGCCCAAAGTATTAATTTCACGGTGCATCTCCTGAGTCAGAAAGTCAAGTGTTCTTCCTACGGATTTTTCCGGCGAGAAGAGGTGGAGGCGAAATTGCTCGAAATGGGCGCGCAGGCGAACCAGCTCTTCCGTAACATCCATCTTTTCAGCAAGAAGCGCGACCTCGCGGGCAATCCGCTCTTCAGCTTCCCCGCTCAAGTTGCCGACGTCTTTAAGCCTCTCGATCAATTTATTGCGGTAATGAACAAGAGGCATCTCTTTTTTCAACTCAATGGCGGAGACGATCTCTTCAATGATTTTAAGGCGTTTTTGAATGTCAATGGCAAGCGTCTTACCTTCCGTCTCTTTCATTTGCATCAGGTCAGCCAGCGCGCTCTCAACAACCTCTTTTAATGCGGCCTTGATCGCTTCTTCTTCCTCTTTGGACTCCGCCGCTGGGGCTGACTGCAGCTGGTTCACGAGAAAGGGAAGGTCGACCATCGTTTGAGGATCATAGCCGAGTTCACGGCATAGCTTTTCCCAACCCTCTTTGAGATTTTTGAGTTGGACGAGGTGGTTTGAAAAGAGCTTCCCGCCGACTCCTTCGCTCTGAAGGGTGAGCCTGAAGGTAATCTGGCCACGCTCCAGATACTTCCCCAACCATTTGCGCACTTCGATATCAAAACGCAGGAGGTCTTTGGGCAAATAGAGCGACATATCGAGCATTTTGCGGTTGACCGAGTGGATCTCGACAACCAAACGCCCAAGCGGTGAACTGATGCTTGCCCGGCTATAAGCGGTCATGCTCTTTATCATGAAAAACCTCGATCGAATTGTAAAACTTATAATTTAATAAATCTGAGTTTGTCAAGGGATATGCACGCTTGGAAACTTTTAACGGACTCTTAGAGATTTAAGCGGTTCAAAGCTCATGCGGTGGATCGCACAGGGACCATGCTTCTGGATGGCAAGCAGGTGCTCTTGAGTGCCGTACCCTTTATGCGATTTAAAACCGTACTCCGGCCACTCTTCATGATAAACCTTCATCAATTGATCGCGGGTCTCTTTGGCGATGATCGAAGCGGCGGCGATCGATTGGGAGAGACTATCGCCTTTGACGATGGCTTCTCCGGGGATGTGCGTCGAGGGCATTTTGTTGCCATCGACGAGAATGTAGTCCGGCTTTTGCGAAAGGCGGGAGATGGCCGCAATCATTGCCTGGAATGTCGCTTGCAGGATATTGACCTGGTCGATGATCAGTGCATCGACAATTCCGATGCCGTAATCCACTTCCGCTAAGGCGAGGATCTGCTGAAAAATTTTAAATCGCTCCGAAGGAAGAAGCTTTTTGCTGTCATTCACTCCTTCGATGAGTGTTCCTTCAGGGAGGATGCAGGCTGCTGCGACAACAGGTCCTGCAAGAGGACCTCTCCCTGCTTCATCGACGCCGGCAACACAATTGAACCCACGCATCTTTGCTTTGGTCTCCCAAAGCATCATTTTCTCTAATCGCTTACGTTCCTTTTGCGAAAGGCCGCCTTGCATTCAGTTGGCTCCTTAAAAAAAAATCAGGCCACCACGTCATTAAACAAGCGATGGCCATAGGAAAGGGATTCGGGGGAAATTAAGTCGCAGGCTCTGCTTCTACTGCAGGGCCATTGCCTCGCGCCGCTTCTTTTACTGGGCCGATGTGCTCTTGAACTTTAGAGGCTTTTCCTGATGAGCCGCGAAGATAGTAAAGTTTGCTCTTGCGCACTTTACCGGTTCTTACAACTTCAATTTTAGCGATTTTTGGGCTGTGGAGGAGGAATACCCTCTCGACTCCTGAGCCATAAGAGAAGCGATAGAGGGAAAAAGTTTCGGAAAGTCCGCCGCCTTTGCGTGCGATGACTGTGCCGTTAAACTGCTGGATACGCTCTTTATCGCCTTCAATGATCCGCTGGTGGACGCAAATAGTGTCGCCGACATTAAACTTGGGAACATTTGGTTTAAGCTGGACTGCTTCGATTTCCTGAATGACTTGACATTGTTTCATGTTTCTAACCTCAATTTCTTCAATTTTTACAATTTTTAATCAGATCGGGCCGGACGCGCTCTGTTTTCTCATGCCCTTTCTGCAAGCGCCATTTCTCAATCTCCGCATGATGGCCGCTTCTTAACACTTCAGGCACCCACAACCCTTCGAACTCATCAGGACGGGTATAGGATGGACCTTCAAATAAACCTTGCTGGAACGACTCGAACCGCGTCGCCTCTTCATGGCCCAGCACGCCGGGGATAAACCTCGCTGTCGCATCGACTAAAACAATCGAAGCGAGACATCCATTGGTCAGCACATAATCGCCAATGCTGATCTCCTCATCAATCTCCTTTTCGATCACTCTCTCGTCAAGCCCTTCGTAATGGCCGCAGACGAGGATCAGGTGAGGGACCTTTGCCAGCCTTTCACAAGTCGCTGCATTCAGCTGTTTACCTTGGGGAGACAGATAAACAACGTGGGAGTCTTCCCGTTTTACGCTGCGGATCGCCTGGGTGATCGGGCCTGGCATGAGGACCATGCCTGCTCCCCCGCCGTAAGGCCTATCGTCGACCTTTTGGTGCTTCCCTTCTCCAAAGTCGCGAATATTCGTCAGTCTGATCTCAATCAATCCCCTCTCGATCGCCCGTTTAAGCATACTGACTTTGAATGGTCCGTCAAAGTACTCGGGAAAAAGAGAGAGGATGTCGATTTGCATCGTTAATTACTTAGCAGCAGCTTTCTTCGAAGCAGCCTTCGGCTTGGCAGCGGCTTTAGGCGCAGCAGCTTGCACAGTCGTCGTCTTCTCTGCAGCTTTTTTGCCAGCTCTGCGCTTGGCTGCTTGCTTTATACGGCTTGCATGTTCTTTTGCGCGGATTTCTTTCATCACATCCGGAGCAATACGGGAAATCAGAGCTTGTGCGCTTGGGGTGATTTGTGCTCCCTGGCCAACCCAGAAGTTAATGCGCTCAATGTTGATAGAAGAATCTGTCGTGTTGCTGAATGGATTGTACCAGCCAATCATCTCGAGGTACTTTCCATCGCGGGGGTTGCGGATATCGGTGACGACAAGACGGTAGGTTTGACGGTTTGCGCGTCCTTGTTGTCTCAGTCGAATTTTTAAGGCCATAAATTGATTTCTCCCTTATTTATTGTCATTTTTTAAGAATCCCAAGGCATTTTGCCATCGAAAGGCATTTTACCGCCAAACGGATCCTTTCCGCCCTTTTTCATCATTTGATTTTTTAAGCCGGGCATTCCTTTGCAGAATGTTTTGAGTTTTTTAAATCCCTTCACCATGCGGTTCACGTCGTCGATCGAGGTCCCGCTCCCTTGCGCAATGCGCCGGCGCCGGCTGGGAACGAGTTCGACTTTCTCAATTCTCTCTTGAAGGGTCATCGAAGTAATCATCGCTTCGATTTTGTTAAATTCCTTCTCGTCGAAATCCATGTCGCCAAGACTGGACATGCCCGGAAGCATTTTCAGCAAACTCTTGAATGAGCCCATCCGTTTGACCATGGCCATCTGCTTCAGATAGTCGTCGTAAGTGAATGAGGCTTTAAGAATCTTTTTCTCAAGAGCTTTGCTCTCTTCTTCATCGATATTCTCTTGAGCTTTGCGTACGAGATTGATCACATCGCCCATGCCGAGTATTCGATCGGCCATCGAATGGGGATTGAACGGTTGGATATCGCCGATCTTCTCTCCGAATCCCTTCGAATTTCAGCGGTTTGCTCGTCACCTCGCGAATCGAGATCGCTGCACCGGCCCTGGCGCTGCCGTCGAGCATAGTCAGTATCGTGCCGGAAATCTGGACGTGCTTATCAAACTCAACTGCTGTTTTGACCGCGTCCTGACCGGTTGCAGCGCTTGCGACGAAAAGGATTTCATGGGGTTCGACAACTGCTTTGATCTGTTCGAGCTGGGCCATCAGTTCTTCATCGACATGAAGCCGGCCAGCCGTGTCGACGATCAGCGTATCATACCCTTCATTGCGTGCCTTTTGTAAAGCATCTTTGGCAACGCGGACAGGATCTTTCTTCCCCCTCGATGGAAAAAACCGGCACATCGATTTGAGAGGCGAGCTTCTTGAGCTGTTCGACCGCAGCGGGACGCTGAAGGTCGCAGGCTGCGAGCAAAGTGCGCTTTCCCGGATGTTTTTTCTGCAGATAGGCAGCGAGTTTGGCGCATTGGGTCGTCTTGCCGGATCCTTGCAGTCCGCAAAGGAGGATGACAGTAGGTCTCCCTTTGAGTTCCAAAGGAGACTCTTCCGTCCCCATCAACGCGACGAGTTCTTCGTGAAAAAGTTTAATGAATTGCTGACCCGGAGAAACGGATTTGATGACGGCGTCCCCGAGGGCTTTCTCTTTCACTTTTTTAACAAAATTGCTCGCGACGGAATAATTCACGTCGGCGTCAAGCAAAGCGAGTCTCACTTGCCGCACGGCGTGGGACATATTGTCTTCGGTGAGGGATGTTGGGCGTGGCCAGCGCCTGTTTCAAGGCGGTGGTCGACGGCGCGCGCTCCCGGCCGGCGCGGTTGAAAAATAGTCCTGGCTCAACTCCCAGATCATCATCCCGCCCATGGAGGATTACACGAGCGTAGCTGACCTTGGCCTGGCAGGCGTGGGTGTCGTCGTACAAATAAACATGTCGTCCGCCGCCGGGGTGTTGGTGATGCTGAGAAAAGCGGCCTGCGCGGCGGCGTCCCAAATGATAGAGGTTGCTCTGGTAATAAGTGTTGACAATGCCCCGCGTAGGTGACAGCGGTGGTGGTCGGGACATTGTTGGTCGGCCAGGATTGCCTCGGTTGCGTCATCCCCGGTCCGCCCGTCCAGACATAACCGTAAAAGGGCAGGCCGACTCCAGTTTTCCCGGGCGCGACGCCATTGTTGACAAAATTGGAGACCGCGCCGTTGATCGAGGGGACCAGACCTTGAACGCTCGGAAAAGTGTAACCGCCGTCGTAAATCGGCGAATTGAACCACGTGACCCAGCCCTCGTAAGGCCCGGACAAATCGTAGGTCATGATGTTGATCTGATCGAATTGCCCTTGCACCGAGGCCAGCATGGTGAATTCGGCCGTCGGAGAATCTCCATATTCGGCGTAGGCGGGCGCGGCCACCGCCAGCAGTTTGTGCGTGCCAAACCCATTCAGGGCGCAGGCCGTTGACCAAATTGGTGTATGGGGGAGCGTCCGCCGAATTGAACGGTTCCCAATCCAAGTCCACCCCATCGTATCCGTTGCCCGACATGAAGCTGACAATGTTGGTGACGAAGGGGCCGAGATTGGCCGAAGTGGTGCGCCCAAAAATCCGTCTCAGTGCCCGCCCCGCCGACGCAGACCAGCGCCTTTCTGCCGGCGGTGTGGGCCAGCCCCCACCAGCTTGGCGCAGGCCGGGGCGGTCAAACTGTTGGCGTTGCTGTCGAGCGAACCGCCGGCTGCGGGCACGAGCGCAAAGTGGATGACATGGGTGACGGTGGTAAAATCAATGTTGGAAGGCGCCATTTGGCCCGCTTCATAGCCGGGATAATAACCGGTGATCCACAAATCCGCCCGCGCCGGCGCCGCCAAAAGGCAGGCCAGCAGCGCGAGCAGCCGCCGTCGGGTCGACTCAAAACGGGCGAATCCGGATCAGCGGCCGCATATTGGGAGAACCATTTCCAGTCCAAATTTATGTCGCCCCCCGGCACTTGGGGATCGTGTCCCTTGGCATTGAAAAGGGTGGTCGTGCGCCATTTGTGTATTTCGGCATGTCCATCGGCAAATGGCGCACGACCACCCTTTTCAATGCCAAGGGGTACAAATACCAAGTGCCGGGGGGCGACATAAATTTGGACTGGAAATCGTTCTCCCAACATGCGGCCGCTGATCCGGATTCGACCCTCTTTTGACACGGCCAGGCGGCGGCTGCTCTGCGTGCTGGCCTGCCTTTGCCGGAGCAACAGCACAGGCAGTTTGTGGATTACCGGTTATTATCCGGCTATCAAGAAGTCGAGTAGAAATGGCGCCTTCCGATTTCACCATCGTGACCCATGTCATCCACTTTGGGTCGGCCCAACGGTCGAGATCGACAGCAACGCCGATAGTTTGACGGCCCCGGCCTGCGCCCACTGGTGGGGGCCACCCACGCGGAAGAAAGGCGCTGGTCTGCGTCGGCGGCGCCGGCACTCGACGGATTTTTTGGCGGACACCACTCCGGCCAACCTCGGCCCCTTCGTCACCAACATTGTCAGCTTCATGTCGGGCAACTCGGATGGGGTGGACTTGGATTGGGAACCGTTCAAATCAGCGGACGCCGCCCGTGCGCCAATTTGGTCAACGGCCTGCGCAAGCGGCCCTGAATGGGTTTGGCACGCACAACTGCTGGCGGTGGCCGCGCCCGCCTACGCCGAATATGGAGATTCTCCGACGGCCGAATTCACCATGCTGGCCTCGGTGCAAGGGCAATTCGATCAGATCAAAACTGCATTTACAAACAGCGATTACTTTCCGAGCGACGT
>CAWESW010000033.1:0-35030 GCA_963811735.1 uncultured Verrucomicrobiae bacterium | reverse complement strand
ACATCCATGGCGGCCGGCGCCCTGACTGCGGCTCTTGGCGGATCGAACGGACAAATTGAGAATGCGGCCGAAATTGGGATGGAGCACAATCTCGGTCTGACTTGTGATCCAATTGCGGGGCTCGTTCAAATTCCTTGCATCGAGCGGAATGCGATGGGAGCCATCAAGGCGATCAACGCAATGCGCCTGGCAATGCACAACGATGGTGACCACCGCGTCTCTCTCGATCAGGTGATTGCTGCCATGCGCCATACCGGAGAAGATATGCAGTCCAAATATAAAGAGACCTCCGAAGGTGGGTTGGCTCTTCACGTTCCTGTCAATTTGCCTGAGTGTTAACGCTTTGCGATTATCTCTTTGTCTTTGAAAGCCGAAAAGTGTAAACTTATCGCTTTAATAAAAGGTGGAGAAGATGGAAAGGGAAAGCGTCATCGTGTTGCAAAAGGCAAGGCAGGCCTATCTTCCTGCGGTGCCTCTGGTCTTGAGAGACCTATCCTGCATCGGCATGTCTCAAAGTGCTGAAAGGAACCAGGAAGATGCAAACATTAAAGCCCTCTTTCCCTTGACCTCCGGCCAGCCTTTTCTAAAAGGAGAAAAAGGAAAGAGGCGCACTCCAAAACCCCTACGAGTCGGAGTTGTTCTGTCCGGCGGACAGGCCTCAGGCGGGCACAACGTCATTGCCGGCATTTACGATTCCATCAAACAGCTTAACGAACACTCCAGACTGTTCGGATTCCTCGATGGTCCGGCGGGGATTGTTGCCGGCAAGAGCAAGGAGTTGTCCTCAGAGCTGCTCGCAGCTTACCGCAATCAGGGCGGATTTGATATGATCGGCTCCGGACGGACAAAAATTGAAACGGAGGAGCAGCTGAAGGCTTCTCTTGCTGTTGTTCATGAAATGGAGCTCGACGGCCTTGTCATTATCGGCGGCGACGATTCCAACACCAACGCCGCTATCTTGGCCGAGTATTTTAAGAACGCAGGATGCAAGGCGAAAGTTATCGGAGTTCCCAAGACCATTGACGGCGATTTGAAAAACGCTTACGTCGCGACATCTTTTGGTTTTGATTCTGCCTGCAAAGTCTATTCTGAAATCATTGGCAATATCGCACGCGATGCCGCTTCTGCAAAAAAATACACTCATTTCATCAAGCTGATGGGTAGATCGGCATCGCATATCGCCCTGGAGTGCGCTTTAGCGACCCACCCCAATGTAGCGTTGATAGGTGAGGAAATCGCTGCTCAGAATAAGACCTTTATCGCAGATTGTCGGCGAAATCGCAGATCTGGTCTGCAAACGCGCAGAGCTGGGAAAAAATTTTGGCGTCATCCTCATCCCGGAAGGTCTGATTGAGTTCATCCCCGAGATCGCTGTTCTGATCAAAGAGTTGAACCAGATCCTCGCTCATGAACCGTCGAGCAACAGCCCTATTTTAACAAAGCTGTCTCTCTCTTCTCAAGCCTGCTTTTCCTCTTTGCCGGAAAGGATTCAACAGCAGCTTCTTTTAAACCGCGATCCTCACGGCAATGTTCAGGTCTCTTTGATTGAAACAGAGCGCCTTTTGATGGAACTGGTGGGTAAAGAAATCGAGGTTAGAGTGAAAAGCGGGATCTGCAATGCCAAATTTTCTCCTCTCCATCATTTTTTAGGCTATGAAGGAAGGGCGGGATATCCCTCAAATTTCGATTGCAATTACTGCTATGCATTGGGCTATGTCGCCACCTTGCTGATCGATGAAGGGGCAACGGGTTATATGGCCTGCATCTCTAATCTGCATCTGGAAGCCCAGCAATGGGGCGTTCGGGGAATTCCTCTGACAGCGCTTATGCATGTGGAGATGCGCAAGGGAAAAGAAAAACCTGTGATCAAAAAAGCCCTTGTCGACCTCAATGGAAAGGCTTTCGCGCATTTCAAAAAGCTACGCGAGCAATGGAGGCTTCAGGATGACTACCAATATCCTGGCCCTATCCAATTTTTTGGCGACCCCGTTTTGACCGAACGGACGCCTTTAACCTTAATAATGGAGAGTTGAATTTTTATGCATGATGCAACTCAGTCTGTAAAGAACGCTCCTCCAAATAGGACCACATTCGAACATCTAACAGGACATGCGGATCTCGAAAAAGGGAAAGAAAAAGAGCGTCGGGAAGGAAAACCTTCTTTCGAGACCTCTCCGCCGATAAACATCCCCCAACCTTCTTTGCACGAAGGGCCACCTCTTTCAGGACGCGTCACTTCGGATTCTCCAAGAGGAGAAAATCCCTCGTCTCTGAAACCCACTTCCTCCCATCCGCAATCTCATTACAAAATTTTCACCGCAGTCGACAGCGCCTCTCCCACCCTCGGTTAGCGTCCTGCCTCTATCATCTCGCAACACATCTCCGCGCTCCGACAACCCCTCTTCCAACTATTCCTCTATTCCACCTCTTCCTTCCATGCCGAAATCCCCTCGCATCAACATCTCGCCGCGCTCTGACTTCGACCCTCTCAATCCTCCTCCTGTCCCAGCATTCCGCCCCTCCCAATCGCCTCGAAACACCAACCCTTCTCCATTCGCTCAAAGCTCTTCCAATCCTCCCCATGTGCCACCGCTTTCCCTCTCTCAATTGCCTCGGAATGTCAGCCCTCTACCTTTCGATCATCAACCCCCTAGCCCTCCCTATCAACCCCCGCTTCCGCACAAACCTCAAGCGATTCGAAACATCAGCCCCTCCCATTTCGGCTTCTCCGGCAGTTCTCATAGTCCACAGATTTCCGTAGAAAAGCTTCCTTCCACAACGTCGAATTCACCTACTCGAAAAAGGGCGGCTACGTTAGAGGCCTTAACTGACAGCGCACCAGTACCCTCCCGAAGGGTTCCGCATTTTCTCTCCCCTCGAAGGGAGGCCCAAAACATATCATTAACCGATATGAGCTTTTACCTTCAAAAGGAGTCCGAAGAGGAAAGAAAAAGTATAATGGATTCGCAAGAGGCCTTAGCTGACAACGCGCCAGCACCCTCCAAAAAGGTCCCGCATTTTCTCTCTTCTCGAAAGGAGGCTCAAAACAAATCTTTACCCGATATGAGCTTTTACCTTCATATGAAGTCTGAAGTGGAAAGAAAAAGTAGAATGGATTCGCAAGAGGCCTTAACTGACAGCGCGCCAGCACCCTCCAAAAAGGTCCCGCATTTTCTCTCCCCTCGAAAGGAGGCTCAAAACAAATCTTTACCCGATATGAGCTTTTACCTTTGTAAGGAGCCCGAAGTGGAAAGAAAAAGTAGAATGGATTCGCAGCATTCGATTTTGCCTCACAGGAGAAGTACTGAGGGAGATGTAGAGTTGCCCAAACCTTCAACCGATGAAAGTGCATCGTCAGTTTCTAAACGGCATGTCGATTTTGAGCAAAAGAAGCGGATGCACCGTTCGAGATCAATGAATACAAACATTGATCACGAAGAAGAGTGGACTGAGGATCTACTTCCATTAGGCGAGTTAGATGAGTTAGATGAAGATCTTACCCCTTCAGATCTCACTCCTAGAAATTCTCGAATATCGCGCTCTCCTCGAGCATCGCACACGGATTCCTTTTATCATCTTCGAATCAGTCGGTCCATGGCTGAGAGAATGATTCCCAGGATTCCTGAATATGGCTCATCCGGGGAAAAGAGTTCGCGGGTTGTTCACGAGTCGGTCATCAGGCAACAGATGGTTTATTTGCCGGAAATCTCCTCGATCAGGTTTTTCAAATCGAATGAAGCAGAGCGCGAGCTAGCCAATTGCATCAAGTGCTTTCCCGGAAGAGAGCAAGTCATCATCCAGTATTTGATGGAGATTCGCGCATCACTTATTAAAGCTCATCATATCGACCGATTTGACAAAGTCATGGCATTAGCTCTTCTAAGACAGGGAAATGAAGAATTTATTTGTTTATATTTAACAGTGGCTAAAATTGATGTTGCTGAATTCACAAAAAAGGCAGTAAACGAATTTTTTAAAAAGAAAGATTTAGGTTCCTTAGTTTTGCCCGCCATCATGCGCATTACGACAGTTGAGCTACAGACACAGCGCCGCAACGAATTGTTCAGAAGTGACTGCCTATCTTCATCCTTATGCAAGGACTTTGCGTACCTTGTATGGAAGAAAGAATTAGATCATCTACGCCGGGATATTTTAAAAGAATTGAAAAAATGCGAGCTTCCTCTTCTTTGCTTGGATCAAAATATGCTTAAGGCGCAATTAAGAGAAGAAGATCCCGATTTCGGAACGATAATTATTGAGGCTCAGATGGATAAGGTCCTTGATATGGCGACTTCGAATGTTGAGCACTTTAATCACTTTGCTAATCGAATCCTGCCCAAAATCTTTTCGATAAACGTTCCTAAAGAGATTTCGAAAATGCTAACCCTGCGGCGAGCATTGATCATGGACTTTTTAAAAGAACATCCCGCCAATGAAGAAAGAGATCTGAGAGATTCTACGGAGCTTTCTAATGAAGAAGGAGATCTGAGAGATTCTATGGAGCTTTCTAATGAAGAAGGAACACTGAGGGATTCTTCCAGGCCTTATATAGCAGAGGTCGTCACTCTGCGCATATTGAATCCCTATATTTGTGAGATCGATAATACCCCCGAAAGACGCTGTGTTTTGGTCAGTCTGACAAAGATTTTACAATGCTGCGCCAAAGAGACTCCCTTCGGCGCTGAAAAGTCAGATTCTATCTATGAAATGCTCAATCCTCTTTACTTTTCATATGTAGATCTCTATCGTAGTTTTATCGATCAGCACTCTTTACCAAAATCTGTTTAATAATGGGTGACTTTTGGATCTACCTTAAAGTGAAATGGTTTGATCTCAGGGAGGCCCATCAGATTCGGCGCTCCTTTCCCGGATTTAGCCGCTACGAACGGGCCTTCAAAAAAGCATACCGTTTCCGCAACCCTTTTCGCATCTGCAAACAATTTTTAAGGCAAAGAGGGGAAGCGATGATCGATGCTTATGGAGAGACCCCGCTGCCCGTTTTTGCCCAAATCGCACGGGAATGTTCTTTAAGCTGCGACGATACGGTGATCGAATTGGGTTGCGGACGGGGCAGGGGAATCTTCTTTTTAAGCCATCTTCTTGGATGTAAGGCGATAGGGATCGACTGGATCCCTTTTTTTATCCAAACCGCAGAGTCGATTAACAACTCCTTTTCGCTCCCTATCTCTTTTCGTTGCGAGGAGATGCACTCTTCAGACTTTTCCGATGCCAGTGCGATCTATCTTTACGGGACCTGCCTTGCCGATGAGCAGATCTGCTCGCTTATCAGTCGTTTTGAATCACTGTCATCTGGTGTAAAGATCATCACAGTCAGCTATCCATTAAGCGAATACAGCTCACAGTTCCGCACAGTCAAGCAGTTCACTGCCTCCTTTCCTTGGGGAGAAGCAGAAGTCTATCTAAATTCCAGCTTCTAAGGACCACTATAGAAACCCTTTCATCTCCGCTTGCAGAAGGGCAAAAGTGAGAAAAGGATCCCGGCAGTTGACCTTGACGATCTCTCCTTTGATGGGAACTTCGATGTAGCCCCTGGCAAATCCCTGCTTGAGCTCTTCTTTTGAAAATGCAGGATTCTGAAATATCGCTTCTGAGTACTCTTTCGAATTTTCTCCTGAATGGCTCACTTCCCCGCAAAAAACAGGAACGAGGCTCATCAAAGTGCCTGTATCGGGAGCGATTGTCCCCAATTGGGTACATTTGGAAATTTGATAGCCGGTTTCTTCCTTCAGTTCTCGTGCTGCAGCCCTTTCAAGAGTTTCTCCCGCTTTTTTCTGCCCGCGGGGAAGTTCGATTTCCCAACTGCGCGTCGCGTGCCGGTAGTTGATGTTGACGATGATTTTCTTGGTTGCGAGAAGGGGAAGGATAGCGACTCCGGGGACTCCGCAGAGGCCGCTTTTCCACATGAGGCGGTCATAAGTTCCATAGACTCCCGATGGAAAAATAACCGCATCCCGCAGCCATATCCAATAATTATCTTCCGCGACGACCCCAACCGAACTCCATTTCTCAGCATCGGCATCCTGAACGCCCTTGGAAATTAAGCGGAGACGCGTTTGGTTCTCAATCTTTCGGATTTGTTCCGTGTTCACGGTGATCTCAATTTCTCCACGTTGCCACTTGCCGAGAGGGCCGAAGGTATCTGGATGATCTTTAATGAGCTTCAAGTAACGGTTGAGAGAGAGAGGAGTCTCTGCAGCTATAGGACTTTTCTCTTTTTTCACTGTTCCATCTGCAAAACAGTGCAAGGATTGAAGGATCAAACAAGCGAAAAAAAATGTGAGCGCATTATTTTTTTTCAACATAAGCAACCTCGTTTAGAGACTGTTAACAGTCTCATAGCTCCACAATTAAAACTGCAAAAAATATGCATCTTCAACAAATTTTATGCAAGATTGTTTATACCGAACGTGGTTCAAAAATTGGCCCTGGGGCTTTGACGCACCCCAGGGCCAATTTTTGAACCATGTTCGGTATATGGCTCCAGTGCGAGGAGACAGCAAAACGCCATTTGTGGTCCAAAATCGATGTACTTACAAGGCGAATTTGTAATGTTTTTAATGTTAGTTGTTTGCAAATTCATATATTATTGTATAAATTATTTATTTAAAATGTAATTAATTGATTTGTAGTTACATTTGTTAATATAGTTGGTGTCGCTGTATTTATTAAATAGTTGAGAGCTGTTATATTAAAGAAAGAGGGGGAGGAGGCATCCTCGCTCCTCGATGAGGCTCACGACTGCCAGTAGCCCGCATAGGAAATCGAAAGATTGTCTTATGTGAGCAAAAAGAAGGTTTGTCCTTACATAGCGAATTGTGCTTATCCCTGTGGACGGTCAGGCGTATCGTCCAGGCACGATTTTGCGAGGAAATTCTCAAGGTATCATGGCCTCTCAGAGAGGTCCAAGACAGTAGGCCGTGTTTCATTAACAGCCTATCATCCAATAGCTTGAGAAAACAAACTTTCTTGACCTTCTCCCACATTGTACTTACGAAGGTAAGGAAATGATCAATGGGAGGAGGTTTTTTTTTGAAAATCAGTCTCGAAGTTTATTCCTAAGCTTATTGAAGTATTCCATCCTTTTGCCCATGTCCCTTTCAAAACCATATTCCTTGGGATGGTAGAATTCTTGTCGGCCCAATTCTTCGGGAAAATAATCCTGTCCTGAGAATGCAAGGGGAGTATCGTGATCGTATTGATACCCATTTCCATAACCCATCTCCTTCATCAATTTTGTAGGAGCGTTGAGAATTGTCTTCGGAGGCGAAAGCTGTGAGGATTTTTTCGCTGCTTCCCTGGCAGCCCCATACGCTTTGTAGATAGAATTGCTCTTGGGGCTCAGTGCCAAGTAAACAACAGCCTGAGCCAATGCAAGTTCTCCTTCGGGAGAACCAAGCTGATCAAAGGCGCGCCAGGCATCCAGGGCTACCCTTAAAGCTTGAGGATCGGCAAGACCGATGTCCTCTACAGCCATCCTGACGATCCGTCTGGCCAAGAACTGGGGATCTTCCCCTCCTTCCAGCATTCTCGCAAACCAATAAAGTGCGGCGTCTGGATCAGACCCTCGGACAGACTTATGCAAAGCGGAGATTAAATTGAAGTGCCCCTCAGAATGCTTGTCGTACAGGGCGCTTCTTCTCTGAACAAGTGACTGCAGTCGTTTTTCATCGATTGCTTCTCCCTGAGTTGCCGCATGCTGGATGTTTTCAATCATATTGAGCAGGTGGCGGGCATCGCCCCCAGCGAAAGCTGTCAGCGCGCTCCTTGCGGGCGGGGTCAAATTCAAGGGGTGGACTTTCTCCTCGAACCTTGCGATGATTTGATCGAGCCCTTCAAGCTCTAAAGGTTTCACGGTCAGAACCCGAAGGCGGGAAAGCAGAGCATCGTTTAGGGAAAATGAAGGGTTTTCCGTCGTCGCTCCGATGAGAACGATCGTCCCTTTTTCTAGAAAAGGGAGGAAAATGTCTTGCTGTGCTTTGTTAAAACGGTGGATCTCATCGACAAAAATGATCGCCTGCTGCGAAAGTAAGGGCTGATTTTCAATCTCATTGATCATTTTCTTCAGATCTGCCGACCCGCTGAAAATTGCGCTCAATGGGGTGAACCGCCCATTGAAGGCTTTTGCGTACAGCCTGGCTAAAGTCGTTTTCCCGCACCCCGGGGGGCCCCATAGCAATATCGAAAGGGGCCTGCCATGTCTTACAATGCTGGAAATAAAGCCATCTTTTCCAAGAAGATGGTCCTGACCGACGATCTCATCAAGAGAGGAGGGGCGCAGCCTTTCGGCAAGGGGGATATTCATCATGACGCCAGTTTAACAGCATCTGAGATTATTCCAAAGCCTCAGCGTTTGGGATCCGACCCTGGTTTAACTTTAAGGGCCCAATGGGGCTTGCGGTGCATATGGATGAAGAGGGGGATGGCGCACATCACAATCAACCCTCCGGCCAATAGAAGCCCGTAGACGGTTGTGTTTCCCACTTTCAGATGCGAGGGGGGGACAAAGCAAAGAAGGATCGCGAAACAGGAAGACAGGATGCCCATGCAGCTAAAAAGCCATATTCCCTTGCTTTTGAAAGGAACGCGGTATGCCCTTGGGACATGGGGTTTGGAATATCGCAGCTTGATCGCAGCGATGAACATGAGGATGTACATGATTAAGTAGCTTTGGGCGCTCAACGCCGTCAGCATCCAGAATGCGCTGCTCACTTGGGGCATGTAAAGGAAGACGAGTGAAGTGATCGACATCAGGATAGCTTGGAAAAGCAGCAGCCGAGTAGGTACATCATGCTTATTTACTTTTTGAAAGATAGGGGGTAAATTGCCATGGATCGATGTCGCATAAAGCCCTCTTACAGGGCCAATAATCCAGGAATTGACTTCTGCGATCGCGCCGATGATCAGCAAAAATGCCATCACGGGGAGAATCCATGTGAGGTTATAATGCAGAAAAAAAGCTTTGAAAGCCTCCATCAATCCTGCAACCAGGCTGATTTCATGTTTGGGAATGACCATGGCAATGGCGAGAGAGCCGAGCATAAATAATGTAAAGGTGATCACTGCACCTAAAATGATCGCACGCGGGTAGTTTTTTTGAGGATTTTGAACATCGCTGGCATAAGCGGCGGAGACTTCGAGTCCCGCAAACGCCAGGAACAAACCTGCTAAAAAAACGAGATTTCCTATATTCGAAAAAGAGGGGAGCACAGCATCCCAACTCAGAGGGGTTTGTATGGGATGACCCCCAAACAGCCAGCTAAAGCCCAGAAAAATGATCAAAAGGCCTGGCAAGATCGTTCCGATGATGACCCCAATTGTACTGAACCAGCCCGAGGTCTTTATTCCCAAATAATTGAGTAGCGTCATTCCCCAAAAACCCACAAGGATTACAGATAAGACGAAAAATTTGTTCTCGGCGAGGGTAGGGGAGATCAAATAGGCCATTGTCACAGCGATAAAGGACATGATCACCGGATACCAAGCGACGTTATGCACCCACTGCATCCAGATCGCCATAAACCCAAAGCGATCTCCGAGGCCCTCCCTGACCCAGATGTAAATTCCTCCCGATTTGGGCCATCCCGTCGCCAATTCAGCTGAAATTAAGGCACAGGGGATCAGGAAAAATAAGGCGACGATTAAGAAGTAGAAGATCGCGCTTAATCCGAATTCAGCGACGAGAGGAAGGTTGCGTAAACTGGCCATAATCGATACATTCAGCATAGCCAGAACAAAAACGCTTAACACTCTTCTGGGTTTATCATGTGATAGTTGCATGCAAAATCCTGTTAGAGACTGAATTCGTAGACGGTATCTTAATTTTTCCCTATTCTCCTAACTATTAGATGATTCGGATTATATAAAAAAGTTATTTTTTCAATTGTTGTTTGAGAGACTATCTCTGAGGATATCTATGATTGAACAGTGGAATGTTGCATTAGAGGATGTCTACAAAGTAAGGTTTCGTGGATTTTCGGGATTATACCGAACGTGATTCAAAAATTGGCCCTGGGCTGCGTCAAAGCCCCGGGCCAATTTTTGAAACACGTTCGGTATATTTTGGCCGATTTTCGGCTCAAAAGAACCCGAAAATCGATAGAAATTTACTTTGTAGCCACCCTCTTAGCGACAGTCTCTTACGAACGATCAGAAGCCGGTTCAAGCTCATCTTGATGTTGGCTCAACCATTCGATGATTGCATCCGATTCATACAAGGGCTTCCCATCGATGATAAGGCAGGGGACCTGCATCTCTCCGCCTGCCTTTTTCAATTCGGCTTTAGCCTGAGGATCATTTTCTAAATTTTTCATTGGCAGCTGTTTATGGATCTGCTGCAGATATCTCAAGACCTTCTGAGAGTAGGGGCAGTAAGATGTGTAATAGAGGACAATGACGTGCTTTTCTTGTGCCGTGCAAAAAGAAAGGTCTCTCACCCGATCGCTTTTGGGGGAACCCGCATTGAGAAAGGAGATTTGCGTTAAGGCCAATACCCATACCCAGAGGAGGCGGTGGTTCATAAAAAACACCCTTTTAATTTAATTCTATTACATTTTTAGATCTGAAGCAACTCGCAAGCGATCGAGGAACCTACCCCGGTAAAAAGTTTCTGTCGATAACTTTTTACCGGGGCAGGTTCAGAGGACTTGAAGTTTACTTAAGGAAAGATTAGGATTAGCATTTGGTCATCATCCACTTTACACTAATAATTGGATGTAAGGCGATTGGAACACGGAATGAGACTGACTCACAGGAGATATCTTTATGAAACCTAGACTTGTAAAAAGAATCGTATTTGGGCTTTCGTTGATTTCAACTTTATTGATCTATCCGAATTTAACAGCTGGAGAACCATCTATGCAATTTAGCGAACCGTCAAAGGCTATGGTATTCGAAGAGGGAAAAAACTACCTCGCTGTCATCCATACGTCAAAAGGCGATATTACATGTGAGCTCAACGCGAAAGAAGCACCTATGTCCGTAACAAACTTTATCCAACTGGCTAAAGGTGGGTTTTATAATGGTTTGGTCTTTCACCGTGTTGTGCCCAACTTTGTCATTCAGGGGGGGGACCCGGAAGGGACAGGGAGAGGAGGTCCGGGCTATACCGTTTCTGCTGAAATCAAGCTTCCCCACCAGCAGGGGGCATTAGCTTGGGCGAGACTTCCCGATGCTGTCAATCCCCAGAAAAGGTCCAGCGGCTCGCAATTTTACATCGCACTCGAGAAAATCCCCTATCTCGATGGAGAATATACTGTATTCGGGCAGACAGTCAGCGGAATGGACGTTGTCAAAAAGATCGAACAGGGCGACGTCATCAAGTCTATCGATGTAGTGATCAAATAGTCACAATCCATCTTTGTATAAATCGGCATTTGGGATTGCCAAATGCCGATTTTTCCAGCCTCTTAGAGACTGTCTCTTATATACTGCGGCCGGCCTGAAATGTTGATTTTCTGCGCCTGCCTTTTTCCGTCTGACCTTGCGTTCGCCCTCGCCAGCTGGCAGGAAGATGGCGGTCTAAGCTCCACGCTTCGTCATACGAAAAAATTCAGGGCATAAAATCAACGTTTCAGGCCGACCGCAGTACAATTATACCGTTTTCATTTACAGATTCATAAGTGGTTAAATATCAACGAATAATCGACTTTTATTTAAATTTTTTTAAAAACTATTTTCATGAAAATGCTAGTTTGTATATATTAAAAAATACCACTGAATTAAATTTGAATTCGCATAGTTGCTCAGTGGTAATGAAGAAGGTATCAAATGTTAGTCCAGTCTAGAAAAGTTAGAATTAAACCGACTTTCAAAAATCCGTTGTCTGAAAAATTAAGAGAGAAGCACGAGAATTCTTTTATAAAGATAAGGGATTTCAAAGTATCGCAAAAAAAGCGCAATTTCCCAAAAGCATAGAATATCAAATTTATTCGAGCTCTTAGAGGCTGCCCACATACTAAGCTTCTGTCGATTTTTCGGGTTCTTTTGAGTCGCTTTTCGATTCTTCAGATCAACTTTTGTTACGGACCACTAGGGTGTATCGAAAATCGACGAAGCCTTAGTTTGTGGACAGTTTCTTAAGCTATCTTATTCTTGGTTCGCCATTTGAATTTATGAGATTCGAAAGGGTTGTCTAGTATTGTGTAATGTGAGATTTCCCTGATTTGTTTAATGCTTTTCTGGGATTTTTAATAATATAAGCCTCATTTCTTCGGATTTTTTATGAATTTATTACACTATTTTTAAACAAAAAAAATTTTTTTAAAATATTTTTATTGCATCGGAAAATGCCTTCACAATATGTTCTAAGAGGGTTTTGTAACATTTTGTTTAACCCTTAAAAGCAATCGATTGTAAAAATTTTTTTCAAATTAAATAGTATTTATTATATATTGAGAATTGTAGGGTATGAATGGATAGAAGACCCTCCCCTAAAGAGGAAGTCAAATCTAAAGATCCTACGTATCCAAACAAGGAGGATATTATGGCTAAAAAAAGAAAAACAGCTCGTAAAACAGCTCGTAAAACTGCTCGCAAAGGTGCACGTAAATCAGCTCGTAAATCTACAAAGTCTTCTGCTAGAAAAACAAAATCTCGCAGAACACGTAGAACTAAAAGAGCTGCTGCTCACAAGTAGTAGTCCCTGAAGACTAAATAGGCTACGACGCTAGTGGTGCCTAATACTATCGTAATAGTTATCGAGCAAGTGCAGGGCTTGCTCGATTTTTTTTACTCCCGTCGGCCCTCAGATTATAATCTAACCGTGTGAGCCTACAAGAGATCAACTGCTATTATGCGGCTGTCACTTTGGCTATCTTCTTGAATTTACCTTCAATGGCAATTTCGTTAATTGCTTTTCTTTGGCTCGGCATTTCTCTTTTTTGTATGTCTTCCGGCAAGCTATCGGCCGGCGCTCGCTTTCCTATAGCAGCAAGGGCTTCTACTTGATAGTCGTCGGGAATATTGAGATCTTTTCTAGCTTTTTCATAATCAAAACCTTCCATTCCATGGACGACCAGCCCTCTCCCGGCACCTTCGAGAGCCAGGCCCATCCAGGCCGCGCCGGTATCAAAGCTATGGGTCCTAGCCGGTTTGTTGTTGTGTTCGAAATTTTTACCCGAGATGATCAGAACGATCGCGGAGGCGTTTTTCACCCATCCCTTGTTAAAATCGATCATGAGATCGAAAAATAGAGGCCAGGAAGGGGTGTTTTTCTTAGCAAAGAGAAACCGCCAAGGTTGGTTATTGTAAGAAGAAGGAGCCCATCTGGCAGCGTCAAAAAGCGCCATGAGTTCCTCGTCCGTCATCTCTTCGCCTGTCATAGAGCGCGGCGACCAGCGGTTCAAAATAAGCGATTGGACCGAATAGTCACTCCGTCGCACTTTTTTCACTTCTTCTTCAAATGGGTGATGCATGTTTTCTCCTATTTAACTGGACGGGAAATCTTTGCGGATAAAACCAAGTGGAACATCGAGGTTGAAAAAACCTTCTCGAGTTTTTTTACTCATGGGTTTACCATTTTGCATGAGTGCACAAGCTGCTTTTTCTACGTTTAACAGCTTCGTCGTTAAGTTGCACTGAGTTTTTAGTACCTTGTCCGTCCTGGACGGGCATTTGGAAACAGGATCAAAAATAGAGCCAAGGACTCTTATGAGCCAAGTCATGCTTAATACCATTGCCCGCCTCCCTCCATCAATACACCAGGATGACTCCACTTTGCCTGAACTTAGCCGGCTTTCCCTGTCAGAATCCGATGATCCGCCTATTGGGCATGCAAATCACATCCCGGAGAAATGCGAGCTTTCGGAATCAAACCATAGCATTACAGAGATCTATTCAAAAGCGGTCAGCCGCAGGCTTTCCCCTTTTTTCAACGGGAAGATTGATGTGCTCACAGAGCAGCAAAACGAAGAAAAGGAAAAGAGCGGGGAGCGAGAGTGCTTTTTAACCGCTACCCAAAGGGAATTCAAACTTTTGTGCCCTGACATTCCTTTCGATACAAATCAACTGCTGAAAAAGTATATTAAATTTGCAATTAGAGGGTTGAATTACCGGCATGGAGTGTCCCATAACGTCTGTCAGGATAAAACATACGTCGAGTCTCTCAATCTGGCGGAGAGAGCTCGACACATCAGGCTTGCAACTTTCCATATAAAAAAAGCTGTGCTCAGAGATTTCGAGGGGGTATCTCTCAAAGAAGACCAATTGCAGCTAAGGATTAAAAAACAACTCGAAAAGATTTATCAGGGGTTTATGCTGGATGCAGCTTGTAAAATGGCATTCGAAACCAGCCAGGGAAGGTCTGACGTTCTTAGTTGGGATCCTGATGTTTGGGTAACTGGGTTCAGCCTAAATGTGGGGACATCAGTCCAATTGGCATTTGATCCAGAGACAAAAGAGAAACTAAAAGCATGCATTGTTAAACTGCTCGCGGATCGAGCTAAGTATCAAAAGCTTGAGAGATCAGTGCCTCTCATCAACAATTTATGAAGTACTTTCGGAAGATAGGCTGAACGTGTTCGTCAATTTCCTGCTAAACAGTAACTTAGGACCATAATCAAACTCTTTGCTTAAAATATTTTGTTGTCAGTGCTACAATCAAAATATAGAGAGGGAAGTTATGCGCATCAAAATCCTAGACCAGCCCGTTCGCCAGAACGTCGAAGTGTTCCTCCAAATCATGCGGCGGGTCAAGCAGAAGCAGGTGCAAAAAGCGCTGCCTTCGGAAAAGATCTTCAGAGCCTGGCTCAATCGAGAGACGGGGCAGTTGTTCTTTGCTGAGATCGCACAAGATTCCTATTACCTGGGAAAGAAGGAATGGAAGCCTATTGAATTCAGCTACCGCTATGATCCCGTCAATGGAGAGATCCAATTCCTTGTCCAGGAAGGTCAGAAAACGGTAGGTGTCTTTCACAGCGATGATCTAGCACCTGTTGCATTTCGCATTCTTCGAGAGACGATGAAGGTTCTCAGTGAGATCGGAGGACGGTTAAAAGGTCCGAGCGACCTGGATACGAAAATCTCCGTCCTTACTAAATTGACAATCGATGCAGAAATCTCTCATTCCGACCGTAATCTCATCATCGATTGTTGGCACCATGCGGATCGTATGCAAGCAGAGACCCTCTTGAAAGATAGACCCTCGGGAACGTATTTATTCCGTAGGGATCCTTTTGCTGAAATTCTTGAAGAACAGCTCGAAATGCAATTGAGTAAAAAAATCAAGTGCTTCACATTGACCTATTCCCATGAGATCGATAAGTTTTGCGATTTGACGTTAGTGCATGCTGAAGGGACATGGCAGATTTATGACGACGATCCTCTATTAGAGCAAAAAAAATTTTTCGAACTACAAGACCTTGTGGGCTCGCTAAAAAACGTCCTCAAGTATCCTCTCTATCACGAATAGGATGATGTTCTCATCTTGTAGTTGATCTTAGGCTGGGAAGCTTCGAATCGCCTGCGATCGGCCTCAATCTGCGAAATTGGAAGGACGTAAGTCAATACGGGTGGGCGATAGGGTTTTGGTGGGACTGGGTTGACATCTTCGAAGATCATTTTGTAGATCTGCTTGACGATGTCCGGAATGCAGTTTGAAACCGAAAAATCCCAACCTTCCGAGTCCATCAGTCCCCGATGCAAATGATAGCGGACAAAAGCGAGCATTCCTCCAAGCACAAGCAGGATGAAGGGGATCATAAATGGGCAGGACAGACATCCGGCGATAAGTCCAGCGACCGTGATCAGGACGGCAAGCAAGCCGACGGTGTGAATCAGGAGTTTCTTTTGCGATTGGACCTTGATATTTTTAAAAATTAATGCGGCTTTTTCTTTGGCCTCTGTTCTTTTAGACTGCTCGGGGCTTTCAAGGTCCTGCAAGATCTGCGGCAGGGAATTTTCAATCCTATTTGCAAGCCAGGGTTGTACGCGCCGCTCCAGCTCTCGTTTTTTCATGGCGAAATTGGCTTGAATGATCTGATCTCTTCGCTCAAGTTGTTCTTGAGGGCTTTGGGAAGCGAGCTTGTTTTGAACGTATTGATCGATCTCAGCCATTTTTTCCGATGAGACCTGAAAATAAGTAGAGCGCAATTTTCTCAATCGCGTCAAATATTCATTTTCTTCGATTTTTGACAATAATTGCGACAATGCGGACTCGGAATCCTCATTTCTTGCTGTCAATGATTCAATTTCATTTTTAACTTCAGCGGGGAGAGGGGACTTTAAAATTTTCTGAAGACAGGCATAAAATTTCACTTGTCTGAGCCTAGGATCCTGAATCGTTAATGAGTTCTTAAGTCTCTCAATGTCAAATAAATAGTTTTCTTTGAAGAATTTCACGGTGCGGACCAGGCCAATGGTTTCTAAGACCCCTTCAATCGCGCAAATGGCAAACCCTACGGCGGCAATCGACCTGGAAAGAGGGCTTACTTTTTGAATGATAGCTCCAAAATTTGCAGAATTAATAATATTTAAAAAGATTCCTCCATAGATCGCATACCAGGATAATTGTAATAGCGCGTTGCTAAAACATAGAGGCGCTTGAATAATCCTTAAGCCATTTTCAAAGATCCCTTCTCTGTCTCCGATCTTGTACGCTTCGTAGGAAGCTTTTATTCCCAAGTAGAGTTCGTAAGGCGCGTAAAAAATATTTGTGAGCCCCGGCATCTTTGTAGATGCAGGTCCAAGATATATTTTGGACGCAAAACTTGAAATTTTATTTGAATGCTCAGATGTCGCAGTGGAAATAGAATTTGGGTTTGACGATGATAAATTGTTTGTTTGGCAATTGCTGTTTATTATCGACATTATATTTAACATCCATTATTGCTACGTTGTAATTATGCTTAAATGAGCATAAACTTTCAAGATGCAATCATTAGTTAGTTTGTTGTGATTCGTTTTCATAGAAAATTACTTGATGTCAAAAAAAGTTATGTTTTGGTATACACCATATCTCTATTTTCTATAGGAGAATTTCATGAAAAAGTGGATTGTCATTTCTCTCCTTCCTCTATTGACAGGAGTTTCCAATCTCGCACTTGCGCAAGACGCTGCCATGCCAACCCAGAAACTAAAAACTGCATCTTCCGACTACATTGCTAAAGACTATGCCTACCTTTACGGCATGCCCGGTTTTTCCGATGCTCTTCTGAAAATGCATTTTCAGCTTTACCAGGGGTATGTAAAAAATACCAATTTTTTGCTGGTCCGCATGAAGGAAATGGAAATGCAGGACAAGGATCAGACCTATGATTACGGCGCCCTGAAGCGGAGGCTTGGCTGGGAGTGGGATGGAATGCGCCTGCACGAGTTGTATTTTGATAACCTCGGCGGGCATGAGCCCCTTGACAAATCAGCCCCTCTTTTTGAGAAGATAGTCAAAGATTTCGGTTCCTATGATGCCTGGAAGAAGAATTTTATCGCTACCGGGATGATCCGCGGGATCGGCTGGGTGATCCTTTATCGGGACCCGCAATCGGGGCGTCTTTTTAATACCTGGATCAATGAACATGATGTCGGTCATTTAGCCGGAGGGGATCCTTTGCTTGTGATGGATGTTTTTGAACACGCTTACATCACTCAATACGGTCTGGACCGTGCCAAATACATCAATGCTTTTTTCGATAATATCAATTGGGCCAAAGTGTCCGAGCGCTATAATGAAACCCTACAATAATCTCTATGAGTCTGTCGTTGGATTATACCGAAAGTGATTCAAAAGTTGGCCTGGGTCTGCGTCAAAGCCCCGGGCCAACTTTTGAAGTTGTTTGGGTATTAATTGAAAATCGGCCAAAATACACTGAACGTGATTCGGAAATCGGTCCTGGGCTGCGTCAAAGCTCCGGGCCAACTTTTGAAACACGTTCGGTATAATCTCGAAAATCGACGAAACCTTAATTCAAAGATAGACTTTATGTCCAAATTTCCTCCTTCGATCCCCCTTCCGGACAGTGTCAGTGAGAGCCGCTATCAGCGGCGCAGGCAGATGATGGTCACTGCAAGACGGGGAGTGATCCTGCGCGGAGTGATTATCGTCGCGGAGATCTTTGGGTTCGCTTTTCTGAATAGTTCCGCCCTTCTTTTGGACGCGATATCGAGCCTTATCGACATTGCCTCCAGTCTGTTTTTGATTTTTTGCATTCGGTTTGCGGATAAGCCTCCGGATCGCCATCACCCTTTTGGCCACGGAAGGTTTGAACCGGTTGCAGGAATGCAATTGGGCTTGCTCTTAGCTGTGATTGGGGGTGGCATGCTGATCCAGCAGCTCACCGCGATTTCTTCTGAATCAGAAGGGAAAGTGATTCAGCCCTTTACATGGCTCATCCCGTTGGGCGCCGTCGTCTTATTGGAGATCGCTTATCAGCATCTCAAACGGACCGCCAAGCGTCAGCATAGCCCTGCTTTATTGGCAGACGCTGTCCATTACCGGATTGATGGCATTAACAGCCTCTTTGCGATGATCGCGCTTCTTTTCGCCGCCTACTTTCCAAAGTACAGCAACCTCTGCGATCATCTTGGCGCCGTCGTGATTGCTCTGCTCATGGTGGGGATCGGCATATTCGCGGCGAAAAACAACCTGAATCAGCTGCTTGACCGGGTTCCCGCGCCCGAGTTCTTTGATAAAGTCCAAGCAGCGGCCTTAAGGGTCGATGGCGTGCTTGCGACTGAGAAAATCAGGATTCAACTCTATGGCCCGGATGCCCATGTGAGCATTGATATCGAAGTCGCCCCGGGACTTTCCGTCGAACTGGCCCATGAATTGACTCAGAAAGTGCGCGCTGAAATCCAAAAAGAATGGCCTGCCGTGCGCGATGTGATCGTCCACGTCGAACCTTACTACCCAGGTGACCATTGATAAATTCTTCGCTGCAGCTGATCCTTGTCGTTACTCCTGATTGGGATTCCATTCAGGGGGAAATGCACCGTTTTGAAAAAAGATCTTTTGAAGAGTCTTTTATTCCTTGCGGCAAGCCGATTCCCATCGTTGTCGGCCAAAAGGGGATTGCCTGGGGACTTGGACTTCATGAAACTCCGTCGGATGTTCCAGCAGAAAGGTTGAAAGTTGAAGGGGACAGAAAAGCTCCTGCCGGGATTTTTCGCCTAGGGGAGATCTTCATTGATAGCCGCTTCAATCCCTCTGTCCTCTTCATGATGCCGGTGATCATAGCGGATGAGCATTATGAAGCTGTCGACGATCCAGGGTCACGCTTTTATAATCAGCTTGTCAATACGGCTAATGTGGAAATGAAAGACTGGAAGAGCAGCGAGGTCATGCAGCGGGATGATGCTATTTACCATCTGGGCCTTGTCATCCATCATAATTCTCTCCCGGTAGTTCCTGGCCGCGGATCTTGTATCTTTATGCATAGCTGGCGAGGAAATGAAAGCGGCACCTATGGCTGTACAGCCTTATCGAATTCCGATTTGCTCGAGGTGCTGCAATGGCTCGATGAGGGCAAATCGCCTCTTATCGTCCAACTCCCTTTGGAAGAGTATCTAAACAGGATTGAAGAGTGGAATCTACCAGAGATTCCTTGAGAATCTTTACTGTTTTATAGTCCCTAAGGTCCTGCGGATCTTGAGAGCAATCACGATCAGGACTGCAAGGCTCAAGAGACTTAAAAATCCGGCAGGAATGAAATGCAGCGTTTTTGCAAACCGATAGGTGAAAATCCCATCGAGCAGAAATGTAAGCGCAATAGCGAAATACTGAGCTGCGATCTTCCCTTTGGAGATGAAATAAGCGGAGATCAGTATCGCGATCCCAAAACTCCCTCCGGAAATCAACGAGATGGAAGATCCCCCTTTAACGTAGCCCATGATTCCACCCAGTGCGATCAATAGCCCATAGACGAAGACGATCGTTGCTGTCACTTTCATTCTAAAAACTCCTTAGAGAATGTTTTTATACCACTCTATCGCGAGCCACTTTCATTTTTAAAAGAGTATAAGCGAGGGCAGCATTAGCTGGCTACAATAATTTAAACAATTGAATGACAAGATCTTAGAGTTAGAATTAGATTCTTGTTTACCTTGACTTGAGGAGGGCCTTAAACGTATAATGGGTGGCACTAAAATAAATAGGCGTTTGCATGCAGTCTGCAAGAAGGGTTTACAATTGGGCCTGTCAAAAGGCTTATTCTCCGATGGCTCCCTTGTGGCTAGCATTCATATTTTTACTTGAAATGTTCCTATTGCTGCCGATGGACGCCCTCCTAATGCTGTTCTGTATGCACAATCCCGAGCGCCGCTATATTTATGCCCTTGTTGCGACGCTCTCTTCCATTGTCATCGGTCTGATCGGCTACGGGATTGGGTACCTGCTATGGGATAGCGTTGGGGCCTTTGTGACAGAATATGTGATATCAAAAGATTTCTTCAGCCGCCTTGTAGAGCATTACAATCAGTACGAGCATCTTGCCGTTTTCCTCGGCGGGTTTTTACCTATTCCTTTCAAGGCAGTGACTATTTCCGCGGGCTTTTGCAAACTTTCTTTGAGCGGATATGTCATGGCTCTTTTATTTTCCAGGGCTCTGCGGTTTTTTCTCATCGCAGAAATGATGCAGCGCTGGGGGTCTCAGATTAAAACTTTCATCGATCGCCATTTTGGAAGCATCCTCATCGCTTTTGGGGCCAAAGTGGCCCTCACGTTTGCTTTCTTTTGGGTGCTGGGGAATTAACATGGGTCAAACCGAGCGATTGGACCCAACTGGAATGCAGCGCGCAGCGGATCTGCTAAAGAATGGTAAGCTTGTCGCTTTTCCGACAGAGACGGTTTATGGCCTCGGCGCCCGTATTTTCGACCCGGAAGCAGTCCTGTCGATTTTTAAGGCCAAAGGAAGACCTTCTGACAACCCTTTGATTGCCCATGTCAGCTCTGTAGAACAGGTCGAGGAGATTGCCGATGAGATTCCCGATGCATTCTATCTTTTGGCAAAGAGCTTTTTTCCGGGCCCTTTGGCGATCATATTGAAGCGCCGCCCCCATGTCCCTTCCATTGTCTCCGCAGGCTTAGATTCCATTGCAGTCCGAATGCCCTCGCACCCGCTTGCATTACGGCTGATAGAGCTTGTTGGCGAGCCCCTTGTCGCCCCATCGGCCAATCTCTCAGGCAAACCCAGCTCGACGCAGGCCAAGCACGTCCTAGAGGATTTTTCAGGGAAGATCGGAGCAGTGATCGATGGGGGAAAGACGACCTTCGGCATCGAGTCCACCGTCATTAGCCTCTTAAGTGCAAATCCCGTGCTTCTGCGTCCCGGGGCTGTGACCAGGGAAGAGATCGAAGAGGTGCTAGGCTGTCCACTTGAGGTTCCGCCGGCATCTCATCAGGGACCCGTTTTATCTCCCGGGATGAAATACCGCCATTATGCGCCGCGAACCCCTGTCAAAGTGTTCGAAAATCTTCAGGATTTGAACACTCATCTTTGTGCGAGATCCTTGTCCTCGCGGACCATGCTCCTTTCCCGAGAGTCTATAGTGCCTGCATGTCCCGGATTGGACCGGTTTGCCCTCTCCGCCAAAGAATTCTATTCTCTTTTGAGGCATGCAGATGAGTTGCATTACGAGGAGATCTTGATTCTTTGCGACGAAGATCTTCAAAAAGATGCAGCGCTCATGAATCGCCTCACCCGCGCCGCCGGCAAATAAGGAAATGTCCACAGAAACTTAGTTTGTGGACCTCTCTATACTACGACCGGTTTAATTTTGTGATTTTTTCGACTTCTTTTGCGCCAGGATCGAACGTTCGATCCTGGCGCAAAAGAAGTCGACAAAAATCCAACAAGCAAACCGGGAGCAGTATAACATCCATTGACTACTTGCAGTGTTTTAACCAAACGCTCTAAAATCCTTTTTTCACACCCTTGGAGACAAGACCATGAAAGCAGTTGTATTGGAGTCATTTGGCGATGCCGCACATCTCAAGCTCAAAGAAGTTCCAACGCCTCATCCCAAAAAGGGAGAGGTGAGGATTCGCCTTAAGGCATCCGGATTCAACCCTGTCGATTTCAAGATCCGCAAAGGACTTTATGGGGGAGAAACGCCCATGATTTTAGGCTCCGACTGCAGCGGAATCATTGACGAACTTGGGTCCGATACTCCTGGATTTGCAAGCGGCGACGAAGTCTATGCGATGCCATTTGGCCAGTGTTCTAACGGCAGCTATGCCGAATACGTCTGCCTCCCTGTTGAATTTGTCGCCAAAAAACCCAAAAACATCCCTTTTGAGCAAGCGGCTGTCCTCCCTCTTGCCTCGATGACTGCCTACCGCGCGATGATCTCCTCGGGGGCAATCAAAAAAGGGGACTCGGTTTTCATTGCGGGAGCAGGCGGGGGAGTGGGATCGATTGCCGTGGAGCTGGCCAAATTTGCTGGAGCAATGGAGCTCTTTACTGTGGCCGGCAGCGAAGAGAGCGCACAGTATCTGCAGCAGAAATTGAACCTGAAAAAAGAACACATCCTCCTTTACCGAGGGTTAAGCTGCGAGCAGATGCAAGCAAAGTTGACGGAGATGAACGGCAACCGATTTTTTGATGCGGCCTTTGACTTCGTAGGCTCGGAGATGAAGCGGCTCTGCCTTAATGTCACAGGCCATTCCGGACATTTTGCAACGATTACGCCGGAACATGATCGTTTCGATTTTCCCGTCTGGGAAAGAGGGGCCAGTTTGGCTTTTGGAAGGAACCTTTCCTTGCATTTCGTCTTTGTCGGCTCAGAAGCATTTTCAGGACACCGTCCTTCCTGGGGCGTCTATTCACGCCACTTAAGCCAAATTTCCCAATTGATCGAAAACGGGACCTTGCATCCTCCTACAACCAGTTTAGTGGGGGATTTAAATTGCCGAGACAGTAAGGGAAGCGCACCGCCTGCTTGAAGACGGGAAGGTCAAGGGTAAGCTCGTCATGAAAATTAGCTGAAATGGGGGAAAGCAGCTGCAGGGGATATCGCGTCCCATAAAAGGCGAATTCTCCAAGGATCATGCATAAGTCCGATTCACTTGGGTCCTGTTCACTGAAAAGATAAGCGGCATTCACAAGTGTTTCTTTAGCGACAAAGGGCGCTCCAGCGGCGTTGAGAGAAAATGGATGATCTGCGATGAAAGGACGCTGATACTGCGACCGCTTAGGTTTTCTCTTTGCTGCATCTTTTTTGCTTCATGGTGCAAGTGCGTTGATATTAATTGCCATCCTGCGAAGGAATTTGGGATCTTTGATCACATGGGCCCCGTCCATCAGCATCCGCAAGTCTTTATTCATTTGTTCCAGATGTTCTTTGAACAAACATGCTTTTGAAAACTTATTTTCTATTAAATGACAATGTTTGTTGATGTTTATTCTTCTTCTGATTTTCGTGCTAAACATGCTTTTTCCCTTATCAGTGACGTAATTTGAATTAATATAATTTTTATATGTTTTCTAACAACAAATATTTGATTGATTCATAAATAAAATAAATTTTATATATTTATCCAGCTGATTATGAATGTCTTATGAAAATAGTGTTTAATATTTAAATTGCTATAATCTACAGAGATTGATAAAATTTAGATAAATTATTTACATGGTCGTTTATTTTCGCTAAACGAATGTAGATTTTTATTAATGATAAATAGAGCATGTTAAATTATAAATTTAAGGATAAATATGTCACTTAAGATCCCAAGTAAAACAAGCCAACTTCCCAGCGTAAACAGCCCACAACACAACACCCCGCTTGAAGACCAGAACAGCGGTGCTCCTTCTGTTTCTACCGACCTACAATTATCCCACGAAGAAGATGATGACGCTTTTGGTCGTACCGGCGAAGTGGCGGCGGCGCGTTTGTCCCTTACAATGGGAAAAATGCTGAGAGAGTCAGTGGAAGAAGTTGATGATGAAAATACTCCAGGGGAATTAAAAACTTCATTTGAACTAGGCGGCATACAAGAGTCTCTCCGGACATTCTCCACGATCAATCCCCGTCACGAAGAGGGCACTGACGAGTTTCCTAGCCAGTTAGCTCCTACGTTGAAAAAATTTCCCAAGAATCCATTGGATATTCGTTCCAAAGAAAAAGGTTCGGCGAAGCATGTCTCATCGGCAAATGTGGAAGGCTTTTTAGGAACTCCCTCTGTAAAAAAGTCAGGTTTAGGTTCGAAAAGGATCCACCATCGTAAATCGAAGGATGACTCTTCGAAAAAAAAGGAAGGTATTTCACAAGCTCCTTCCTTCCGCTCCATAAAAGCTCCTAAAGGGCTCTCTCTTCCATCGATTTCCGAGGACGATGGATCTCCCCAACCCGCAAAAAACCGCAAAGAAAAAGGTTTGAGAAAGTCTCGACATCATTCTTTGGAAGGCTTCGGAGGACTTACTGATTCCGCTAAAAAGCATTCCAAAAAAACTCCTGCATTTGACTCTAAAGCATTTATTTTGGAAGAAGAAGAACCTGCTTTAGATTTCAAGGTTCATAAAGAAATAATGCTGACAAAAGAATCGCTGCGCGCCGCAACGCTCGAATTGCAGAAGAAGTACTTGGATGAGTCGGATCCTCAAACGGATTTTGTCGATCGCACGGGTGCTTTTGGGTATCATGAGATCTACAATGTCTCTTTACACGTTGTGGAAAAATTCAAAGCAAATGTGAAATCCCCCTCTCTTGACCAGCTCCAAGAGGATGACGTCGATGATATTGAGGAGCGAGTGATCTATCGGGAAAAAACGCTTTCTCCGGAAATGCGAGGATTTTTTGTTACAAACCTCCAATTTTTACAAAATGAGCTGTTTTTACAGAATGAAAAGCTGGGTCCGCAAATCGACAATTTTAACGAAATTCTGGGCGATTTTGCGCAGTTAAGGCAAGAGCAAGATGCAGGAAAGACTGTCGATCCTGCCCGATTAGCATCGATAAAGCAGAGGTTGCGCAAACTGGAATTTGAGTTAAGGACGACAGCTGCAGTGATCCAGGAAAATAAGCTAGTTTTTCAACCTTTGGCGTTCATCTGTCAAAGAGTTGAGTCAGGAGAAATCAAAGGGTTGTCTTTAAGGGACCTCGATGGAAAGTTGACGGTAACAATTCCGTCTAGCAAAAAACCATCTAGGCATTTACTTAAAGAGTGCCAGCTTGCTGGCCAGCTATATAATGCCTATGCAGATAGCATCCTCGATCCGCATTTCTTCTATTGCAGTAAATTTCTGACGGCAATCACCAAGTTTAAGTTCGAAGAGCTGAATTCTCTCAATGAAAGCGCTCAAACACATGTAGAGAGCAGGATCAGAGTTTAACCAACTCGGCCTTAAGCCTCCGGGGCCTTCCGGAGGCTTTCTACGATAAGGTAATCACCAGTTCAAAGACGACAAATGCCAGCATCAGCGCCAAGGTGATCTTGCCTCCCGGCAGCTGCTGGTGCATCAGCGAATGACCTTCGTAATATCTTCCCGCCCAGACCATCAGGACGGGCATTGCGCCTAAAAGAAGAGCCACTCCGATTCCCCCTGCGATGCTTAGAGCGCTGATAAAAAGGTGGGGATTGATCAAGGTGATCACCAAGGGAATCAAGAAAATAATTCCGCAGATCAAGGCCTTTGGCGTTCCTTTCTTTGAAAGTTTTAGCCCGTCCAGAAGGAAGTCCACAAATGCGACAGAGATGCCGAGATAGGATGTTGTCATGGCAAAGAAGGCGAACAAACGACCGACGCTGAGAAGGGTCGGATTGTGGATGTAGTTCCCCAAAGGGTTGACAGCGCTTTCTCCTTTATGGAGGGCCTCAAGCAGGCCTCCATCTCCTTCCAACGGCACTATCCCCAGAATCAGGAATTCCCAAATGACATAGATCACAAGCGGGATCGTCGTCCCGAAAATCAAGGCAAGGCGGACCTTATTGACGTTGCGATTCATATAATTGAACAGAGTGGGGATCAGGCTTTGGTATCCAAACGCAGTAAAGACAACGGGAAGGGCCCACCATACTTTTCCCCAGTCCATTCGGGTTAATAAGCTCGGGGTGACATAAGTGACTGAGGAAGAAACAAAGAAAATGTAAGTGATTGCGATCCCGGCAATGAGGGCGAGGTTAAAGCGGTCGACCCACAGTGCTCCAAAATAGACCACGGGAGAGAAGATCAGTACGTAAACAATTGTTCCGAGCCATTGCGGCATCGCTCCGTTGCTTAAGTCGGACACAACGCCCCCGCCTCCGGCGATATGGGCGATCATTAGACAGGAAAATAGAAAAAGGTAAAGGACCCAACAGGATGCTTTTCCCCATTTGCCAAGCAGTCGTGTGGATAGAGTGATGAGGTTTGCGTCTTTGGGCATCCAGATGCAGGCTTCCAGGATCAAAAGACCCGTGCAAAGCATGAAAATCCAGCATATGAGATAGATGGCCAAGGCAGGGATAAATCCGCCGCTCGCCGTCGCTACAGGGAGTGCCAGCATTCCAACGCCGAGGCTTGTTCCCGCTACAAGCAACGTACCCCCTACTAAATGCCCGAATGTCCTTACAATGTGCATAATGACCTTCCTAAGCTGTCGCTGCTTTTCGAGGCAATGACAACTTTTACAGTGGATTAAAAAATTATTTTTATCCTATCGGCGATATTTTGGGAACCCTTGATTGATTTCTAAAAGAACAAGAGGAGAAGAGAAATCAAAATGAAAGCGCGGAGTGGACAAAATCATCAGTAGGTATTACTCGACGTTAGCGAGCTTCAGGCCGATGATCCCGATGATGATCAAAAAAATTGAGATCAGTCGAATAATGTGGTAGGAATCGCCAAAAAAGAGAATCCCGCAGATCACGGTCCCTGCAGCGCCAATTCCCGCCCATACGGCATATGCAGTTCCGATCGGAATGCTCTTCATCGCTTGGGAGACGGAAAAGAAGCTGAGAACAATGAAAATGACAGTGATGATGCTCGGAATGACCTTTGTGAATCCCTGGCTGAATTTCAAGGTAATGGTAAAGCAAATTTCAAAAAAGCCTGCGAGCAAAAGAAATATCCAAGCAATCGACATGTGGGGGCACCTAATTCCAGTAATAAAGACTCTAAGGATAACGATTTAGAAAAAAATGGCAAGGATCGAATCAAACCTGCCAGGGAAGAGGGAGTGGGAAGGACTTTTTGATATTGAGTGCAAAATGCCTCTATTTCACAGGTCGGGGGGGGGGCGCCGACACGAAGTGCTGTGTGCCCCCGACATGTGTGATGGTGGCGCTTTTTCATTCTATTAGAAAAAAGCCCTTCTTAAACCTTCACAGGTTCCAGATTTGCGTGGATAACACCGCGCATTTCTCGTCGTCTTTGGAAAGCTTTGGCGTAGACCAGTTCGAGGCGTCGGATGGCGCTTAATGAATCGTCTGCGGTTGTTTCCCATGAAGAGGTGAGCGCGTTTTTCATGACTGTGTGCATGTGCTCCATATGAGGAGTAATCTCACTCAAATCGCCATGGTAAAGAGCATGTTGTCTCTCTTTTGCTTTCTCAAGTGCGTGAGCGAGGGTCGCTCTAATCTCATCGTCTTGCTCTTGAGAATGCCAATTTGGCCTGCGGTTAAACAGATAGCCGTTTGCATCAGGCTCCTCTGTTTTTAGCGTGTCGACGAACCCTCCCGTCATCGTTGCGATGACCTGTTTGCCGTAGCGGTTGAATTCGCCTTGGACAAGACCGCAAGGCTCGTATCGCGATGGGAATACAGGAAGCGAACACCCCGCGCGGAGCATATTTCCGAAGACGTCTTGGTGAATGCGTTTGCCGTCTTTTTTACGGTCTTCGAGGATGAGCACTCCTTTGTTGCCAAGTTCGTTGGCTCTTTTTCTCATATCATCAAGGACGCGCTTCGCCTCTTTATCAGGCTCAAGTCCGACACAGACGAACTGGCCGCCATTCTTAAGCGTTTCTTCCATGATCAAAGGCAGCTTTTCGATCCCTTTTTGCGAAGAGTCATAGCGGCCCAAATACATGACGATGGGCTTTTCGGGATCGAGGTCGGCATAAGCCTCATGCTCCGGGCCCAACTCTTTTAAGTACGTGCAGATTTCCTGTTGGATCTGGACCATTTTACCTGCAAGAGTTTGTGGGTCTGAATCAACTCCAAATTGCAAGTGTGCTTTTTGTCCGCGTGTTGCAGGGAGAACAGAGATCCAGTTTTCCAACTGGAGGTCTTTTGCAGGGTTCCAGCCATTACTGTTGCCGTTGACAATACCTACCAGTTTCCCTTCGTAGGCGATTTCGCGGACGAAATAGTCCATTCCATTCCCGAAGTCGGGGTTTTTCATTTGAGCTTCTTTTCCGAAAGTCTCAGAAACAGTGGTGACCATATCGGCATCATGGAGAGCCTCGACGAATGAATTGACTTCTTTTCTGGGAAGGCCCAACCTTTCCAGTTGGGAGACAGCCTGTTCGCCTTTATATGCCATGGGTTCGCGGTTATTATGGAAGGTAAAGACTGTCGCCGGGGTTTCTCCATACGCATACTCTTCGGCGTGCTGCTCTTGGAGAAACTTGGGAACAAGAGCGGTTTGCGCATCGTGGACGTGCACGAGTTCAACTGGATGTTCTTTCTTATTGAAGTTATAGCAGAGGTCAGCTGCAACCTTTTGAAAAACAGCCCAGCGTCGTTTGACGTGAAGCCATTCACCTTCGTAAAAGTTTCCTGAGGTATTGTCCGTTTTTTTGGGAATCCAGAACAGTTCAGGGTCGTCGACAAAATAGCAGCGGATTCCATTGACTTTTGCTTTCAGGATTTTAATTCTTCTGCCTTCAGCCAAGATTTCGTGGTCTGTTTCTTTCATGGTCTTAATCAGAGTGTCAGGAATCGGACCGTTGCGGTAGAGAGGGATAATGACTCTGGCGTCATTTGATCCGAACCCTCTAACGATGCCGTCCACGGCGGATGCAAGGCCGCCTAAACTTGCGACACCGGCAAACTCTGCTGTGACATGAGCGACGCGGACGTGTCTAGGAAGTTCCCTAATCAGGCCGGCCTCCTCTTCCAGAGGTCTGCTGGAAACGTCGATAGGTTGATCCGGGACCATTTTGAAGCGTTCTAGGGCATCGATAAGAATTCTGTCTCCCTCACGTGCTTTGTGCTTTAGTTCTGATAGATACGACATCACAATGGAAGGTGTCCCTAAAGAAAGGACATAGGGGTTGGACGCGATCGTTTTTCCGCCGTAGTTATATCCGCCGAAATGAGGGTTAGTTTTTCCCCCGTGCTCGAACCAGACCCTGAATCGCAGGTCTTCTTGTGCTTTAGCGCTCAAATTGTTGAAGAAATCGAGAGCTTCTTTGGGCTTGTTTGGAGTTCTTCCCACTTCGATGATATATTTTTCGACTTCATTTGCTAGTCTTCCCGCTCTGACTTTCTCCGAGTAATGGGGGATCAACTGGCTGATGATATCGACGTGCTCATCATTTTGAATTTTTAAAAGAGAGCGCATGTTTTCCGTCAGGAAACGCTCGCCAAAGCCAAGTTCATTAGGCTTGCCGTTGGCAATCCAAACGAGTTTATTGAGCATTTCTCTGAGTTTTGGATTCAATTTTCGATATTTCGAAACGAGGAACGCATTGTTTTTGGTAGGATCGTTTAGAAATAGCTTTAAATCTTCGAGTTGATAACTCGTCAAGACATCTTCAACGATATCGCGAGTATCGGATGGAAGCACCTCTTCGCAGTAGACTCGGGTAGCCGTATAGCTAAACGGAGCATTTTTTTCCCTTTCTAAGCGGACCAAGCAATCTGTGATGGGGCAAGAATCGCCTAGGATCAGCAGTGTCTGAATGTCTTTTACTGCAGTGTTGTAGCCGTAATTGTTTTCGTTGGGCTTACCGCCGAGTTCCCATAGCTTGAAGCATAAGAGCCGCATCGCTTTTGGGGATAGTGCTTTAAACTCTTTTGTCGCCTTATCTTTCAACAAGGGAGCATTGAAATGCCGGCCTTGAAGGATAATATGAGTGTCTTTCAAAGAGTCCTGATAAGAGAGCAATGTGGCCGTAAGATTATTGATTTCCCCGATTGCCCGGTATGTCTCCAATTCACTGCGGATGAGATCTAAAACTTGATCAAGAGGATTTTTTCCTTCGGCATTTCTCAAACGAAGAAGTGTGTGGAAATTCTGTTTTAAGAGCTCCTCTCCGGCTGCTGCGTCACTTTTTCCGTTGATTGCAAGCGAAAGATCTGAGCAGATCTGAGTAAAAGTTCGGTTCCCTACTTGATTTTTCAATTCAATCGCATAATCAATATTTTCAATCATTGGATCATTGATGCGCGTAACAAAATGCTCCAAAGCGATCAATCTCTTTCCAATTGCTTCAGCTGATTTAAAAGCTTCGCTAGATACTGATTCGTGCCTTTGGATTGTAGGATTTTCAACGACTGATGGAGGCTGAGGAGGGGTAGCTCGAGGTGAAGGTGTGGTAAGTACCCTAGGGGTGTAGTTCGGAGTGGGAGGCGGCGTGATTGGATTGTTCTGAGGTTGGTATCCAGTGTTTATTTTAAAATTTAATCTAGTTGTATGTGACATATTTATCCTCTAAATTACGAATTAATGTTTAGGCTTAATTATAATTAACATTCGAGATGAAATCAATTTTTAAGTGAATGTTGAATGAAAAAGTGTTCTGTGTTTGTTAATTTAAATTTTTATGGATGTGATTGGTTTGTTTATTTGATTTTTTGTGAAATAATTCTCTTAATTTTTGTTATTTAAAAACTTTATTATTGCCATGAAAAAACGATAAATTTTCAGTTTTTAAAATAAAAATTTATTGAATTGGGTGAATAGTGTATTACAAGAATGAGTTGTTGTAAAGCTTTAAAAATTAATTGTTTATACTAACGCGATTCAAAAATTCTCTGTACACGACAAAAAATGTAGATGAAACGCAAAGACGCTAAGGCGCAAAGAATTTTATTAACTTTGCGCCTTAGCGTCTTTGCGTTTCATCTTTGTCTATAGTTTTACACCCTTGAAAATCAGCAGGGGGCTCTGTATGAAGTCAATTTTTGTCGTGTACAGAGTCAAAAATTGGCCCCGGGGCTTTCACGCAGCCCAGGACCGATTATTGAATCACGCTCGATATAAATGACAGAGGGCGTTCCAGAGGCTAATGACAGGTCTTTCCCTTTCAAATCCCAGGATAGAGATGGAAGAAGGGGATAAAGCAAAAAGACGACCCTCTTGAGCGGTAAGCCTAAGGTAGCAAGCGGCTAAAGCTCTGAGAAAATGGCCGTGGGAAAATAACGCGACATCTCCCTCAATCGCTAGTATCTTTGTCAGTACCCTATTTGCTCGGGCAGTGATGTCTGCGAGGCTTTCTCCATCGGGAGCCCCATTGGAAAAAATGTCCCAGCCGGGCGATTTTTTCCAGATTTCCACTTTGGTCAATCCTTCGTAATCGCCATAATTCCATTCCACAAGATCGGGCTGGAGTTGGGCCTGATTCAAAAATCCGGCGATTGCACAGGTCTCTTTTGCCCTTCGGAGCGGGCTGCAAAGAACGGCCTCAAAAGGATGTCCGCGCAATGTTTTGCCAAGAAGAGCTGCTTCTTCTTCTCCCTTTTTTGTCAGGGGAATGTCGGTCATTCCGGTGTGTTGGCCGCTGAGGGTCCACTCCGTTTCCCCATGGCGGATCAGATAAATTCTCTTATTGGTCGGCTGCATGGTTGTTTCCTCTTCTGATCTTTTCTTGCTTGCTATACCAAAAGTGATTCAAAAGTTGGACTGGGGCTTTGACGCAGCCCCCAGGCCAACTTTTGAATCACTTTCGGTATAAATTCTCCAAAAAGCGGCGAAATCTCAATTGACGATAGGCTATAAAACCAAGTAGTGATTGGCGAGTTTAGTGTATTCAGCCACTTGATTTCTTTCCCACTTCTCATCTTTTTTGAGTTCTTTGGCCATGAGTTTAGCCACTTTTGGGGCGATCTCGATGCTCGCCCTGACGTCGAGTAAAAGAGAGCGGGTGCGCCTGGAAAGCACGTCTTCGACGGTTCTTGCCATTTCTGAGCGAACCGCCCAGAGAGCTTCGGCTGCAGAATAGGGGAGGTTGGGGTGCAGCTGGCTTGACAGCTCTTTTTTCCCGCGGGCAAGCGCTTTGATCTCTTTGCCAAATGTTCCATATGTGCTGAAATGATTCCTGGGATCCAGCCCTTCCTGCCAGCCATGGAGTTTCAGCGACTCTGTCACACAGTTTCTCTTTGGCAGCCCGCCGACGGTGCTGGCCTGGTTGACCACATCCTCGGCCATTTTTCGATAGGTCGTCCATTTTCCTCCGGCGATTGTGACCAGTCCCGATTTCGAGACGAAGATCATGTGATCGCGCGACAAGACTGCCGTATTTCCTGCTTTGCCGGCTTTGATCAACGGGCGCAAGCCGGCAAAAATGCTCAGAATATCTTTTCGAGAGGGTGCTTTAGTGAGATACTGGGCCGCAGTGCTGAGGAGAAAATCGATTTCACTCTTCAACGGACGGGGTTCAAGCGAACACCTTTTGACAGAGGTATCGGTCGTCCCAAGTAAAACACGGTCGTGCCAGGGGACCATAAAAAGCACCCGTTTGTCGGTCGTATGAGGGACGAGGATTGCCGATTTTCCGGGCTGGAAGGATTTATCGAGGACGATGTGCACTCCCTGGCTTGGGGCGATGATCTCTTTTGCCTTTGGGTTGTCCTTTTGCAAGATCGCATCGCAGAAGACGCCTGTCGCATTGATAATGGCATGGGCATGCAGCTTGTGCTTTGTCCCGCTTTCCTGGTCCGTCGCGTGCACCCCGCAGCAGATTCCCTTTTTTTTGATCAGGCCGGTCACTTTCATGGCGTTGATCAAAGTTGCGCCATGGTCAGCCGCCGTCTGAGCCAAACAGAGTGCAAGTCTTGAATCGTCGAACTGCCCGTCGTAGTAGATGACTCCGCCGTGAAGCCCCTCGGGTTCCAGAGTGGGGATGGCCCTCAGTGTCGCTGCCCTTGAGAGGCGGCGCGATTTCTCGAGTCCCAGCTTGCCCGCGAGGATATCGTAGAATTTGATGCCTAGCCCATAGAACGGACCTTCCCACCAATGATAGCTCGGGACCAAAAAAGGAAGATGATGCACGAGATGGGGGGCGTTCTCGCAGAGCAGCCCCCTTTCCTTGAGAGCTTCCGAGACAAGAGCGATGTTGCCTTGCTGTAAATAGCGCAGGCCTCCGTGGATCAATTTGGTGCTGCGGCTTGAGGCGCCCTTGGCAAAGTCGTTTTGCTCCAGCAGAAGCGTTTTATAGCCCCGCGAGGCGCTATCGACGGCAGCTCCGAGGCCCGTCGCGCCGCCGCCGATGATAATGACGTCCCATTTGTCGGGCGATTCTTCAATGTCGCGGATCATTCGCTCGCGGTTCATAAGTTTTTGTCCTCCCAGACTTGCGCGCATTCGATGGCTTTTTTCCATTGACTGCGCAATTTGGAGACTTCTTTGTACGGCATTTGACCCAAAAACTTTTTTTCCGCTTTCCAGTAGCTTGCAATTTCCTCCTGATCCTTCCAGAACTTGACGGCAAGCCCTGCTAGATAGGCAGCTCCAAGAGCCGTGCATTCGCTGATCAGCGGCCTCACCAGCGGCACGCCGAGGACATCCGCCTGAAATTGCATTAAAAGATCGCTCCGGACTGCTCCGCCGTCCACTCTGAGCTCTTCGATCTCCATCATCGCATCATTTTTCATCGCCTCAAGGACATCGGTGACCTGATAGGCGATCCCTTCCAGGGCAGCGCGGGCGATATGGGCGGCTGGTGGTCCCCCGTGTTAATCCGAGGATCACACCCCGCGCATAGGGATCCCAGTTGGGGGCGCCAAGTCCTGTAAATGCCGGAACGAAATAGACCCCGTTGTTATCAGGGACGCTTGCTGCAAGCTCTTCCACTTCTGAGGATTTTTGAATGATCCCCAGACTGTCCCTGAGCCACTGGACGACAGCGCCCCCGATGAAAACGCTCCCTTCGAGGGCGTAGCTCGTCTTTCCATCGATCTTGTAGGCGATTGTGGTAAGGAGTTTGTTTTTGGAAAGGACCGGTTTTGATCCGGTGTTCATCAGCATGAAGCAGCCCGTGCCATAGGTCGTCTTGACCATTCCGCTTTTAAAGCACGCCTGCCCGAAAAGGGCGGCCTGCTGGTCGCCTGCAACACCGCCAATGGGAATCGGCGTTGAAGAGAAGACTGTGGACGTTTTTGCGAAAACTTCGCTGCTACTGCAGACCTTCGGCAGGATTTCGCGAGGGATGTTCCAGAGAGTGAGCAACTCCTCATCCCACTGCCCGGTGTGGATGTTGAAGAGCATAGTGCGAGAGGCATTTGTCGCGTCGGTGAGGTGGGCGCTGCCTTCCGTGAGTTTCCAGATCAGCCAGGTGTCCACTGTGCCGAAAGCAAGCTCGCCCTGCTCAGCCTTCTGCCTGGCACCGGGGATCTGATCAAGCATCCAGCGAATTTTTGAGGCGGAAAAATAGGGATCGAGCAGAAGGCCCGTCTTTTGCTGGACGAGCGGCTCCAGGCCTTCGCTTTTGAGCTTTTCGCATAATTCGGTCGTCCTTCGGTCCTGCCAGACAATGGCGTTCATGATCGGCTTGCCCGTTTTGCGCTCCCATAGGATTGTCGTTTCCCGTTGGTTGGTGATCCCAATCGCTGCGATTTGCGCTGAATGGACGCCGGCGCTCGCCATCGCTTCCGCGGCGACGGCAGCTTGCGTTGCCCAGATTTCATTGGGGTCGTGCTCCACCCAGCCCGGAGAAGGAAAGATTTGGCGGAAGGCCTTTTGCGCGATCGCTTTGACCGTTCCTTCCCGGGTAAAGAGCAACGCTTTGGAACTCGTCGTCCCCTGATCCAACGCAAGAATGAATTCGCTCATAAATACACACTTTGAACCGCAATCTCTCCGTCTTTTACGGGTTGTTGTCAATAATTATCTTGATTGATTTGTCCACATTTGGTCTATTTATACACAACTCATAAACAAAGCAGGAACTTGATGAACATCTTTTGGGGCGAATTGATCGGGACGATGCTGCTCGTTTTG
>CAWESW010000032.1:0-11671 GCA_963811735.1 uncultured Verrucomicrobiae bacterium | reverse complement strand
CAGAGAGACAAACTCCAGACTGCGATGGAAGGCCGAAAGAGTCAGGAGGCCAGTCCAGAACTCTTCACTCTCATGCTGGACAATATACGGCCTTACAAGGAAGAGAGAATTCGCCATTTTGGACTCTCCACGATCTTGACATAATGGACAAGCATAGACTCTCATTACCGTCACAGCTTGCGTCTCCATTAAGGACTTCAAACTTGAGGACAGAGTTTTGAGTGCATACAGCAAGCACTTAGAGCTATCCAGAGTCCCTACTACATCACTTTCCCTGAGCACATCAACATAAGAAGAGACAGCAGAGCTGTTGTTTGAGATTATGGTTCAAGAGCCCACTATTACTTAATTTTGATAAAATTAGAAGTATAATAACCAATAAAAGGAGATATTAATGAGCCATACAACTTTTAATACAAACAAACCAGTTAATGAAACTGAAGTTCGAAATACTATTAATGCCGCAAATGACAGTCTGGCCAAGGGAGATTTAACAATTAAACCAGGAAGCGAATCTGTCTCTACTGACTAGTTCTACTAATGCCCTTCAAAAGCGTAAAACTAAAACCCAGTGCAAGGTCCAAATCTTTTTGCTTTCAGAGTTATTAGGCATGAAAAGAAGAATGGATCTGATATTGAACCCACAACAACCTTCAACCAAAAATGAATTCTCAGGGGACAATGGGCTTGTTACGACACCAAACATCACATGAAAGCACTGCAGCTAAAGTTGCTATTCTAGGAGAAGAAAGCTGGAATCTGATGATGATGAAGGTGATGTTGATAGCGATATCAACTTTCTATGAACAAGCTACTCAAAGAGAGTACTTCAGAATAGCCGGGTATCAACAACTGCCAACTCTAATGCAGCAGCTGAAGTTGTCGGTCAAAGGAGCCCCTACGACTACCAACAAGTCGCACAGGACGGCCAGGCGCAAAGGCCAGATAATGCAGATAATAGACAAGCCAGAAAGCGGATCTTTTGCATCCTTTTTTGCAGGTTTCTCATGGCTCATGAGTGCCCTCTATAAAGGTCTAACCACTTAACAACTGGTTTGTGAGAATCTGCCTACTTAATCTCAAAGCAGCAAGCGCCGACGTATTTTAGAGCCGGCGCTCCCCATTGAAAGGGGAAGACCACCTCTTCATTACTTCGCTTCAAGACCAGATGCGCCTCTCCCCCGCTGGAGCCTGCGGGAAGGTGTACGAGCGTGCATAAATCGCCCAGGCTCGACACTTTCGCATCTAGTACAAGCTCTCTTTCTTCGACCTTGAGGACCAGGCTGATCGGCTCATTGGGATAGAACCCATGAGCGAACAGCTGGAACTTATCTCCTTGTTCCCCTTGTAGCTCCATGCGTAGTTTGAGTCCCTTTTTAGACTTCATTTCAAGCGGGAAAGGGACGACATCCGCTCATAGGCGTCTTCCCCTTCTTCCGATTGCATCAGGAATGTTAGGCGCTCTCCGCGCTTGACTGGACAAATGGCGTAGACCTCTCCCTGGATCGCTTCAGAGGGCTGGTAGATCAAATGTCCCCTGTCATTGGCAGAGTACTTAAACGTCTTTGTCTGGGTGCCGTCGAAGCTTTTTACAATCAGATGGAAATTCTGTTTCGGAGGGAAATTCTCTGCGCGCAGACGGTAGCGGTGAAATTTCATCCCCTGCCAGTCCATCTCGCCAAACCTCTTTTCACATTTGAGCTGAGGTTCTTTAGCGATCAACGGGTGCGCAAGAAATAGCGCGGCTGCGAGCAAGTGGGGTAGTCTCATCAGGGGGACCTCTTTTTTCAGACCATAACAGCAAGAAGGGATTGACGTCAAAATCTTGTTAATTGCATAACTATCGATAAATGGAATTGAAGTGAATTATGTGGAATACATTCATTGATAAGAGTGCAGATTGGATCACTTACTTTTTTATGCCGATAGTGACCTGCTACCATTTGATGGTGGGAAACATTTTCCTCAATACGGAAGCTGAAGATGCTAGCGGATTGGAATATGCCGGCAATGTCGCGTTAGCGCCTTTCCAATATCTGTTTGTCGGGGAATCGGCTTTTGCACAGAATGGGGAAGGGCTGACTTACGAATTTAAGCAGAGTTTTGATTATAGCAAGCATCTGGCTCTTAAGACGGCCGCATCGATCACCGCGTTGCCGTTTAGTCTTGTGATTGGGGGCGCTTTGAAGGCGGTTAGCTACCTGTCGCCTGATGTCAGAGAGCGGCATGAGCGCCTCTGTCTTGCGAGAAAAACGATCAAGGTCTTTTCCCACTTGAAAGAGTATTGCGCCCTCGGTCTTGAAGTGGAAGGTCCTTCTCAAAAAAAATTGGCTCCCCTCGATTATGCAAGGCGGCCCGGTGATGAGCATCACCTTGCGGAATCTAAGGAAGCTTTACTGGAAATTTGCAAGCTGTTTGAGGAAAATGGGATTCTTTTCTGGGCTGACTGCGGGACGTGTTTAGGAGCGTACCGTTATGGCGGAGTAATCCCTTGGGACAACGATATCGATCTGGCTGTTTTGCAGCCTGAATTCAGAAATGTCAAACGGCTGCTCAGCAATCTCGATCGGGAAAAATTCATGGTGGAGGACTGGTCCAACCGCCTGTTTCCCGAAACCTATCTTCGGGTCTATATCCGCAAGACAAGAGACTATATCGACATCTACCATTATGCCATCGATCCTGAAAAAAAGATGATCAGTTTTATCCTCTCCAATGGGGAGTGCATGTTTTTGACGGATGCGTGGAAGACCCGGGAGAAAAGGTACACTGTGCCAACTCCTTTTGAGATCGTTTTTCCTTTAGGTCCGCGCCGATTTTGACGGGATTGAGGTTCCTGTCCCCAACAATCCGGAAAAATATCTGCAGCTGCGCTACGGGGAAAATTTATCGCCGGTCAAAGTCTATGATCCTGCGAGCGACGAATATGTCAAAGAGCTTTCTCATCCTTATTGGCAAACTGCCTATGTCAAATAAGGGCAGGGGATTGCAAAACTCCATTTGGGGCCGAATTTGCGCTTTTGGCGCCGGATTCGGATTTCTCGCAAATCGCCTAGTGCTCCGTCAGGCTTAAAACGGGGTGGTGGGCCTGCGCCGAAGAGCCCCCGCGGTTGAACGATCGCAGAATGGGTCAATATTAAATCAATAATGGACCCATTTGCGATCGTTCAACCCCTGGGCTTTGGCGCGGCCCACCGCCCCGTTTTAAGCCTGACGGAGCACCGGCCAATAGGATATGTCAATTTGCGAGAAACCGAACCGGCACCAAAATCATCAGATTTGGCTTCCAAAGCGAGTTTTGCAACTCCCTCAGGTTTAAAATTCTCTGTTGTCATCCATTTTTTATTTTGACATAGTGATCGAAAAATGCACATGAGTGAGAATGTCCATGTTGTGGAATCGAGATCTATCACTGTTTTCTCCGCAGGTCATTGGCGAAAGGCATAACCGCGGTCTGTTAATCCAGTTTTTGCTCTCCGAAATCATCGAGGCCTATAAAGCCGTCGAAAATGGCAAATGGGACGCTCTGATGACCACCCATCCCCGTTTTTTTCCTTATGATTGGGGAAAAATGACAGGATACCTCAACAAAATTCAGGAGCATAGTCTCCTTCTCTCCAACAGTTTTCCCGACCGAGTCAAACCCGTGAAGAGTTTTCAAAAGACGCTCTTAAAACAGCTCAATGCTCTTTTCAAAAAGAGAAAGCCCTCCAAAGAACAGTTCGGAGGAGCGCTGCAAAAGATTTACGCTGCGTTAGAGCCTTTGATCGAAAGCTGCAGGAACAATGAGAATCTGCTTTTCTTCCTGCTCAAAAACCGCCAGGAGATCGATGCCCTCACGCAAAAAGGGTATCTGCACGACTTTCTTCTCAAGATCCACCCCTGCGGACTGGAAACCCTGGGCGAAAAAATGTGCGACCAGTATCATCAGCGCGGTTTCTTTTCCCAGATTTCAGAATTTAAACTTTTGCTGACAGAACTCTCCCATGCCTGATCCTCTGCGCCAGCTCATTTGCGACACCCTGGCTTATCTCAAAGACCCTCTTTTGTCCAAGCAGACGATTTTCGCCACAAAAGAGGATGCCCTCTTTTTTCAAAGGGCTCCTTCGCCGCAAGCGAGAGAGAAGCCCATCCAGCCCGTTCCTGTAAAAGTGCAGCAGCGGCCCATTCCCTCCGAACGCCCTGCGCAGAAGAAGCCATTGCAACCTATTGAGGATCAATCTCTTAAAGATGAACCCATTCTCAAAGTCGAGCCCAAGCCCGCGCCGCCGGTCAACCCAAAAACGGCAGTTGGAGATGGCAAAGTGATGCAAGATTTTGAGCCTGAATCTGTTCCATTGGGGGGTGACATTCCCCATGTGGTGAAGGCACCCCCCAATGGAACCGATTCAGGCTCAAAAGATTGCATCACTTTGCCGTCTCCAACTGCCGTTTTTAGGGTCAAGGAGCCTTCCGACAAGGATGGCTTTGCGCAGATCAAAAGGACACTGCTCCGCGCCGCGCCAGCGGTCAGGCTCATCGAAGAGGTGCCTGACGACTCCGCTGCCAAAAGAGTCGCAAACGCCTGGAAGGAAAAGATCCCCGATGCCCAGGTAGTGCTTCTTGCCTGCGAGACCGATGCCGATACGCTGGAGCTGTTAAAGAGCCTGGGCAAGGCCATCGATCAGAACCTGGCCAAAGCAAAAATCCTCCCCGCCGAAAAAATGGAGAGGGAGAATCGCTGGGACCTCTTTTTGCAAAAAAATCAATTCCGCCTCATCATCGCCTCAGACGGGCTGCAAAAGCTTTCCCATCTGATGCGCTTTTATAAGGCGTTGCCAGCCACTTCGGAGTCTTATTTGGACAAGACCCCGCTGCTGGCCCTCTCCCCTGCCTCCGTTTACAAATCTTTGGAGGCGAAGGCCCATCTTTGGAAAACCCTCTGCCAGATGCTCAAAAAATGACAGACAGGCTATGCAGCATTGCAGAGGTGATCTTAGACGATGCCCTGGATAAAGCGCTAGACTACCGGGTCCCCGACGATCTGATCGGAAAGGTCCTCTCGGGCTCGCGTGTCAAGGTTCCTGTCAGGAACTCTCAGCGCCTGGGGACTGTGGTGGGCTTTAAAGAGACGAGTCCCTTTGCCAAATTGCAACTCATCGCAGAGGTCCTTTCCGATAAGGCCCATGTCACCCATGAGTTGTTTCAACTTGCCGAATGGATCTCCCACTATTACTGCACTCCCTTGCGCAAAGTCCTTAAGACGATCCTGCCCTCAAGCGTACGAGGCAAATCCAAGGCCAAAGAGCAACTCTTGGTCAAACCCGCCATTCCCTTAAGCGAGCTGGCCTCTCTCTGCGAGGAGCTCAGGAAGTCCCATCCCTTGCAAGCGCTTGCCATCGACGCCGTGCTCCAAGCCCCGAAAGGGATCCTGCTGTCCAGGCTTCTCGAGACGGCAAATGTGTCGCGCAGTCCCATCGAGACTTTGATCAAAAAAAAGATCCTTCTCTGCCAAAAGGTGCAGATCGACAGATCAATCCTTTCCGATGAGGAATATTTTCCCACCAAGCCCAAGATTTTAAACGAAGAGCAACAAGAGACACTTGAGAAGATCAGGGAAAGTCTGGATGCGGGCCGTTTTGAGGTGAGACTCATTCATGGGGTCACCGGCAGCGGTAAGACGGAGGTCTATCTTCAGGCAATGGAGCACGCCCTCAAGCTGGGCAAAGGAGTGCTCTTCCTCGTGCCGGAGATCGCACTCACATCGCAAATGATCGAACGATTAAAGAGCAGGTTCCAGGAAAAGATCGCGATCCTCCACTATCGCCTATCGCAAGGAGAGCGTTTTGACGCCTGGCATCAGATCCGCGATGGGAAAGCCCTGATCGCCATCGGCGCCAGGTCTGCCGTCTTTAGCCCGATTCAGAACCTCGGGCTGATCATCGTCGATGAAGAACACGAGTCCTCCTACAAGCAGACCGATGAAGCGCCTGCCTATCATGGCAGGGATGTCGCCGTGATGCGTGGCAAATTCGCGAATGCCACGGTGCTCCTGGGCAGCGCGACTCCGAGCGTCGAAAGTTATTACAACGCCAAAAAAGGGAAGTACCAGCTCAGCGTCTTAAAACACCGCGCCGATAATGCGACGCTTCCCCAAGTCACCGTCGTCGACATGAAAGTCGAAATTGCCAAGAACAAAGGATTCACTCTTTTCTCGCATCCTCTGCTGGAGGCGATTAAACAGCGAGTAGCGATCGGCGAACAGGTGATCCTCTTTTTAAACCGCCGCGGCTACCATACGGCCCAAATGTGCACCAGCTGCACCCATGTCCTTCAGTGCCCGCATTGCGACGTCAACCTGACGTTCCATCTGGGAGACAACGTCCTGGCCTGCCATCTGTGCGATTACCGCCTCTCCCCTCCTCCGCGCCAGTGCCCCGAATGCAAAGCGGAGGGCTCTTTCAAATTCAAAGGGGCGGGAACGGAGATGGTGGAGCGAGCACTTCACGCTGTCCTTCCTGAGGTGAGGACCCTGCGGCTCGATGCCGATACGACCCGCCATAAGGGAAGCCATGAGATGCTGTTTAAAAGTTTTCGCGCCGGCAAGGCAGATGTCCTGATCGGAACCCAGATGATCGCCAAAGGGCTTCATTTTCCCCAGGTGACCTTAGTCGGCGTCCTCAATGCGGACGGCAGCCTGCAAATCCCCGATTTCCGCGCCAGTGAAACGGTCTTTCAGCTGCTGACGCAGGTCGCAGGAAGGTCCGGCAGGGGGCAATTAAGCGGCGAAGTGATCATCCAGACCCATCTGCCCGACCACAGTGTGATCGAATTGGCAAAGGGACAAAATTACGAAGGGTTCTTTGAGCAGGAGATCGCCTTGAGAGAGCTGTTCCGCTATCCCCCTTTCACACACCTGGTCAAGCTCACCTTTAGCGGCAAAAACCCCCAAACTGTTCAAGAAAGAGCATCCGCGCTTCGCCTGCAGCTGATCGCCCAGCTCCCCTCCGACTTTGAGATCCTGCCCGTCGTGCCCTGCGGCCATGCCAAAATGAAAGGGGATTTTCGCTTTCAGTTCATCGTCAAAGCAGAAAGAATGGGGCAGCTGTTGAAACTGTTGCAAGGACAAGGCGGAAGAGAAGAAACCTTGCGCATCTCGATCGATGTTGATCCTCTTTCTACGTTCTTTTAATAATCGACGGACATCGGTAGCAATGTGATAATGCTGTCGTCATCCGGGACTGCCTGTATCCATTGATTTAGCTCATCATCATCCGGCTCGATCTGCATCAGATTGGTATCGTCCAAATCAGGCCGGGAGTCAGGATTTTGCACGGAGCTGACCTCCCGCCACCAAGCTTGTTCACCGGTCTGAAGATAGCCTACCCATTCATTAAGGGTTGCAGTGCTGGACTTATAGGGGAATTTCAAGAGCACAGGGCTGAGTCCGTATTTAGACATCAGAAAGTTTAGGAGCGCGGTATCTGTTCTGCCGGTGCCGTCTTTTGTCGGATGCAGCCATTCGAGGCGTTGAATGAGTTTGGCAATTGCAATCCTGCCCTCTTCAAGAGAAGATGCTTCAAGCATCTCGCAGTGGAACTGGCTAATGAAGAAATTGAACACGATCTCTACTTCTCCGCTTTCAAAAGAATTGTAATCTATGCGACAAACGGGTGGAAAATCGGACTTGATACACATTTCCCCTAAGCAGAAAGAACTTCCCAGAATAGTTCCCAGACGTTTATTCAAACCATTGAACTCATCCATTGCCTCATCCAATCTTTCCCGTTTCGATATGGGGAAATACGCTTTGACCGCGTCTTGGCGAAAAACACCAACCAGCTCCTGGCCGATCAAAGTCTGCGTTGCTTCTCCCCGAAAGTGCGTGCAGGCGACTCTATGCATTTCAAGGTAAAAAGAGGCGTCCAGTCTCCGCTGCCAGTTGTGATAGAGAAATTGACAGAGGCTGTGTATGCCGGATAAATAGCCGGGCTCAACAGTTCCTTCCATGTTTTCCCTCATCAAAGACCCTTCGGCCAAACCGATGATATTCTCCATCGATGCACTCCTTCCACTTACTGTCCCCTAGCAAGGGGTAAATAAAGCTAAATTGCGATTTGCCCTCCCATTTTTGCTCTAACACTTTAACAACGGGATTTTCGCATGGGTTTTTCTCAAAGCCAAAATATTTCAATCTAGGCAAAACCGGAAGTTTGAAAATCTGATTATTGCTTAAGTACAATTCTTGCAGGTTCGGCAAATTGACAATGCTCTCAGGCAGAATCCGTAAGGAGTTGTTATCTAGCATTAGGACTTCTAAATTTTTTAACGCGCCGATTTCCTCCGGGAGTTGAATCAACTGATTGCGGGCCGCCGATAACACTTCGAGTCCCGTCAAACCCTCGATCGACGTTGGCAGCGATTCAATCTGGTTATTATAAAGGTAAAGCCGCTTAAGGCATTTGAGATCTCCGATCGTCGCGGGCAAATGTTTCAAACGGTTTGATTCCAGACGCAGACAGCGCAGGGAAGATAAATTTCCAATTCCATTCGGCAATTGCCAAAGGGAGTTCGCATCTAAATCAAGGATTTTTAGTTGAGTTAATTGAAGGATTTCGTCCGGCACTGTTTCTAGTTTATTTCCACTTAAGTACAGAAATATTAATGAATGCAATTCACCAATTTCACGTGGCATTGATTCTAGATAATTGCACGATACATCTAAAAATTCCAAATAGAATAAACTAGAAATCTCGCTTGGCAATTCCTCTAACTCATTCCCTGAAAGATCCAGAGTTCTCAAATTTGCAAATAATTCAATTTCCTTGGGGAGGATTTTCAGATCCGCATCTTCCAAATAAAGTTCTTCAATAGCTAGTAATTCTGCCCGGTAGGTTTGAAAAAGGGACCTTATCTCCTCCAAATACTTTCGAGGATCTGATTCCAAAGGATGAGGGGTCTCCTTCACCTGCAGACCGGATGGAAATAATTGGAGAGCCGCCTCCCATAAACATTCCAGGCCCTTTACCTCAGCAATCAGCTTCATCTCTTCCGAAAGCCAATTCAAGTGATATGGTCCTTGTTGGGCCTCAGTTGAGAGAATCGGGCGCATATCCCCGTTTTCCATCCACTGCTGCTTTGCTCGATAAAAGAGGGCATCGATCTTTGCCGTCAGAGACTTATCTTCGAGTTTCAAGGATCCCAGAGCAAGGTCTACAGCCCCCACACCATAAGTGTCGATAATCTTATCGTAGATACTTTGGGCCTCGTTGAACGCTACCATTTCAAAAAATTTGCAGACGGGGGCCAATTTGGAAAGATTCCCCGAAAGATGGAAAATGCCGTTCAATAGAGTGTCAGGCAAATGGAAAAAGGGAGGCAAATCATTGTTAACGCTCATTAGTTAGCCTTATTATAAATTGATAAATTTTCGCAGATAGTTTTTTACATGTTGTGGAAAGGATTTGACATGAAGCGGCCGTATTCAAAACCGCTCGACTGCTCCCGCTGCCTTCGCATCAAATCTACTTCTCTTTGCCAGTTTTTCATCCCCATTTTAAGATACTCTACCCACTCACTAAGGCCCCTACAGCTGGATACGTAAGGATATTCCAACAGCACAGGGTAGAAATCATACTTCGACAGAAGGAAATTCAGAAGCGCTGTATCGGTCCTGCCGCAGCCATCCTTAGGTGGATGCAGCCATTCGAGATGTTGAATGAGTTTGGCAATCGCAAAGAGCCTGTCCTCTTGACAGGTCGCCTGCAACATCTCGCATTTGAAATCGCAGAGGAAAAGATTGAAAATGATCCCTACCTGTTCTTGGGTGAGAGCAGCATAATGAATCCTCCAGGTTAAGGGCGACTGGGATTCGAGGACAATCCTTCCTAAGGAAATGGAGCTTCCCAGAATGTGCATAAGACGCTCATTTAATCGATTGAATTCCTCTATTCCTTCTTGCGACATTGAGTAATGCGGAGCGGAAAAAGCTGCAGAGACCGTCTCATGGCGAAAAACACCGACATTTTCCTGCCCCGCTACTGTCTGTGTTGCAGCTCCTTGAAAATGTGCACAGCAGATGCTGTGCATTTTGAGGTAAAAGCTAGTATCTAAATTTTGCTGCCAGTTGGCTTTCAAGAATCGAAAGAGGTTGGCCATGCCAAAGAGATAGCCGGGTTCAACAGCTCTTCCATGCAAGCCTCGATCGTAAACCATCGGGCCAAGAAAGTGACATTCTCCATCGATGCACTCTTTCCACTTGTTCTCTTCTAACAAATCATAAACCTCGTCAAAACGCGATGACGCATCCCACATTGCTAAAGACTGAGATACGGGAGAGTCGCAAAAGTTTCCTTCAAATCCAAAATTCTTCACATGAGGCAAAGCGGGAAGCCTGACGATCTGATTATGGTTTAAGTACAATTCTTGAAGGTTGGATAAGTTGGCGATACTCTCAGGCAGATCTTGCATAGCATTGTGATCAAGCACAAGGATTTTTAAACTTCCCAACAAGCCGATTTCTTCCGGGAGTTGTCTCATTCGATTGCTCGCTGCTGATAGGACAGTAAGTGCTGTCAAACCCGCAATCGACCATGGCAGCAATTCAATCCGGTTGTTATAAAGATAGAGCAGCTGAAGGGATCTGAGCTCTCCGATCGAAATGGGAAGAAATTCCAAGCGATTATTTTCAAGATGAAGAATACGTAAAGAAAATAAATTTCCTATCCCCTCCGGCAATTCGCCCAGATGGTTTCCTTGTAGATCGAGGATCATCAAATGAGATAAATGGCCGATTGTTTCAGGCAAAGTCTTCAACATATTGTTGGACAAATATAGATATATTAACGAAGTCAGCTCGCCAATTTGCGGGGGTAATGAGTGAAAGTGGTTATTCGATAAATTCAGAGCTCTCAATTGATTTAAAGAAGAAATTTCGCTTGGCAAAACAGCTAGTTCGTTGCCTGAAAGATTGAGCGTTTTTATATTTTTAAAAATTCCAATTTCCTTGGGGAGGGTCTTCAGACCCCGGTTTTGCAGTGAAAGCATTTCAATGGCTAGGAACTCTTCCTTATGGGTTTGAAAAAAACTCCTCATCTCTCCCAGACGCGTCAAGGGATTTTTACTTAAGAAATGAGATCGCATCATTGTTTGTAGATCGGAGTCTCCCTCGGAGCAGATCACATTCCAGAAACTATCGAGGCTCTCAACCTCTGCCATAACCTTCCGTAAGTAATTCGAACCTTCTATTAAATCATAAGGCTTCGCATTCGCTGCGGTCGAGAGAGTCCAAACCCGATTTTCGTCTCTGTGAAAAAAAGCATCGATCTTTGCCGCCGGGGACTTATCTGAGACACTCAAAGAACTAAAGGCAACCCGAACAGCTTGAGGACCACATGTAATGTCGATCTTTCCGATGATGTGATCGGCCTCATCGTCTGCGACCAATCGGAAGAACTTGCATACACCGGCCAGAGTTAGATAGGTTTCCGGAAAGATTGAAAATGTACTTTAATAAATTTTCATCAAAAGAGACTAATGAATTAAAACTATTATTACAAACGTCACCAAATCCACTATTCATAGTAAAACGCCAATTTTAAATTGCTGATAACAACATTTTAGCAAACAATTAAATTAACTTAAACTGAAACTAGAACAATAACTAAACCTAAATTAATTAATATTATTTTAC
>CAWESW010000031.1:0-9077 GCA_963811735.1 uncultured Verrucomicrobiae bacterium | reverse complement strand
ATTCGAAATCAGCATCCAACCAAGCTAATGAAAATGGTGGATCAAGCGCTAGTGGAAGCGGAACGTGAAGATTTTGATGAAATGTGCTCAGACCACTGGGGTGTTAAAGAAGAATTCCTTTGATTTAGTGGACATTCAAAAAGCAACGAATCTCTTTCAGGGCGTGCCCATTGCAAGAGTGCTTAACACTCAGATCATGATGGAATTTGTTGAAAAGTCTTTGGAAGCAATCAGAAAACAACCAACGACATAATCACCGCAAAGACTTCAGACGATGCCTCCACAGAGGCATCGTTTTTTAAGCCTTTTTCACAGCAGCAGCAATGTCGCAAGGGAGAGATAGATCGTCGTCGTAAGTACATCTGTAATCATCAAGACGACGGGGCCCGATGCAAATTTAGGGTCTAAAGAGCGGGAATAGAGGAACAGCGGCACAAAGGCGCCTGCTGAAGCAGAGAGACTGATCGAGACGAAAAAGAGAAGAGGCAATTGTTGCAGAGGGCACAATGCCGCCTCCGCCCCATAACAAAGAGATAAAGCCTACGGAGATCCCGCAAGTTAGCGCCAGCAAAATCACCATCTTCCCTTCGTGCAAAATTCGGTGAATAATCCGCTTTGAAGAAATATTGGGCTGGCGCATGAGGTGCAAGCTCTGGGTCATCGACTGCATGGCGATCGATTCGCTGAGCGTTAGTATTAGCGGAATGAACATCGCGAGTAGCAGCACCTTGGCTAGCACCGCCTTGAAATAAAAAGAAATGCCGGCGCAGATAATCCCCCCTGCCATATTGCACAAAATCCAGGGCATGCGGATGCGGTAGCTCTTCCAAGGGCTTTTTCTTTTCCCCATTTCAAGAGTAAGACCAAGGATTTGAAAGACGTCGCTGGAGTGGCGTGCATCGGCGATGTCCAGCGATTCTTCCAGATAGAGCTGGATATCGATGATGCCAAGAAACCGCTGCCTTGAGTCGACGACGGGAAGGGCCAAAAGCCGATGGCTTCGAAAGCAGCTCCATCGCCTCTTCTAGCGTCTGGTCTTCCTTCAAACGGATCACGGAATGGGTCATGATCTCTTTGATGGTGCAATGGCGCTCATTAAGCAGCAGCTGACGCGTGGATACGATCCCCTTTAGACAGCGGTCATCATCGACGACATAGAAATAAATAATTTTTTCATCAATTTTGCGCCTCCGAAGGGAGATTAGGGCCTCCTCGATGGTCTGATCCTCATGCAAAGTCGTGTGCACTTGAGTCGCAAATTCTTTAACGGGACGGGAAAGGTCGTTGTGAGTCATCTGTTGTCGCTAAGAATTGAAAAATGTGCTAATATTGACTCTTGACTATTTCTTTGACAAGGAAAAGATGAACGATACGACTTGGGGAAACATCATCGAGCTGGTACGATAAGATCGTCGGCGCAAAAGGACATTATTACCATCAACAAGTGATTATCCCGGGGGTTCTAAAGCTTCTCGCGGCTGAAAAAAAATCACAGCCCCACCTTCTCGACCTCGCCTGTGGACAGGGGATCCTCGCCCGCCACTTGCCTAAGGGAATGAAATATCTAGGCATCGATGGCTCCGCCTCTTTAGTTCAGTCTGCCCTAAAGTACGATCCCAAATCTTTGCATCAGTTTTTCGTCCACGACCTCTCCCATCCCCTTGTCCTTCCTTTCAAGGAGTTTTCGCATGCGGCCTGTATCCTCGCCGTCCAGAACATGCCCAACCCGGCCCCCCTTTTCAGAACAGCCTATGAACACATGCGCAAAGGGGCCCCCTTCATCATCGTCCTGAACCATCCCTGCTTCCGGATTCCCCGCCAATCGGGATGGGGGGTCGACGAGCAAAAAAAACTTCAATACCGCAGGATCGACAGGTATATGACCGACTTGAAAATCCCCATCCAGACCCAGCCCAGCAGACACGAGGCCTCAGAGCAGACCTGGTCGTTCCACCACCCGATCTCCTACTATACCTCTGAACTTAAAAAAGCTGGATTTACCCTCGATGAGATCCAGGAATGGTGCTCCGATAAAAAAAGCGTGGGTAAAACAGCCGCAATGGAAAACCGCAGCCGGCAGGAATTCCCCCTCTTCATGACGCTTGTGGCAAGAAAGATTTAAAAACCGAGCTGTTGACGGCGCTTCATACGCTCTTCCTTTTCCTCGGTCCTTCGTTTGCGCCTCATTTCCGCCTCCTCGTAACGCCGCTTTTCCACCGGCGTTTCAGGAATGACCTTTGGGACCTCGACGGGCTTTAGGTATTCGTCAACAGCGACAAAAGTAAAATAGGCAGAGAGAATATGCTTGATCTCACCTGTCCTGTAGTGCTCGGCTGAGACCTTGACCCCAATCTCCATCGAACTCCTCCAGCTGCGATTGATCGCAGCCTTGAAAATGAGGATATCCCCCCGTCTTGCCGGCGCAAGGAAGTGCATCGAGTCAACCGAGGCCGTCACACAAATCTGTTCCGAATGGCGTTCGGCGACAACAAGGGCCACTCTGTCGAGGATCGACATCACCAGTCCCCCGAAGATTGTATCGTTGGAATTCAGATCGTTAGGAAAAACCTTATAGGTTTGATCGTGGATTGCCGATTCAGCGACTCTTTTAGATTTTAGCTCCGACATAACACCCCACAAAAAACCTGCTTTATTTTAATAATAACATTTATTTAATTTAATCATCATTAATCTAGTTAAATTAATTAAATTAATCAGACAAGCTTCACTAACTAAAACAAAAATCCACTCATATCTCAGCCACAGCACATCACTTTCTCCCCTACCCATTTATGCACTCCTTTTGCTATATTCTCAGATTCAACCACTAACAGGACCCCCTTCCCATGTGCGGAATCTTTGGATACATCGGCCCTCGAAACCCAGCCAAAATCTGTCTGAAAGGTTTAAAGCATCTCGAGTACCGGGGGTATGATTCCGCAGGACTCGCCGGAATCCTCGAAGGGAAGATCATCGCCTGTAAAGAGGTCGGCAAGATCCATTCCCTTGAGAATGCCCTGCATCAAAGTCCGATGAACCTCGATCTTGCGATTGCCCACACTCGCTGGGCAACGCATGGCAAGCCCTCCAAAGAAAATGCCCATCCCCATGTCGACCAGAGCGAATCTGTCGCCGTCGTCCATAACGGGATCATAGAAAACCACTTCGCCCTCCGCGAGATGCTGCAGTCCAAGGGGATAAAATTCTACTCAGATACCGATACAGAAGTAATCGCCCAGCTAATCTCCCACTTTTACGATGGAGAACTTCTCCCCGCCGTTCAAAAAGCTCTATCAATGCTGCGCGGATTTTGGGGGATAGCCCTCATCCATAAAGATCACCCCAACCTAATCATTGCCGCCGCCCGGGAAAACCCCATTGCCATCGGCGTTAATGCGGCTAGATCCGAGGCTTTCATCTCCTCTGATGCCAACGCCTTCGGAGAGCCCAACCTAGACGTGATGTTCCTCCGCAGCGACGAGATCGCCTTGATCAGTCCCGATAAAATCGAAGTTTTTGACCAAAGTTCCACCCTCGTCCAAAAGAATACCGAACGCCTGGAAGCCGGCGCCGTCACTATCTCGAAAAACGGCTATCCCCATTTCATGCTCAAAGAGATCTTCGAACAGCCCCAGACCATCCAGCAGGCCTTTCATAACCGCCTGATTCCCGATTTCGGCACTGCCGAATTTGAAAACCTCACTTTCTCCCCTTCTGATCTCCTCGCCGTCCAACGCATCGTCATTCTGGCCTGCGGCACTTCGTGGCATGCAGGACAGATTGCAGCATCCCTGCTCGAAGACAAAGCCCGCATCCCCACCCAGGCAGAGATCGCCTCCGAGTTCCGGTACAAAAACCCGATCATTTCTCAAAACACCCTTGTCATCGCGATCAGCCAATCGGGAGAAACCCTCGATACGATCGCCGCTGTGCGCGAAGTGAAAAGCAAAGGCGCCAAAGTCCTCGGCATCTGCAACGTCCGCAACTCAACACTGACCCGCGAGGCCGACTGCACCCTGTTCCTCCGCGCCGGGCCGGAAATCAGCGTCTGCTCGACCAAAGCCTTCACCAGCCAGCTCACCGTCCTCTCCCTTTTCACCCTCCTCATGGCCCGCCTGCGCCACATGAGCAAAGAAGAAGGACATGCTTTTCTCTCTGAAATCCAATCCCTGCCCCTCAAAGTCGAACACGTCCTCCATCAGCACGAAGCCATCAAGACTCTCGCTCAAAAATACGCCCGCTATAACAGCTTCTTCTTCCTCGGTCGCCACTACATGTTCACGACCAGCCTCGAAGCTGCTCTTAAACTTAAGGAAATCAGCTACATCAATGCCCAAGGCTACCCTGCAGGAGAAATGAAGCACGGCCCCATCGCCCTTGTCGACTCTGAGCTAGTCGTTATCGGCATGTGCGGCAACAAACATACCCTCGAGAAAATGATCAGCAACCTCATGGAAGTCAAAGCCCGCGGCGGCCCCGTCCTGGCCTTCGTCCCTGAAGGCACTACTGAAATCGAAAAGGTCGCTACCGACGTCCTCTATCTTCCCTCCATTTGTGACGAACTGGCAAGCATCCTCTATTCCGTAGCCAGCCAGCTCCTCGCCTATTACATCGCCCTTGAGCGCGGCACCGACATCGACCAGCCTCGCAATCTGGCCAAGTCCGTCACTGTTGAGTGAGGGCTTTGATCTATCAAGTCTCATTTAATGCATTAAATTCGCAAATTTAAGTGCGGTCTAAATAAACGGCTTTTTATTAATATTTAATTAAGATTAAGAACCTTCATTTCTAGCCAAAAGGCTACGATAAACCGCCCTCCAATTAAATAATTATTTCCCTGCCTTCATTAAAACTTAAGATCATATCTAATTAAAGATTAATGACTTATGAAATAATCACCAATTTAATAGGCTAAAAATATTATTTACCATCTTTTATTTAATAATTTAATTAGATATAATAAAGGGTATAAACAATAATAATTATGACTATTTTGTAAATAAAAGCAATTATTAGTCTCAAATATAGAGGACCACTATGTCAGTTCATGTAAAATTAGAAAAAGTCCCTCCTCCAATTATCCAAGCGAGCAATGGCGAAAGGTATAGAGTTACAGTCCGTAGAGGCAATGAGGATGTCACCGGGATGGTCGACTGGACAACTCTTGCGACAGAAGTATCCAATGCGTACATAAACAATGCTGGTACTGAACGAGAGAAAAAATTCAGAAGCGCTACAATTGAGCTCACCGGAGACTTTAAAGATGCAGCACTGGATGCCGCAGCGTCAGATCCGAGTAAACAGAGAAAGGTCTCTGTCCTTTCCGCTTCATTTGTTGACGAAGGCGGAACTAGAAATAATTTAGATCAATTAGATACTGTTACCGCTCGGGAACCCGTACAAACAGCTTTAGATACCATCGCCAGGGATTTCGGAACGATCAAGCCTGTTAACTCACCTTCCAACGTGGATGGAGCAGCAGCTTCCTCAGCTGATGGAGCACAAAATCCAGCAGCTCCCTCTGCTAACGATGCAAAAAGTAAAGTAGCTAAGGCCAAAGCAGAAGCAAATGTAGTGGCCCCGCAAAGCAATGAACTCATAGATCCACGCGTCGAAATTTGTGCAAATCGTAAGGAAATAGAGGAATGTGACGAAACTTCAAAAGGCGGTGCTAAAAAAGTTGAGATAAAAGGTGCTGATGAAGCCCTCGCACATCAACTCATAACAATGCCCCAAACGGGAAAAACCAAGTATTCGAAAAAAAAGATATTAGAACTGGCCAAAGAAATTCGTAAAGAAGTCGTCGAACATATTAATAAAAATCAAAAAAAATACCTGACTGACAACGCAATTTCTAGCATCATCGAAGCATTAAAAGAAGCAGAAGCAAAAGACAGCAAATGTTTCAACAATGCAATTGGACAATATTACAGACTTCCTTTGTATAGTTCTATTAAAGAACAACTTGGACGCGAAACACAGACAAACTTAAATGCAATATCATATTTACTTCAAAAAGAGGCAAGTTCTCTAACCAGATCAGAAAAAATCAAACTGGTCAAAATTTACCAACATTATTTAAATAACGATGGAAAAGTCTTAAACAAAGCATTCTTTGACGCTTTTGTTGAAAAACATAAAAACGACGAAGAATACTTCCAAATCGTAATTATAGATTCAAATGGCAATGCTACACTTTATCCTTCGGATGATAAGTCAATTGACACTCAGAGATGTCTCTTCATTAAATATGATTCAGCAAACAACAGATATTTATCTTATGATAGGACAACTGATTCTACCGTTGGCACTCTGAAAATAGCCGATTTAAATGAAAAGAATATTATCGGCACTGTTCCAACCCCTAGACAAATCGAACGTAAGAAGTTTGTCCCTGCTAAAATTGAGACTATCACGGTCGATGCTACGGGCCGTTGTCTTGACAAATCGATCGCTTTTCAAATCGCTAAAAAAGATGGCAAAGCCAATAACACAAATGATCCGGCAGTTGAGGAACTTGCAGACAAATTGCGTACCGAAGTAAGTACAAAGATATCAACCGATGCCTCATTAGACGATGATGAGTTATTTTTCCAGTATCTGCGCTCTGCGGTTCAAGCCATCCCAGCCTTTTCTACAGAAGAACAATATAAAACTGCGTCTGGTATCGAGCAAAAACGACTCTCAGCAGATTCCATCGTTAAGGATGATAAAGCCAAAACCAAAAGCAGCTCTAGCACACTAATCACAGAAATCGGTGCCATCTTGCAAAACGGTGAATTTAGTAAAACTAAGAAAGAAGACAGAACAAAACTCAGAGAATTCTACGCCTCGTACATTGTGCATCAAGATAATAATAACAAAATGACCAATTATCTCGACTTGCCATTCCTATATGTGCTTCCTAAAACCACGCCGCTGTCGAATTACAGTACTGGCGGTCTGGTCAACGGCGGCAACTCTATAAAATGTGCTGTGCTGCAAGGTGAAAATCTGCATCTGAGATTCCCGCAAAACGAAGAGTTTAAAAAGGATGAAACGACCTTTGTCGTCTATAACGGGATTAACCATTATGACGCCCTAGCTGACCTGACGGTAGCAGTAGGAGGATCTCCACAACCCTCAGCAACAGCCATAAAGCTTGATGCAATTATAGAACGTGGGAAAACCGAGAGTTTAGAACGTTTATATCAACTCGCCGGTTATCAGGGTACAAGTACGAAAATTGCTAAAGAACATTTACTGGACACCATCCAACACCAACACCCCAAAGCTTATAAAGCGATGAAGAAAATCATTTACGATCATCGCGTCAAATTATGGGATGATGATCAAACACCGGCTGACCAAAACAGTTTAAAAAATGGCAAAGCAAAACCTGGCACGGAAAACTTACCCCCATTAGTTCTTAACGGTCCAGCGATTGATAAAGCAGAGTATGGCCACTGGGCATTGAATACAATAGAGCCGGATGAATTAGTTCTTCTTTTACTATCAAATGATATGAATCTAAAAGCTGTAAACGAAATGATTCCAAAGGTGTAATCGTTAATTTCTAATCAAATAGGGCTTGGCGCTCAAGCCCTATTTGATTAGTAAGTTCACTTTTTCTTTTTAAAATTCTCTAATATCCATAAAAACTTCTGCATCCTGCATTACTCTCTCATGGACCACCCATCCCCCATCAACAACCATTGACAGGGAAGGCCAATGCTGAAATAATCGGCCCTTGGCGCTTCTATTTGAGAGTTATTGGGTTTTTCGCAGCCTATAGAAGAGCCAAGCTTTTCCGGAGGATGGATGACAGAAAAATCGGCCCAGCGGGAGCAGTTTGAGAAATCCGCCCAGATAGATCGAAAAGAGGTTTATCGAGGCAGGAAACTTACTGTGCGATGCGACACTTTGCTTAAAGACGACGGTTCCACCAAAACGTGGGACATCGTCGTTCGCCCCGATGCAGCCGTGATCATCCCCGTCACAGAACAAGGGGAGATCCTCTTCGTCAAGCAATGGCGTAGAGCCGTTGAACGCAGGCTCATTGAGCTACCGGCTGGGGTCTTGGAAAAGGGCGAGCAGGGCGCCGCTTGCGCTCAAAGGGAGCTGCAGGAGGAGACAGGATATCGTGCGGAGAAGATCATCCTTTTGGGGGGATTTTACAGCACTCCGGGGTTTTGTACGGAATACCTCCATCTCTTTGTCGCTCTTGGCCTTACGGCTGATCCTCTGGAAGCCGATGAAGATGAGGCGATCGACCTTCTCGTTCTTCCCTTGAGCAAAGCGGAGGAAATGATTGAAACCGGTGAAATTTGCGATGCTAAAACCATAGCGGGGATTCAGCGATATGCCAAATGGTCTTCCACATAAGCACCCTTCCGTTTTTAAAATCATCGCGGCCTGTCTGGGAGCGTTCGCGTTCCTGATTGTTCTGTCTGCCGTGTTCGTCCCTTTGTTTTTTTCGACCGCGCTTGGGAAAAAAATGCTCGTCACGATGATTGGCAACCAGAGCGGATATCAAGTTGAGATCGATGAGTTGTCTTTAAGCTGGACCGGCAAGCAGTGGGCTAAAGGGGTCCGAGTGCAAAAGCCCAAAGAGCAGCTGATGATCACCTGCGCCTCGGCTTGGCTCGTGCCTACGCCGCGCAGGGTGATACGGCCAGGGCCCGTGCCGCATATAAGGACTTCCTCACGCTCTGGAAGGACGCCGACCCCGATGTTCCCATCTTGAAGGACGCCAAGGCGGAGTACGCGAAGCTACAGTAACTTCGCGCTCGGCCCTGAAAGCAAATAGATATTCGACTGTTCGTCCGGCCACACGGAGAAGCGATCTTCGCAACCGATGATCGACGCTCCTCTTGGACCGTTCCCGATCTATCCGCAACCGCTGGATGCCAATCTTATCGACCGCCTTCTGTTGCTGACCGTTCCGATCTTGTCGGAAAGGGCAAAGAAATTCTTCGACAACACCAGCCACCAAGTCGGCCTCAGTTAAGAAACGCGAGGCTACGCCGACGGGGCGTACGGTATGGTGATTTACCAGCGTGCAGGCCTGCGCAGTCCCAACCGGAAGTCTATAAACA
>CAWESW010000030.1:0-15386 GCA_963811735.1 uncultured Verrucomicrobiae bacterium | reverse complement strand
CTGTCTCCTTTTACAACAGGAAGCACTCTGCTGAGCGTCCTATAAAAAAAAACTTTGCGAGGGATCCTCGACTTCTCCTTTTGCACAAGAAGCTTGATCCCCGAAAACAATAAAAAGGCGCCAAAAACGCGTCAACATCCAGGGGAATTGCTCGATCAGGGCAACTCCGGCGAGGATCAATGAAATGCGGAAGATGAGCGCTCCCAAGATCCCCACATGATTTATGTTGGTGGGCGGCAGGATTGAAAATGGGAGAAGATCAACAAAAATATAAAAAGGTTGTCAATGCTCAGCGACTTTTCGATCAGATAGCCCGTGAAAAACGAAGAGCGCTCTCTGGGCCGAACCGAAAGTATACAAAAAAATTGAAACAAAAGGGCAACGGCTATCCAAAAAACGCTGAGCAGCAGGGCTTGTTTAAGTTCTATTGGCTGACCTTTACGATGAAAGAACCCCCAGCAATGATCAGCAAAACGGCGATCAGCAGATAGAACCCGATCAGTGCGGAGTGCGCCATGAATCCCTCTTTCTTTGACTATATAGAGATTTTGTAAATTTTTTCTAATGAGTTTCTTAAAATCACAGAGAGATAATTTGAGGCCAAAAAACTACGGGAAATTCAAAAATTATGATTGTATTAGGGATTGAGAGCGCGCTTGCGATGAGACGGCCTGCGCCTTCTGGGACACAAAGAGGTATTGTCTAATGTGATCAGCTCCCAGGCGGAGCTGCACAATCTTTACAGGAGGGGTTTTCCCCGAGCTTGCCTGCAGGCGCCACATCGACGCCCTTATCCCGGTCATCAAGAAGGCGATCGAGGAAGCGGTGTCGGCGCCCCCGCGGAGATCGACCTGGTCGCCAGCTGCCAAGGGGCCGGGCTCATCGGCGCCCTGCTCATCGGCCTGAATGCTGCCAATCCCTTTCCTACGCATGGAATATCCCCTTTATCAGGGGTCAAACTTCAGTCGAGGCCCACATCTACGCTGCGATGATGCCCCTCGAGACTCCCCGCTTCCGCTTAGGGCTGTCCCGTCTGCGGAGGGCATACCTTCATCGTCAAGATCGACGAGGTGGGAAAATACCAAATGATCGGGACGACGCTCGACGATGCCATCGGCGAGGCTTTTGACAAAGTCGCAGCACGCTTTTGGGACTCCCCTATCCGGGCGGCCCGGAGATAGAAGCATTAGCAAAACAGGGCGACCCTTCCCGTTTTCCATTTCGGCCCGGCCGGATCAAGAACCACCCGCTCGACTTTTCCTTTCCCGGGCTGAAGACCAACGTCCTGTATACCGTTAAAGGGCAAAGCGCATCCAAAGACGCTCCCTCTCATTATCTCTGAAAAAGAAAAGGCGGATGTGGCAGCCTATTCCGGATACACCGAATGTGCATCACCAAGACCCTTGAGGCGGCAAAGACTTTTTGAATGCCGGGCGATAATGTACTGCGAAGGCGTTATAACAATCAAAGATTGCGAGCTCTCTTCAGCGAGCTGGATATTGTCTGTGTATTATCCGCAAAAAAAATGACGCTCGATAACGCAGCAATGATCGCGGGCCTTGGCTTCCATTGCTATCAAAAGGGAGATGGTTCGAACCTTGAGCCGATGACGAGAATCCCTCTGGGTATATAAGGGAATAAATGCGTAGAGCACTCTCTAGATCACTCAGGTGCTGCAGCACGCTTGCCGGATGGTGCCATTTGATTTTCTTCTCCTGATACTTCGCTCTGCCGCTATAGGCTCTCTTGCTCTAACGAGTAGCCCTGTTGCTCTCTTTTCGCCTGCTCGCCCATTTGTTGTTCTGCTCTTTATAGGACGATTTTTTCTGAGAGTCCATGCTTGAATTTTTCTTAGCATCGGATTGATCAGCTCGGCATGCTCGTTGTTTGCTCGTAGCTTCTTGATTCATGGGGAGCAACCGCTTTCGATCGAGCCTTGCGCTGCGTGGCTCTCTCCTTGTTTCCTCTGGGTGACGCGAGGGGTGCGGGATTCTGGCGCAGCGCTGAAGCTTAGAACGGGCGGTAGGGCTTTTTCTGCCCCGAACATGCTATCCGCAGCCGCAGCTTTGTTTATGCTGCTCTGAAGGAGGTGTTGTTACAGAGCTTACGTTGTGAGGAGACTCACCTGAGCAGTCTCTTGCTCGAGAGCGATCTCCCCCTTCTTCTGAACCGCATTTTCTTGGGCAATCGCCTCTTCTCCCTGGGCCTCCTCTTCGAGGGCAATAGCGTACTGTATCCGCATAGCCTGCGGCGTTTTTGAAGGGCTTTGTAATCCTTTATCCTGCTCGTCCCTCAGCGCTTAACGGAGCGTCATTCTTTTCATGTTCAATCTCATAAATGGGATATGCAGCAAAAGTGAGGCAAGGAGTTAAAAGCAAAGCTAACCATATTTTTTTCATAACCACGCCCCAAAAACAAGATTAAAATAATATTTCGCATCTTAATTCCATCTAATTACATTTCAATTATTTTGTAAACTATCATTTTGTAAAATGAAACACAAATCACTAATAAACAAAGGACAGCGAAAAGAATTAATCGAGAGAAATAGAGAGGCTTTCCCCTTGTCTGTTAATAAGATAACGATTAGAATTGACTTCGTAATGAAAAAATGAGGTTTCATCATGGCAAAAGGCGCACGCAAAATATCAAACACGAAAGCTCAGAATGCTACTGGAGCGACAAAGAATAAGCGCACAGTCACAGGAAGAATCGAGCTTAAGAAATACGATAAAAAATGAAGAAACGCGTCATTTTCAAAGAAGCGAAATGATTTTCCTGTATAGTTAGGAGACTGTCTCTAACGGGAAGCTTTAGAGGGAATTGCTGTTATACCAAACTCGGTTGAAAACTTCACTTTTGAGCTTTGACGCGCTCAAAAGTGAAGTTTTCAACCGAGTTTGGTATAAGGCTGTTTCCTCTCCATACAATTTTAGTCCATGCGGGTTTATGTTTGAGCTTTCTGTTGCTTTAAAGTATCTCATTCCTCGCAGAAAACAGCTTTCCGTCTCCCTCATCGCCCTTCTATCAGTAGCGGTGATCTCTTTGGTCGTCTGGCTCGTGCTGGTGTTCCTCTCCGTCACGGAAGGAATTGAGCGCAACTGGCTGCAAAAGCTCACCACGCTCAATGCCCCTTTAAGAATCACGCCTACGGAGCAATACTACTCTTCCTACTATTACCAGATCGACTCCGTCAGCTCAAATTCCCAGTACGCCCTCAAAAATATCGCCGAGAAAGTCCAGTCCGCTGCTGCGGACCCGTATAACCCCTCTGAGGATGGCCAGATTCCAGCCCACCTCGCACAGCCCGACCTCTCTTCCGACGGTTCATTGAAAGATCCCGTCAAAGGCCTTTTTTCAATCTTGGCCCACCTCAAACAGACCCGGCCCGACCTCGTCTATCAGGACTTTGAACTCAGCGGGGCCCTGATGCGCCTGCAGCTCTTGCGCCCGGGCAGCGGGATTCGCGGCGACGAGAGTCAGGGCTATCTCACCCAAGTCTCCTATTTGGCCTCCCTTCCGGATCAATGTCCCGGTCTCTCCTCCATCCTTCTCCCCCCGACGGAAAAAGACCTGAACCACCTGCTCTATCTCGCAGGACAGTCCACCGACCTTTCCCGGCAGGACTCGCCGATGCTCACCCTAAAGGCGGACAAAGAAATGAGCCAAGGGCGCATTCAAAAAATTCTCCAGAATGTCAAAGTTGAGCAGCTCAAACCCCGCTATCCTTTCTGGCAAATCCCCTATACCCTTTTGCCTCAGAAGCAGGTTTTTGAAGGGCAGGCCCATTTCCGCAACGACAGGTTAAGCCGGATCGACATCCCAACAGACAGTGCCCGCACCATTCCCTCGCACAGCCGCGTCAAAATCTGGAAAGAGGGCAGCGATCTGATTCTCGAAGACAAATCGGGCCGAAAAGAGAAGATCTCTCTTCAAACGCCCCTACTCGCCGACGGACCGCTCCAACTTCACGTCGAAGACTCCATTTTGACAGGCCCCTTGCGCTTCAAGGTCAAAACGGGCCTTCAGGGGATTTCCCTCAAAGGCGATGTCAGCCTCGATGGACTCGAAATCGCAAAGGCTGAGTTCATTAAAAATGGCGCGGGGACCCCCTGGATCTCTGGCGCCGATCCCCTTCTGCCCATCAATGATGAAAAAGAGACAGGTGTTCTCCTGGCCAAAAGCTTTTTAGACAACGGTGTGATGATCGGCGACCGCGGCTACCTCTCCTACTCGAGCGCAACATCCAGCTCTCTTCAAGAACACCGTTTGCCCATCTTTGTCTCAGGATTTTACGATCCCGGCATTCTCTCTGTCGGCAATAAATGCATCCTCGTGCCTCCCTTTGTCACCAATGCGATCAATTCCTCAAGCTCCTCCTTCAATCTTGACAAAACACAGTCCAATGGCGTACTGGTCTGGTTTAACGATCTGAATACTGCAGAGGATGTCAAAAACCAGATCCTGCTCGCCCTTTCCGAAAGAGGCCTTGAAAAGTACTGGAAAGCGACCACTTTCCGCGAATATGATTTCGCCAAAGACCTCATGCAGCAGTTTCAAAGCGATAAATACCTATTCGCCCTTGTCGGCATCATCATTCTGTTCGTCGCCTGCTGCAACATTATCTCCATGCTCGTTTTGCTCGTGAACGATAAGAAACGGGAGATCGGCATCCTGCAAGCGATGGGAGCCAGCCGTTTGAGCATTGCCTCCATCTTCGGCATCTGCGGAGTTGCGATGGGGATCCTCAGCAGCATCATTGGAACCACAGCAGCTCTTTTCACGCTCCATCACATCGACTCGATCGTCCAGCTGCTGAGCTATTTTCAGGGGCATGATGCTTTCAATGCCACCTTCTTTGGCCAGTCGCTCTCAAGCGAGCTCAGCAATAACGCCGTTACTTTCATTTTGATCGCAACCCCCCTCATTTCCCTGCTTGCGGGACTTGTCCCTGCGATCAAAGCCTGCCGCCTCCGACCTTCTGAAATTTTGAGGTCCGAATGATGAAAATCCCCTTGCTTAAAGCGACAAAACTGACGAAAAAATTTTGCTCTCCGGCGCCCCTTGAAGTTCTGAAAGGGATCGACCTGGAAATCTTCCCCGGAGAATCCGTCGCCATTACCGGTAAGTCTGGAGAAGGCAAAAGCACGCTGCTGCACATCCTCGGAACGCTGGAAAAAGCGTCAGGCGGAACTCTCGAAATCTGCGGTCAAGATGTCTCGCAATGTTCCTTGCCGCAATTGCGCAATAAGCACATCGGCTTCATCTTTCAAAGCTATAACCTTCTCGACGACTACACGACACTCGAAAACGTGCTCATGTCCGCCAAAATTGCAAGGCAGGCCACACATCCCGGCTCACCTTCTCACACGCGCGCTTTAAAACTCCTCGAAGCCGTCGGCCTTAAAGACCGGGCCAGCTACATGGCAAAGCTACTTTCCGGCGGTGAAAAACAGCGCGCTGCGATCGCAAGAGCCCTTTGCAACGATCCCGATCTGATCCTGGCCGATGAACCTTCCGCAATCTGGATCACAAGCATTCGCAAGAGATCCATTCTCTTCTCATCCGCCTTTCCAAAGACTTTAACAAGGCACTCATTGTCGTCACACACGACAAAGAACTTTCCTTTCTTTGCGATAAGACGCTTCTCTTAAAAGATGGAAATTTATCCGCTTGAGCGGATAAGATTTTGTTCTTATCCGAACTCGAAACTGACGGGCAATTATGCAAATTCTCATGGTTGGAACGGGCTATGTCGGCCTCGTCACAGCTGCTTGTCTCTCTGAAATGGGCCATCATGTCATCTGCTTAGACATCGACGCGCAAAAAATCGCCAACTTGAAACAGGGAATCCTTCCCATTTACGAGCCGGGCTTAAAAGAACTTGTCGAACGCAATTCCGAAGCGGGAAGGCTATCGTTCACTACCGATTATGCCCAAGGCGTCGAGCAGTCCTCCGTCTGTTTCATTGCAGTCCCCACCCCTTCATCCGAAGACGGCTCCTGCGACCTTTCCTATGTCTATGCTGCTGCCTTGGAAATCGCCCGCCACATCAATGGATACAAGATCATCGTCAACAAATCGACGGTTCCTCCAGGAACTGCTGCCCAAGTGAAGGAACTCATCTCCGCAGTGTTGCGCGAGACAAGATCTGAATTTTCTTTCGATGTCGTCTCCAATCCCGAATTCCTCAAGGAAGGGAGCGCGATCGGCGACTGCATGAAACCCGACAGAATCATCCTCGGCGTCGAGAATTCCAATGCCGCCAAAGTGATGAAGGAAATCTACTCCGCATTCACAATTAACCACGACCGCATCTTTGTGATGGACACCGTTTCCGCTGAAATGACGAAGTACGCTGCCAACGCGATGCTCGCCCTGCGCATCTCATTCATGAATGAACTTGCGCATCTTTGTGAAAAGACCGGCGCCAACATCAAACAAGTGCGTGTCGGCATCGGTTCCGATCAACGCATCGGCTATCAGTTTCTCTATGCGGGAATCGGCTATGGAGGATCCTGCTTTCCCAAAGACATCCGAGCCTTGTCCTCAATCGCCAAAGAAAGAGATATCGAGATGTCGATCCTCGATGCCGTTGAAGAAGTCAACGAGCGCCAGAAAAAATTCCTCGCTGAAAAAATCCTGGCCTATTTTTCCTCTCAGGGAGGAATTAAAGATAAAACCATCGCGGTTTGGGGGCTCTCATTTAAGCCCGACACCGACGATATCCGTCAGGCGCCCTCATTGCCCCTAATCCAGGAGCTGCTTGAGCATGGCGCACACATCCGCGCCTATGACCCCGCTGCGATGCCAAACGCCCGCAAATTCTTCGGCAGCCGCATTACATTTTGCAAAGACGAATATGAAGCTGCCATGCATGCGGACGCCATCGCGCTTGTCACAGAGTGGAAGCAATTTCGATTTGTGGAGTTCCAAAAAGTCGTCCCCTATCTGAAGCACAAGGTCCTTTTCGACGGAAGGAACCAATACCAACTCTCCGAGATGGAGTCCTTCGGGCTGGAATATTTTGGGATCGGTGTGCCCTCTTCGCGTCAGGACTTGAGTTCGATGATCGCTTCGCTGCAACAAAGCCAGCTCTCAGCAAGAGAGATTTATACTGAAGGGCGTTGAAATGGTCTTTTTTGCAAGCATAAGAAACTGAGTTTTAGTTCTGCTTCTCAGGCTCTAATCCCTTTTTTTCCCAGTAAGCGGATCCATAATCATATCTCAATTCTGTGCCTAGAGAAACTTTACATTTGGTCTCGAACATGATATAGACAAGGCCATCGTGATAAAACTCAACCGTGTCAACGTTGGCATTTGCATCATCGGTATGGTTCATATAACGAGTCGCATTGCCTTCCTTTAATGCGTCTATGGCCAAATCATCAAAAGGAGAGTCAAATCCATCAAAAACATAGCTTTTGTCTTTACCTTCAAGCGATGCCATTAGAACAAAGCGGCCTGCATAAAATCCGACAACCTCGCCCCTTCGATAGCTTTTTTTGGCAAAGAGACCATAACCTACTTCTTCGCTCACCTTCTTCACTTCATACTTTCTAGTCCATTGATCATTTCCATCAGGACGTGATTTTTTAATGCAATTAATATATAAACGATTTTTCTTTGTATCTTTAACTTCAATTTTATCAATAAATGCACTCCAGCACGTTTTGATTTTATCTGCACAGTCAGGGTCTACCTCCATTGTGCTGATATAACGAGCTGTTGTTTCAATTCCTAATCTCTGTTTAAAAACAGGATCAAAGTCCAGCACGGATCGTTCAACCCCGACTAGCTCATCATGACCTTCAATAGAAGTAAAAAACGTCCTCATACATTGTTCAAGGCCGTTAGAACAAGGTTCATCTGTATCAATAAAGAGAGCTCCGGTGTTTGGTAAAGAAATCAGCTCAAGCTTGAAATAATTACGAGGGTCCGCTCGTTTAAATAAATCAGAGGGATTGAATTCACAACGATCTTCCTCGACTTTTATATTTCGACGCTTGGGCTTAGGTGGGGATAGAGAGACATTTTCTAATGCACGGCGCTTTGGAACGACTTCTTTTTCATTTGACTGGGAGTTCCGGGTTAACCTAGCAAAGATCCTGTCATGGGGCTTGAATTGACCCCCACTCAGCAGAACGGAAGCGGTTCTTTGCCGTTTACTGCACCTCTTTTGATCGATAGCTTCCTTTTTTTTATTCTTACGATGAGGGTGATCGACGGATACGGTTGCCACTCCCTCTAATGCATTATCTTCAAAGTGAAGCGTTATGGTGATCTCTTTACGAGGAACGGTTTGCCCTTCGGAAGTCTTTTTTAATTCTGTACTTTCGAGTGTTGATGTCTCATTTGTCGCGTTTGTCGCGTTGTTTTCTGAATTTTTAACAGTAGCTTCACTTCCTAAAGGGAGGTCAACGGTCATTTGATTGCATAAAGGGAGATCATACGACCAATGTCGCTGGGGAAATAAACGCTCGAACATTTGATCAAGTGCTGAGGAAGAAGCTGGAGTTTCTAAGGGAAGGGATGTGGATGGAGCAAAGGGATTGTAGGGAGTACCACCTAGCCGATTAAACGTTGTCATATTTTTTTCCTTATTTTGAGTCTGATTATTTTTATTCTAAATATCTATTTTCATGGCATCGGATAGGCTCTAAATTCTGAGAAATAGAGTTCTTCACAACCATAGAATCTTTTTACTATTAATTATACCAAATCACGCCTAATTAATCAATTTTTTACTTTAACTATTTCAATTTCTCAATGCTCTAACCCTTAGTGCATTAGAAATAATTAAATCTTAAAAAATATCATTGCACGACAATATTGATTTCATTCAGAGCACTCTAACTGGTTTCAGAGGTGTCAAATTATAGACAAAGATGAAACGCAAAGACGCTAAGGCGCAAAGATTTTTTTTTACACTTTGCGCCTTAGCGTCTTTGCGTTTCATCTACATTTTCGTCGTGTAGTAAAAAATGATAAAAATGGCCAAAATAATCCTCAAAATCTCAGAGCTTTCTTCCGACAATGGGAGCCAGTTGTTTCAGTGCCTGCATCATTTCGGAAAACTGCTCGAAGCTCAGCGTCTGATCGGCATCTGAAAAGGCTTTGTCCGGAACCGGATGGATCTCGATCATGAGACCGTCGGCCCCTGCTGCAACGCCGGCCTTTGCCATCGGCGCGACCATTTTACGAATGCCGGTGCCGTGGCTGGGATCGACGATGATCGGCAAATGGGATAATTCCTGAAGGATCGGGACGGCTGCGAGGTCCAGGGTATTGCGGCTATACGTCTCGTAGGTGCGGATTCCCCTTTCGCAGAGGATGACATTGGGGTTGCCGGCATTGAGGATATACTCGGCCGACATCAAGAGGTCCTGATAGGTCGCAGAGAGTCCGCGCTTGAGCAGGATCGGATTTTTGACAGCGCCGAGCTTTTTGAGCAGGCTGAAATTCTGCATGTTGCGGGCGCCGATCTGTAAGATGTCGGAATAAGATGCGACAAGCTCGATCTGATCGGTGTCCATCACTTCAGACACGGTCAACAGGCCATAGGCCTCCCCTGCTTTCTGCAGGTATTGGAGTCCTTTCTCACCAAGGCCCTGGAAAGCATAAGGCGACGTGCGCGGTTTGAAGGCTCCGCCGCGCAAAATGTTCCCGCCATTCTCTTTGACGCATTTTGCGCAGGCCATGATCTGCTCTTCTGATTCAATGCTGCAAGGCCCTGCCATGACGGCGAGGTGCTCGCCACCAATGAAGCGGCCCTTGCACTCGATCACCGTACGCGCATTTTTCACCTGTTTTGCAGCGAGTTTGTAGGGCTGGGATAGAGGCAAGATCTCTTCAATGAGAGGGAGTGTCTTAAACTGGTGGATATCCACGCTTTTATCTACGCCAGCGACAAGGGCAAGACACAGCCTGCCCTCTCTTTCGACGAGATTGGCCTTGATCCCCATCCAGTCGAGGCGCTTTTGCAGAGCGGAAATTTCCTCTTTTTTTGCTTTACGGTCGATGAGAACGATCATGGACGACTCCTTGGGTCAATCTGTTTTGCTAACTCTGTTAATTCTTCCGGGGACACGCGGTGGCTCATCGCATCGACGAAGTAGGAACCGACGACAAAGCCGTCAGCAAGCGTTATTGCTTCTTTGGCCGTTTGCCTGTTGCTGATCCCAAAGCCAATGGCGACAGGAAGCGAGCTGGCCAGCTTGATGCGGGCGATGTCGTGGGCGGAATGTTCAGGCAGTCCCCCACGCATGCCTGTCGTCCCCTTCTGACAGGCGTAGTAGATAAATCCCCGTCCGGCTTTTGCGATCTCTTCCACGCGCGTTTGCGGCGTCGATGTGGAGACGACGAGGACGGGATCGAGAGAGGATTCGGGCATCTGTTCGAAGGGCGAGTCGACAATGAGGATTCCACTCGCGCCAGCGGCACTTGCCTCTTCGAGAAAGGCGTCCCCTAAAGCTAAAATCGGGTTGTAGTAGCTGAAAATAACGACGGGCACATCGCTTCTGCTTCGAAAATCGCGCAAAAACGGGATCAAATCACTTGCCTTCGTCCCGCCCTGCAAAGAGCGCTCCATGGCTTTCTGAATGACAGGGCCGTCAGCGATCGGATCTGAGAACGGAATGCCGATCTCAAGCAGGTCGACGCCCCCTTCGACAAGGGCAAGCGCGGACTTCAGAGAGTAATCAAGGCCTCCGTCTCCAAGAGTCAGATAAGCGATAAAAGCGGGACCATTGGCAAATGCTGTAGCAATCATATGAGGCCTCTCTCTGTGAGCTGAGGCAGGTCTTTTTCACCCCTTCCCGAGAGGTTGATGAGGATGACTTTGTCTTTGGGCAGAGTGCGCGCTGTCTTTATCACATAGGCTAGGGCATGGCTGGACTCGAGCGCAGGGATAATCCCCTCTGTCTGCGAGAGCAGTTTGAAGGCGGCCAATGCTTCATCGTCTGTGACGCTTTCGTAGCGGGCTCTGCCCGATGCGTAGAGATCGGAATGCTGCGGTCCAACGGCGGGATAATCGAGTCCGGCAGAAATGGAATGGGTCTCAGCGATCTGGCCCCCTTCATCCTGCAGAAGGTAAGTATAGCAGCCATGGAGCACCCCCGGTTTTCCCCCTTTAAAGCGGGCCGCGTGCTGTCCGAGCTTGTCCCCTTTGCCGCCTGCCTCGACGCCGATGAGGGCAACCTGAGGATTATCGATGAAGGCAGAGAAGATGCCGATCGCATTCGATCCTCCGCCGACGCAGGCGACGATCAGGTCGGGGTCTCTTCCGATTTTTTCATGGATCTGCGCATGCGCTTCTGTGCCGATGATCGATTGAAACGCGGCGACCATTTCCGGGTAAGGGTGGGGTCCAAGAGCTGAGCCTAAGCAGTAGTGTGACTCTTCGTATGTGGAAGACCAGTCGCGGAGAGCTTCGTTGACCGCGTCTTTGAGCGTCATCGTGCCATTTTCAACGGCTATGACCTCTGCGCCAAGTAAGCGCATGCGGGACACGTTAGGAGATTGCCTTTCGATATCGACCTTGCCCATGTACACAATGCACTGCAGCCCGAGAAAAGCACATGCGGTCGCTGTGGCAACGCCGTGCTGGCCGGCGCCGGTCTCGGCGATGATCCGTTTTTTGCCCATTCTTTTTGCAAGCAGGCATTGTCCTAAAGCGTTATTGAGTTTGTGGGCGCCTGTGTGCAAAAGGTCTTCTCTTTTCAGGAAGATTCGGGGCCCATCAATGGCCTCTGAAAACCGCTTCACCTCTGTCAATGGGGTTTCCCTGCCGGCGTAATCCGTGAGTAGTTCCAAAAATTCTTCGATGAAGTCCGCATCGGAGCCGTAGGTCTCCCATCCCTTTTGCAATGCCGCAATTGGCGCCATCAGCAGTTCGGGCAAATAGACTCCGCCAAATTTCATTTGCGTTTCCAAATTATTCACAACTGCTCACCTGTTTGATAAATTCTAAAATGAGATCGCGGTTTTTATTGCCGTCTTTTTCCACGCCGCTGGAAACATCGACGCCGCAGGGGCGATAAAGCTCGATCATTTCCCTGATATTTTTCGGGTCTAATCCTCCGGCCAAAAAGAAATCCTTCCCCTCAGGGCGGACAAATGTGGTGCGATCGATCCTTTCGCCGCAGCCGGGTTTGCCGCTCTCAAGCAATAAATAATCATGTCCCTCGCGCAATGAAGCGTCCTGTTCGTTGATGTAAAAGCGCCTTAAATGCTGTGGAAGTGAAATCGTCTGAGGATAATATTGAACAATTCCGATCTCAAGCTCATGGCAGATCATCTCGACTTGCTCGGGCGTCTCTGAGACGAACACGGCAACGGGTTCCGCTCCCCCTTCTCTGGCAGCTTCCGCAATCTGTTTCGCTCTTAATAAAGTCACAGACCGGCGAAACCCCGGGGAGAGGATCATACCGATAAAATGAACACCATTAGTTGCGGCAAATAAAGCAGTAGCGGGATCGCGCACTCCGCAGATTTTAATGAGCATGGTGAAGCTCCTTGATGAGAGATTGAGGGTCATTGGCCTTGACGAGGGCCTCGCCAACCAGGATGGCATCATAGCCTGCCTTGCGCATCCTCGCTGCGTCCCTTGCATTTTCGATCCCGGACTCGGCAACTTTGACGATGTCGGCGGAAAAATGGGGAGCTAACGCTTCAGCTGTCTCCAAAGAAACTTCAAAGGTCGACAGGTTGCGGTTGTTCACGCCGATAATCGTAGCGCCGGAAATATGCGCCAGTTGCAGCTCGTTAAGGTCATGCACTTCGACGAGTGCTTCCAGTCCATAGCTTTTTACAGCCTTCACAAACTCGGGCAAACGTTCTCCCAGAGCTGCGGCGATGAGCAGCACGGCATGCGCGCCGGCACGGGCCGTCTCATAGATTTGTCTAATATCGATGATAAAATCTTTGCGCAGCACAGGAATCCCGGGATTGGCAGCGACGACCGCTCTCAGGTCTTGCAATTTGCCTCCAAACCCCTCTTCATCGGTCAGCACCGAGATCGCAGCAGCACCGCCGGCGACGTATTTTTTCGAGAGTTCAACCGGATCGATGGATAGGTTCAAGGTCCCTTTTGAAGGAGACTTGCGCTTGATCTCCGCGATTACAGACAATGGATTCCGCTTGAGAGCTTCTTTAAAACTGACGGGTTGAGGAAGCTCTTCGACTTCTCTTTTTTTTCTTTCCAAAATTTCAGTTAAAAAATCAGGCATAGGACTTCCATTGGTTTAAAAGGCCCAGCGCCTTTTTTTCTTTTAAATGGGTTTTTGCCAAATCAATCCCCTCTTGGACCGATTCAGCAATTCCGTAGAGATATGCGGCAACCCCTGCGTTCAGGGCGATCGTATCTGAAAATCCGCTCTCTTTTCCTCCAAACGCCTCGACCATCTTTTCCGCGTTGTACTTTGCATCTTTGCCACGAAGATCTTCAATGCTGCAGCGCTTCAAACCAAAATGCAGAGGGTCGATGATAAAGGATCGCAAGCCCTCTTCCGAAACTTCCATGACCTTGGACGGGCCCATGCAGGAGAGTTCATCCAATCCACTTCCGTGGAAGACAAGCGAGCGGCGCGATTTTAACCGCAAAAGCAGGTCTGCTGCGATGTCTATCAGATCTTCGCTAAAAACGCCCAGCATCAGATGCTCTATACACCTACGGGATTCAGCAGTGGTCCGATGATATTGAAAAGCGTACGCACGCTTAAGCCTTTTCTGATCTCTTTTAAATCCTTTAAAGCAGGGTGAAAATGGGGAGCGAACATAAATCCGATTCCGATCTCTTCAATACCAGACACACCTCTATCTGCTCGGGAGTTTGATGGATATCGATCCCTGTCGCCTCCAGCACATCCGCCGAACCCGCCAGCGAAGAAACGCTCCTGTTGCCATGCTTTGGCGATTTTAACGCCGCAGCTGGCGGCCAGGATCGCCAATGCCGTTGAGATGTTGAGAGTATGGGCGCCGACGCCTCCTGTGCCGACCATGTCGAGGACAAGACGTGAACATCGACGCGCACCATTAAAGAGCGCATCGCTTCAATCACGCCTTGAATCTCTTCTATAGTCTCCCCTTTCGCGCGCATTAAACGCGGAATGCAAGCGGTCTGAAAAGGGTTGGCCTCGCCCAAAGCCTCGTGAATGGCGAGCGAGCTTTCCTCTTTTGTAAGGTTTTCACGGGAAATGAGTTTTTCGATCGTCTGTTTTAGCACAGCCCCGCCTCATGCAAAAAGTTGCGGATCAGCTGCTCCCCTTGCGCTGTCATGATCGACTCGGGATGGAATTGCACGCCGTAACAAGGAAATTCTTTGTGTTGATCGCCATCACGACCTCGGAGACGTCTGCCGCTTCGATGGATCCAGCGCGGGAGTCGATCGTCTGTTTCTATCGACACCACCAACGAATGGTAGCGCGCCACGTTGAGCGGCAAGGAGCACCCTTTGAACATTCCCCACCTGCTATAAACGTCAGAGACTTCTTTCCATAAAGCGTTCGGGAGCAGACACCACTTGGCCTCCAAAGGCCAGTCCGATCGCCTGATGGCCAAGACACACCCCAAGCATAGGAACTGTGGGGGCAAAAGTGCGGATGACCTCGACGCAGACGCCTGCATCCTCGGGCCTTCCCGGTCCGGGAGAGAGGATGATCGCTTTGGGATTTAACACCCTGATCTCGTCCAGAGTAATGCAGTCGTTGCGCACAGAGCTTCGACATCCTCGTAGATCGATGCGATCAATTGGTATAAGTTGTGAGTGAAACTATCGTAATTCCTGATCAACAAGAATCATCAAACACCACTTCCATTGCGAGATGAATCGCATCGATGACGCCTTTGGCCTTTGCTCTAGTCTCCTCCACTTCCTGCTCCGGAACGGAGTCGATGACGATACCGGCTCCTGCGCGCACAGAGGCAAGGCCGTCTTTGATGAACGCTGTGCGGATAGCAATACAGCTGTCGAGGTTTCCGTTGTTATCGATCGTGCAGACGCATCCGCCATAAATCCCGCGGCGGGATCCTTCCAGTTCATCGATGATCTGCATCGCGCGAATCTTAGGGGCTCCCGTCAATGTCCCGACGGGAAAGACCGCTTTGAGAGCATCGAGGGCGTCATTAGGCTCTGCGATCTCTGCTTCGACCTGGCTAACGAGGTGGATCACATGTGGGAAATAACGAGCAACTTCAGTTACTTTGACTTTGACGCTGCCGATCGTCGCGACGATCCCAAGGTCATTTCTGCCTAAGTCGACGAGCATCATATGCTCTGCATCCTCTTTAGGATCTTGCAGAAGATCTAAGACGATCCTGTCCTCTTCGCCCGGAATCCTCGGACGAGTGCCTGCAATCGGCATTGTCTGTAATTTGGTACCTTCCAG
>CAWESW010000029.1:0-10931 GCA_963811735.1 uncultured Verrucomicrobiae bacterium | reverse complement strand
CGCACCGATCAAGCTGATCAACGCCATACAGTCCCTTCAATGGGTCAAGGCGACCAACTCACTGCTTTGTTCTTGCCGATGCCGACACCTTACAGAAACTCAACAAGCTCGTCGAAAGCCTGGATCATTCCGCTGCAGCCAGGTCTTCATCGAAGTCCTCGTGATCGAGACCGATGTCAAAAAGAGCATGGAGTTTGGCCTGCAGTGGGCCGCCGGGGGCCAATATTCTAACAGAGTTGGGATTTGGGGGTCGGAAATTTCGCGCCCGCGAAGGGCAGCCCCGGCGGAGCGTTGCCCAACGATGAAAGGGATCAACGCGCCAACACCCCAACCGGACTTCGACAGATCCCTTTGTCCCCGGGTTCGATCTCGGTGTCATCGGCGATGTGATCATGCACAAAGGCAAATCCTACTTCTCTCTAGGGCTCTTAGTTTCCGCGCTCCAGATCGATGGAAGCAGCACAATCGTCCTAAATCAAAAAATCATCACCCAGGACAACAAGAACTCGACAATTTTCGTCGGAGACAACATTCCTTTCACAGGTTCGGTCGTGACACGGTCGGACAAAGCCAGCAGACGACGGCCAATATCGAGTACCGCGACATAGGCGTCAGCCTGAGCATCACCCCGCGACTTGGCGAAGGAGATATCATCACGCTTGAGTTTGAACGAGGAGATCACAGAAAGCCTCGATAATGACCCATCAACAGCAACTCGCAGGTCAACGGAATACGTACGACTAAAACCAATATGGCAACTCATGTCCATGTACCCGACAAGCATTTCCTAGTCTTAAGCGGGATGATCCGCAATGCTAAATCACAGCATAAGGCCGGGCTGCCTTGCCTAGGCGGTCTTCCATGGATCGGAGCTGCTTTTAGCAAAACGAAGAAACATGATGAGAAGCGCAATGTGATCATTTTTGTAAGACCTCATATCATACACTCTTTCCAGGATTATCAAAACGCTGACCGAAAGCAACAAGAAATCTATCGCAGACCAGGCCCATCCAGAAGAATTCGATCAGGCGACTCTTGCATGGTTTTACCCAAGATACGGCATACACCAGAGACAAGTAGACGGTCTTGGCTTGCCAAACAAATTGAGGATTCTCACTTGAAAATGACCCTCTTGGATCCATAAGAAGGTTCTTGGATTGATAGCTCAGCTGGATAGAGCACCCGCCTTCTAAGCGGGCGGTCGCAGGTTCGAGTCCTGCTCAATCCGTTTTTTTTAATTTTTTTGTAGTGTTTTTCTATGAGAAAAGGCTCTGGGAAGAAGGATTCCAAGCGCGAGGCGCAGGATCTTGGAGATTTTAAAATCTCCTTCCAAAAATTCGAAAATCTTCCACGCATTTTCAAAGAGTTCCAAAGCAAAGAATTTCAGCGGTTGAATGACAAGCAGAAACACGAAAGGGTCAGCCATGTCCTTTGCGATTTGATATTAAAGGCGAAGACCCCGTGCTTTCTCCTCTCTGCCGTCCTTGACTACATCGACCAGATCAATGCCATTAAAGTGATCGAGCCCTATGCATTTTTTCATTTTGAGCTATGGCTTAATCAATTTTCCCATTTGAGTGAAGCAGAAAACGCCCTGGTTCGTGCAAAAATTACAGGCAAATGGATTCCTCGCGACGAATTCCAGATCCTCTTCCCGATCGGGATGGGCAAAGTCTATCCCGGCTCCCATTTCGTCACGGCGCATGGATCTCCCGACCTCGATACGACAGTGGCTTCCTTCTGGGGATGGGTCGATGCTTTTACTGCTCGGGTCGCCCAAGGCCTGCATCTCTGGAATGTCCCGGGAGGCGCTCCCGCCGCTCAAATTGAGATCGGCCTTCTATTTAATCAGATGTTCGGCGATGGCGTGTTCGACCTCTTGGCTAAGACCCGTACGACGCTGGCTTTGTCGGGCATCGACATTATGACTCAAAAAGGACTCGTCCGCAAACATACCGGCGAATCGACTCTGATGATCGATCACGAGCAGGCTGAGAACGCCATCGTTCTTATTGACGATCAAGGGTATTTCCTTGGAGACTGGCGCAGTTTTGACGTCGAAAGCGTTAGCCAGGTCATTATGATGCTCAACAACTGTCTCCGATGGTTTGAGAATTTTCTCCACGTCAAGCTCATCTCTCTTTTCGCTAAAGAGAACCTCTCCCTGAAAGATCTTCCCTCCTATGTCAACCCCGTCTTATTGGCAAAACTCGGAGACTGCCATCCTGCCAAGGAATTCACGCAAAAGCAGAGGAAGTACTTGCAAGACTACCTCGTTAAAGTGTTGGGTGTGAAAAAAGGGTTGGAATGCACGCTCGAAGAATTTGCCAAAGCGATGAAAGACCTCTCCCTTTTCGACTTCCAGGAATTCGTCGATCTCGTCGAGAAGCTGCATAAATCATCCCTTTTTGATCGCTCGGGTGCTCTTGTGGACAATCGGCCTAAGATCTTCAATTACCTGGAAAAAATCATCAAAGGTCTGGACGATGCAATCCTTAGCGTGCGCAATTATGTCGAGCGTTTGGACGTTGCCTTGAAGATCAAGAGCAATGTGTTCGGGTATTTGCCCCAGCACGTCAGCTACCGTGCGGATATCGACGAAATCAAAAGCAAAATGGGTAACTATCCGTACCTCAGCGTCACATCGACAGATAAAGACGGGAAATTAATTTCTTTAGGGATCATTCATTCGAACGATCTGCACAAACCCCTGCTCGGCACTGTCAGCTTACGCGATTTTTGCAATCGCGAAGAGACTAAAATCCCTTCCTATCTCGAAGTGATCAGCGTCCTCGACCATCACAAAAGCAGCCTGCATACCTCGTCTGCACCGATGGCGCTCATCGTCGATGCCCAGTCTTCCAATGTGCTCTGCGCGGAAATGGCCTTTGCGATCAACGATCGGTTCGGCACCGGAGGAATAGCCAAGCAGCAGGTCGATAAACAGGTCGCGGAACTTGGCAAAGATCTCTCCTCTTCGCAAAACAAAAGACTGATGGGCAGGTTGATCCAAAAGCAGCTGGCAGGCGAGGGAAATGAAACGTATTTTATCGATTCAACGCGAGAAGCTGTCGAGTATCTGCACTTTCTTTATGCTATTTTAGATGATACCGATCTCCTGACAAAAGTATCCCAGCGCGATATCGAATGCGTTGTCCAGCTGATCAACAGACTGAAATCGATCATGCTGCAAAAAGAAGTCGAAGTGATTACCATAAGCGATATTCCCCGCGACAAAGATTTTGTCCGCAAGGCTGGGGCACGGATTTTGCAGAATCCCGACATGTACTCTCTCTATCGCAAAATTTATCTCTCCAAAGAAGATTCTGTTGAAGAAAGCATCGCCGCCTGCGCTAAAGGCAAGTCCTCTTCCTTCTTCGCAGATACGAAAGAGCAAAACGGTTGCGCTAGAGTCGGGCAAGCGAAATTGTTCACTCGCAACTTCCCCATTTTCTCTAAGAATGCCGATCTGTTGCGCAAACACTGGTATCACAACATTCTCGATTTCATCCATGAACGCAAGGAAGTTGACCTGCATCTTCAGATGATCAGCACAATTGCCGGGGCCGAGGATTTATTCACGGGAAAGCAAGGGGAGTATAAGCATAAGGATGAACTGTGGATTTGGATTCCCTTTACAGAGCAGTCCATTGAGCATTTAAAGGGATTTCTGAATGCGCTGCGCACATCTCCTCAGATTCAGAAAAACGGACTTTCGGTGGAATTTTATGGGCAGAGAGCGAAAGACTACGACCAGATTTTTACAGAGAGCTTTTTGCCTATCCCAAAGAAGATCAATACAGCAAAAGGCGCGCTGCCAATTGCAGTCTTGAGCTATAAAGCTGGATTGATCAACTCTCGCAAGGCAATGATTTCTCCCTATCTTCCCAAATTAGTTGAGTAGGGTAAAATCTCTATCGAATCGATCAGAACTATTTAGGTTCTTCTTCTTCGATAATTTCAAGGTTAACGCGGATTCCATTGCGGCTAGCTACTGACATCAGAAGAGTGCGGATCGCGTTGATCGTCTTCCCTTTCTTTCCGATGATTTTACCGATGTCCGACTTTTCTACAGCCAATTCAATGATTAAGGTATGGGTGCCACCGATTTCATTGATACGGACTTGATCAGGATGGTCGACCAGGTTCTTTACGATGTATTCTACAAACTCTTTCATAAATCGTCCTCACTTTAGTATTCCCAGAGTATAAGCAGTCGAAGAAGAAGAAACGTACATATGGTCAATCATAACTTAAAAAGATATATTCGGCTAGGGACAAAGTCAATCTCGCTGAACGTCAAGTGGATAGAAAAAATTATTTAAGCAGATCCATATATGTTAAGAGATCTTTTGGAACTGGAGCGCATAGGTGGAGTGCCTTTCCCGTCATCGGATGCATGAATTCAAGACGCTCGGCATGCAGAAGCTGTCTTAGAGGATGAAATCTTTTATTTGCGCTCGAGGATCCATATACAGGATCTCCTAAAATCGGAGTTCCCACATGTTTCATATGAACACGGATTTGATGCGTTCGACCCGTTAATAATTGAACTTCGACCAAAGAAAGAGATTCATTTTTACCAAGTAGGCTGCAAATGCTTTTTGCTTCTTTTCCTTCCTCAAAGTTCACAGCCATTTCTTTGCGGTGGATGGGATGGCGTTTGATGGGTGCATCGATCAGGCCTTCTTTTGGCGTTCCAACGCATACGGCTAAATAATATTTTTGAATACGCCGCTCAGAAAACAGCTCAACGAGTTTTGCATGTGCCTGCGACGTTTTGGCGGCGAGAAGGATGCCGGACGTGTCTTTGTCTAGTCGATGGACAATTCCTGGACGTAGAGGATCGGTGCCTTCCAAATTTTTGCAGTGAAATAAAAGCGCATTGACAAATGTGTCCTTGGGATGACCGGGAGCCGGATGGACGACCATGTTCGCCGGTTTGTTGACGGCAATCAGGTATTCATCTTCATAGAGGATGTCCAAAGGGATGTCCTGTGGTTCCAGAGAAATTTCTGGGGTCAGTACAAAGCAGACTTCGATTTCATCTCCCTCCTTTGGGATCTCCCTTTTTTTTACTGGAAGCCCATTGGCAAGGACGCATCCTTGTTCAATGAGGTATTGAAAATAGGTCCTGGAATGTGTGGGAAAACGAAGTGACAATAACTTGTCGAGGCGAAGAGCTGCCTCTTGCACGGAAACGGTAAAATAATCTGTTAACTCGCCTGTTGATTCCATGCGGCCTATGATACCATAACCGAATAGAATTGGAAAAGGCGATCAATCATTCCCCTTCGATGGCCTTTTTGAGCTTCTCTGCAGCGCGCTTGGCCGCTTCATTCTGCTGCTGGATCAGGACGTTAAACATTTTAAGCATCCCTTGCATGAACACTTTGACATCCTCAGCAGAAGCCTGATGCCCTGGAGTGCTCAAGAACTTGGCCCAGGCCCCGGTTGGGTCCACATAACTGGTGGGCATTTGTGAAGTAGGCTGTCCTTGAGGAGAGACTGGAGGTTGCGGAGGGATTTTGGGTGGGGGCTGGGAAGGGTCGCTAGGAATGCTCATTGTTAGGCCTTTAAATCTAAGGATTTAAAATTAAATGTTTCTCTCTTCTTAATTATAAGAATAATTTAATTCGAATTATAGATCAACAGTTCAAATAAAAATGCTGCCCCAGAGAATCCGGGGCAGCTAGGAGGCTGCCTGCGAATTAACTTTCGCCTTTGATGGCTTTTTTGATGTCTTGTAGACCTTTCAACTGAGCTTGCTCCTCTTGGTTTATCACAGCGCTGAGAAGTCGAGATAGGTTATTGGCGAATGCCACGGTATTGTAAAAATCAGCTGTGCCGGGAGGAATGTTGTTACGGTTAAAGTTCTTTTGGGAAGGACTTGCAGAACTTACTTGGCTTATCATAAGGATCTCCTCGAAAGAGATGTAACTCTTCCTTTTCAATTATGATTATATCCCAGTATGATTATAATTACAATTTTGTTTTACGCGTCATATTGACGCAAGTTATTCATATTTATGACATTGGACATAGAAGTCAAAAAAGAAGACCCCAAAACGATTCTCCTTTCTTGGAAAGGGGAGGTCTGGAGGGAACTGAGTAAGTCGTTGTTCTTTAATGAATTAAGAAAGATTCCTCGGGATTTGAGCAGGGATGATTTTTTGAAGCATTTTTCTCTTTTGGAGGAGAAAATCGGCAAAAGATACTCCGTCTATCTGCTTTCTCAAAGAGCCTTCCTCTCCTCCGACCTCGAGGCAAAACTCCTTGCTAAGGGATTTTCACCCGGTGCTGCGAAGGCCGTTATTGAGTATTGCACAGAAAAAGGGTTTCTCGACGATTCCCAGGAAATTGCACGCCTTGTCGCCAAAGAGCTAAAAAAAGGACAGAGCGCAAAAGCTGTTTTTTTCAAGCTGAAGGCAAAAAAAAGGATCGACGAGCAGCAGCTTCGCTGCCACCTGCAGCAGGCAGCGCCCTCGGATAGCGATGCCCTGCAGGCATGGCTCAAAAAAAATGCCAAAAAAATCAAAGGCGATGATCCTCTCGAAATCAAAAAGCTGATGGCAAAACTTTGCAGAAAGGGATTTTCTTACGAAGCAGTTTTTAAGGCGTTTAGAGACAGTTAACGGATTCAGCTTCTGTCGATTTTCGGGTTCTTTTGAGCCGATTTTCGATTCAAATTTGGGGGGTAATATCAACATTTCGTATATTACCCCCCAAATTTGAATCGAAAATCGGCCAAAATAATCCCGAAAAGCGACGAAGCCTGAATCCGTTAACTGTCTCTTAATGACATTAAATCGACTCGAAGTTTATAAAGAGCGTTTTATGACAAGCTCTAACCCTTGAGAAAATTCATGCGAATTGGTGTTTTAGGAATTAATTTCAAGTCTGCGGAAATCGGTGTCCGGGAATTTGTTTCTAAAGCATGCCAGAAAAGAATATCTCGCATCAGTGATATCGCAAGAAAATACGCTTGCGTTGTTCTATCGACCTGCAATCGCACCGAGATTTACTTTAGCGCTGACACTCTCGCAGAAGTTCATAGTGAGCTGCTCAATATTTTAAGAGAAGAGATCCCGATCGCTTTTGAACATAAGCTTTATTCCTACTTTGGATTTGACTGCTTCATGCATTTAGCACAGGTCACTTCCGGCCTTGATAGCGCTATTGTCGCTGAATCAGAAATCCAGCGGCAGGTCAAAATTGCCTATGAACAAACGCTTTTGCATTATCCTTTACCCAGCTGCATGCATTATCTCTTTCAAAAATCGCTCAAACTCGGCAAAGAGATCCGCTCTAATCTCTCCCTTTCGCAAAATCAGGTGACGATTGCGAAAATCCTCTTTGAGATCAGCCAACAACTTTTGAAGAACCTTTCCGAAGTCCCTCTTCTTTTCATTGGAAATTCAGAGATCAACCGAAGGGTGATGGCTTATTTTAAAAGAAAGGGAGTGGAGAAAATATCCCTTTGCACCCGCTCTTTGTTATCCGCCAAGGAAATGGCTGAAAAAGAAAATCTGTCGCTGCTCCCTTGGGAAAAGCTTTCTTGCTGGCAGGATTATCCCCTTGTCATTTGCGGGTCCAATGCCCCCCATTACATCGTCTCGAGTCCAAGGGATGAGCTCGATGCTCGCCTGGTGTTTGATTTGAGCGTGCCGAGAAATGTCGATCCCTCTCTTTCACGCCATCGCAAACTCACATTGCTGAATATGGAAGAATTGAGCTGTCTGATTGAAACTCGTCAACGAAAAAATTCCCTCGAAATCAATCAGGCGGAAGCGATCATTTTAAATGGCGTCCAACGCTATCTGTACTCCTTCCGACAAAAAGAAAAAAGAGTGTTTGCGTGCGCCTAATTATACCGAACGCGGTTCAAAAATTGATCCTGGGCTGCGTGAAAGCTCCCGGGGTTGACGCACCCCAGGGCCAATTTTTGAACCGCGTTCGGTATAAAATCTTCTTCTTTATTTGTCTTCTGTTTACATCCACATTTTTATTTGCTGAACAAGATGAAATTTCCAAAGAGCAAAGCATCATCGTCTTGCCTTCGGGAGTGGTGCATAATGGCGACTACTTTGCGATGGGAAGCAGTGTCGAGATTTCAGGGACTGTGAATGGAGATGTCTACATCCTAGCCGAGCAGGCTGTGATCGACGGCGTCGTCAATGGAGATGTGCTTTGCTGCGCAGGCAGCATTGATATTACCGGAAGAGTGAGCAGCAATTGCCGTCTTGTCGGTGGACAAATTCTGCTCAGCGGGCCTATTGGTAACAATGTCACAGCTGTTGCGGGTAATCTCCAACTTCTCTCTTCTGCATCGATAGGAGGAAGTCTTGTCGCAACAGCCGGCAATGTCGATCTTTCCGCCGCCGTCGGGACTAATGCGACGGTTATCGCCTCCAATTTACGCCTCTCTTCCTCCATCAAAGATAACCTGCAATGTTATGTCGGGCAGATGCGGATCACCTCAAGGAGTGTGATCGGCGGTGATGTCGATTATAGAAGCAGCGCAGAAGCTTGGATTGAGTCCGGTGCGACGATTCGCGGCAAGGTGACCCACCATCCTACTTTTGTCCATGGGCTTGTCAAAGGAACATGGATCCACGGATTGCTCGTCGGTTCCAAAGTACTTGCGCTCCTGATGAACTTCATCTATACCTTCGTCATCGGCCTCATCCTGATTAAGATGTTCCCCAAAAACCTCGAGGCTGCTCTTTACGCTCTTAAAGAGAACCCCTTAAAATCACTTTGTTACGGGATTATGCTCCTGATTCTGCTTCCATTGGCTGCCTTGATCCTGCTCATGACGGTCCTCGGCGTTCCCTTCGCATTGACGCTCATTGCCGCCAACATCATCGGTTTCTACACGGCTAAAGTCTATTCCATTTTCTGGGCATCGAACTGGCTGTTTGGAAAAATTCGGTTCAAACCAAACCGCCTGCCGGGATTCTCTTGCGGCTTGATCCTCTATTTCTGCCTAACGTCAATCCCCATCTTCGGAACGATCGTGGCGCTTGCCGCCATGCTCTTTGGCCTTGGGGGCGGCATTCTCGCCCAGGCCAAGCGCGGCATCTTTTCAAATCGGTTCAGTTAAAAAACGGTTGCTCTTAAGGCGTTCTAATTAGTTAATAATCAGATGTTTGCGTTTTTATCATAAATAATATGGATTTATAACAATTTATTTAGTAAAATTAATTACATGATTAAGTTGATTTATTGATAATAAATTTAAATAGAGGCTACTATGCATGAGGTAAAAGCGACAAGTTCGCAAATGGGTTATGATAACAGCGGTGTTCTTCATCAAATTCATAGGCTTAAAGAAGAAGGTCTTAAGATCAACCTTTTCGTAGGAAGGGCGCCTTACGCAGAAGATGTTCCACTTCCCCAATCTTGTGAAGGTGAGGTGTGGGTGTCATTAGATCTCCTGTCCGGAGATCAGGAATTTCTCAAAATTAATCCTCAACGTTTGCATTTAGTTATTGATTGCAATGAATCAGAACAGATGAAATCAATTAGTAATCTGTTTGACAGGGTAGTTGTGGATGTATCTACCGTTAAGAATTTTGAAAGCGATTCTTTTTCTGGTTTTGTTAATTTAGTTAAAAAAGGCGGAAGTTTTATTTTTCCGAACGATTCTACAACTATGGAATATGGTGAGGAAAATGGTTTTTCTCCTTTTCGGTTAACTGTAAGTGACCGAAAAATGAATGCTTATGGCGAACGCTTAGTTGAATGTTTTGCTGACTTTTGCAAGCAATTCGGAGATGTTGGGGAGCTTAAGACAAGGTGGGCTTTCATGAATACTTACCAAGATCAGATTGTCACTTGCGAAGCATATCAAAAATGGGTGGATGAGATGGAGCCTAGTTTGAGAAAATCCCTTGAAGAGGACTGTCCGAAGCATATACAGGCAGGGGAATTTTTAGATGCTTTTGCAGCAGAAAAGGGAATCACTCCTCCTACTTATCGTGAAGAACAAGCGATTAGACACGAAAAGACAAAAAAAGTTTTGCAGGAACACTTTAATCGTGTCAAGTTTCACGAATATAATCACTATTTTTACCGCGATGGAGATCTAAGAACATACTTTGAGGCCTTTGATAAGAAGTAGCACTTTTTATTGAATGTCGATACACCCAAGTCCTGTTAACGGGTAATTGCTTCTTAAAACTCGGCATTGCCGGGGAAGCGCGGAAAGGGGATCACATCGCGGATGTTCTCCATGCCGGTTGCAAACAGGACGAGGCGCTCAAACCCTGCGCCGAATCCGGCGTGGGGGACAGAGCCGTACTTCCTGAGTTGCAGATACCACCAGTAGTCTTCCGGCTTGAGTCCGAAGTCGACAATCTTTTTTTCAAGGCGGTCGAGGCGCTCTTCACGCTGGCTGCCGCCGATGATCTCTCCAATTTTTGGCACAAGGACGTCCATCGCGGCGACCGTTTTACCATCATCATTATCGCGCATGTAGAAAGATTTGATCTTGGCTGGATAATTGGTGAGGATGACCGGTTTTTTGCAATACTCTTCGGCCAGATACCTCTCATGCTCAGATTGTAGGTCGCTGCCCCATTCGACGGGGTACTGGAAGGCCTTTCCCGACTTCTGAGAATTTCGACAGCTTCCGTATAGGTCAAGTAGGCAAAGGGCGATTCGGCCACATGTCTGAGTCGCTCAAGGACTCCTTTTTGAATGAAGGCGTCAAAGAATTCCATATCTTCAGCGCAGTTTTTAAGGACATAGCTAAAAATGTATTTAAGATAGGACTCGGCGCATTCCATGTCGTCTTTGAGATCGGCAAAGGCCATTTCCGGCTCTATCATCCAAAATTCGGCGAGGTGGCGGGAAGTGTTGGAGTTTTCTGCGCGGAAGGTAGGTCCGAAGGTGTAGATGTCGGAAGATGGCATCAGGCTTTTCTG
>CAWESW010000028.1:0-21250 GCA_963811735.1 uncultured Verrucomicrobiae bacterium | reverse complement strand
GACTTGCGGAGAAATCGCAGGATTGGATTTTCCGATCTTCTGAGGCCTTGTGGGCCATTACTCAGGGGGAAATCTCGCCCGACACCGTAATCGCACTGCGAGATAGCGTCCTTGAGAAATACGAGTCTGTTGAGTCCCATTCCAAAGTTCTTACCTTCGCCAAATCGTTCCTCAAATTTCTCGCCACGACCAGGGTCGAACCGCGCTATCTGACGTTCGCTCCCTATTTAGAGCTTCCCAAGACGGTCAAAGAGCGGAAGAGCGTCACTTCTCGCATCGTCGTTAAGGAGGATATTTGTAACATCCTTCAATATATTGCCAGAGCAGAACGAGAACGCAAGATCAGTCCTGAACGATCAGCGCAATATTCGGCGTTCATTTTGTTTGGAGGGTATACCGGCCAACGGAGCGAAGCCACGATAGCGAAGCTGAACGTAGGCCAGTTCCGTACGGCGTTAGCTCTTGATAAGCCGGTTCTTGAGGTTGATTCTTCACAAGACAAGATCCATATGAGCCATTACGTTCCGTTGCACCCTCGCGTTGTTAGAGCCCTTGAACGCTTGCTCACTGGGCGAAATGACGACGAATTGATGTTCACACACAGCTCCTTTAAGCAGTGGTTGAAGCGACAGAAAATTCCGATGTCGCGGTTCCAAAAGCACTTCGCGCTGGGCGACCTGCGTAAGTTTGCCGAGCAACACGGTGACGTTATTGAGTGGCATCAGTCAAATAAGAATTATATAATGACACATGGTGTCTCTGGGGTCGAGTGGCAGTACAAACATCCGCTACCCGAAACAGTCTACGATGTCTACATGAAGAGCTGGGGAGATGTCGAACTCTCTCCGTGAGATCATCATCTAACAACGCGACGGCTTGCTATTCAATGACTCCAATTCGAGGCACAAGGATTAACGTGCTGAGTTTTCGTTCAAGATTTGACGGCTTGGGTTCTCGGATTGAACGGCATCGCCAAACATCAAACCTATATCATCCCTATCTTCCTGAGAGGCGGCCAGCCTCAAAAACTCATCTCTGTTCAATCCGCCTTTTATGAGTCTCTGTAATGCGCCAATAATACGTTCAACTTTCGCTTTTTCAAGTTCAAATCGATCTTTGGGTTTTTCAACTTCCCGTCGTAGAAGAGCGCGAAACACAAATGCTTTCGACGTGGCGTATTCTTTTGACAGAAGCAGATGAATCCCATCTATCACACGAAGTTCATTCTCGGATAACTGTGCGAATACGTGGGGCTCTGCTCTTGCTCTTTTATACCAATCATCTTCAAGAGCACGTCCGTAGAGCTGACCTAAGAAATCAAGCATCGCGTCCACATGCTTTGCATCATCGAGAAATGCCTCATATTTCTTGTCTGCAAGGCTCTCAACAATCATTTCGTGAAGCGTTTTGAAGTCAAAAAATATCCAATAAATGTCATTGTATAGCCAACGTCGTAACGAGCGGACTTTGCGCTTGTTCTCTCGCTTTTCTAAGGACAGTGTTAGCAGGAAGGTGAGGATAGCTCCAAACGCGGTAAGAGGACAATTAAAGTGTCCCAGTCAATCATGTGTCACAGAACGCTGCAATGCGACATTAATTTATACACAAATTAACAGCAATAGCGTCCTTCAGACTATTGTGCGACTGAATGCATGAAAAATGCCTTTCCAGTGGGTAATTCAACAATGTCGAAAAAAGAAAGGCAAGCGATGGCCTATTGGTCAAAAAAAGCTATGGTCGGTGCTGATAACGAGACTGAGCTGCGACTGTGGCTATCTTTTTCCCGTTGTCGAAAATTCAACTTAAGCCAAGCTTTTAACACATCGTTATGTAAGGAACAATAGCAATCTGAGTTGGCAAAGCAACTGAAATCTTAATTGGACGGCATGAGGTCGAATGACTTTCCCAATTCCTGATGAAGTGAAAAACGGACTAATGCGACAGATGATCAAGATTATAGATATCGACAAGAACAACCCAAGAGCGGAGCAAATCATCCGCGAAATTACCTCTCCAGATAACAATCGGATCATGAACATGATCTACTTTATTTTGTCACAAGAAACGGATATTGAAAAGAAGCAAGATGATCTCAGCTTTTCGGTACATGGCGGTTGGTTTGCAAGTATTTTTGAAGAGTTAAAGCGACGTAATAGGCCATTTTTTAGTGAGTTTTGTCAAGAGGTTAAAAAGAAAATTGATGAGATGCGAAAAACAGAGTCTAAAGAATATACTGTAATCTTTCCCCTGAATTTTGAATCTAATGCTCGAGTACCATTTTACAATCGATGGCCTCACATTTGATGTGATGCCGTTTGAAGATTTTGAGTCAAACTTTTCTTCTCTAAAAACCTATCCTCAATTTGACGGCTGGTTGAAGAGCATATACGATCCCAAATTCTGTTACTTTGCTGCCACTGTTGAAGGAAAAGACGGTTGGTTTGCTGAAAAATACGCAAGGCGACGACTTCAGGCAGCCATTGGATTATTAATATTTTCTGACAACGTTGTAAGACGAGATGGGGGCATTGAAGTAGCTATGCGTTTGACCCGTACTTGGCAAACCTCAAAGATTATCAAATCTCATTTTGGGTAGTTCACTTACTTTTGAGGGGGGAATCTTAATCCAATTCGTACCCGATGAGCAACAAAATGAGCAAATTTTTGAGCAGTTTACAAAAGACACACTTGATAACTTTTTCAAGAATGTAGAGAGAATTAACAACATTCGTAGCGAAGAAATTGCTCAAATCCTATTTGACGCTTTAAAACCATATTACGAGGCCTGTCTTTGGTCTGATCCTACGTATTCTTTTTTCAAATATTGGCATTGTATCGAGTTTTGCATGCTGAAAGACAAGCTAAAAGAAAAAGAAATGACGATGCGATTGAAGGAATTGGTTAAGCTTAAGATGCTCTTTGGTAGTAGAGATAAAGATCTCCCAACTAAAATTGATATTCTATATTCAAAAAGAAACGACTTCGTCCACGAATCAAAAGAAGAATTTACACAATATGATCGAAACGACGCTAAGAAAATGAGTGAACTTCTCATTGATTTCCTATTGATGCGTGGCAATAATTTTTCTGGGCAAGTAGCATTAAAAACATTTCTCAATTATACACTAAAAGATAATTCAGCGTTATTAAGACGAAAGAAGGGGACCACACAAGACAACAAAGCAATAATCGATCTTATCTTGGAGCTAAGGAAAGAACCGATAATATCTTAGTAGATGTAGATAGATTCTGTTAGCAAGCTTGGCTTACTGACAGTGTTTTAACACCGAACCGTTTTGGAACATTGCGCAGGGGCTCCGTCACTTTCTGACATGTTCATGCCCAAAATTTACTACGTTGCACTGCAAGGCTCACTGTTATGTTGCTCTGAAAAAAATCTCTGACAGCCCCTTTGTGGCTGCAGACAACAAAGCCAGTCGCCCAGCGGGAAAAAAGTCAAAATATACAAGGTAATTCGATAACATCGAAATAGGAATGGCATACGTGGGCCCGTTGATCGAAAGTCGCCACATTGCGCCCAGAAATCTCAGAACGGCTTCTGTTTTGCTGAAAGAAAACGAATTTGCAATAAAAAAACCACCCCCCGTCTACTTCAGCAAATCCTTCAAGCAGATTTGTTTTGGCAGTCAATCGTGGCTCAAAATTATTTTTTTCGCTTCAGCAACCACGTTTTTATAAGATTTTTTTAAAGTTTTCGATATTTTAGGGGGCAATTCATTAAGTGATGCGTCCCTAATTTGCGTTAATATCTTGGTTAGGCATTTGCGATGCCATTCATTTCTCGGCAGTTTTCCGGTAACATTCGCAAGTGGTTCCGAATCAAATGAGTGGCAGCAGTCATCGTATTCGCTGGTTAAAAAACGTTCCCGCCTTTCGGGCTTTGAGATTCGGTAATTCGGCCAGCTCTCATAGCATATGCAGTCAATCCGCTGGTTGTTTCTCTTTGCTACTATTTATCGAATATACCGAATCTTAATCAAAAACCGGGTTAAGCGCCTTCAATTGCCTGTTTGAAGTCACCGTTTGCCTTTTGAGATTCGGAAGTGAAGCCGAATTCAGCCGAATTTACCGAATCGGGTATTTCATCAAGCAAACTCTTATAGGGATACGGACAGGGGTTCAACGGCTCAAAGAACTTGCCATCAACCTCTACTCTTTTCGTGATCTTAGCTATTGCTTGAGTGCCATCAGACATGCGGAGAACTTAGACGCTCTGCTATCACCTTGGATGTAATTCACATAGCCGTACTGCAGGAACTTGCCTTGCCCTTTAATGGGATCGTCTTTGACTCGAAGAGCGTCATTGATAGTTGCAGGTCCAAGTCCTGTATTCTCCCGCAGGTCGCTTGCATCAACTGCGTCTTCTATCACAACCGGTATCGCGTCCAGGAGCTTATGTTCAGCTCTCGTCAGACTGCCTCGCGCAAAATTGCCGAACGTGGTGAGAATGTACCACGCTTCCAGCACGTCGTCTTCTTGGATCTGCATGGTTCCGGGATCGCCGCGAGAAAACCGCTTTTCAAACGCAGCGTTGAGGGCAAAGGTGTGAAAGTCCCGTATTTGCGTAATGTTGAAACCGTCCTTTTCGAGTTGCTTGTCAATCGCCTTAACAAGCGTCTGCACAGCATTAGAGGGAGGAATGGCCACAACATTGTAGCCGTCGGCATAAAGGAGTTCGAGTGTTCGCTTAAGCACCAGCAGGCGCGGGTCGTTGTCTATCGCACGTTCATTGAGATCGTGATCAGCAACCATCTCAAGTTTGGCTGCTGTGCTTCTCTCCGTCGGTTCATCGAGCGGCGTTTGGACGAACCTGTTAAGGATCTGTTTGCCAGCGTCGTTTTGTATGCCAGTCACACTCGTGGTCATCACACAACGCGGTCCTTCGATCTTAAGCTCCACGCTTTTCTGGTCGATCACCGTCGAGTGAGTGAACTGCCCGACTTCGTATTCGTCTGCGAGGGCCTTAAGAACCCCGAAATCCTTCATCTCCGAAAGCTCCAGAATGGCGATCACCTTGCCGACATAAAATGTCGGGTCCCGATTCCATCGACGAGTCGTACTCATCAAGGTGTTGCCTTGCTTGTCCTTCTTCATCTCTCCAGTCTGTGTATCAAGCAAAGCAACCTGCTTCTCCGTTGACCGTAGTGTCTTGTACCAGATTGCCTTGGGAGTTGCAGAAGTGAGCACTTCTTTCCGTTCAGGTGGCAGCAGCGTCAAGAACCTCAGCATAAGCGATGTTTTACCGCCTCTGCTCGGCCCAGTCAGGTCGGAGTGCAGCAAGGTGGTAGTGCTGCGGTACAGCTATGCGGTGAACCTGCCGCCACATTGCTGTCTTGAGCGCCCATTCGCCTGCATGGTACTCGTCAATGACCGAGCGGTAGTAGGCCACCAAGTGCTCCGGATGTCGTATCAGCCACTGCGCTTGGTCATCAACAAATTGACACTGCTCTTGAGCTATAGTCGCTATTGTATCTGAAATGAGGCCATCACGGCGTAATACCTCTAAACACCTCTTGAAGGTGTCACTATCGAGTTTACCGGCTTGGCTGCAGTCAATGAACCCTTCTCGGATCGCTATCCACGTTAGCGGGTCTCCGCCCGTCATATGCCGATAACAGCACCACAGATTGCGCCGCGTATTGACGTAGAGGTTCCCATCGCCAGTGGCCCCATGTATCAGATGTTTGATCAGATAACCTTCGCCAGTCTCATGGGCACCTGCTGGAAGCGTTAGCACGTCCAACATCGTAATGCTATATTTCTGGCACACTAGCTCGGCGTCTCGGCCAGCAGTGCGTCGTTGAATGACATCCCACTCTTGCTGGCTTAATTCGTTTTTGATGCAGAGTTCAATCCAGTTTGACGGGAAGTCAGCAACAGCATCGTCGTTGTCTTTGTAGTTACGACCATCATTGAGCATGCTTGGAGCAGCTACAACGTAGCCATTATGTTTGAGATCTATCCCTTCAGCTACTTCAGCTTTGAGTGGTTTGCCCTTGAGTTCATCGGGATATGAGTAATATAAGTGAAATCCACGCGAAGGCGTCGTTTCTGTGCGAGTGTTGACCGTCTCAGAACCCGTTTTGTTTCTAAGTTCCCACAGCGAGGCACTTCCGTTCTTGCCGTGTTTGTTATCAACATCAAGAACTAGAAGGCCCGATTCTGGGCCAACCCTAATCCCCACATTTGCGTTCGGAGTTTTCGTCCACCATCGCTTGATTGTAGCTTCGTCAGTCGAGGCGTCCTTAAATCCGTTGGGAGTCAGCGGCGTTTTTTCGCCAGGACGGAGAGGAAGCACCGGCCAGTCGCGTCGCCCGTATTCGAGAGCAGCCTGCAACAATGCGTTGTGGGTCATCTTAGCCACCCCCCTCCACGATCAATTTTGGGAACTTCCGCAAGCACTGTGCAGCGTCCAAAGCAGTAAATGGCATGACTTTGGGTGAATCGAGAACGACAAAAGTCGCAGCTGATTGAAATCGCACTTTATCGTCAGCCTGGTGCGAGACAGTTTTATAGTGTGTAAGTTTTTCATTCTTCCATTTTTCCATTGATTTCTCCTTTCCAAAAAAAGCGTAAAAAATGCAGGAGGGAGAGATGATCTCTGTGAATTGTAAACTAGCGAGTAAGCCTGCCCCGTTCCCCATTCGCAGAGAAAAGGTTTTTAAAGGCTTAATGCGTACTAGTAGCTTGTACCACGATTGTATGGGTGCGCCGGACAAGGCCATTCACCTGAAGCCCGGCGTTCCCTGCATTTGATCTATTTTTTGGGATTATTTGTTCAGTGTCTCCACATTATCAACTATTTTTTATCCCGTCTTGTTCGGGGTTGTCTAACTTTTTAGGCAATCGTCCGCGCCCATGAATGCGACGGCGAACACTAAGTTGTCCGCCCTCCTCATTCAGGCTATCTGGCAGCTCAGAGGGTTTCGATTGCTGCTCTTGGAGCTGTTTGCAAGTTTCAAGAAGCGCCGCGATAGCTTCGCTTGCAGTCACTCGTCTTTTTTGCTCCCATTGGAGCTGTCCGATAAATCTGTATAGTTCATCGTGTATTGGAGGTGTCACTTTCAGTGTTACTAGCTTCTTGGGTTTGGGCATAGTAGGTTCAATGGGCTGCGGATGCGGTACCATGTTTATTACTATGTCATCCATGCTATATAATTGCTCCTAAGGAGAAAAATAAATATTATTCGATAGTAAGATCACGGCTTGTAGCCCACGAAATGTTGGTCAGAAACAATTAACGCTTTGCCGCACCTCGAAAAAGCAACAGTGCATTGTGGTCGGGAAAATAACGTCACAATATCCTTTGTTTTAGAGATACAGCCGCAACTGGAGCGGTTATGGGCGGCGAGACACGTAAGTTGCTAACAGATCGAAACCCATAATACAAAGACATTCTAACAACCGACAAGGAGTTTTTATGACTGCGCCAGACAGAGTCTTAGAATTAGTAGAGAGATATCGACACAACCGAGATTCATATCATTCAGCGCAATACAATGAAGCGCAGTTAAGAAAGGAGTTTATCGATCCGTTTTTTAAGATACTAGGCTGGGACGTGGAAAACGAGCAAGGCTTTGCTGACGCTTATAAGGACGTTGTTCAAGATGGTTCGCTGAAAATCGGAGGAGCTACGAAAGCCCCCGATTACGCTTTCAGGATAGGTGGAACAACAAAATTTTTCGTGGAAGCAAAGCAACCTGCAGTCAGCATCGTAAAAGATCCTCCAAAAATCCACCAATCCTCAGAAAGTAGAGCTGAGGCAAGTCCATATTTTCAGCTGCGCCGCTATGCGTGGTCGGCAAAGTTGTCCTTGAGTATTTTGACAAACTTTGAGAATTTTGCCATTTATGACTGTCGTAATTTCAAACCTGCTAAAACCGACAAAGCTTCCAAAGCACGAATTTGTCTTTTAAGTTACGAGGATTACGTTAAGCGGTGGGACGAAATAGCAGCAATCCTTTCAAGAGATGCAATCCTGAAAGGCTCTTTTGACATATACGCTGAAACGGCTAAGACTAAGAAAGGAACTGCAGAAGTTGATTCTGCTTTTTTGAAAGAGATTGAGGAATGGCGAGAAGTGCTAGCGAAGGCTTTTGCAATAAAAAATCCTGAGCTATCGGTGCGCGATTTGAATCTCATCGTGCAGAGCACCATCGATCGCATTATTTTTATCCGTATTTGTGAAGACCGCGGAATTGAAACGTACGGACGTTTGAAGGAACTGACTGAAGCTGTAAACGTATATGAGCGCTTGTGTGAGCTATATTTAGAAGCAGATGAGCGCTACAACTCAGGGCTGTTTTATTTTTATAAAGAAGATGGTAGAGATGCTGAGCCTGACACATTGTCTTTGAAGGTTGGGATACGAAACAAGCCGCTCAAAGACATTATAAGGCATTTATATTATCCTGACAGCCCTTACGAATTTTCAGTCCTGTCTGCAGATATTCTAGGTCAAGTTTATGAGCAATTTCTCGGGAAAATAATACGTTTAACTCCTGAACATCGGGCGAAAGTCGAAACCAAACCAGAAGTAAAACGTGCAGGAGGCATATATTACACACCCTTACCCATTGTTGGCTACATAGTTGAAAATACGGTTGGGTCCAAATTAAAGGGGGGAGATCCAAAAACAGCTTCTGATTTGAGAATATTGGATCCAGCTTGCGGTTCCGGCTCCTTTCTGATAAATGCTTATCAGTACCTACTTGATTGGCATCTTTCTTGGTACGTAAGTAACATTGTTCCGCTTATCGATTCGGGGGTGCCAGTCACCTCGAAAAAAATTTTGAAACTCTTGCCAGATTATTATGAAGCTACTCGTGATGAGCTACAAAGCGTAACAAAAAAACATGTCAGAAAGCTACTTAGCGAGACCTATTCGCCAATATACAAAGGGCAGGGCAACAATTGGCGACTGACTACGCACGAAAAGAAACGAATTCTACTAAGCAACATTTACGGTGTTGACGTTGACCAACAGGCTGTAGAAGTGACTAAATTATCTTTATTGTTAAAAGTGCTCGAAGGGGAAAATAATGAGACAATATCTCAGCAAATGAAGCTGTTCCACGAACGGGCATTGCCTGATTTGAGTAATAATATTAAATCTGGCAACTCTTTGATCAACTTCGATTTTTATCGCGACAGCCGTCAAATCAACCTATACGACAGCGAAGCGCAGTATAAAATAAATGCATTTGATTGGGAATCAGAGTTTTTAGACATATTTTCCGAGGGTGGGTTCGATGTAATACTCGGCAACCCGCCATATGGTGCCGATTATACCATCGAAGAAGAGGAATATTTCAGAAGTTCTTGCAAAATTGGTCAAGTTCGAGATATAGATTCATACGCTCTTTTCATTGAGAAAGGATTGTCAAAACTGAAAGACGGTGGATTTTTAAGCTTTATTACTCCCGATACGTTTCTGCGCAAGAATGATAGGCTTTCGCTGCGGGAACTTTTATTGCAGAACTGCGTTATAGATGAATTAATCGAAACAGGCCCTGTCTTCTCACAAGTTAGAGATACGTGGTGCCTTGTTTTTCGTGTTTCTAAGCGCAATCCGGAAACAAACCATAACATCAAGCACAAAAAAATTAGTCGATTCGTCGTCTCTGCAGAAGAACGACTTCATCAATTTGAGAAAAGAGAGTGGGATTTTGAAGGAATAATCGAGCAAGCTTATTGGTTACAACGGCCGGGAATGATAATCGGTTATCTTGCTTCTGAACCAGCGCAAGCTTTAATTTCCAAAATTGAAAACAACCCTCGGTTAGGCGACCTCGATTCACTATTTCATATATCGCGAGGCGAGGAGGGAAGCAAATTTAAGCTCAAAGAGGACAGAAATGGCAATTTCTTTATGGTTATCCCGGCTGATGTGAAACCTTATTTTGTAAGCAATGGCCTCAAGATATCAGATAACAAACTTAGCAAAATAAAGCTAGATGATTACTATTGCCATCCTAAGATATGGATAACGAGAATTCAAAAGATGCGGTGGAAACAACGCATCGTTTGTGGACTAGATGAGCGCACTAATTCAGCGGCGATGAAAACGCTGCAAATGATTGTGTCGCAAGCTGATGACAAAAATGAACTGCGGCAGCTACAAGGGATGTTATCTTCAACTTTGATCAATTTTTGGTGCGTTAATTACCTTTCGGATGATATGAATAAATCGTATTTAGAGAACTTGCCAGTTGCATTAGGGCAAGATGACCGATTTGTAGAAATCGCAAAGCTAGCTGAGTACTTGCAAGTCCAGCAAAGCCTTACAACTCAACCTTCAACAGCTCAAAGTACCCAAATAGTGCAGCGCGTGATAAATGAGACCAAAAGGCAAATAGATTCGCTTGTGTATGATGTTTATGGCATAAATGAAGAAGAAAGAAGGTTTATTGAAACATCTATGCAAATTACGTGAACGAGAAACTCAAAAAAACTGAAAAAACAAACTTTTTAATAAAGTAGGGAGAATTTCGAAGGTTGATATTATGGCTTTTTGGCTTTATGTTACGAACTTCGATAATTGGGAAGTCACTAAAGAGACAAATGTCCTCGGCGCACACGAAAGGTACAAAAAAGCACTTGCTCGAATGCAAGAAGGCGACAAATGTTTGGTTTATATGAAAAGCGAAAGGCGGGGTGACGATATTCTAGAGCCGCAAATAGTTGGTGAATATGAAGTCGCTTCTAAGCTCTTCGTAGATACAAAAAAGATTTTTCAATCACCGACTGACTCGCCTTTCGAGAAATTTCCTTTGAGAATCAAGCTCAAACCACTTGCCATTCTTGAAATCCCAATTTTATTCAAGCCACTTGTCCCAAAACTAAATTTCATCAAAAACAAGAGGAACTGGGCTGTAAGCATAAGGGGAAAAGCTGTAATAGAAATTCCCGAGAGCGACTACAAAATTATTTCGTCTCAACGTTGACATTACGCTCCCGTTGACTTAAAAAAGCTCATTTTGGCTTAGTTCAACCCTATTAAGCATTGCAACAAACCAAAACGCTTTTGGTAGTTTGAGATCTCATCGGTATGATGACTTCACTGACATTTTACGGAGGAGTCAACGAGATGGGCGACGACTCTAATTAATGCGCGGCGAGAAAACCGTGAGCGAATCGAACAATTTGGATTTGCCCTTTTTGATCGGACAGTTCAGAGAATATCTGAACACTGAAGAGGGACGGTACTACTCTTTGCATCTACGAGACAAAGAGCCAAAAGAGATCAGGGAGATAGTTGCTAACTTGGAACACCTTTCTAAAAATAGCGATGAGTTCGTCAAACTCGTTTTGTATGGTTTGTTGCCCTGTCGAGACTCAAAATACGCGAAAAGATCGGTGCTTCCAGTGCACCAAAACATCAAGCGGCTCTTTGCGAAATTTCACTATACGGAAGATCAAAAGAGGAATCTTGCGCTCATAATCTACAAGCTTGTTGTAGGTGTTAAAAACAACCCGAATAAGCTGGAAGGTTTGATCAAAAAATTCAGAGCTAGTGAATTAAGTGTCAATCTTCAATCAGCAGCCCTCTCTCCTGTGTTTTTTGCGCTAAATCTGAATTTTCCGATCGTTAATCCTAAAATAGCTAGCTCGTATGCAACATTATCAGTATCCGTTTTGGAGCGCAAAGAACGCTTAAGCGGATCTTTAGAGAAATATACATCTGACATCGCGAAGCTAGATCTATTCAAAAACAGCTTAGTCGACCGATACAATTTCTCTGAAGTTAAGAACAGCGAAAACTTGCAATTATTCCTTTTTTGGATCGCTAACTATATTAAAATCCAAGACGGCGAAGTAACAATCAAGCTGGCGCAACCCTCCGAGGAAATTATTCCTGCAATAGACGAAGAAAAAATCAGAACATTCACGGAGATATCAGGCGGCCCCTCACCTATTGGTTACCCCATAGAAGACCTAAAAAAATGGGATGATGAAGGTAAGATAATTTATAACACAGAATTTCAGAGAGGTGAAGTCTGGAATCGTCTCAAAAAACAAAAGCTCATCGATTCGATTTTGCGTGGGTATAACATAAATACCATCTTCTTCCGTCATTTGCCGGCAGGGAAATATGAATGTTTAGATGGGCAGCAAAGACTGAGAACTATTCTTAAGGGCTTTTTGGAAAACAAGTTTCCAGTAAATCTCAAGATTACCCCAGAATTCAACAAGCCTGCCTATTTTAGAGACCTTCCTGAACTTTTGCAGTATCGAATAAGATCCTACCGAATCTTCGCCATAGAGTTGCACTCGATCGATGATGCAGAAACCTGCAAAATCTTTTTGCGGTTACAAGAGGGTTTGCCGCTGAATGGCGCTGAAAGACTTAATGCAATGCTAGGGCCGCTGCGAGAGAGAGTCGTCCAAGCGTCCAAGCATCCATTTATTGCCAAGTTAGGTATAAAAGATCACAGATTCGCACATCGGTTTATATTGGCCCAAGTTTTCCTTCTGACAGAAGCCAATCAAATCACCGAAATCAAATACAAATATTTAGACCCTCTTTATACGAATACTAACTCGACGAAAGCTGCTTCTCTTTTCAATAATGTAAAAAAAGTACTGAATTTTCTAGAAAAGGAACTCGGCGACGATGCTAGCATTATCAAATACAATGGCGATTTCATTTCGTTGTTTTTACTCGCAAAATATCTCTCAGAAAACTATGTCACTGACGGGCAAGAATTCGGCTTGAAAGAATTCTTTTTGTGTTTTTTAATGCGAGTTGAAGAAGTCAAATCAAGTGAAAAACACGAAGATGCCCCTTACTACGATTACAAGACATATCGACGCACTTCAAGCGATGCAAAGGATTCGATAGAAAGAAGAAAGAACGTGCTTTTGTCTAAGTTCTTGCAATTCAATCCTAACCTCGTGCAAAAAGACAAAACTAGACTCTTCGACTATCACGAAAAACTGGATGTCTATCAAAGAGACCAAGGTATCTGTCAGGTTTGCCAGAAGCTTACTTCCTTTGACAAGGGTACCGTGGATCACGTAAAGCCGCATGCCAAAGGCGGCTTGACCGCAATCGAGAACGCACAATGGATATGCTTGCCTTGTAATCAGAAAAAATTAGCAAAATTTGAAGACAGTCCGATAAACACATAATTGCGCTGAAATAAATAGATAGGTCTTTCGTCTTTATTCAATAGCTGAAATAATCAGCTAATCGACCATATAGCACTTCTATATTGGCTTTCAGCTAACTATGTGATTTCCGAAACACTTTTCTCACGCTACGCCCCTGACTTAACGATGACGTCTCTGACTTTCTACGGTGGAGTCAACGAAATCGGCGGCAACAAGATCCTCCTTGAGAATCAAGACGCACGACTTTTTCTCGACTTTGGCATGAGCTTTAGCCTTGCTAACCAATATTTTGATGAGTTTATGCAGCCCCGAAAGTGCAACGGTATCTTAGATCTCCTCGAATTCGGCTTACTTCCTGATTTAAATGGGCTATATCGCTGCGATTATCTATCTCATTGCAACCTGTCACCTGATCCAGAGCCGAGCTTCGACGGCGTCCTTCTGAGCCACGCACACATGGATCACTGCTCGTACATCCACTACCTAAGGGATGACATTCCGCTGTACTGTACGCAGGGTGCAAAGGATATCATGCAAGCTCTGGATGAAACTGGTTCAACCGGGACGTGTGAGCTAATCTCGCTGAAAGAATCATTTCAGACCTACGTAAACAGCAAGGGCGGAGAGTCTAAGCTGACAGGCGAGAAGGCAAGGAAGCCTCGGCCGTACAACATCGTTGAAAATGCCTTCATCGTCGGGGGTATCGAAGCAGAAGCACTTTCTGTTAGCCACTCTCTCGAAGGCGCAACTGCTTATATCTTGCATACGAGCGCCGGGCCTGTCGTCTACACAGGCGACTTTCGGTTCCACGGCTACAAGGGAGATGAGACAAGACGGTTCGTCGAAAGAGCCGCTGAAGTCGAGCCGGTTGCGATGATCTGCGAGGGTACGCGTGTGAACTCAACGCAGGCAGACAGCGAAGAGCGGGTCAAGGAAGTCGCCAAAGAGCGTGTTGATAAAACTAAAGGTCTGGCCGTCGTCAATTTCCCGGTGAGGGATACTGACCGTATGCAGAGCTTCTTTCAGGTAGCACAACAAACTGACAGGGCGCTAGTTATCAACCTGAAGCAAGCGTATCTCCTCGAACTCTTCAAGGCGTCTGGGATTGCCACACCGAGAATTGATGATGATCAGCTCCGAGTGTACATTCCTCGGAAAACGTGGGGCGTTTACAAGGATGACCGGTTCTCAGAGAAAATTCAACGAGAAGATTACGATTATTGGGAGCGTGAGTTCCTCGATCACGCAAACGCAGTCACTGCGCGAGACATAAGAGAGAACCAGAGCGACTACATTTTCCGCTGCGACTTCTTTGAACTCAAGGAGCTGATCGACATCAAGCCTGAATTAGGCAGCTCTTACATTCGGAGCGTGTGTGAACCGTTCGATTTGGAGATGGAATTAGATTTGAAGAAAGTGGATAACTGGCTCACGCACTTCAGGCTCTACCCCTATACGCAAATCCATGCGTCCGGACACCTGAACTACGACGAGATACGCGACGTGGTCGAGACAGTGCAGCCGAAAGTGCTGATCCCAGTGCATACTCAGCACCCTGAGGTGTTTCAGACCCTCCACGACAATGTGATTCTTCCCGAAAAAGGGGTCGCGATCAACATCTAGTGCGACGAATGAGGAATCTATCACCTAGAACTTCGCTCAGTAGTGCTTTAGCAAACTGCCGGGGTCAGGTCTGTGGGCTTCGGATCATTTGCTTTCCAGCCGCAAGCGAATGCTTAACTAAGCAGCTTAGTCGGATGAGATTATGCTTTTGCATTTCGAGGTGATCTAAATCATCGCACAACTATTGGAACAAGCAGGCACGGCTATATTGGGGCTATCTGCCCTGATTCTAAGCGTAGTAAATGGTGTGATCTTAGTTTGGAGATTCAAGCGCGATAAAGCGAACATTTCAGTGGAACTAGTACATCCCGAAGTATATCAGTGGTTCTTTAAGCTGCCTAGCAGCGTATTCGAAGGCCACCCAACGAGAGAATACGGCTTTCTTGCATATATTAGCATCAAAAATAGTGGACTGAGAGACGTGTCTATAAACTCTTGGCATCTGCAGCTTGAGACGTCTTATGAACGATCAAAAAGATATGCCTCTCCATATTCGCGTTTTGTCGAGTTGCCCCCTATGAGTATTGTAGAACCAATAATCAACCTTGGATCGTCGGGCCACAAGAAGGCCTTGGCAGTTTTAGGATGCGTAGGGATCTACCACGATGGCAATACAATGGTGAAATCCGGAGCTAGCATAGCCGGGATGGCATATTACACAGCCAAGTTTTACGGTGATTCAGTATTCAATCCGCTTTTTGTCGGCGGGAAAACAAGAGGAATCATCGAAGTCAAGAGTGTTTTTGGCCAAAAAACAACTGTCAAGATTGAATTTACTGAGATATCTCTTGAAAAAGCTAAGAGCATGATAGAGAATATTGATCAAATCGACCGAGAAATAGCATAATAATAATAAAGCTTGCTTGAACGGATGCTGTCAAATCAATTTCTTAAACCGAAATTGGGTAGCGAAATATGACCTTGCCTATGTCTATATCTCTTACCTGTCCTTGCTGCACAGCAAAATTTGAGAGTCTAAGCGTAATGATCTCAAGCACGTATGGCAGTTGGACTGATCTCCGTCCAATTCCGAGCGGCGTTGATCCCATGTACATGGAGATCCACATATGTCCATCGTGTGGCTACACAGGCTATGACGGTGCTTTCAAACAAAAGCACCTCGACAAAGCGCTAAAAGAACGCATGCACCAACAAATCACGCCCCTTATTAAAGATTTCATCTTAACGCCTAAAAAAAACCTACTGCATGAATTCCCTGCGCCCGAACGACAGTACCGAATTCGCTGCGTGGATCGCTCAGTGGGGGGGGTTCTTTACAGTCTATCGGTGAGCGTTACCTATGCGCAGCGTGGTGCTGTAAGGACTTTAAAAATCCTAGAAAGGAACGTCTCTACCGGTTAAAAGCCTTAGAATATTTCGAGCCAGCAATGGAGCTGAAAGAGATTCCTCGGAATCAAATAAGTTCATATATATATCTCATTGGTGAGCTTCATCGTCGCGTGGGAGAGATTGGAGCAGCGAACGAGTGGTTTGACAAAGTAGCTGAGGCGACCAAGGGAGATTCCAAACAGCAGTGGCTCGTAGAGCTTGCATTTCAACAGAAGACCAACCCGAAAGAGTTCATTGGTCGTGATTGGAGTTTTAGATTTAATCCTATATTTTAACGAACGACGCTATTGCACAAAGCAGGATTATCGTCGTGATAAAAGCGATCATTTTCGACATCGACAATACGCTCATCGACTTCATGACTATGAAACGGGCGGCTTCTGCGGCGGCAGCTAACGCGATGATCGAAGCAGGATTACAAGATGTTCCAGAAGATCTGTCGGATAAGCTTTTTGCGTTTTACCTAGATCACGGAATCGAATCGGACGACGCATTCGAACAGTACCTTCTACGAGAGTATAAGACGGTTGACTATCGAATTCTCGCAGCTGCGGTAAACGCATATTTGAAGGAGAAATACTTACATCTCAAGCCCTATACCGGCGTTGCAAAAACCCTTCGTGAGTTAAAGCATCAAGGGTTCAAGCTCGGTGTGGTCAGTGACGGGTTTAGACTAAAGGCGTGGATGCGGTTAAACGAGGCAGGTTTAGACGAATATTTTAGCGCTGTAGTGACTTATGAGGACACAGGAAAGCAAAAACCCGCAAAAGAGCCGTTTCTGCGAGTTTGTGATGAGCTTGAGGTTATCCCAGAAGAATGTCTCATGGTTGGAGACTGGCCAGAACGAGACGTGCAAGGCGGGAGATCAGTAGGCATGAAGACGTGCCTTGCGACCTACGGGCAGGTGCGGCCTGGGAAAGCTGATTACCAAATTGAAAGCTTTGCCAACCTCTTAGACGTCGTGGATCGTTGTAGTAAAAAAATGAAAGAATGCTTTGGTTCTCCACTTTGTTTTAAACTCTGAGTTCGTTTAACTGTCCTTGTAGATTTCAAGCACAGCAATCGCTAGCTTTTCCGCGTCGTGTGTGCACATCACCTGCTGCAGCACGTCAACGATCTGGCGAAGAGGTGGCTCAGCAGCCTCTTCCGAGTCTAAGCGCCGACGCGGCTCTGTCAGAATCGATGTGACAAACGTAGTGAGCGTCTGGGCAAGCTGTTCTTTCAATTCGAGCGCAAACGTTCGCAAATACGATCCGTCAAGACGTTCGGCCCTGCCCAGGCAATAGCTGCAGGCCGCCCCGTATATCACCACATACCTTAGTTTGGCATCTAGCCTGGCCCTTTCAATGCTCTCTAGTAGCTGTTCGAGCGGCACTGTGTGAATGTAGGCAGCAAAGAGTTTGTAGAGGGCTTGTTTCTTGTCGCCCATCTCTGTGTGAGGGTGGATTGCTTGCACAAAAGATGTTATGCGATGATGGGGATAACCGAACTGCAAGAATGTGCTGAAAGTGATAAGAAATAGGCAAAACCGAAACATTTGAGCTTGAACGTCACGTCGGAAGCTCTGGAATCAAGTGATATGGCTGATTATATTAGACGAATCTTATTTCTCTCGAGCAGTTAAGAAACAAACTCTAAACACCCTCACGTTCCTAACAAGATGGAAATCGAGTTTAGCCAGATCGTTGCCCTTTCTCTGAATCCTTAAACCAGAAAACCCCATAAACATTTATACGGCCATGAGCGTACATAAGCGAATTGACTTATCGACTCAAGGAATAAGCGGGAGCAAGATGAAAAACCTCTGTCGAGAGGTTTTTAAGCCCATAAAGATTGAAGAGCACGTAAATGGAAGATATTGCACTTAGCAACAGACCTCTTGTAGAAGCTATTTTTGAACTGCGCTGGGAACTGCAGCCAGATGCCCCAACGGGTCTACGAAGTGATCCGAACTACGGAATAATCATTGGCAAGCTGTACCCTCTGCTCTCGAAAAAAAGTACCCTCAGTATGACCAATTGCCTGGCGCAAATGTGCCAAATGAAATGGCTGAATACGTTATCCAACATCGCTTCAGGATCGGCAAGAATAAATGGCCACTTATACAAATCGGCCCCGGGATCATAACAGTCAATGATACCGAGAACTACGACTGGCGAGATTTCGAAGAACGAGTACTCGACGCCTTTAACGTTTTGCAAGATGTTTACGAAACAAGAGGGGTCAAGCTTGATGTGACAAATCTATCGCTTAGATATATCGACTCAGTCAAGTACGATTTCGAACCAGAAGAGCTGTTTACATTCTTATCGGATAAACTACACACTAACGTAAACTTAAAACCTGAACTATTTGAAGAATCATCAAATGTTAGTAGGTCTCCTATTGACTTTGACTGGCGAATCTCATTTGCTGCAACAAAGCCAAAAGGGATTTGCGGATTGAGAATTTGGACTGCTAAAAGAGGTAGTCTTAATGCACTCTTTTGGGAGACGATAGTACAGTCAGATAAGGATCAGATACTTAAGGATCCGTTCGAACTCGATGTGTGGTTGGCCGACGCTCACGTGATAACGCACAACTGGTTCTGCAAATTGACGGAAGGTGAGCTATTTGAATCATTTAAGTGATGCGATGTGGTGCGATGTTGACAGGGTATCTCGGGGCACTCACGCGGAGTGCTACGAAGAGCACCCGGACAGAACTTCCAATGTTGCTGAGAAGGTGCCAGCAGCGATAGAATTCACCAAGGAATCTTTCATGTGGCCTTCTGTGGCGGCAAGCGTGTATCGGTCAATTAGTGAACGCCAAGTGTCAGAACTACTATTGGAGATAAGTCACGCGTCCGTCCGTTCCGTTGAGAGTTCGGAGAGAATCCAGACAGGCTTCTTTGAAGCTATGAGCGCAGTTTTAGGGCTATCTAGCAAGGCAAAAGACAAAGTTAGTTTTGAGAAGTATATGAAGACCATTTCAAAAAGCAGAACACTGAACAAAGCTTCTGAGCTAATTGATGGTCTGATCTCTAACGATTTGCTGTTCAAAGACGTAGATAAAAGAATGGTTTTGAAAGACCTATCTGAAGTCTTTGATGACATGTCGGCTGAGCAAGTGGAGCTTTCGGGAAACATGTTACAAGATACTCTAAAAGGTATACTAGTTGGATATGCGGCGTCTGATATTTTTGATGATTTTACTCCATCCCAAGAGCAGCAATTCGAGAGAGCTACGAAAAGGAGCTCCTCGCTCAAATGACGTACTTGCTCGATACAGTCACCGTTATTGCTATATTGAACAAGCGCCGTATCGACCACCGCAAAGCCCTTAAAAACTACGTAAAAGCGAAAGCATTGCACCAGACAGTTAATGTAAATGGGATATGCTGCTACGAAATTAAACGCGGCTTATTTTCTCTCAGCATAGCGCCGCACCAGCTATCGCAAAAAATTGACAGGTTTGATGAGTTCTGCAATGAATGTGAAGTGCTCCTGTTCGACGATCTAAACGTCTTCGAGACGGCTGCAGCGCTATGGGCCAGCTTACCACGAGGAGATAAACTCCGAGATAATGACCTGCTGATGGCGTCACACGCGAATTCCCAGGATTTGATTCTAGTAACCAAAGATGCTGATTTTACTCGAGTGGCAAAGCACATAGGGGTGCAGATCGAAGATTGGACGTGAGTCTTGGCATATCTACAAGACAGACCACGACGGCCACCCTATATTTTTAGCTGTTCCTTACGCTCAAGGAAGTGCAGAACTGATCGCGGAAGGCAAATCATAATGACTAAAAGGCAGCGCCGAGTTTGTACTACTATGTTAGCCGCTGAACATTACCCGTGTAATTATGGCGCGGTGCCAAACCACGATCTGATGGAAGTCCATCGCAGCAAAATCTCGCTCCACCACGCAAGAACCGACTATAACTATCCAACAATACGGCTACCCCACACGTTCTCAAAGCTAGCAGGACTGCAAACGTGTATCTATCAAACTGTGCACGATGGGGCGCTTGCTTTCCTTGTCGTCGTCTCTTCTTCCAACAAGAGTGAAGAAGAAAACCAAAAGAAATCGGAAAACTTAGCCACTGACTCTAGATACTCGTATTTACACGGCGGGGATCAGGAGTTCGAATCTCCTCGAGCCCACTTCCGCTTTCGATTCGGAGGCTGGAATCGTGTCGGATGATCAGCAAGAGAAGTTTCCAAACAAGTTTTCAAACAATTCTGCTGACCACGACGAAACGGATAAAGAAGAGCAGTTAGACGACTACGTGGTCGACCTTGGCGGCAGCTACGTCCATTATCATCGTGGTTTAGACGGGAAGCTACGCAGCCGTGAATACCTCGCGGAAGACCTCATAGACGAGGACGTTTCAGATGAGGATTTGCGAACAGGCGAACAAGTCAGGACTGTTGACCTCGACACCTTAACGGCGATTCGAGACATTCTGGAAGCCGACAAAGACCCAATCCGCGTCGCCGATTTCAACGGCGCCAGAACAGAAGAACAGCCTTCGCCTTCATCATCTGCCCTCAACCTTCATTTTTCCAAATCAGAACTCGACCGCTACGTTGAACAACGCAAAACCGGGCTTCGCGTCAAGTCTATCGACTGGATAAATCGTGCAGCGCAGGCATTGTGGGACTGCACACGTGGCGACATCTCATACCAGACAATGACGGCTCTGAGGACATTCGCTCTTGAAAAGTACAAGTCGGTCGATTCTCATTCGAAGGTGTTGAGCTTTGCAAGAGCCTATCTTTCTCACCTTGCAAAGACCAGACAGGATACCCGCTATCAGTCTTTCAACGCTTATCTTGACCTGCCGAGGGGGCTTAAAGAGCGCAAGACTATCACGAGTCGAATCGTTACGAAGGATGACATCAATAACGTTCTTCGGCATATCAAAAACGCCGAACAGGATGGACATCTCACCTCTCAGAAATCAGCTCAATATTCGGCGTTCGTCGTGTTTGGAGCATTTAGCGGGCAGCGAAGTGAGTCGACGATGTCACGCTTAAGGGTGGGTCAATTTCGTCAAGCGATTGCTAGTGAAAAGCCTGTGCTTCAGGTCGAATCATCACAAGACAAGATAAAGATGGCTCACTATGTTCCGATTCATCATCGCACGATACCCT
>CAWESW010000027.1:0-36278 GCA_963811735.1 uncultured Verrucomicrobiae bacterium | reverse complement strand
AACGACAGACTCAGAGATGACATATATAGCCCATGAGGAATTGGTCGACAAGTTTTTTTATAAAGGGAGCCTTTATGTTCTTAAGGCCATATAAGGGGGGTGATTTTAAACATATCCTCTATGTCTTGCATTTTGCAGCCATAGACAGCTCCAACGGTGAACGTGAATGCTTCTCCAAGGAGAAACTTCCGGCGGCGAGATGAGAATACACAGAGCAGCATTTCTCATCTGTTCAGTTAAATACTCTAGCATTAAAAGATCTTCTTTTATGCCAGAGGGTGGACTACCATCCCCATAGAAAGCAAATTTAGCCATATCGATTGGTAGTTTTATCAAAAATCTTTGCTGTTAGAAGCAACCTGCCAACTTGATAAATAGGGATCCTTGCCAAGCACGAAATTCTTCCCAAATATCTCCACGCTTTAGAAGGAGTTGCATTGGCTAACTGAAATGCAGTCGTCTGTGCAGGAGCGACAGTCGTCCGTGTAGGGGGCATATTTAAAGCACTATTGAAATCCTCTTCAGCTTCTTCAGCTGTAAAGTACCCGTCTCCTATAGCACTATTGAAATCCTCTTCAGCTTCTTCAGCTGTAAAGTACCCGTCTCCTATATTTTGTTCTTCCCAAAATTTAGCTGTTTCGACGTTCCTGTGACAATCGCTTTCTTCATCGCTCTCTGATGGGCTAAAGTAATTAACATGCCTAGGTTGACTATAAACGTTATTTATTTCGATCATAATTAATATAATCCATTTTTTGTATTTATCTTAATTGTACATTTAAAATGTTAATTTTTTATAAATAAAGTATTAAGATTTATATTTTACACTTAGTTTGTCGTTGAATAACAGATGTTTAATAAAAAAACAGGTAAAATAAAAAATAAAATATTTATTTACATATTTAAGAAGTTCAAAAGGTCTGAGAGTGTGAATGGATAGAAAAATGGAATTATAAGCAAAAAACCAGGAAATATAACTCTTTGATTATTAATTCTTTAATTCATAGCGCGGTATTTAAGAGCTCTGTACACGACAAAAAATGTAGATGAAACGAAAGTCGCTAAGGCGCAAAGAATTTTATTAAACTTTGCGCCTTAGCGACTTTGCGTTTCATCTTTGTCTATAATTTTACACCCTTGAAAATCGACAGGTTGCTCTGTATGAAGTCAATTTTTGTCGTGTACAGAGATTTAAGAGGTTGTCTTTAATACCCGTTTATTAGACCTCTTGCATAAACTAAGGGTTCGTCGATTTTCGGGATTATTTTGGCCGATTTTCGATTCATTTTCGGGGGTAATATCAACTGCGTATATGACCCCCGATAAAAGAATCGAAAATCGGCTCAAAAGAACCCGAAAATCGACAGAACCTTAGTTATGCAAGAGGTCTATTGAGCCTTTTTCCACGGTTTCAAAGACCCCTTTTCATTCTGGCGATGGATCTCTTCCCATTGATTATAAGAACTTTGAAGATGTTTCCAGAATTGAGAGTTCGTTCCCAGGGCTTTGGCGAATTCCTCACAGGCCTTCTCAGAGATGTTCTCCTTGCCTTTGATGATCGCCTCGATTTTGACTTCATTCCATTTTGCACCCAGCTTTTCAGCGAATTGGCGAGAGGTCATTCCGAGTGGCTTGAGAAATTCTTCGTTGAGAATTTGGCCGGGATGGGTAGGTTGGCGTCTTTTTGGTAGCATATGATTCCTTATCAAGGGGGTTAGAAGTGTTTAATTTCCACGTTTTCAGCGCCATTATTCCAACCAAAGGCAAGGCGCCAGTCTCCTTCAATCGGGATACTGTACTTGCCATGGGCATCGCGGACTGCAGCTTGGCCCTGCATGGAGGGGATCTTGTGCAGGCTTTCCAAATTTTCAGTGCAATTGAGCAGATCTAGCTTCCGTTCGGCGGCTTTGACCAGATTTGAGGAAAATTCTTTACGTACCCCATGGGAGTAGATCCCGTGGAAGATCGCTTCTGTGCTCTTATCGGCAAATGACTTGATCACGTACCCCTCCATACTTTTATTTTAATATATCAATCATACAAATTAATTTAAAGAGGGATATGTAAAATATTTATAATTATTAAAAAGTAAATGAGTATTTATAGAATTATTGAGAATAAACAACTGGTTTGTAGTATTTTGCGTTTATTAATTGTGGTTGTTTTAACAAAATTAAAATTATCTATTTAATTTAGTTAAATTAGTTATTCTGATATAATTTAACTTAGGAAAACAACTTTATTAATATTAAGAGTAAAAAATATGTCTGATATGGCCGTTCCCACAGCATCAAGAATCTCTGCTCCTCCGGCAGCCCAAGGTGCAATTGCCCCTGTTGCCCCAATTCACTTCTGCGATTTCGCAGATGAATTACTAGCCTATTTTTTTTCATTATTAGGTTCTCCTCAAGATGTCAACGCGCTTAGTCTGACATGTCGACAATTGCACATGATTTCTACGGATGATGTCATTTGGAAGCCGTTTTGCCTCAAATATTTTCCTGAAGCTAAAGCCCCTCTTGGATACTTCTCTTTATGTAAAGAAATGAGGACTTTTAAAGACGATGTTCGATTTGGGATATACCAAACTCGCACGCTTCCCGTTGTTCATGAAGATAGCCCAAGTTCCTGTTTTAAAATCTCCAATGGTCTACTTTTTATCGGTTACCAGGATGGAACAGTAGAGATCCGGGAGATGGAATCGGGTACTTGCCTTAAATCGTTTCCAGCTCATGCTCCATGGATTTCCACTCTTGAAATCGCTAATGGTCTTCTATTCGCCGCATCCAATCATGCAAAGGCCTTAATGATATGGGATATAGAAACAGGAGAATGCCTCGCATCGCTTGAAGATTCTTCTGGGATAAGAGATCTCGCCGTATTTGGAACATCTGTGATTACGGCCGACGATGATAAGAAGCTTTGTCTGTACGATTTTTCAGATCCGCGAAAGGCAATCCTTCTCTCATCGGTTCAAGATCAGCGGCATACAGCCGGTCAATTGCCTCCTCCGCAAGTGCGTGGATGTTATTATCAGCCCGGCGAAGGAAAATTTACCAGTGTTGCATTTGCTAATGGTTTCATTTTTACAGGTTCTAGCGATCGCGAGATTAAAATTTGGGATGTTTCAGATCTCCAAAATGTCCACTGCATTCAAACGCTTCAAGGTCCTAACGAGGATCATACCCATGAGATCTCCTGCCTTCTAGTCCATAAAGATCGCCTTTTTGCAGGATTGCATAATTCTCAGGTTAAGGTCTGGGATATTTCCGATGTAAATCAGGCCAAATGCATTCAAACGTTCAATTTTAGTCGTTATGCCGTTGATATTCAGGTCTCAAGGGGGTGCCTTTTTGTAGGACTCCGGGATGGGACGGTTGAGATTTTAGATTCAAATACGTGGAAATCTCTACGAACAATTAAGCCTATAAAATCAAGTACTTCTTTTCAAGTCGTGGAAAATCGCCTTCTTGCAGGTGGGGGCAATCGCGATCCGATTAAGATTTGGGATTTTTGTCTTTCCCAAATATCTCCGTATACATTGAGCCAGCTGGAAGAGAATTTAAAGATTCTTGGAGAAATGGCAACTCTTGAACATCGACAAGATTATGATGGATTAGTGAAATTGATAGAAACAGCTGAGAAGGAGCTCCATCCTGATTTCCAACAACGTATAGAAGAATGTGCCAAGAGTATTGTTTTTTCATCATCTCCCGGGGCATCGAAGCAGATAGGGAAAGAAGTGATCCTGCAAGTACAGGCAGAGCTTTGTGTCGAAATCATGCTTCATTCGATTCGCAATCAAAACTGGGAAAGAGTGCATCAGCTACTCGATCAGCTCCAATTTATTGCTCGCGTTACTGGTGATCCTATGATGAATAAGTTATATGAGCTCCTTTGGATTGAAGCCGGTAAGCCTGATAAATGGGGATTTGGAGAGAATGCCTTTTACGATCGCGAAGGATGCAGCGCTACGATAGAAAACAAGTTCCAGGCAGCGCTGAAATTCAGAGAGTTTTTAAAAGCCCGATACCCAAGATCGGAATAGCCTCTCAATCCATAGGCAAAGAGCGGATCGCTTTGGCCTGGGGGCCCTTGGCCCCTGAGCCAATTTCGTACTCGACCCGCTCGCCTTGTTCAATCGCCTGTTCGATGGTTTCCAGGTCTGTGCGGTGAAAGAAAAGGTCCTTCCCGCCATGGTCCGGAGTGATAAAGCCGTAATTCTTGGTTTCATTGTACCATTTGACCACGCCGCGTTCCCTGTCCATAAGATCCCCTTGAGTTGTTTAAAATATTCGCTTTTATAGCACAGAAGGAAAAATATAATCAGCTCCCTTCGCATCAATTTTTGTTTTGCAATGATTAAGCATTGAAATTCAATGGGATAAAATTAGTTCTCTCTTTCCTTGCCTTGTGCTAAAATGATTGCTACTTTTTGGCCTCGAGTTCAAGACCTTGAAGAAATCGAGGCCAAAAAAGTGGAACATCGAGGTCAACATCATGAAACACATTGCCGATAAGAATGCCTCTCTTTTGGATATCCTCCATGAGATGGCGCCCGACAGTTCCAAGAACACCCTGCGCTCCTGGCTGCAATCGGGCCGAGTGACGGTCGACAAACAGCGCTCTGAGCGGGCGAATACCCCGGTTTGCCCCGGCCAGGAAATCGAGATCGGTCACAAGGTGACCTTCCTCAAAGGCTCTTTGAGAATTTTGCACGATGACGACCAAATCGTCGTTTTGGAGAAGCCGGAGGGGCTTTTGAGCGTTGCCACGGATAAGGAGACCAGAGCGACGGTGCATGCCATGCTCAAACGGCAGTTCCACAATCGACGCGTCTATCCCGTCCACCGCCTTGACAGGGAAACCTCCGGAGTGATGCTATTCGTCTACAGCGAAAAAGCGCGCGATGATCTTAAATCCCAATTCGAGCAGCACACTGTCGACAAGACGTATTATGCGATTGTCGAAAAGGAGATGCCCCTTGGCAAGGGGACTTGGGAGACCTATCTCGAAGAAGACGATTTCTATTACGTCAAAAGCACCAATGATTCGGTCAGCGGCAAGCTGGCCATTACCCATTATGAAGTCCTCAAATCGCATCGCAATCGATCTCTTTTGCGTTTAAAGCCGCAAACGGGGCGCAAGAACCAGCTCAGGGTCCACTGCAGCGAAGCGGGGCATCCCATCCTTGGGGATAAGAAGTATAAGGCTCATACAAACCCCCTTAAACGGGTTTGCCTGCACTCCCAGCAGATCTCCTTCACTCATCCGGCGACTGGGCGGAGAATGACCTTTTCTGCGCCTCTTCCTGAGGAATTTTCTAAGATCCTTGAAATCAAAGACTTAAAGATATAAGTAAAGATTTTTTTGAAAATGGCCTTTGACAAATAATTATGTACCGTTGTAACATTACATATGTAAAGGGAAAGCCTTTTTAAGGTTTTTTCTAAAAGCAAAGGATTCGCGTATGCGTACAGAGTCGTCGGAGGATGGCTGGCAGGCTTTCATAGAGCTGTGCAGCAAATTTCCAAAAACGGAGGAGCTTGAAGAGCTCTTCGATCTTTTCTTCACGTTGGAGGAAAAAGAGGTCTTGTCCAAAAGGTATAGCCTCATTAAAGCCCTTCTCGATGAAAAGCTGACTCAGAGAGAGATAGCCGACAAAATGGAAGTGAGCATCTCCAAAATCACGCGCGGATCAAATGCTTTAAAGATCATCAGTAAAAAACTCAGGGAAGCGTTGAAAAAACGAATGGCTTGAAAAGGCCTACAGCTTCCCTAATAAAAAAGGGAAGCTGCAATGTTTCGTCAAGTGACACTCGAGGAATTTAAAGCTGTCTCGCGCAATCAAAAGCGCGCCGTTGTCTACCGGGAATTTCCCTGCGACGATGTGACTCCTACGCAAGCTTTTTTATCTTTAAATGCCAAAGAGGGGAGCGTCCTCCTCGAATCTGCCGTCAAGGATCAAGATCTTGGGAGATATTCGCTGATTGCGATCGAGCCTTTTGCCGAGTTCCGGTCGAAGGGCGAGCTTTCTGAATTTGTATCCAAAGAGAGAACAGAAAAGGGATCCTCCCATCCGTTTGAGCATTTGAGGCAAACAATCCGGGCGCTTCGCTTAGCCATCAACCCGAACTATCCTCCTTTGGTGGGGGGAGCGATTGGGTTTACAACGTACGATGCCATCCGCCTTTTTGAAGAGATCCCCGACAGGCATCCCGATAAGGACGCGATTCCCGATCTGTTTTTCCTTTTTCATGCAGTGAACATCGCCTTTGACCACTCGAAAGGCAGTCTTTTGATCTCCGTCAACGTTGAATTGTCTAGCGATCCGGAGCAGGACTATGCGGCCGCGTTAAGAAAAATCGACGAGATTCTTCAGAAGCTGAAAACAGCGCCGGTAAAAACAGAGAAGGCTTCCCTCCCCAAAGCGCCTTTTGTTGAAGAAATGGGTGATGCCGATTTTTGTGAAATGGTCAAAAAAGCCAAGGAACACATTTTTAAAGGGAATGCCTTTCAGATTGTCCTCTCCCGCACTTTTAGCTGTCCCTTTGAGGGAAGTCCTTTTGATGTCTATCGCGCTTTGCGCATGACCAATCCTTCTCCCTTCATGTTCTATATCGAAACAAAGGACTATGCCATTGCCGGAGCGTCTCCGGAGAGGCTCGTCAAGCTGGAAGGTACCAAATTACAGACAATGCCGATTGCAGGCACTCGTCCGAGGATTCCGGGCGAAGAGGACAGGATCGTCTTAGATCTTCTGCAAGATCCTAAAGAGGATGCAGAGCATATGATGCTCGTCGACTTAGGCAGAAATGACCTTGGGATCGTCGCGACGATCGGCAGCGTCAAAGTCAAAGAACTGAAAGTCGCTCGTTATTTCCCACATGTGATCCACCTCGTTAGCCAGGTCGAAGCAGAGATCGCAGAGCCTAATGACGCCCTCGATGCTCTCAAAGCGGTCTTTCCCGCCGGGACATTGACGGGAGCCCCTAAGATTCGCGCGATGCAGATCATCGATGAACTGGAAGGATCCCGCCGCGGGATTTATGGCGGATGCGTCTGCACGATCGATAACAACGGAAACCTCGACAGCTGTATTGCTATCCGCACAGCGTTCATCAAAGACGGCCTTGCCTCTGTGCGCGCAGGAGCCGGTATCGTCATCGACTCCGTTCCGGAGCAGGAAGTGGAGGAGACTAGAGCAAAGGCCAAAGGCGTCATCGATGCGATTCATCTCGCAATGGAAGGTGTTTTATGATTTTGTTGATTGATAATTACGATAGTTTCACTCACAACTTATACCAATTGATCGCATCGATCTACGAGGATGTCAAAGTCGTGCGCAACGACTGCATTACTCTGGACGAGATCAGGGTGTTAAATCCCAAAGCGATCATCCTCTCTCCCGGACCGGGAAGGCCCGAGGATGCAGGCGTCTGCGTCGAGGTCATCCGCACTTTTGCCCCCACAGTTCCTATGCTTGGGGTGTGTCTTGGCCATCAGGCGATCGGACTGGCCTTTGGAGGCCAAGTGGTGTCTGCTCCCGAAATGCTTCATGGAAAGAAGTCTCTGACGTTTCATAGCAGGCGGGGAATGTTCAAAGGGTGCTCCTTGCCGCTCAACGTGGCGCGCTACCATTCGTTGGTGGTCGATAAAAAGACGATGCCCTCCTGCCTATCCATCGAAGGGGAAGACGTCTCCGAGGTTGTGATGGCGATCAAACACAAAGAATTTCCTTGTTACGGCGTGCAATTCCATCCCGAGTCGATCATGACAGCGCAAGGGGAGCAGCTGATCCGCAACTTTTTGCATGAGGCGGGGCTGTGCTAAAACAGACGATCGAAAAACTCATTTCCCGTGAAAACCTTACAAAAGAGGAAAGCTCGCTCGCCATTCACGAGGCTTTGGGCGAGGCCAACCCTTTTCAGACCGCTGCATTCCTCGTATTAATGCGCGCGAAAGGGGAGACTATAGAAGAGATTCAAGGCGTGATTGAAGCGATGCGCTCTTTAATGGTGCGCGTCGATATTTCATGTCCTGTCCTCGACATTGTCGGCACAGGAGGCGACGGCGCCCATACTCTCAACATCTCAACGGCATCGGCGATCCTGGCCGCCAGCTGCGGCGTTAAAATCGCCAAGCATGGCAACAGGAGCGTTTCTTCGCTGGCGGGTTCGGCGGATGTGCTGGAGGCGACAGGGATCGATATCCATCAAACTCCCGAGCAGATCAAGCGCTGTATTGAAGAGATCGGAATCGGATTTATGTTCGCTCCCCATTTTCACCCTGCTTTAAAGGATTTAAAAGAGATCAGAAAAGGCTTAAGCGTGCGTACGCTTTTCAATATCATCGGACCACTGCTGAATCCCGCAGGTGCAGAGCATCTGATGCTGGGCGTTTTTAGCGAAGATCTGATAGACATCGCAGCAGACCTGCTTTTGCGGTTAAAATCGCGCCGCTCGCTTGTCTTCCACGGAAGTGGATTGGATGAACTCTCCTGCATGGGCCCGTCCAAGGTCATGGAAGTTTCGGAAGAGGGCTTGCGATCCTTTATCATCGACCCTCTGCATTTTGGTTTGAAGCGCTGCAGCATTGAAGATCTTCGTGGCAAAGATGCAAAGTACAACGCGGAAAAGATGGTCGAGGCGTTTGGAGGAAAAGAGAGCGGATTTTCAGATACGATCGCCCTGAACGCAGGGGTTGCCGCATATCTCTACGGAATTGCTGAATCGGTCCAAGAGGGGATTGATTTGGCAAAAACCCATTTAAAAGAAAAAAAGGCGCTGCACCTTTTAAACCAATGGAAGTCCTATGCCTGATTTTTTAACTGAAATTTTGGAAAGAAAAAAAAGAGAAGTCGAAGAGCTTCCTCAACCCGTCAGTTTTAAAGAAGCTCTCAAGCGGAATCCATTGTCTGTAATCGCGGAGATCAAGCGCAAGTCTCCTTCAAAAGGGACCTTGAACCTATCCATCGATCCGGTTGAACTCTCGAAAAAATACGTCGCCGGCGGTGCTGCTGCGATCTCGGTGCTGACCGATGAAGAGGGGTTTGGAGGTAAATTGCAAGACCTGAGAGCGGTCGTCGTTGCAAATCCTGGGATTCCTGTACTGCGCAAAGATTTTATCATCGATATTAGACAAATCTATGAGACGGCCCGGGCCGGCGCCCATGCTGTGCTGCTCATCGCCGCAGCTCTGGGAGAACGTTTGCCCGAGTTTGTGAAGGCTGTAAAAAGCTATGGACTGGAAGCACTCGTCGAAGTGCATGACCTTAACGAGCTGCAACTGGCGCATATTTCCGGCGCTACGATTATCGGCGTGAACAACCGCAACCTGTCGACCTTTGAAGTTTCTTTGGAGACAGCTGAAGCGCTAGCTCCCCATTTTTCCGCCGACATCGTCAAAGTTGCCGAGTCCGGGATCGAAAATGCAAGGGACGCAGCGAGGATGCGCAAGGCAGGCTATGATGCCATCCTGGTTGGCGAGGCCCTCGTCAAGGCCAATGACCCTCAATCTCTCATCAAGGAGCTGCACCATGCTCATTAAAATCTGCGGAGTGCGCGATCCCGCTACTGCTTTATTTGCCGCAACTAATGGTGTTCATTTTATCGGTATGATCCTCTCCCCGGGGTTTCGCCGGTCTGTGACTTTATTAAGAGCGAAACAGATTGCGGAAGCTGCTAGAGAAGGGGGAGCGGAACCCGTTGCCGTGTTCGTCTCAGAAACGCCCGAGCAAGTCGAGATGATCTGTCATGAGCTTGAGATCGGAATTGTTCAATATTATCCTCAGACGATTTCACTTCCACAGCATTTAAGGCGCTTTTACATCAACGAACAGGACGCTTCATTGCGCGAGGGACATGATTATTTATTGCTTGAGAGCGGCAAACCCGGTTGCGGCGAAAGGATCGATCGCGCCACATTTGTCCGTCCGGAGGGGAAGGATTTCTTTTTGGCCGGAGGATTAGACCCGGAAAATGTCAAAGAACTGATCGAACTTTATCGCCCCTGCGGCGTAGATATATCCAGCGGCGTGGAAAAAGACGGCAATAAAAACCGCGATCTCATTTTAGAATTTATCAATCAGGTGAACAGCTGTGAGCACTAAATTAAGAACCTATCCCAGTAAATTTTTCGTCGATTTTCGGAATTATTTTGGCCGCTTTTCGATTCTTTTGTCGGGGCCATATACGCAAGTTGATATTACCCCCGACAAAAGAATCGAAAATCGGCTCAAAAGAATCCGAAAATCGACAGAACTTTTTACTGGGATAGGTTCGAGACACAAATGAAATTTGGCGGAGTCTATTTGCCCGAACTGCTGATGGCGCCGATTGCGGCATTGCAAAAGGGATGGGAGACCTACGGCTCCGATGCGGACTTCATCGAAGAATTTTTGGAATTACTCACGGATTACGCCGGCAGGGAAACCCCATTGACAGAGGTGAAGCGGTTTTCAGAGGCCATTGATGGGCCCCGCATCTTCCTGAAAAGAGAAGACCTCTTGCACACAGGCGCCCACAAACTCAATAACGCTTTAGGACAATGCCTGCTTGCAAAAAGAATGGGCAAAAAACGGATCATCGCCGAGACCGGCGCCGGCCAGCACGGCGTTGCCACTGCGACGGCGTGTGCATTTCTCGGGCTGCAGTGCGTTGTCTACATGGGCAAGGTCGATATCGAAAGGCAATCTCCCAATGTGGCCCGCATGCGCTTACTTGGCGCAGAGGTCATAGCCGTTGAAAATGGCACGATGACGCTCAAAGACGCGGTCAACGAAGCTCTCCGCGACTGGTCTTCCACATACGAAGAGTCGCATTACTGCTTAGGCTCAGCTCTTGGACCCCACCCTTACCCGGAAATGGTCGCCGCGTTTCAATCGATCATCGGCACAGAAGCGCATGCGCAGATCCATGAAAAAATCGGAAGAGATCCCGACCTGATCGTCGCCTGCGTCGGCGGAGGATCGAATGCGATCGGCATCTTCTCTGCCTTCATCGATAATCCTCAGGTTGCCCTCATCGGCGTCGAGGCAGGCGGCAAAGGGGACAAGCTCGGACAGCACGCGGCCCGCTTTAAAGGGGGAAAACCGGGGGTGCTCCACGGTTGCTACACCTATCTTTTGCAGGATGAAGGGGGCCAGATCGCCGAGACCCATTCCATTTCTGCCGGACTCGATTACCCCGCCGTTGGGCCGCAGCACTCCGATCTTTACGCATCGGGCAGAGCCCATTACGAAAGCGTCACAGACGATGAAGCGCTTACTGCATTCAAACTGCTCTCGCAGACAGAGGGGATCATCCCTGCGCTCGAGTCCAGCCATGCCCTGGCCTATGTGATGAAGACAGCGCGCACTCTGCCCAAAGACAAAGTCATCCTCATCAACCTCTCGGGAAGGGGAGAAAAAGACCTGCCCCAGCTCACAGAGAGAGGCCTCATATGATTGCTACAGCATTTGCCAATGGTCCCGCTTTTATCGCTTATCTGACTCTTGGAGACGGGGGCCTCGATTACTCCCTTGCGTCCGCTCTTGCCCTTGTCGAAGGGGGCGTCGACCTGCTGGAGATCGGCATTCCGTTCTCAGACCCGATCGCTGACGGCCCCGTCATCCAGAAGGCCATGGAGCGCTCTTTGCAGGGCGGGACGAAGGCAAGCGATCTGATCCCCTTTTTGCGCGAGTTTCGAAACAGAAGTCCTGTGCCTATCGTCGTTTTCAGCTACTACAACCCGATTTTTGCTTTAGGGGACGCCTTTCTCGAAGAGGCAAGTGCCGCTGGCGCGAGTGGAATCCTCATTGTCGACTCGCCCTTCGAACAGATGCCCGAATCCTCTCTCGATCCCGTCCTCGTCGTCTCCACATCGACGCCGCAAACGCGCGTGAAAGAGATCGCAAAAGCCGGACGGGGATTTATCTACTACGCCTGTCAGAAGGGGACGACAGGCATGCGCGGGGGGCTGCCTGAACATTCCGCCCACGACATCGCCCGCATCAAGCTGGCCAGCTCGCTTCCTGTCGCCATTGGCTTTGGGATCAGCAACAGGCAAACGGCCAAAGAAGCAATAACGCTTGCTGACGGCTTTGTCGTCGGTTCCTACTTCGTCGATGCGATGAGCCGCCGCGTGTCCCCGGAAGAATTAACAAAGTTAGCAAAACAGATTGACCCAAGGAGTCGTCCATGATCGTTCTCATCGACCGTAAAGCAAAAAAAGAGGAAATTTCCTCTCTGCAAAAGCGCCTCGACTGGATGGGGATCAAGGCCAATCTCGTCGAAAGAGAGGGCAGGCTGTGTCTCGCCCTTGTCGCTGGCGTAGATAAAAGCGTGGATATCCACCAGTTTAAGACACTTCCTCTCATTGAAGAGATCTTGCCTCTATCCCAGCCCTACAAACTCGCTGCAAAACAGGTGAAAAATGCGCGTACGGTGATCGAGTGCAAGGGCCGCTTCATTGGTGGCGAGCACCTCGCCGTCATGGCAGGGCCTTGCAGCATTGAATCAGAAGAGCAGATCATGGCCTGCGCAAAATGCGTCAAAGAGAATGGCGGGAACATCTTGCGCGGCGGAGCGTTCAAACCGCGCACATCGCCCTACGCTTTCCAGGGCCTTGGTGAGAAAGGACTCCAATACCTGCAGAAAGCAGGGGAGGCTTATGGCCTGTTGACCGTGTCTGAAGTGATGGACACCGATCAGATCGAGCTTGTCGCATCTTATTCCGACATCTTACAGATCGGCGCCCGCAACATGCAGAATTTCAGCCTGCTCAAAAAGCTCGGCGCTGTCAAAAATCCGATCCTGCTCAAGCGCGGACTCTCTGCGACCTATCAGGACCTCTTGATGTCGGCCGAGTATATCCTCAATGCCGGCAACCCCAATGTCATCCTCTGCGAAAGGGGGATCCGCACCTACGAAACGTACAGCCGCAACACCCTCGATTTGGCAGCCGTCCCCATCCTTCAGGAATTGTCCCATTTGCCGATCATCGTCGATCCCAGCCATGGTACAGGCATTCGCAAAATGGTCGCCCCGATGGCAAAGGCCGGAGTTGCAGCAGGGGCAGACGGCCTCATGATCGAGATCCATCCGGTTCCGGATAAAGCCTTTTCCGACGCCGATCAGACGCTGAGTTTTGAGCAGTTTTCTGAAATGATGCAGGCGCTCAAACAACTGGCGCCCATTGTCGGAAGAAAGCTCTGAGATTTTGAGGATTAGTTTGGCCATTTTTATCATTTTTTACTACACGACGAAAATGTAGATGAAACGCAAAGACGCTAAGGCGCAAAGTGTAAAAAAAATCTTTGCGCCTTAGCGTCTTTGCGTTTCATCTTTGTCTATAATTTGACACCTCTGAAACCAGTTAGAGGGCTCTGTATGAAATCAATTTTGTCGTGCAATGATATTTTTTAAGATTTAATTATTTCTAATGCACTAAGGGTTAGAGCATTGAGAAATTGAAATAGTTAAAGTAAAAAATTGATTAATTAGGCGTGATTTGGTATAATTAATAGTAAAAAGATTCTATGGTTGTGAAGAACTCTATTTCTCAGAATTTAGAGCCTATCCGATGCCATGAAAATAGATATTTAGAATAAAAATAATCAGACTCAAAATAAGGAAAAAAATATGACAACGTTTAATCGGCTAGGTGGTACTCCCTATAATCCCTTTGCTCCATCCACATCCCTTCCCTTAGAAACTCCAGCTTCTTCCTCAGCACTTGATCAAATGTTCGAGCGTTTATTTCCCCAGCGACATTGGTCGTATGATCTCCCTTTATGCAATCAAATGACCGTTGACCTCCCTTTAGGAAGTGAAGCTACTGTTAAAAATTCAGAAAACAACGCGACAAACGCGACAAATGAGACATCAACACTCGAAAGTACAGAATTAAAAAAGACTTCCGAAGGGCAAACCGTTCCTCGTAAAGAGATCACCATAACGCTTCACTGTGAAGATAATGCATTAGAGGGAGTGGCAACCGTATCCGTCGATCACCCTCATCGTAAGAATAAAAAAAAAGGAAGCTATCGATCAAAAGAGGTGCAGTAAACGGCAAAGAACCGCTTCCGTTCTGCTGAGTGGGGCGCGAATTCAAGCCCCATGACAGGATCTTTGCTAGGTTAACCCGGAACTCCCAGTCAAATGAAAAAGAGTCGTTCCAAAGCGCCGTGCATCAAAAATGTCTCTCTATCCCCACCTAAGCCCAAGCGTCGAAATATAAAAGTCGAGGAAGATCGTTGTGAATTCAATCCCTCTGATTTTATTCAAACGAGCGGACCCTCGTAATTATTTCAAGCTTGAGCTGATTTCTTTACCAAACACCGGAGCTTCATTGATACAGATGAACCTTGTTTGAACGGCCTTGAACAATGTATGAGGACGTTTTTTACTTCGATTGAAGGTCATGATGAGCTAGTCGGGGTTGAACGATCCGTGCTGGACTTTGATCCTGTTTTTAAACAGAGATTAGGAATTGAAACAACAGCTCGTTATATCAGCACAATGGAGGTAGACCCTGACTGTGCAGATAAAATCAAAACGTGCTGGAGTGCATTTATTGATAAAATTGAAGTTAAAGATACAAAAGAAAAATCGTTTATATATTAATTGCATTAAAAAATCACGTCCTTATGGAAATGATCAATGGACTAGAAAGTATGAAGTGAAGAAGGTGAGCGAAGAAGTAGGTTATGGTCTCTTTGCCAGGCTATTGAAGGGGCGAGGTTGTCGGATTTTATGCAGGCCGCTTTGTTCTAATGGCATCGCTTGAGGGTAAAGACAAAAGCTATGTTTTTGATGGATTTGACTCTCCTTTTGATGATTTGGCCATAGACGCATTAAAGGAAGGCAATGCGACTCGTTATATGAACCATACCGATGATGCAAATGCCAACGTTGACACGGTTGAGTTTTATCACGATGGCCTTGTCTATATCATGTTCGAGACCAAATGTAAAGTTTTCTCGAGGATAGAATCAGAATATGATTATGGATCCGCTTACTGGGAAAAAAGGGATTAGAGCCTGAGAAGCAGAACTAAAACTCAGTTTCTTATGCTTGCAAAAAAGACCATTTCAACGCCCTTCAGTATACTCTTTCTCGCCGAGAGCTGGCTTTGTTGCAGCGAAGCGATCATCGAACTCAAGTCCTGACGTGAAGAAGAGGGCACACCGATCCCAAAATATTCCAGCCCGAAGGACTCCTCATCTCGGAGAGTTGGGTATTTGTTCCTTCCGTCGAAAAGGACCTTGTGCTTCACAGGCAAATGACTCTTCGGAACTCCACAAAATCGAAATCGCTTCCACTCTGTGACAAGCGCGATGGCGTCCGCATGCATGGCAGCTTCATATTCGTCTTTGCAAAATGTAATGCGGCTGCCGAAGAATTTGCGGGCGTTTGGCATCGCAGCGGGGTCATAGGCGCGGATGTGTGCGCCATGCTCAAGCAGCTCCTGGATCAGGCACGAGGGCGCGAGGATCGTCGGTGTCGGGCTTAAATGGAGCCCCCAAACCGCGATGGTTTTAACTTTAATTCCTCCCTGAGAGGAAAAATAGGCCAGGATTTTTCAGCGAGGAATTTTTTCTGGCGCTCGTTGACTTCTTCAACGGCATCGAGGATCGACATCTCGATATCTCTTTCTTTGGCGATTGAGGACAAGGCTCGGATGTCTTTGGGAAAGCAGGATCCTCCATAGCCGATTCCCGCATAGAGAAACTGATAGCCGATGCGTTGATCGGAACCGATGCCGACACGCACTTGTTTGATGTTGGCGCCGGTCTTTTCACAAAGATGCGCAAGTTCATTCATGAATGAGATGCGCAGGGCGAGCATCGCGTTCGGCAGCGTACTTCGTCATTTCAGCGGAAACGGTGTCCATCACAAAGATGCGGTCGTCGTTAATTGTGAATGCGGAGTAAATTTCCTTCATCACTTTGGCGGCATTGGAATTCTCGACGCCGAGGATGATTCTGTCGGGTTTCATGCAGTCGCCGATCGCGCTCCCTTCCTTGAGGAATTCGGGATTGGAGACGACATCGAAAGAAAATTCAGATCTTGTCTCGCGCAACACTGCGGAGATGAGTTCCTTCACTTGGGCAGCAGTTCCTGGAGGAACCGTCGATTTGTTGACGATGATCTTGTATCCATTGATGTGGCGGGCGATTTCCAAGGCAGCAGCATAGACATAGGAAAGGTCGCAGGAGCCGTCTTCGGATGAAGGGGTGGGGACTGCAATGAAACAGACGGAGGACTGCTCGACGCCTTGGGCATAATCGGTAGTGAACGATAGCCTTCCCGCTTCGGAATTGCGTTCGACAAGTTCTTTTAAGCCCGGCTCGTAAATGGGAAGGATTCCCTGTTTCAAGTTGGCGATTTTTTGCGCGTCGATGTCTAAGCAGATGACATGATGGCCCATTTCAGAGAGACAAGCAGCTGTGACGAGGCCGACATAGCCCGTTCCAACCATGAGAATTTGGCATAATTGCCCGTCAGTTTCGAGTTCGGATAAGAACAAAATCTTATCCGCTTAAGCGGATAAATTTCCATCTTTTAAGAGAAGCGTCTTATCGCAAAGAAAGGAAAGTTCTTTGTCGTGTGTGACGACAATGAGTGCCTTGTTAAAGTCTTTGGAAAGGCGGATGAGAAAGAGAATGGATCTCTTGCGAATGCTTGTGATCCAGATTGCCGGAAGGTTCATCGGCCAGGATCAGATCGGGATCGTTGCAAAGGGCTCTTGCGATCGCAGCGCGCTGTTTTTCACCGCCGGAAAGTAGCTTTGCCATGTAGCTGGCCCGGTCTTTAAGGCCGACGGCTTCGAGGAGTTTTAAAGCGCGCGTGTGAGAAGGTGAGCCGGGATGTGTGGCCTGCCTTGCAATTTTGGCGGACATGAGCACGTTTTCGAGTGTCGTGTAGTCGTCGAGAAGGTTATAGCTTTGAAAGATGAAGCCGATGTGCTTATTGCGCAATTGCGGCAAGGAACATTGCGAGACATCTTGACCGCAGATTTCGAGAGTTCCGCCTGACGCTTTTTCCAGCGTTCCGAGGATGTGCAGCAGCGTGCTTTTGCCTTCTCCAGACTTACCGGTAATGGCGACGGATTCTCCGGGGAAGATTTCCAGGTCGATCCCTTTCAGAACTTCAAGGGGCGCCGGAGAGCAAAATTTTTTCGTCAGTTTTGTCGCTTTAAGCAAGGGGATTTTCATCATTCGGACCTCAAAATTTCAGAAGGTCGGAGGCGGCAGGCTTTGATCGCAGGGACAAGTCCCGCAAGCAGGGAAATGAGGGGGGTTGCGATCAAAATGAAAGTAACGGCGTTATTGCTGAGCTCGCTTGAGAGCGACTGGCCAAAGAAGGTGGCATTGAAAGCATCATGCCCCTGAAAATAGCTCAGCAGCTGGACGATCGAGTCGATGTGATGGAGCGTGAAAAGAGCTGCTGTGGTTCCAATGATGCTGCTGAGGATCCCCATCGCAACTCCGCAGATGCCGAAGATGGAGGCAATGCTCAAACGGCTGGCTCCCATCGCTTGCAGGATGCCGATCTCCCGTTTCTTATCGTTCACGAGCAAAACGAGCATGGAGATAATGTTGCAGCAGGCGACGAACAGAATGATGATGCCGACAAGGGCGAATAGGTATTTATCGCTTTGAAACTGCTGCATGAGGTCTTTGGCGAAATCATATTCGCGGAAAGTGGTCGCTTTCCAGTACTTTTCAAGGCCTCTTTCGGAAAGGGCGAGCAGGATCTGGTTTTTGACATCCTCTGCAGTATTCAGATCGTTAAACCAGACCAGTACGCCATTGGACTGTGTTTTGTCAAGATTGAAGGAGGAGCTTGAGGAATTGATCGCATTGGTGACAAAGGGAGGCACGAGGATGCATTTATTGCCGACAGAGAGAATGCCGGGATCGTAAAATCCTGAGACAAAGATGGGCAAACGGTGTTCTTGAAGAGAGCTGGATGTTGCGCTCGAGTAGGAGAGGTAGCCGCGGTCGCCGATCATCACACCGTTGTCTAAAAAGCTTTTGGCCAGGAGAACACCTGTCTCTTTTTCATCATTGATGGGCAGAAGGGGATCGGCGCCAGAGATCCAGGGGGTCCCCGCGCCATTTTTAATGAACTCAGCCTTTGCGATTTCGAGTCCATCGAGGCTGACATCGCCTTTGAGGGAAATCCCCTGAAGGCCCGTTTTGACCTTGAAGCGCAAGGGGCCTGTCAAAATGGAGTCTTCGACGTGAAGTTGGAGCGGTCCGTCGGCGAGTAGGGGCGTTTGAAGAGAGATCTTCTCTTTTCGGCCCGATTTGTCTTCGAGAATCAGATCGCTGCCCTCTTTCCAGATTTTGACGCGGCTGTGCGAGGGAATGGTGCGGGCACTGTCTGTTGGGATGTCGATCCGGCTTAACCTGTCGTTGCGGAAATGGGCCTGCCCTTCAAAAACCTGCTTCTGAGGCAAAAGGGTATAGGGGATTTGCCAGAAAGGATAGCGGGGTTTGAGCTGCTCAACTTTGACATTCTGGAGAATTTTTTGAATGCGCCCTTGGCTCATTTCTTTGTCCGCCTTTAGGGTGAGCATCGGCGAGTCCTGCCGGGAAAGGTCGGTGGACTGTCCTGCGAGATAGAGCAGGTGGTTCAGGTCTTTTTCCGTCGGGGGGAGAAGGATGGAGGAGAGACCGGGACATTGATCCGGAAGGGAGGCCAAATAGGAGACTTGGGTGAGATAGCCCTGACTCTCGTCGCCGCGAATCCCGCTGCCCGGGCGCAAGAGCTGCAGGCGCATCAGGGCCCCGCTGAGTTCAAAGTCCTGATAGACGAGGTCGGGCCGGGTCTGTTTGAGGTGGGCCAAGATTGAAAAAAGGCCTTTGACGGGATCTTTCAATGAACCGTCGGAAGAGAGGTCGGGCTGTGCGAGGTGGGCTGGAATCTGGCCATCCTCAGAGGGGTTATACGGGTCCGCAGCAGCGGACTGGACTTTCTCGGCGATATTTTTGAGGGCGTACTGGGAATTTGAGCTGACGGAGTCGATCTGGTAATAGTAGGAAGAGTAGTATTGCTCCGTAGGCGTGATTCTTAAAGGGGCATTGAGCGTGGTGAGCTTTTGCAGCCAGTTGCGCTCAATTCCTTCCGTGACGGAGAGGAACACCAGCACGAGCCAGACGACCAAAGAGATCACCGCTACTGATAGAAGGGCGATGAGGGAGACGGAAAGCTGTTTTCTGCGAGGAATGAGATACTTTAAAGCAACAGAAAGCTCAAACATAAACCCGCATGACTAAAATTGTATGGAGAGGAAACAGCCTATACCAAACTCGGTTGAAAACTTCACTTTTGAGCGCGTCAAAGCTCAAAAGTGAAGTTTTCAACCGAGTTTGGTATAACAGCAATTCCCTCTAAAGCTTCCCGTTAGAGACAGTCTCCTAACTATACAGGAAATCTATTTCGCTTCTTTGAAAATGACGCGTTTCTTCAGTTTTTTATCGTATTTCTTAAGCTCGATTCTTCCTGTGACTGTGCGCTTATTCTTTGTCGTCCAGTAGCATTCTGAGCTTTCGGTGCTTTTCATTTTGATATTTTCGCGTGCGCCTTTTGCCATGATGAAACCTCATTTTTTCATTACGAAGGCAATTCTAATCGTTATCTTATTAACAGACAAGGGGAAAGCCTCTCTATTTCTCTCTCGATTAATTCTTTTGCTGTTCTTTGTTTATTAGTGATTTGTGTTTCATTTTACAAAATGATAGTTTACAAAATAATTGAAATGTAATTAGATGGAATTAAGATGCGAAATATTATTTAATCTTGTTTTTGGGGCGTCGTTATGAAAAAAATATGGTTAGCTTTGCTTTTAACTCCTTGCCTCACTTTTGCTGCATATCCCATTTATGAGATTGAACATGAAAAGAATGACGCTCCGTTAAGCGCTGAGGACGAGCAGCTTATAAAGGATTACAAAGCCCTTCAAAAACGCCGGCAGGCTATGCGGATAAAGCAGTACGCTATTGCCCTCGAAGAGGAGGCCCAGGAAGAAGAGGCGATTGCCCAAGAAAATGCGGTTCAGAAGAGGGGGGAGATCGCTCTCGAGCAAGAGACTGTTCAGGCGGAAGGCTCCTCAGAACGCTCTGTGGCAACACCTCCTTCAGAGCAGCATAAACAAGCTGCGGCTGCGGATAAAAGCACTTCGGGCAGAAAAAGCCCTACCGCCCGTTCTAAGCTTCAGCGTTCGCGCCAGAACCCCAACCGCCCTCGCGTCACCCAGAGGAAACAAGGAGAGAACCATGCAGCTCAAGGCTCGATCGAAGCGGTTGCTCCACATGAATCAGAAAGCTACGAGCAAAAGAGCAATGAGCATGCCGACAATCGCGATCAATCCGATGCTAAGAAAAATTCAAGCATGGACTCTCAGAAAAAATCGTCCTATAAAGAGCAGAACAACAAATCGGCGAGCAGGCGAAAAGAGAGCAACAGGGCTACTCGTCAGAGCAAGAGAGCCTATAGCGGCAGAGCGAAGTATCAGGAGAAGAAAATCAAATGGCACCATCCGGGCAAGCGTGCTGCAGCACCTGAGTGATCTAGAGACTGTCTACGGATTCATTCCCTTATATACCCAGAGGGATTCTCGTCATCGGCTCAAGGTCGAACCCATCTCCCTTTTTTCCCCTTTGATAGCAATGGAAGCCAAGGCCCGCGATCATTGCTGCGTTATCGAGCGTCATTTTTTTTGCGGGATAATACACAGGATAGGGACAATTGAGCTCGCTGAAGAGAGCTCGCAATCTTTGATTGTTACTAACCCCGCCTCCGCAGTAGATCGCCCGGCATTCAAAAGTCTTTGCCGCCTCAAGGGTCTTGGCGACGACATCGCGTAGAGCGGTTTCCTGGAATGAGGCTGCCACATCCGCCTTTTCTTTTTCAGAGATAATGAGAGGAGCGTCTTTGGATGCGCTTTGCCCTTTAACGGTATACAGGACGTTGGTCTTCAGCCCGGAAAAGGAAAAGTCGAGCGGGTGGTTCTTGATCCGGCCGGGCCGAAATGGAAAACGGGAAGGGTCGCCCTGTTTTGCTAATGCTTCTATCTCCGGGCCGCCCGGATAGGAGAGTCCCAAAAGCGTGGCGACTTTGTCAAAAGCCTCGCCGATGGCATCGTCGAGCGTCGTCCCGATCATTTGGTATTTTCCCACCTCGTCAATCTTGACGATGAAGGTATGCCCTCCGGAGACCACAAGCCCTAAAGCGGGAAGCGGGGGAGTCTCGAGGGGCATCATCGCAGCGTAGATGTGGGCCTCGACATGGTTGACCCCAATAAAGGGGATATTCCATGCGTAGGAAAGGGATTTGGCAGCATTCAGGCCGATGAGCAGGGCGCCGATGAGCCCTGGCCCCTTGGCAGCTGCGACCAGGTCGATCTCCGCGGGCGCGACACCCGCTTCCTCGATCGCCTTCTTGATGACCGGGATAAGGGCGTCGATGTGGCGCCTGCAGGCAAGCTCGGGGAAAACCCCTCCGTAAAGATTGTGCAGCTCCGCCTGGGAGCTGATCACATTAGACAATACCTCTTTGCCGTCCCGGACAAGGGCGCAGGCCGTCTCATCGCAAGTGCTCTCAATCCCTAATACAATCATAATTTTTGAATTTCGTAGTTTTTTGGCCTCAAATTATCTCATCTCTTGTGATTTTAAGAAACTCATTAGAAAAAATTTACAAAATCTCTATATAGTCAAAGAAAGAGGGATTCATGGCGCACTCCGCACTGTTCTGGATCGGGTTCTATCTGCTGATCGCCGTTTTGCTGATCATTGACCTGGGGTTCTTTCATCGTAAAGGTCAGTCAATAAAACTTAAACAAGCCTTGATTCTCAGCGCTTTTTGGATAGCCGTCGCCCTTTTGTTCAATCTTTTTGTTTACTTTTGGTTCGGCCCAGAGAGCGCTCTTCAGTTTTTCACGGGCTACCTCATTGAAAAGTCGCTGAGCGTTGACAACCTCTTTTTATTTTTGCTGATCTTCTCCCATTTTCAAATCCCAACCGTTCACCAGCATAAAATCCTCATGTGGGGGATCCTAGGAGCACTCGTTTTCCGCATTTCATTGATCCTCGTTGGGGTTGCCCTGATCGAGCAATTCCACTGGATGTTCTATGTGTTTGGCGCCTTTTTATTGTTTTCGGGGATCAAGTTCTTGGTGCAAAAGGAGAAAGTCGAGGATCTCTCGCAAGGGTTTTTTTACAGGACGCTCACCAGAGTGCTTCCTGTTGTAAAAGGAGACAGTAAGGGACACTTTTTTGTACAACGCAAAAGCAAATGGAAAGTGACTTCGCTGTTTCTGGCCTTACTGATGATAGAGGGCACCGACATCGTTTTTGCATTGGATTCCATCCCTGCGATCTTTGCTATCACGACGGACACTTTCATTATCTACACGTCCAACATCTTTGCGATCTTGGGGCTCAGAGCGCTTTATTTTGCATTGTCTGCTTCGCTAAACAAACTGAAGTATCTCAAGTATGGCCTGGCGGCGATTTTAATCTTTGTCGGCGCCAAAATGCTCCTTTCTCAATTCGCGCCCATTTCACTGCCCGTCTCGCTTGCTGTCATCGCTGGGATCTTGGGAGTGACAACTCTGTTTTCCATTCGAGTGAAAGCTAAATAATCACCGAAAAATAGTTGGAAAAAAAATTTAAAAGGCGTAGAAAAATCCAACAACTGTCAAGAACAGCTGAAAATAGAATGCAACTTTCTGAATTTTACCAAGACACTGATTATTAGCGAGGTACGCGAATGAAAAAGATGATATTTTTGATCCGCTTATGCTTTTTGAGTTTGAGTTTTCTCCATTCCAGCGAGACAGCTGTGATGGAAGCTCCAACAGATGTCCGCCCCAGTTCCAACGTTGTGATTATAGGAGGGGGAGTCGTAGGAGCTCTAGAGTCTTATTACGCCCATTTGGATGCACTAAAAAAGGGAGAAAAGGTACGCGTGGTGGTTTATGATAAAAATCCTCCTTTTGGAACATCTAGCGAAGGAACTGCTTCAACTAACACAGCATACAGCATCATTCCTAGCCTGACGATCGATGAAATTCTCTCTGTCGTGCCCCGTGGATCGGAACTCGTTGAAAAATTAGCCATTCTGTTTAGCGAACCCGGAGGCATTCGCGTCGATGATGTCCCCGGCGTCAATGACTCTGAATCCGCTGCTCGTTTTAAAGAAGCTGTAGCGCTTTATGGCAATGATGAAAATCATGATGACCGCACAAAAACCCTGCTGATGCTTGGAAAAATGAGCATGGATCTATGGCAGGATCTCTATGATCAGGGGGACGATGAACTGAAGAGAATTCTCGAGGAGTCTAATTACAACCCTAGCCGTGATCCCAAAAAAGCCGATGAAAAAATATTGCATGACGGGTATCGAATCGACTTAATCTATGACGTTGCCGATGCGGGGAATCGCGCAAGCGGGATGAAAGATACCTATGAGCAAATGGGTTATAAATACTGTAAGGTTCTTTCTCCCAAAGAAGTGATGGCGATCGACCCTTTTTTAACGGATTATTGCAAAGAGCACTCTGAATTAGATAACGCTGAAGGATTGAAATGGAAAAATGACTGTTCGGCTTTATGGCGGCCGGGCGGATGCATCAATACAGGTGTTTTCCTTCCTAAATTTTATGCTTATCTCAAGAAAGCCATGGGCACTTATACATGCAAGTCTGGAACAATTCAGGATTGCTTCCGCTTGGAATTCAACAAGGAGGTGGCCGCAGTAGACTATGATAGCGGTTCCGAGGTGCGTATTAACGGATTGAAATTCAGCGATGGATCTTCCGTGCGCGATACTTGTCCCTATGCCAAGGCCAGCTATGTATTTTGCCCGGGAGAGGCCATTGGAACACTGCATAAGTTTGGTTTTGACGAGCCCGCCTATGCAGGATTTGCAGGCCCGGTTTTGATTCTCAACATCCCTCTTTCTCCTGACCAATTGAACAAGTATAAAAACTTCAACCATTGCATGGAAGTTCACAAAGTAGGAATTGTCCTGGCATGGCAAGCTAAATTCGATGGGGATAAACTCTACATTGGTGTTGCAGGGACCAAAGCATTTTATGGCGATCAATTGCCAACGATCGAGCAGGATTTTGCGAAAAATAGGCATCTTGTGCAGCTCAACATGGTAAATGACGTGCTGCCCGATATGCTTTCAGTGGCTTTTGGCTACGATACCAGGGGTAAGCAATTAACTTATGCGGACATCATTGCCCTGGAAAGGAAGGGCATTTTGCATCGATGGGTGGGTAGACGCGCTGTCGCTTATGATGGGTTTCCCACGCTCGGAGCTCTCTATGCTAACGGCCGCAAAATCAGTAACGCGCGCTGCACAACGCACCTGGGTTCGGGCGGGGTTTCCTTCTCTCATGCAGCAGTGCAGATGAGCCGCAGCTTTGAGCATATCGAAAATGAGTTTACAGAGAAGGTTCTGCAGTATGCCGATTCTCGGCGCGCTCCTGAAGCGATATAAAGTTCATTCGCCAAACGCACCCAAACGGGTGCGTTTGTTTATCTTTCCAGATTCAATCGATAGCGGGTGTGGCGAAGTTCCCCGGTTTTCACTAAAGCGCCTTTTTCAACCAGATCCGTTAAATCGCGTGTAGCCGTGGCTCTAGTGGTCTTTGTGATCGCGATATAATTCTCTGCGCTTAAGTCCGCCCTTAAAGCCATTTGGACCTTCCGCAAACATTCTCAGCAATACCTTCGTTTGGCGCGGATTGATTTGTTCAGAAAGAGCGTTCAGCATCTTTGATTTTTCGATTAAAAAGTAGAGCAGGCTCATCGATTCTTCGTGCGCTTGTAAAACCACAGAGCAAAAAACTCCACCCATCGTTGCACTTCTAATGTTCGGTTACATTTTTCAAGGGCTGAGTAGTACTCTTTTTTCGCTTTTCAAGCATTTTGGAAATGGCGATCAATATGGGTCGATCCACACCCTGAGAAAGAATCTTTTCCGCCAGAACACGGCCAATTCTTCCATTGCCGTCTTCGAAGGGGTGAATACTTTCAAAGTAAATATGGGCGATAGCTGCGCGTCCAAGAATGGATCCCGATCCGTTGGTAGAATTAAACCAATCGATAAATGCAGACATTTCGTCGAAAACCCTCGCTGATGGAGGTGCTTCAAAGAAAACGATCGGGGAATCATACCGACTAGAGACAATTTGCATAGGTTCCGCATGAGTGCGGTATTTTCCACAATCCGCAATGCTGGTTGAACCCTCAAATAGCATCAGAATGCCACCGCCAGAGCATTTCATGGGTCAGCGGTTTGTCAAACGATTCATACACATCGCAAAGGAGTTGAGCCATCCGAGATTCTTTTTCGGCCCCCCGCTTTGGGCGTGCTGTATTCCAAAGTGTCGCTTGATCGATGACTGCAAACTTTCTCTATCCAGGGTTTCCCCTTCAATTCGGGAGCTTTCCAGGCCTTCCAAGCTAAGAATTTCAACAACAAACCGATTGTATTCCTGCTCATCGATCGTTTTGAGATAGGCAACAGCGCTGCCGACGCCCAAAAGAAATTGTCGCTCCAATTGGGATATTCGATTGGGGTCATAATTAAATTTAGGCCAATCAGGCAACTCCCAGTTCCAGGGCATGAGTTATAGACCTCTCTTCTATAACTCATATTTATGCATGAAAATGAGTTATAGAACAAGGTTCTATCACTCATGATTTCTGGAATATAATGCTAAAAGATTTGTGTTCAGTAGGATAAAGAGTTAAATAAATTACTTGTCATAGTCATCGAACATCCATAAAGACCTTATCGACGCATTCCTTGCTAAAAATCCCTTCAATCCCTACACTATTTGCTTTATGAAACGATTACAAAATACCGGCAACAAGATCCATTTCGTCAGCTTAGGCTGCTCGCGCAACCTCGTGGATACCGAGGTGATGCTCGGCATCCTGCTGAAATCCGGCTATGAAGTGACCGACCAAGTGGAAAAGGCGGACTTCCTCGTCGTCAACTCGTGCGGCTTCCTCGCCTCTGCGAGACAGGAAACCTGCGACACTATTGACTCTTTGTTTGAGGGCAAGAAGAAAGGCGCGAAGGTCGTCGTCGCCGGCTGCATGGTCCAGAAGCACAAAGATGAATTAAAAGAGAAGTTTCCCGATATCCACTACTTCCTTGGGTCGGGTGACATGGAGAAGATCATCGAGGCTGTCCAATCGGCAGAACCGGGCGAGGCGGTCACCTCTGCTCGCAGCTACCTCGAATGGGGAGAGGTTCCGCGACAGCTCTCTACGCCAAAAAATTTCGCTTACCTCAAGATTGCCGAGGGTTGCGCTAAGCAGTGCGCCTTCTGCATCATTCCTAAGATCAAAGGCCCGCTTCGCAGTAAGCCGCAGGAGCAAGTCTTAAAAGAATTTGACGCGCTACTCTCGCAAGGCGTCCATGAAATCATCCTCATCGCACAGGATTTAGGGGACTACGGCAAAGAGCGCAAAGAGATCGCCGGGCTTGAAAACCTCATCCGCGAAATGCTCAAGCGAAAAGGGGATTTCTGGATCCGCTTCTTATATCTATATCCTGATGAGATCACCGAAGAACTGTTAGCTTTGATGGCTTCCGATTCCCGCATCTGCGCTTATCTCGACATGCCGATTCAGCACATCAATGACAAGATGTTAAAGGCGATGCGCCGCAAAACCTCTCGCGAACAGATCATCCAAACGATTCAAACTCTCCGAAGCAAGCTTCCCGGTGCAATTATCCGCACTTCCCTCATGGTCGGATTCCCGGGCGAAACGGAAGAACAATTTGAAGAGCTCGTTCAGTTCGTCAAAGAACATCCCCTTGATAACATCGGCATTTTCAAATACTCCCGCGAAGAGGAGTCTCCTTCCGCCAAAATGGAAGGCCATTTGCCCGAGGATGTCAAGCAGGCCCGTTTTGAGAAGCTGGCGGCTGCCCAGATGAAAGTGGTGCGCAAGCGCAACCGCTCTTTCATTGGAAAAAAGCTCAGAGTGATCGTCGAAGGATACCATCCCGATTCTCCCTATCTGATGCGTGGAAGGTTCTATGGCCAGTGTCCCGAGATCGATGGCCAGGTGATCATCAACGACGGTCGTTTGGTCGATGCTTTCACCAAGTTCTACGAGGTTGAGATCACCGATGTCGCCGATTATGATCTGATCGGAAAGGTCTTGGGTCCTGTAGATACAAAAAAGCCTTCTCTTCCTAAAGCCAACAAATTGTCGCTCGCATGACTGAGCGCAAAGTCGTTTTAAAGCCGGGAAGGGAAAAGTCGCTTCGCAATAGGCATCCTTGGATCTTTTCCGGGGCCGTCGCATCGTTTCCCGCTTTTGAAAATGGCGATGTCCTGCCCGTGTACAGCGCGTCGGGAGAATTCCTCGTCAAAGCCTATTTCCACCAGGAAAATTCCATTTGCGGCCGTGTCCTCACTTTTCTCGATGAGCCCGTCGAAAGCGCATTGCTCCAGCGCATCGATGCGGCAATTGCTCTAAGAGAGAAAATGTTCGACCGCGAGGTGACCAATTGCTATCGCCTGATCAATGCGGAAGGAGACGGCATCCCAGGTCTAATCGTCGATATCTATGACGATCTGGCCGTGATGCAGGTCAATACCTGCGGCATTGAGCGCCTCAAAGCCCTCATTGTACAAGTTCTCTCCCAGAAGCTCAAGCTGCGCGGCATCTATGAAAAATCTCAGTCCGCTTCCCGCCGCCAGGAAGGTCTTGCCGATGCCCTGGGCCCCCTTTTAGGCGAATGCCCCAAGGAGATGCTCGTTAAAGAGAACGGCATCGTGTTCCTCGTGGGAATTGAAGAGGGGCAGAAGACCGGTCTTTTCATCGATCAGAGAGAAATGCGCCAGCTCATCGGCCGGCTGAGCAAAAACAAGCGCGTTCTCAACTGCTTTTCTTACACCGGAGGGTTTTCGCTGTTTGCTTTAAAGGGAGGAGCGGAATCTGTCACCAGTATCGACTCCAGCGAAGAGGCTTGCAGATATGCGATGGAGAACACCCTCCTCAACCACATGCCTCTTTCTAAGCATCAAGTGATCCGGTCCGATGTCTTTGATTACTTAAAAGACAACAAAGAGTCCTTTGATATCGTCATCCTCGACCCTCCCGCTTTTGCCAAAAAAAGACAGGATGTGAATGACGCATGCCGCGGTTACAAAGAGATTAATCGGCGCACCTTTGAGAGGATGCCGCCCGACTCTTACGTGTTAAGTTGCTCGTGCTCCCACTTCATCGACGAAAACCTGTTCCAGCAGGTTATCTTTCAGGCGGCCATTGAAGCCAAACGCGAGGCTGCCATCTGCTCCCGCCATATTCAGGCCATCGATCATCCTGTTTCCCTTTTTCATCCGGAAGGGGGATATTTGAAAAGTTTGCTGCTACATATCACCTGATACTATATAGTAGTATTTGATTTTTCAACCCAGGAGTTCATTATGACGACTTTACCACGAACAATCACTTCGGACCCAAGTCAACTTCGATTGCCAGTGCCGGATGATACCCCATCCGCAGGCAATGACATGATCTCTAACCAAATTGAATTGGTGAGAAAGAAGGCAAATGATTCAGCTACGAGTCCCAAACAGTTGCAATCGATGTTTCAAAGCACAATCATGATCTGCGCCTCTTTAGGCAGGGAAGAAACTGCGATAGAACTGCTGCATGAATCTGAAACCCATTTTACAGACGCGCCTGAAGCAAGAGCGAAACTTTTTTCATCAACTATTGAGAAATTAATTGAAAAAGGGTTTCACGTTAAACTTGACGAATTGTATAAAGAAGCTTTAGAGCGCGGGGTCTGGACCGAATATCCTGACATGCAAGCGAATGTTGCTCAAAAACTCGTAGATGTGGGTTTTAAAATCGGAACTTGAACCTATCCCAGTAAAAAGTTTCTGTCGATTTTCGGGCTCTTTTGAGCCGATTTTCGATTCTTTTTGTCGGGGGTAATATCAACTTACGTATATGACCCCCGATAAAAGAATCGAAAATCGGCTCAAAATAATCCCGAAAATCGACGAAAAATTTTACTGGGACAGGTTCTTAAGATGAAGTTCAAACTGATCACTCCTGATGGTCCTGAATATGAGGCGGAGCGGCTTCTCCGCTGGGAAATCCTCGCAAAGCCGCATGGGATGCCGCCGGGCGCTGAGGTCTTTCCCGAGGAAATGCAGAGTTTGCATTTAGTGGCCCTCGAAGGAAAGAGGCTTGTCGGCTGCATCTGCTTCCACCCTGAAAGTCTCAGCAACGGCCGTATCTTTGAAATGGCTGTGAGCGAGGAGTATCAGGGGCGCGGATTCGGCCGCAAGCTGTTGCATGAGCTGGAACAGATGCTTGCCCAGCGCGGAATTAATGATGTTTACATTTATGCCCGTGAAGAGTCGGAAGAGTTTTACTCTCTGATGGGTTATCAGCCCGAAGGAGATTTCATTGTTCAGATGGGGCTTAAGCAGCGCAAGATGAAAAAATTGATCAAGCAGCACGATGAACCTGAAAAATCAATCCTATGAACGCTGTTCGGCTTATTTAATCTTTGTCGTCGCCGTAGCTGCATTCAGTGGTATTCTATACGGGTATCACACGGGGATCATTTCCGGCGCCCTCATTTTTCGACGCCCTCTTTTCAGTTGAGCATTATAGAGCAGGGGATGCTCGTCAGCACGATCCTCTTTGGCGGCCTTTTTGGGGCTCTTTTTGCAGGAGTTCTCGCAGACAGGATCGGTCGCAGGCGGACAATTGCGATGACCTCGACGCTGTTCATTGGCGGAGCCGCGATCATCTCACTCGGCAACTCGTATGAAATCCTGCTCATCGGACGATTTATCAGCGGGATAGGCGTAGGGATCATCTCTCTGGCTGCCCCTCTTTATCTGGCTGAAGTGTCGCCTCCCCATTTTCGAGGCTCTTTTGTCGCCTTATTTCAGGTCTGCATTGCGCTTGGCATCCTGTTAAGTTATGGAGTGAGCTATTGGTTTGCCGAGAGTGCCGACTGGCGCTGGATGTTTGCGATCGGGATTTTCCCCGCTGCACTTCAAATGCTCGCCCTTTTCTTTTTGCCGGAAACTCCCGCCTGGCTTTTCAGTCATGGCAAGGAAACACTTGCCGTGGAGACGATCAAGCGGTTCCGCAAAGACAAAAGCTGGATGAAACAGATCGAAGAGATGAAAGCGGTTGATAAACCCGGCAAAGTAGGCAGATGGAAAGACCTCTTTTCTCCTAAGCTGCGCTTCATTTTCGTTGTCGGGTTAGTTTTGAGCGCCCTGCAGCAAATCACAGGCGTCAACGCTGTGGTTTACTTTGCTCCCAAGATCTTTGGAAGTGCGGGATTTGAATCGGCGTCAAGCGCGATCTTCGCATCTATTTTCTTGGGCATTGTTAACGTCCTTGCGACCGGTCTTTCTGCCTGGCTCCTCGATCGCGTTGGAAGACGCGTGCTTTTGCTCATCGGTGTAACGGGGATGACGTTGAGCCTTTTCTGTTTGTCGATCGCTTTTTTTACAGCTTCGAGCCATATTGGCGCTATTTCCATCGTTAGCCTGATGGGCTACATTGCCTTTTTTGCGATTGGACTTGGTCCGATTACTTGGGTCGTCCTCTCAGAGGTTTTCCCGCTTAAAATCCGCGGTAAGGCGATGACGGTGGCGCTTTTTATCAACTGGGTTTGCAATTATCTCATCTCGTTTACCTTCCTCGATCTCGTCGATGCTTTAGGATCGAAGTGGACCTTCTTGCTCTATGCATTAATCAGCGCCGTTGCTATCTGGTTCATCCGCTCCTTTATTCCTGAAACGCGTGGAAAGAGCCTTGAAGAGATCGAGAGCTTGGTGCAAAGGTAGGGGGGTGCAACAGATAGCAACGCAAAGATGCGAAGCAGCAGAGAAATTATTTACGAAAATCTTTGCGTCTCTGCGGCTTTGCGTTTTGTTCACTTTATAGTGTATAATGGATCCCAAAAATAGCCTTCCCTCTTGCAGATTTTGAAAGTATTACCTACACTCTCATTTTTATTTTCGGGAGGCCTCGTATGTCCATTGCCAACATTGAAAAACAGCTCGGCGCAAAAGCAAAAGATCTGCTCACTCACGTTTGTAAGACAGTCCCCAAAGAGCGATTGCATCTTTCCGGGCCCGACTGGGTCGATCGGATTTTTGGCCCTTCCGATCGCAATGTCCGCGTCCTGCGCAGCTTGCACACGCTTTATAATCACGGGCGGCTCTCCGGTACCGGCTACCTTTCCCTTTTACCTGTCGATCAGGGCGTCGAGCATTCGGCGGGAGCCTCTTTTGCAGCGAACCCGGAATACTTCGACCCTGAGAACATCGTCAAGCTCGCTATTGAAGGGGGCTGCAACGCGGTCGCATCGACGTTAGGCGTACTGGGCATTGTCGCAAGGAAATACGCCCACAAGATCCCTTTCCTGATGAAATTCAACCATAACGAGCTTCTCACATATCCCAATAAGCACGATCAGACTCTGTTCGCAACGGTCAAGCAGGCCTACGATATGGGCTGCGTCGCCGTCGGTGCGACGATTTATTTCGGCTCGGCGGAATGCCGCCGCCAGATCACCGAAGTCAGCCAGGCCTTTGCCCATGCCCACGAACTGGGTATGGCGACTGTACTGTGGTGCTACCTCCGCAACTCTGCTTTTAAAACGGCAGCAGCCGATTACCATGAGGCAGCGGATCTGACCGGTCAGGGCAACCATCTTGGGGCCACCATCGGAGCTGACATTGTCAAACAAAAACTCCCTGAAAACAACGGCGGCTTCAAAGCCCTCAACTTCGGCAAGCAAACGGCAGATATGTACACTAAGCTCTGCAGCGATCACCCGATCGACCTCTGCCGCTACCAAGTTATCAACGATTACATGGGGCGCATTGGACTGATCAACTCCGGCGGCCCTTCCGGAGAAAACGATCTGGGCCAAGCGGTGATGACGGCTGTTATCAATAAGCGCGCCGGGGGCACTGGGCTGATTTCAGGACGGAAGGCCTTCCAGAAGCCGATGAAGGACGGAATCGAACTTCTGAATGCGATCCAGGACGTCTATCTCTGCAAAGAAGTGACAGTCGCGTAATGCAATACCACCCCATTTGCGATCGTCACACTGCGGGAGCTTTTAGGCGGCCCAAACCCCGATTCTTGAATAAGCTTCTTCTGGCGGCTTTCTGTCTTCTGTCGATTCCTCTCAGTGCGGAAAAGATTGTTCAGTGCATCACTAATTTTCCCATCGATGCCGATGTCTACACCCGCGTTTTGAAGGATCGCGGCTACGATGCGAAAGTCGTTGTCGTCGACATCAAAGACTACGAGCCGGACCTTTTGATGAAAAAAGGGAAATTGCATCAGTTCCTTCGGCAATTCAATCTCGATTTTCCTTTCAGAGCGTCGGTCCCGGAAGAGGTCGAGAAGATTGTTTTCTTCAACATACCCCCTAAAGTTGCCAAAAAGTACGACCTTTCCCGTTTTCCTAAAGATAAACTCATCCTTTTCATGTGGGAGCCCAAGACTGTCCTGCAGGGGATGTATCTTCCCCGCGTTCAAAAGTGCTTTTCAAAGATCTATACATGGGACGATTCTTTAGTCGATGGCACGAGCTATTTCAAGTTTCACTATCCTGTATTAATGCCGCTTTCTGAAGGAATCCCTTCTTTTGAGAACAAAAAGCTATGCACTCTCGTGGCCACCGATCTGAAGAGCACCGTGGAGAACGAACTCTACTCTCAACGCAAAGAGGCCATCCGCTACTTTGAAAATGCCAATGAAGAGGGATTCGAATTCTACGGGAGGAGATGGGATCCCGCTCAGTACAAAAGCTATAAAGGAGCCATAGTGGACAAACAGGGGACAATCAAAAATTACCGCTTTTCGATCTGCTATGAAAATACCCATGGGACTCCGGGCTACATCACGGAAAAGATCTTCGATTGTTTCGCAGCCGGGACGATTCCCGTTTATTGGGGAGCGAGCAATGTGGAAGAGTACATCCCCAAGGATTGTTTCATCGACCGCAGGGATTTTACTAGTATGGAAGAACTCCATCACTTCATGAAAGCGATGTCGAAAGAGACCTATGAAGGGTACCTGGCTCGTATCAAAACGTTCCTATCCGGCCAGGCTGCTCAAAAGTTCGCTTTTAGCGCCCTGGCGGAAGATTTCTACCGAGCTGTCAGCGAATAACTTTCAGGATTTGTTTCAGCGGCTTTTCATTAGCTTTGAACTGCCGCTTTTTCTCATGCGAGGCTTCGGAGGTTTTGCTTCCCTTGCCGATCTCCCAGGGAAAGGGATGTTTGGCAGGAGGAACTTTTGCATCGGAGTCGGGAAGCGTGGCTATCTTTCCCAAAAGATCTCCGACGATGGCGCCGGCCTGGCCGCCTCCGAAAGCTCCTGCGATATTTTTATTCTGCCAGGCGAGAAGGAGAGCGACTTTAGCCGTTGCCTTGCTTGAATTGATCTGGACGTTGTCGGAAGGCCCCTTCATGGGGAGTGTCAGGACATAATTTTCGGGGAGGTTTTTGATCCCAAACGCCTTGGACAGAGTTTGAGCTGTGAGCCCGAGGACCATATCGACGTAATCTTGCACAATGTCTACCTTACCCCAAACACAGATATCGTAAGTATCGGCGAGCAATATTTCTGTGCGCTCAATGTCGGCAAATCCCTGTTTGATGCTGAGGTCGATCGGAGCAAACCATAGTAACAGTTCCCCGCTTTTATCGAATTGTTTGCTCTTGAGGAGACCCAGCGTGATATTGACGTTGCCTTCGTTGCGGCAGGCGATCTTGCCCAGCTCGATAGTCGCCTCAGGGATGGCGATTTTTCCGATATTGAGTGGGTACAGTGGAAAGTAGAACCCCTCAGAGGGGATTTCGAGAGTGACGGGAGCCTGGGAGTAAACGTAGGAGAGGTTTAAAGGGTTGACCTCTTTGAGGATCAGCCGGCTGAGTTCGGTTGTGATCTTCATCTGCGCGTGCAGGGCGTCATTGAGCAGAAGCGCTCCATTCACCAGGTGCCCATCCAAATCCACGCGCACCATCGGAGTATTGATATTCAGTGCCACAGGGCCGGCAAAATTCTTCAGATCCAGTGTCATGGAGGCATTGATCATATCTCCAAATACTGTCGTGAAGGGAAAGTCGGTCCTCCCTTTGGCTCTTGCGACAATATCGAGTGCACGCGAGGGAAGCTGCTGGACTTTGAGCTGAAGACTGCCGGTGAGCAGGGAGAGATCGAAAGCCTTTTTATCATTGAGTGTTTGGGCCAGTTTTCCGGATAGGGAAAGAGAGCCATTCTTCACAGCCTGCGGGGTGCTAGCTGTTGCGCTTTGCGTGACGACACCGCTGTCCAGAGAAGCTGTCAGAGGACCCCCATCCGCGCTTGCCCCTAAGGAAAAGGTCAAGCTGGAGAGCTGGATCGATTCTTTTGAGCGCTTATCGAAGAAGGTCAGTTTAGGGTTATGGCCGGTGGCGCTCATCTGCAGTTTAGCCAAATCAAAAGCGATGTCGGGAATCCGATCGGCAAGAGTGCGGATCTCTTTTTTAGGGAGGACGGGAAGGGAAAGCTTATTAAGCGTGATCGAAAAATTGCTGGACTCGCTGAGTTCAAAGGGGATGATGGCATTGCCGGGAGAGGTGATGGCCCGATCTAAAATAGCATAGGATTCCGGCGTCAACGTCCAGCTGATCTGGTTGGCGCCGCCTTGGAGCTGGACAGCGGATTTGTCGATGATAAACGCTGAATCGATGTTCAAAAGAGGACTGACCCATTTGAGGGCGATATTCTGTTTGTCGATCGAACTTTGCAGTTTTAGCTTCCCGCTGAAAGTAGGCCCTGTGATAGCGCTTAATGTTGTCTTTCCAGAAAAAGCATCGAGGAATGCCGCTGAGAGGTTCTGAATGTCCAGAGAGCCTTGAATGGTGGCATGGTTCAGGTCGACCCCTTTTTCTGAAGAAAAGTTGGAGATGCTGACCTGTCCTTGCATGGAACCCCCTTGCACTTGCGAAGAGAGCTGAATGGCTGCCGTCTTGGCCTTGGCATCCCATTGGATGGGAAGCGTTGTGTTCTGAAGGATGATCGTCTGACCTTGAGAACTTAAAGCCACTTCAGGGGAAGAGAGCTGGCCTTTCAGGCTGAGTTTGTTCAAATCAAAACCCTTCAGCGGCAGAGAAGCGGGATCAAGCGAAAGCCGGACAGTGGCAGATTTTGCAAGCAATGGAGCATTTGGGGCAAGTGTTTTTAGCATTGCGTTATCGACGGTGTATTGCGCGGTGAGAGGCTTGTTCAGCACAAACTCCGCTGCGGCAGGTCGAAACGACCCGGAGAGGGATGCTTTAAGCGGATCTCCGTCGATGTCCAGAGAGACCTGATCAAAGGTATTGACCTTCAAGGTGGCTATCAGTTTTGAGATGTTCAGAGGGACAGCGCCGCTAAAGGCGATCTTACCGGTATTTACGACCGCATTGATGCGGGAATTTTTAATGCTATCGGTCGGGATCAGGAGGTTTTGGAGAGTTCCCTGGATGGGATCAGCCTTGAGTTGTCCTTGAAGCGCCAGCTGGGGATTCAGCCCGAGCGTGAAGGGGGCAGGGGAGACCAGCGTCCACGGGTTGCTCAATGAGAGATCAAAAGAGGGAATGTTTAAAAATTGCGACTTCCAGGAAAGGTGCAATTTAGGGTTCTCTCCCTGGATTTCAACGGAGCCATTGAGATCGACTGTAGGACCCAGCAAGGACGATAAAGCAATAGGGGCCTCAATGGCGATCCCAATCAGATCGACGGGAAGTTTGTCCGCTTTGACCGCTAACGATCCATTGGGGGTCTTAGAAAAGGGATTTAAAAGCTTGCCGTCGATGGCAGCAGAGCCGGTCTGCGTTTGCGTCTGCAGTCCGGTAGACATCGCCAAATCGATCTCTTTTTCGAGTGAGATGCTCTTTGCGTCGATATGTAAACCATTAAAGATCAAAGGACTGCCATTGATCGAAAAGGCCATCTGAGGAGGAGCGTCGACGCTGGCCGCAAAGGAGGATTTTAGCAGGTCGCTTTGGCGAGTGGGGAGGGGGCAGGAAAACGTGGAAAGAGTCCCCTGGATCAGAGCGGGCTGAGTCAGGCTCAATGCGGCGAGAGAGGGGGAAATTTTCGCCATTTTTTGAAAGAGGTCGGGAGTCAGATTGAAGTTAAACGAGGCAGGGCTTTTCAAAGATACGAATCCCTCTGCCGTTTGCGTTGCGATCTGCATGTTGAT
>CAWESW010000026.1:0-4152 GCA_963811735.1 uncultured Verrucomicrobiae bacterium | reverse complement strand
TAGGAGTTCTTTCCGACAGGAAAGGCAATCGCCGTCTGTGGGCTGCTAACGCGCTCTGGGGCTTTAGTATTGCCTATGGATGTCGACGTTGTTTCCGGTGAAGATCTGGATCGCCTATGGGTTGATCGTGGTGGCAGGATTCTTTGCCAAAGCAATCCAGGGCCCATTCTGGCCGATGCCTTCCCTGGTCTTTCCGCCCGGAGTCTCCGGCGGAGCGAGGGGAATCATTAACGGTGTCGGCAACCTGGGCGGCTTTGTGGGTCCTGTGCTGCTCGGATGGTTTACCACCAGATCCGGGAGCATGAACTCGGGCATTCTCGGCCTCGCCGTGATCCTGATCATCGGCGGCAGTCTATCGTTGTTGATGCCTAAGGTGTGTGCCGGGTACAAGTATCAGGAACAAGCAAAATTCGCGGCAAAGTCCTGAAGAAACGCAGGCGGGCAAAGGAAACCAGATGCTTGTAGCCATAGTGGGTGTCGGAGAGGTCGGCCGATGCTATGCAGAGGCGCTCCATAAGGCCGGATTCGAATTACTGCTTTGTGACATTAAGCCATTGCCTGCGGCTGAACAAATTGCCTCCAGTCGTGGGCTGGTGATCCACAGAAGCATTGGAAATTGGATCTCCCCGGCGGATTGGGTTATCTCATGCGTTCCTGGGAGCGAAGCGCGCAAGGTCGCTCACGAATGCGTGGAACTGCTGCCGGCGGGGGCAGCCATAGCGGATGTGACGACCGCTAGCCCAGACGACAAACGCTCATCGGCAGATTACGCGTCAAAGCGGGCAATTCGCTTCGTGGATTCGGCGATCATGGGCGCCATCGCAGCCAGCAAAGAGCGGACCCCACTTCTGGCCTGCGGCGACGGCGCACAGGAGTTTCAAAGTGTCGCACAAAGATTGGCGCGCCGATACAGATCATGCACGGAGCGAGTGCCGGAGACGCCATTTCGTTGAAGATGTTGCGCAGCGTCTTCACTAAAGGAATGGAAGCACTGTGCGTTGAGATGCTTACTGCCAGGCCGAGAGCCCGGACTACGTGAACAGCTATACAACGTGCTGTCCGATATCGACAAATCCGGGCTCCGCAGCTTCATGGAAATGCTGGTTCGGACGCACGTCGTCCATGCCAAGCGCCGCGCCCACGAAGTAGCTGAGGCTGAGCGGCAGCTTGCTCTCGCGGGTGTCCCATCATTAGTGTTGCCCGGTGTTGAAAGCCGTTTCCTTGCTACGGTTTCCTCTTTGGAGAAGCGGCCGTTGCCGGTGCCCGAACCTACGGTCGATGAAGCTCTGCAATGGCTCCTTGCCGATGGCGGCGCTCGCGGATAGAGGGCAACAGCGCAGGCGAAGGCGCCGTTGCGGAGTCATCAAGACTTTGCTTGAATGAGGCTGGTCAGCGCGGTTGTTGCGAGTTGCACGAGTCGATCTCAGCTCCGATTGCCAAATTCTTATCGAGGTTTTCTATGGGTACTACGAGCTTTCAGATAGCAGTACTTCCCGGCGACGGAATAGGGCAAGAGATCATGCCGGTTTGCCTTGAGGTTTTGGCTGCTGCCGAGCGAAGCGTCGGCGGTTTCCGGCTGAATCCGGAGGTGCTACCCGGCGGCGCCGCATACTACCGTGAGCACGGGGTCGCGATGACGGATGCGGACTACCGCCGCACCGGCGAGGCCGATGCCATTCTGTTCGGCGCGATGGGGTTGCCGGATGTGCGTTATCCTGACGGAACCGAAATTGCACCGCACCTGCAGATGCACCGTCAACTTCGCCGCCGGTGCTGCGCCCAGTGCGCAGTTTCCCAAATCTACCAGGACCGCTCGCCGATCCTCGAGCCAGCCAGATCGACCTCATTGTGCTCCGGGAGTCATCCGAGGGACTGTTCTTCTCTCGCGGAAAGGGTACGGTCGAGGATGACCGGATCGCACGCGAGACGATGGTCATCACGCGCGAAACTTCTGAGCGGCTATTCGATTTCGCTTTCAACCTCGCGCGGCGCAGACAGGAACGGCGCGGGACGCCGGGCCGCGTGACCTGTGTAGACAAATCGAACGTCTTCGTCGCCATGGCTTTCTTCAGGAAGATCTTCGACGAACGGGCCAAGCGCTTTCCGGACATCAAGGCCGATCACCATTATGTCAACGCAACCGCCCTGGACCTGGTACGGCGGCCCTGGGACTTTGACGTCCTCGTAATGGAGAACATGTTTGGCGACATTCTCTCGGATCTTGCCGGTGGGCTAGTCGGCAGCATGGGGCTCGCGGCCTGTGCCGAGGTGGGCGACAACCATGCGCTGTTCCAGCCGGCTCACGGCTCGGCGCCGGATATAGCCGGCCAAGGGATCGCCAATCCGATTGCGATGATCCTGTCCGCGGCGATGATGCTGGAATGGCTCGGACAACGGCATGATGTCGCCGCCGCTTGCGACGCTGCTTTGCTGATCGAGCGATCAGTTGAGCGCGGCTTAGCGGAACGCCGCATTCGCCCGCGAGAATTCGGCGGAGATCAGACGACCGTTGACATCGGACGCGAAGTGATCGCTGGCTTGGAACGTTACAACGCTACGGCGGGAGCATAATTGCGCCGCCGCTACTCTGTCTTGTCATGCCGCTGCGGTGATGTGGCCACAAAGATTCTTACGGGGGATGTATGAGTTCCGCACAAGCAACTGAGAGCTACAGGTCTGAAGTGGAGACCAAGACAGTACGACGAGTCGCCAAAGCGCTTATCCCATTCCTGATGGTTTGCTATCTGGTCTCGTTCATTGATCGCGTGAACGCCGGCTTCGCGGCTTTCCAAATGAATAAAGCCTTGGGACTGACCTCGTCGATATTCGGCTTTGGGGGCGGACTGTTCTTCCTGACTTATTTCGTTTTTGAGGTTCCAAGCAACCTGGCGATGCAGCGCGTCGGGGCACGGCGGTGGCTCGCGAGAATCATGCTTACTTGGGGCATTATCTCCAGTTGCACCGCCTTTGTCGCGGGGCCGTGGTCGTTCTGCGGGGTTCGTCTTCTCCTGGGGGCCGCGGAGGCGGGATTCTTTCCCGGTGTCCTCCTTTATTTGACCTACTGGTTTCCATCTGAATATCGCGCTCGTATTGTCAGTATGTTTTACGTTGCCGTGCCAATCTCCGGCTTCGTGGGCTCGCCGATTTCAGCCACGCTGCTTGGGATGCACGGAATAGGCGGACTGCGTGGTTGGCAATGGCTGTTCATCCTGGAGGGCTTGCCAGCGGTGCTTCTCGGGCTCATTTGCCTATTTGCGTTGCCGGACCGGCCTAAAGACGCGCGTTTCCTCTCCGAGGAGCAGCGCTCATGGCTGTCGGCGCGACTGATGGAGGAGCAGCAGCAGGTCCGAGCCGTGTGGGACCACCGGGCGTGGGCCGTTCTATCCAACCCACAAGTATTGTTGCTCGCCCTCGTCTACGCGGGCAGCTCGCGGCAAGTAATGGCTTATCTATCTGGCAACCGCAGATCATCAAGTCATTCCGGCCTGACCAACATGCAGGCCGGTCTTCTTCAACCTCAGCACCGTTCGCCCTCGCCTCTGCGGCAATGCTTCTGTGGGCGCGGTATTCTGATCGCCGAGGCAAGCGAATCTGGAGTGCCATCTTGCCACTCGCCTTCTCTGTCGTCGCTTTGTCTTTCTGTGTGGTGTCAAAGAGCCTTTTCTCGGTTCTGGTGCTACTTAGCTTTGCGCTCATCGGGACTTTCAGTTTCAAAGCTCCGTTTCGGGCTCTTTCCACCGAAACCTTAGGGGTGGGCGCCGCAGCAGCGGGCCTGGCGACGATTAATGCCGTTGGCAATTTGGGAGGATTTCTTGGTACTTATCTGATCGGCGTGATCCGCGACGCGACCGGAAGTTACCTATGGGGCCTGTCACCGATCCTGATTTGTGAGGCGATAGGCTGCCTGATCATCCTTGCCATCGGCCGACAACACAAGCGTATTGCAGAGGCTGCCCGTGCTGCCTCTGCGAGGCACCGTCGGGTTGAGAGTCCCAGTGCGGAGAAGCCCGGCACAGCACCAGACCAATATTCCTGGCTTGATCCGTAGCCGGTTCTCCGCGCCGGGGTTCACATATCGTGCGCAATAATCGACTTTCGGCACGTCTCAACAGCGCCGCTGGCGTCATGCGGGCCGGTTGCGTGCCGCTATTG
>CAWESW010000025.1:0-43653 GCA_963811735.1 uncultured Verrucomicrobiae bacterium | reverse complement strand
AAGACGGTCGACGATCTGCTTTTCCGCTTTGGCAAGGGTGATTTCCTGGAACTGCTGGAGAATATGATCGCGCCTTTGACTCAAGGCCTCCACTGCAATGCTTTCTTCCTGGGCAAGCAGAGTGTTCAGCTCCTCTTTCAAGGCGTTGATTTTCTCACGGCGCAATGTCTCAACTTCTTTTTCCTGTCTCTGACGCTCCTGTTCCGCTTCTCTTGCGCGGTCAAAGGGAGCCCGTTTGGCCTTATGGATCTCATCTTTAAGGGCTCTGACCTCATCGCGTCCCAATTCCACAGTCCTCATGAAATCGAGAATTTCAGCGGATTGCTTGTTACAATCGTCCACAGACATTCCCGCTGCGCATGCTTCAGCAAATGGCTTGATCTTCTCCATCACGAGGTCAAAATTCTGCTTAAATGCCTGGCGCTTTTGCTGTGTCTCTTTTTTGCGTTCCCTTTCACGGTTCTTGAGCTTGTCCCAGCAGCCGCTGAGTTTCAAGCGCGTTTCCGTAAAGGCATGGGTGTTCAGGGTGAGCACCTTTGCGATCGACTGGAGCTGCTTAATCTCTTCGCGGAGAGCATAAAGAGGTACTCCATGGAACTCTTCATCCTGGAAATGGGATTGGATAAAGTGATCGACATCGCTCATGAACTCTTGAGAAACCTGTTTAATCAGCTCTTTGCGCTTGGGAAAAATCTTATCTCCGCAGAGGGAAAGGCGCTCGAGCAGCCTGTTCTTAATGCGAATGCGCATCTCCGTCTTGACGACCTCTTTGCGCATGCCATTGACACGGGTGGCCAACGTATTGAGCAGCATCAGCTCTCTTTGGATCGTGTTGTAAACTTCTGCTTTGTCTTTTAAGGAAATGCTCTCATAAGGGAGCGGGGCAGGTTGTGCTTGAGAGAGAATGAGCTCGTAATGCTCGAGGTCTCTTTCCAAAGCTTGAATCGCGAGCTCGATTTGTTCAATGGCGAAAGCCGACTGCTCGTCAAGGATTTCTTTTAAACGTTTCGCTTCTGTGGAGAGCTCGATATAAGAGCTCCAAAGCTGCGACCGGACTTTAGGGGAAATGTTTTCTTTAAAAAGGGGCAGGCACATCCTTCTGCCTTCCCAAAAGTCCTTGAAGCGCGGGGTTCCACTGTTCGATAGAGACGCGCGCATGAAGTCGATGCTCAGGCGAATTTTTCCCTCTGCGGTCGATTCTTCCTGAAACTGGCGCATAAAATCAGAAAAGAGCGAAGAGACACCCCTCCTGTCGCCGCCGGCATCCCTTTCTTTTTCGCTTTCTTCCGGAGTCTCAGATGCGACGGTGTCCGGGGTCTCCACATCGGGGGATTCCGATTCACCTTCAGTCACTTCGTTCATGAACTCGTCATTAAGAATATCTTCAGATTCGCCGCTCATTTCGTTATCTTCGCTCATTTTGCCACTGACGTTAAGAAGGGAATTTGGGAAAAAGTTCTAAAGCTAATAGCCTCTAGCAACCATAAACGGAAAATAGTAAAGCAACCTTGTATTTTAGTGAAGTTTTTTGAACCGGAGTTTGAATTAAATTTGGTCTGCAAGGTCGACTGAGACAAAATTAGATCAAGCTGTCTACCCTACTGACTCCATTTTTTAAAATAAAATTTACATCATACTCATTAAATCGCCGAAGATATCATCAACAGCCGAGGAGTCTTCCTTTACACCCATAAATTCCGGGCTGGCTTTAAATGCCAGCACAGCCTGACAAGAGCCGGATCGAGGTAGGCTGGGAGCGGTTTTCAACGGGCGACAACGGAAGTGTTCTGTTGAAATTCAATTAAAAACTTAACTCGCAGTCCTGGATGATCAGTTCCGCCGCATTTTCCATCGAGAGGTTCTCGATGTTGAGCCATCGGAAGAGAGGCTCTTTGCGGAACCAGGTGAACTGGCGTTTGGCATAGCGGCGGGATGCCTGTTTGAAGGCCTGGATAAATTGATCCCAGTCCTCCTGGCTTTGGGGAGAGTTGAGGTATTCGAGGCATTGCCGATAGCCGATGGCCTGAGAAGCGGTCGAGTTTTTGCTCAGGCCCTCTTTTTCAAGCTTTTTGACCTCTTCGACAAAACCATCGGCGATCATTTTGTCACACCGCATCTCGATGCGCTGATAGAGAGCTTCTTTGGGCATATAGACGAACCAGCAGCGGAAGTCGTACAGATCGGCATTTTCCGAAGAAACGGGAGGGAGATCGGAGACTTTTTGCCGGGTGAGGGAGATGATCTCTAACGCGCGGACAATTTTGTGCCGATCTTTTTGAGTAATCGAGGTTGCGTAATTAGGGTCCAGCTCTTTGAGTTTGTCGAACATGATTTGGGTTCCTTTCGAGTCCATCTCCTCTTCGAGCATTTTTCTTAAATTGGGATCGGAGGGCGGACCGCTAGGGGGACCGTAGATCAGAGAGTGGATATAGAAGCCGGTGCCGCCGACGACGATGGGGACTGCGCCTTTATCGAGGATCTCTTTGATGGCCTGACAGGATTCCTGATAGTACTCAACGACATTAAAAGTCTCGTCAAGGTCTCTGCTATCGATCAGATGGTGGGGAATCTTTTCTCTTTCGGCAAGGCTGGTTTTCGCTGTGCCGATATCCATGCCACGATAGACTTGCATCGAATCGGCAGAGATGATCTCCCCGCCAATGGCTTTGGCGATGAGGAGCGACAGCTGGCTTTTCCCTACGGCTGTCGGACCTGCAATAATAATGATTTTCTTTTTTTTCGAACGAGTTGCGAGCTTCTGTTTTTCGGGTAGCGTGAAGCGATTAAGGAGGATTTGCAATTCTTTGTCCTCAAAGGTCAGTCCTGATCCCACGCCTTAACCTCTTGAATAACTCATGCCAGTGCCTTTAACGCTTCCTGCTCATCGCGATAGATGAGCAGAAGCTGATCAAGGCCGGCGTTTTTAATGGTTTGCATCACTTTATCGCTGATGCAGCTTAGTCCCATGCTCCCTTTAACTTCTTTGAATTTTTTAGTCTCCGTAAAGAGCAGATCGATGGTTTCGGTTGAGACAGACTCTACATGCGTAAAATCGAGAAGGAGGTTGAAATGTCCTTTTTCAAAAAGGGAATCGATCTCCATCTTCAAGGAGGATAAAGTTTGAGCATCGAGGCGACCGCATAAGCGCAGGATGCGTTTGTCTCCATTTTGCTCTAAAGCGATGCTCAAACCTGTGATCATTGCACTCCGGTATTTGCTGTTTCCAAAAAATTAACATAAATAATTTTTTTAAAACACCAAAAATCTATAAATCTTATGGAGTCAAAGTCGATTAATGAATAAGTTCCAATCGCACGCGGCGGCCAAAACGAGCGCCCACCGTCATAGCAATCGTGCGAAGAGATTTGATCGTTCTGCCCTGTTTGCCAACAACTTTAGCGATATCTTCTGCAGAAACCTTAACTTCAACGACAGTTCCCTGTTGGCCATCGAAAATTTGCACCTCTACGGCATCCGGCTGATCGACGAGATTTTTAATCAGATAGGCAATGAAATCTTTCATAGTTCTCAAATTGTTTTTTTTAAAGTGTTTATGACTCTGCGTGTGTTCTGGAACAGCTGCGGAGTCAATTTTGCTCAAGAAGTTAGCACTTAGGAAGAATTTGAGTCTAAGACTATTTCCGGTTAGAGCGCCTCTAATTGGGCAATTTTCTGAGAAATTCAACGCAAAGACGCGAAGGCGGAAAGGGGTACTCAAATTCTTTGCGCCTTCGCGTCTTTGCGTTGAATTTCCCCGGCTCTCCTAATTAAACCATAACTAACTGTATACAAACATCTTAAGATACAACACTCATTCTTGCAAGAAGCCCATTAAATTTATTTTTCAGATCTAATCATTTACTTAGTAATCACTTTCGAAAACAACGCAATTTTATCGCGCAAAATTCAGTTAAGTTTAATTATTTTTTATATAAAATGAGCATTAGAAGGGATTAACTCTGTTCCCCTAGACTGGACTTTAACCATTGGTCGGGTCGGCTTTCACGTCTATTGGCCCGGAGGCCAATATCTCGTGAAATCCTTTCTCTCCAAAGGCTAAAGTCCAGTTAGAGCAATTCTAGGAATTTCCGTAAGAAACTAAATCTTAAAGGAGTAGAGTATAAATGAACAGCAATCCCCTTGGCAATCGTTTTCATGCTCCTATCCCCACATGGATTCCCCAGCCGGCAGGCTATGCGACTCCGTCGGGAACTGCCCATGGGCACCGCCTTTTTGACGATACCACGGAGTTTTATTCCTGGTACGTCACGTCCTGGTATCTGTCCGGCAACGAATCTACTTTTTCAGAAAGCTCCCAAAAAAGCGATGCCGTGCGAAAAATTTTGTCGCTGATCAAAAGGATTGCAGAAGTTTCGATGAATGGGGGCTACTTCCTTTCGGAAGCGGAAGAATCTAAAGCCGTTGATGGTTTAAGCGATATCATGCAGGACTTGAACAGCGGGAGCCTGCGGAAGCAGGATCTGCCCGAAGCCTTGCTTAAATTAATGTTCGAAATGACTCAGAGCAACCCTAAGGCCAAAGTGGTTGCGCAGACGACCGAACTGGAATACCGCCTGTGCATCAACCCCTCTCCGGAGCAGTCCCCTGCGCTTACGCAGCAGTACCAGGAGGCATTATTGCAGATTATCCATCGCATCAATCCAAAACTGCTCGATATCAACGCCAGCGCGATCTCTCAAGGACTCTCGCAAATCCTCGAAAACCTCGATGCCATCGACGACTTCAATAGCGCCATTCATGAAGCCGTCAGACATTGGCTCTGACTTTACCCTGACAAAGTACTAGACACCCAATCGAAATAGTCCGGGTTGCCGGCCTCGATGGAAATTTTTGAGACTTCAGGGACATCATAGGAGCAATGCTCTTTAATGTAGTCTCTGACCATTTCGAAATGGGAATTGAGGGTCTTGAAAAAAACTTTCACCTCATTGCCGCTTTCCACTTTGTCGTCCCAGATGTAGATCGACTCGACATGAGGAAGGATATTGGCGCATGCGACGAGTTTTTTTACAACGAGTTCATGGCAGATGCGGCGCGCTTCTTCAAGCGTTGCGCAGGTCCAAAGGATAAGGATGATATTGGCAGAGGACATAAATTTCTCAGATTTTTTGTTGCTTATGTTCTTCGATGAAGGCGAGTTTTTGGATGCGGAAATCAATGATCTTTTCTTTGAGGCGGATGACGGTCCCTGTATTTTCGGGAAGAGAGGAGATCTTTCTCTCTTCTTCTAAAAGCTGCTCGCGGAGCTTGAGATAATTGCCGAGTTCCTGCGCATAGTTCTTTGTGCTCAGTCGCAAAAGGCGGGGAATAATTAACTGCACATCTTTTCCATTGCTATGCCTAATAATGGAGTCTTCCGTAATGACGACGATCTCGCGCGTTCCATAGCTTTCAGCAAAGGCGTTGGAGACATCGATGCGCTTCACCGAAAAGAGATCGGCCACCTTGGGATCTGCGACAATGGCGAGGAGGTCAAGGGCCAATGTCAAATATTTCCCCTGTAAGGGAACTCTCCACTGCACTGTTGGGCGCTCGGGATCAACCGGCGGTGTTCCAAATGGGCCTAAGCCAAAATAGACCGCGGGGAGATTTTTTGGGGTGAAGAAGGGGTTGAAGGGAAAAGGGTAGCCTTCTTTGTCTAAGGCGACGTTCTCGTAATCTTCCAAGAAGGCAATCGGCTGCCTGATCGTGTAGTCGATGTACAAGGTCCCCGGCTTGATCAGTTTCACCTCCGCTTGAGAGATCAGAGGCGAGCGCAAGCAGGCTCTCTTTGGCGCGCCCTAAATTGAACCGTTTAGCGTTGTAAGGACGATCTGAGGAAATTCCCGAGCAGTTCGGCGAGATATTCTGTTTTGAGCGCTTCTTTCTGCGGACCGGTCTGAACGATGCGATCGCAGCGCGATCTGCTGATCGCTATGCCCTCGATTTTTGACGTACCTTTTCAGGAGAGTGTAAGAGCTGCCGCTGACAAGCAGCGTCGAGGCGACGATCCATGCAAGGGCGTGCGTTAGAGGGAGATAAACAGTGTTCTTTTTGCGCTTCATGGCTTTAGTTTTTTGATGACTTCAGGGCCGACTGCGGTGATATCACCGGCGCCCATGGTCACAAGGACATCACCCTGTTGTAAATAGCCTGCCAGAAATTCTGAAAGCTTCCCTTTGGGAATATAACGAACGTTTACTTTTGAGCTCTCTTTCATCTGTGCGAGTAATAATTCGTTTGTGATCCCTTGGATCGGCATTTCGCCAGCGGCATAGATATCGGTGAGGATCAGCTGATCGGCGCGCTCAAACGCTGCTCCGAACTCGTGCAGGCAGTCGCGTGTGCGCGTGTAGCGGTGAGGCTGAAAAGCGACGATGAGCCGACGCCGGCCGATCGCTTGTTTGATCGCTCGCAGCGTCGCAAAGATTTCGGTGGGGTGATGTCCGTAGTCGTCGAAGATTGAGATTCCGCCTTTCTCCCCTTTCAGCTCGGCGCGCCGACTGACGCCTTTAAAATTAGAAAAGGCTTTTCTAATCTTCTCTTCAGGGATTTTTGCTTGGATTCCTAAGCCGAAGACGGCAGCAGCGTTGAGTACATTATGTCCGCCGACGAGGGGAATTTCGATCTCGGAGTATTGAGTCCCGTCAAACGCGATATCGAAAATGTTTTTCCATCCGTCCTGACGATAATTTTTAATGTGTAGATCATTCTTCTCATCAAATCCGTAGCTGTAACCTTTGGGTTTGATCGAGCATAGGATCTCATCATCGCCGCACCAGAGCAGATGATGGGAAGACTGGACGAGTCGGATGAATTTTTTAAAACCTTCGATCATATTGTCTAAAGTTCCCCAATAGTCGAGATGGTCGTTGTCGATGTTGGTGATGATCGCGCCAAAGGGGACGTATTTTAAAAAAGAACCGTCGCTCTCATCGGCCTCAGCGACAAAATAGGGTCCTTTGCCGTCGCCTCCGTTGGAATTTAAGCTGCTGATCACGCCGCCGACGGCATAGGCGGGATCCTGGCCGGCATCGACAAAAAGATGGGCGAGCAGGGACGAGGTGGTCGTTTTGCCATGCGTTCCGGTGACCAAAAGAGGAGAATAGTTTTGCATCAATCGGTGCAAAAGCTCGGAGCGGTGCAGGAAGGGCACGCCGTGCAACCTGGCTTGTTTGGCCTCCGGATTCTCCTCGTTTACGGCTGTGCTGTAGACGACGGCAGAGGGATTTTTGATATTCTCGGAAGAGTGGCCAATAAAGATCTCGGCGCCTCTTTTTTGCAGCTGCTCTGTGACGGAGGACGGCGCGATATCGCTGCCTGAGACTTTAACTCCCCTTTGCAAGAGGATGCCCGCAAGCGCGCTCATGCCGATCCCGCCGATGCCGATGAAGTGATATTGTTCGTCCATGGGCCTGTCGTCAATTAAGTTTCAGTCGATTTTCGGGTTCTTTTGAGCCGCTTTTTCGATTCTGTGGGGGTTATCAACTTCGTATATTACCCCCAACAAAAGAATCGAAAATCGGCCAAAATAATCCCGAAAATCGACGAAACCTTAATTGACGACAGGCCCCTGTTCCAATAGTTCTTTGATGAGCCTACCTAAATCGGCTTTTTTCTGCTTCGCCTTAAAATGAATAATCGCTTTCTTCATTTCGCTTCTCTTTGACGCATCGAAGGCGTGAAGCGCTGCAGCTAGAGCTTGCGGTGTCAACGCACTGTCTAAAATGTGCATCGCGCCGCCGACCTGCTTTTCTAAAAACAGGGCGTTCTTCAGCTGATGCCCGTCGGAGGCTGAGGGGTAGGGAATCAGAATTCCGGGCACTTCGTGATGCAAAAGCTCAGAGAGGGTCATCGCTCCGGACCTGCAGATCGCGATGTCCGCTGCGCTCCAGGCGAGCTGCATGCGCGGCTCAAACTTCTTGGCATAGCAAGGGATGTTTAATTGCCCGCAAAGCCGGGAAATTTCTAAAGCGGTCTCCTCATTGCCTGTGAAATGGATCAGTTGAAAAGGGAGTTTTTCGCGGCTGAGCAGGGGAATCAGGTTAAGAATGGCCCCGTTGATGTTTTTTGCCCCTTGGGATCCGCCGAACACGAGCAATGTCGGTAATGCGGGATCTAGTCCGAATTGCGAGAGCGCCTCTTGCTTGCTGGCGGGGGCAACCGCGCAAGATTCTCTCACGGGGATTTCCACTTCGACGATCTTTCCCTTGAGATATTTCTTCGCTTCGGAAAAGTAAATTCCGAGTCAAAAACGGCTCTTTTAGAGAACAGGCGGATGACTTTGCCGGGAATGGCATTGGACTCAAAGAGGACAAGGGGAATTTTTTTGAGGACGGCAGCGCATAACACAGGAAATGCATGAAAGCTGCCAAAGCCCACGACGAGATCGGGCTTTTCTTGGGAAAGGAGGCGAAGGCTTTCCCGTATCCCTTTGATCAGGATGCCCGTAGATTTTAATGCTTTGAGTACTCCGCCGCGGAAGGGCGTCGTGCTGGCGATGTCATGGTAGGGAAATTTCGTTTTATCGAAATAGGCGTTTTGGCTCAATCGCGCCCCGGCAAACAGCAGCTCGACACTATCCCCCATGAGCTGCTCTGCGAGCGCTTGCGCGGGAAAAAGGTGTCCGCCGGTCCCACCGGCTGCGAAGAGAATTTTTTTCGCTTTACGTATGGACATGCGCGCTCTCCGATTGTTTGGCGACATTGAGGAGAACGCAAAGGGCCAGCATGTTGGCCAAAAGCGAAGAGCCTCCCTGGCTGAAAAAAGGCAAGTTGGTCCCTTTGCTGGGGAGTAGACCGGAGACGACGCCTAAATTCAAAAAAGCCTGGAAGCAGATTAAAAAAGTGAATATCGCTGCCACGTAAAATCCCTCATTGTCCTTTGCGCGCTGCGCAATGGCAAACCCGCAAAAACCGATGCCCGTGTAAAGTAAAATCAGTCCCGTCATTCCGACAAAGCCCGTTTCTTCGGCGAAGATGGCGGCAATGTAATCGCTTCTGGCTTCGGGAAGGTATTCGAGTTTCTGCAAGCTTTCCCCAAGTCCTTTCCCCAGGAGTTTGCCGGACCCGGCAGCGATCTTGGCCTGGTAGGGCTGATGGCCTTTCCCTTTGAGATCGTACTCGGGGTTCATGTAGACCTTGATCCTGTCGGAAACGTGGTGCATTTGGGAAGCCACGATGACACCGCATCCGAATAGAACACAGAGTGGAAGGGCCCAGTAGAGCCATTTCTGACGGGAGAGGATAAAGAGGATGACGAAAGCGGAGAACACGATGGCCACAGTGCCGTTGTCAGGCTCGATCAGGATCAGGCCGATCGGGATCGATAGCTTGGCGAGCAGCCGTAGAAAAGGACGCAGCTCAAGAGGCTCTTTTCGATCAGAAATGACGTGGATAAAATAGAGAGGGATCAAAAACTTGACGAACTCCGAGGGTTGGAAGGAATTGCCGAAGATATTGATCCACCGATGCGCGCCGTTGATCTGCTGGCCAATGCCCGGCAGAAAGACTAAAATGAGCAGGACGGTGGCTCCAATGAGGAGCGATCCGCTTAACTTGACCAGGTTCTGATAGCCGATGAACCATACGCCTATAGCGCCGATGCCCCCGACAACTGCGTACAAAAGCTGCTTGATCAATGCATGATGGGTGCTCCTGTCTAAAAAGCGGTCGAGCACCTCTGCAGAGGTCGTGTTGAAGATCATTGTCAGTCCCAATGCGAATAGAAGGACGACAGAGATCAAAAGGCTTAGCGCATATTTGTTCATCATAATTATTGAATACGAAGCTGATCGCCGGGCTTAAGGCGTCTGGCTTGCTCTTCGCTCATGCTGTTCAACTTCAGCAGATCTTCCACTTTGATGTGGTTTTTGACAGCGATCGTCCAAGGGCTGTCTCCCTTTTTCACTGTGTAGTACTTGGCTCCCCCTTCGCTGTTTGAGGAGGCTGAGGGCGCTGAATAGGCAATCGAAGAGGTCTCTGCTTTTTTCATCGTCTTATTGGGGATCTTGAGGGCCTGGCCGATGCGAAGGTTGCTGCTGGTCAATTTATTGACTTTCATGATTTCGGCGACAGTGGTGTGGTGATGGCGCGCGATCTTCTCAAGGACATCCCCTTTTTTCACCTTGATGTCGATGAAATCAGGCGCTGTTTTTGCCGGAGGGGCAACGGGGACCGTCAAGGTGTGCACAGGAGGAGTCTGTACGGCGGGTTCAGAAGGGATTTCCGGCTGCGCGATCATTGTCAGATCATCGGCAAAACTATGAGGGGCAGATGTTGGAGCTGCTGCCGTCTGGACGGCTTGCATCTGTGCAGCTGTGCTAGCGGCAAGCGCATTCTGCGAGAACTGGCTGAGCGCCTGGTCGACTTCGTCGCCGGCAACCGCTGGAGTCTCTTTCTTAAAAACGAGATCGGGAGTTTCCTGCACGGACGGGGCCGGAGCTGCGACAAACTCGGCGTCCGGCGATGATTTCAGCGCGCTTGCAAACAGCACGATGAGCAATCCCGCATTGATCAAAACGGCAACGATAATGGTATCTCTTCGGCTCATGATCCTCTCCTTCCTTTATAACTCATTATAGGCCCATGCCTACAAAACGCTGAAACTCTTCACCCCGGTGCGCATAATCGCGGAACATGTCAAAGCTCGAGCAGCCCGGCGACAAAAGGACTGAATCTCCACTCTCGGCATCTGTTTTCGCTTCCTGGACCGCAGATAATAAGGTATCAGCGAGTTTAATGTTAAAATATGGGTGCAATTCACTATAAATTTTCGGGGCCGCCTCTCCGATGGCGATGATCTTTTTGACCTTCCCGGCAAAGGAATCCTTCCAGAGAAGATAGGACGCACCCTTGTCCACCCCTCCGGCAATTAGGATCACAGGCCCTTTCATCACTTTCACCGCTTGAATGACCGCATCGATGTTCGTGCCTTTGCTATCATCAAAGAAGGACACTCCCTCGATTTCACGGACAAACTCGATACGGTGCGGCGGCTTTCGAAACGTCTTAACCGCACTCAAAAATTGTTCCTTCGAAATAGAAAATCGCCGGCAAAGAGCCCAGGCCGCCATTAGGTTTTCGCACTCGTGCCCTCCCCTCTCCCTATACTCCAAAGGCAGTATGCATTCAATGTTTTCGCTCTCCGGATTCAAAGTCTGAACATTTTGCATACCGAGTAAATGCCGGTATTCAGAAGCTGCCTGAGCTTGCACAAAAAAGGGAGCACCTGCGTTCAACAAACTCTGCAGGTGGCATTTGGCCTTAGCATAGTCTTCCATGCACTCATAGCGGTCGAGATGATCGGGAGTGATATTCAAGAGGACTGCAGCGTCGAAGACCGGTGTGCGCATTGTCTCCAGCTGATAGGAGCTCACCTCGACGATGAGGACTTCTTCGTCTCCGGGCTCCATTAAATACCTGCACAGCGGAGTGCCGACATTGCCGAGGGCCTTTGCCTTAACACCCGCGGCGTTCAAAATATGTTCGACGAGGAGCGTCACGGTCGTTTTGCCGTTCGTTCCTGTGACTGCAAGAAGCGTCTTTTGAAGATGGGGCAAGGCAAGCTCTGCTTCGCCGGTCATGGGTATCCCATTTTCCTTAGCTCCGTTATAAATCGGATGCTTCGGAGAAACGCCGGGAGAGACCACTAGGCTCTCAACTTGGCTCCATTCGATCGGATCGCTTTCATGCTGCACGAACAATCCCAGCGACTGAAGGCGGCGGATTTCAGGAGATTGCAAAAGCGAGCGGTTGCCGTCAATGCCCAGAACCAGAAGTTGTCGTTTGAGGAGCAGTTCGGCTACCGCCGCTCCGCTGACCCCCAGACCTAGTACAATGACGACTTTTTTCATAAATTATTGGAATTTGAGGGACGCGATGCCGAAGATCGCGAGGATTAAGCTGATGATCCAGAAACGGAGAACAACTTTGGTCTCGGGCCACCCTTTATATTCAAAATGGTGATGCAGTGGAGAGCAGAGAAAGATCCGTTTCTTGTTGCGCAGCTTATAGCTGCCGACCTGCAGGATCACAGAAAGGGTCTCTGCGACGAAGATCCCTCCGACGATCGCAAACAGCACCTCCCGCCGCAAGAGCACTGCGCTGACGCCGAGGATCCCTCCCAACGCAAGCGATCCTGTATCGCCCATGAAAACCTGGGCGGGATATCCGTTATACCATAAGAATCCAAGGCAGGCGCCGATGAGGGCAAATAGATAGACGGCGATCTCGCCGCTTTCTTCAATATAGACGATGTTGAGATAGCGGGACATCTCAAGATTGTTCGATAGAAACGCAAAAAGCCCCAATACTCCCGCGACCATTACCAAACAGCCCGAGGCCAAGCCATCGAGCCCATCGGTTAAATTGACGCCATTGGATGAGCCTGTGATGACGAACATGGTGAATAGAATGCCAAAAATGATCCCCGCCCCTTTGAGGATCACAACGGGATCTTTAAAACAGGGAATAAAATAGCGGCTCATGTAGCCCTGCGTCGTAAGCGCCGTTCCCGCATACTCCATTTTACCATCGTCTTTCTTAACAAATGTGATTTGTTCTTTGGCAACAGGAGGATTGAACCACTGGCCGACGCTCACAGCTTTGGCGACGGGAGGACAGAAAAGATAGAGCGCGACCAAAAGGCCCAAGGCATTCTGCAGGAGGAATTTCTTCTTTGCTCTTAGGCCTTTGGAGTTTTTGAATTTGAGCTTAAGGTAATCATCATAGCCCCCAAGCAGCCCCAGCCAGACTGTCGTCACCAGCAAGATCAAAGTGAAACTGCTTCTCAGGTCCATCCATAAAAAAAGCGATACGACCATGGAAAACAAGATCAAAATGCCGCCCATCGTCGGCGTCTCTTTCTTCTTTTGGTGAAGTTCGACGAGCAATGGACAGTCATCCACCCTGATCGACTGGCCAGTCTTCAGTTCATAGAGCTTTTTAATGAAGCGAGGACCGATGAAAATCGTCAAAAATAAAGACGTGAGGGTTGCGAGCATCATCCGCGTCGATGAATAGACGAAAGCAGAAGGGATTTTCATCCCCAGCGAGCTGGTTAAAAACTGATAAATCAGCAGAATCACGGTTGTCAGGTGGAGTTGAGTTGAAGACTTGAGGCCAATCTTACCCAGAAACTAAAAAATGCAAAAGCAAAAACGAAAACTTGACACAAGTGATTTAAGATCAATGGGAGGTAAGTTTTTGAAGAGTGAGCTTAAGGAAATCCTTGTCCTGATATTCCCTCTGAATCGCTTTTCGTTCCTTCTTATATTTTTCGATGACTTCATCTTCTCCATTGGAAAAGGAAGCAAAAATAGGCAATGGGAACTCTGACACAGTGACCTTGCCATAAGCAGGTTCATCGCTAAAATACGACTTAAAAGATTCGAAAGACTCCTCACAAATCTCAGGATGATCTCTATATTTCGATGTAAAGTTGGAGGAGTTCTTTAATCCAAACCCAAATAATAGCCCAACAAGTGTCGAATTGCCAAACACTTCATCCCAAAATTCGGGCCAATCTTCCATCGCAAGCGCGACTTCATGAGGATCAAACTCAAAGCCTGTTTCGCGCTTAAAGATCGTATAATTTTCCTGAAGGGTTTGAGCAACTTTTGCAACATCCACAAAATATAGAGAGGCAAACTTTGGATCTTCAGGATTCACTCTCCTGAAAAACAAATACCGGTTCATTGGGAAGCGGCTGCAGATTTTTTCCCATTTATCCCAATTTTCAGGCAGGTCATAATCCTCGACCATAACAGCAGTTTTCTTTTCCTCATCTGACATTTGATTGTACCAGGCCCAAACCTCTTCATCTGAGTGGTAATGGATATCAATTGTCGTCATCGGTTTACTGCCGCATAGTGTAAAAATAGCGCTTTCATCCAGCATGACGTCTTTGAGGAATTTTTCCATCCATGCACTTTCCTCTGCGGTGAGTTCATAAGAGATCGGACTTTGAGCGGTTTTGTGGCATCCCGAGAGAATGAAAATAATTGAAAAAAAAAGACACAAAGGTTTTAAATTCATTTTTTCACCTGATTTTTAGCAACCTGAAGGAGACAAAAACTCATGATTTGGAAAAACCCTCGCTTTAATCGCCATTTTAGCATCCAGCATAGGCTTTGCGCAAGATTCAATCGATCCCATTGGTAATCAAATAATTGAAGAGATTGTAGCAAACAAAAACGCATGCGTAGTCGGCTGCTCCGAAGATAGAATTTATCTAAACCCTAGTAAAATTTTCCCTACTGAACAAGGGCTTTATCTCAATTTGAACGATGTGGATTATATCCTTCTTCCTACGCTTAACTCTGACAGCAATGGTTGTTATGTGCCTTGCGTCGATGTTTTCAGTAAATGTCCTGGGTGTGGGCGACCTTATTTTGTTAGCTGCACTTGGCCAGATTGTCCTCTCGTGAAGCAGAAAGAAGAGCGGAAAAAAGAAAAAGATCGCAAGAAAGAAGAGCAAAAAAAGAGAAGAAAAAGAAATAACATCCTCCGACTTTTCAAATGCGCCAGGATCGATTTTTGCTACCTGGCGTTATTCTCAACCCTCCAAGATCATCCACATTCTTTTCGAGTTCGACCCTTTGATAAGCACGACATCCCCTTCTTCCGCAACTTCAAAAACGCGCCGCTTCAACGCATTAAACTCTTCAAAATATTCGACGGGCTTCTGCGCTCTTTCAAACACATCGACCATCGTCAAACACTCTTCCCCAAAACAGAGCAGATGATCGACGTGCCCGAGTGCAATCGTAGCAACATCACGATGGCATTGTTCCGTATGCGCGCCAAGTTCTTTCATAGAGCCTAACACGGCGATCCGCTTCTTTCCTTCGCGAGGCAAAGGAAGATTGGTGAGGGCTGCTCGCATCGAGGTGGCATTGGCGTTGTAAGAGTCATTGATGAACACAATCCCCTCTCGCTCCACTCTCTCAAATCGGCGCTTGTAGACCGTGAGCTTTTGGGCCTGAGGGATGATTTCCGACCACTGCATCCCCATTGCTCTTGCAACGGCTGCCGCGCCAATGAAATTTTCGCACAAGTGGCTGGCGGAAAATGGCAGGGCAAAGATCGGAGTGCGCTCATTTCTTTCTTTTGCAAAGTAGTTCATCCCTTCGCGGCAAAGCAAAAAGTCGCCATCCCCGGCCTCTTCCAGTCCATACGTCATTTTTAGGCAGCTTCCGTTTTTTGCGGAAGAAAATGGGGCAACCTGGTGGTTTAGAATGCCGAGCCGGGTTGAAGGGTGCGAAAGGATTTCCGCTTTTGCAGCTGCGATCCCCTCCATGCCATTTGAGAAAAAAGCGGCATGGGCCAAGGCAATTTTTGTAATGATCGCAACTTCAGGAGGAGCGATGTCGATCAATTTTTCGATCTCATGAGGCATGCTCATCCCCATCTCTAGGACGAAAACTTCTTCATCTCCACCTGAATTCAAAATGCTCAAAGGAACTCCGACTTGAGAATTGGCATTGCCCGGTGTTTTACCGACACGGAATTTGCCTTCGAGAAGGGTGGCGATAAATTCTTTTGTCGTCGTCTTCCCGACAGAACCTGTCACCCCGACGACCCTGACGGTGCGCAATGCATGGACAGCCTTGGCAAGCTTATGCAGTGCTGCGATCACATTTTCGACGCGGACAAGCGCTAAGCCAAAATCCTCGCCCTTATATTCTTTAGAGACGACGGCTCCGACCGCCCTTTTTGCGGCGATCTCCTTTAAATAGGTATGGCCATCGACCTTCTCTCCTTTCAGAGCAAAAAAAAGATCGCCGGGCAGCACCTCGCGGCTGTCCTGCTTGAAACTGCGCACTTTTCCTGAAACATTTGTATCGGAATCGAGCCACTTCGCAATCTGGGCAAAATCAAATTCGGCCATCTCACACCTCGGGGCAAATGAATAACTTCGATCAGTTTAATCATAAAGGACGTTGATTTGCAATATTGAGATAACAGCTGTTTATGTGTAGAAAAAAAGATTGAATTTAAAAGAGATCTCTCAGAAAATATTTCACAAACCCTGTTGCGCCAATCCTAAATGTAAGCGGTCTTTGCGTCAGGTATCTCTTAGCGGCGCAGGCCTAGAGAGATATGTTCACTGGAAGTTTACAAAAAATACATCATGATGAGGTATCACAATGAGAAGGATTTTTTATTCATTGATCACAATGTTTATCTTCCTCAGCTCGATTCATGCTTCGGCAAATGAGATCGACGACTTTGATTTCAAAAACTATGTTTACGACGATGAAGGAACTCCTGTATTCATCAAGATTTACATCAAATCTCCAAAAACAGAATCTTCAAATGAAAATAAGAGCGGTACACCTCTTTTTCAAGAGCAAGATGATTTGCAGCAGATTTTGAGTCGAATGGCACAAGATGATCAGAGGGGAAGCTATATAGTTGTTCCGATTACTAAGAAGAAGAAAATCAAGGATGATGATGATGAAGATAAAGATGAGAGCACATGGGAATGCCCATATTGTGGACAGATAAATAGAGCGTCCAGTGATTATTGTGAGAGGAGAGGTTGTGTTCTTTATCGATATCGATAAGGACATGTACGCTTGACTTTTTCAAAAAACGTTAGGATCCTGCCTTGTCTGCTGCGCAGATTAATTCTAACGTTTTTTCTAGAAAAGCTGTCCCCTCGTATGCTTGTGCCAGTGTTTTATAAAGCTCAGCATATTTTTTTTGCAGAAGGAGTGTTTCCGGATCTGAGACATTTGCACGAAAACCTAGACCAATATGGAATCGAAACTTCCGCGATACATGGTCTCTTACTCCCGTAAAAGATCTCTCAAGAGCGGCCAATTCTTCTTCTAGACTTCTTAAACGATCGGGAGATGGTTTTTCCAATGTAAAATCAAGTCTATCCATAGAAGCGTGAAGCGTTACCATCTTCTGAAAAAGTTCTGCATTTTTTTCTCCGTATCCTAAACAGATCCCTAAAACATCCTCTTTAGAGTAGAATTTCTCCTTGAATTTTTGGTCATGTAAAAGAAGATCAAATATAGCTTCTTTGTCATCTATGGAGTGATCGAGATTTATAAATTTATGAAAATAACGATCAAAAAAAGGAAACATTAAACGTTTATTAAAGACAGAAACCTGCATAAAATGAAGCGCCTGATCCTGTTCGAAGACATCGAAAAAAATATTTTTTCCACAAAAACGATGCTCGTATTTTTTCCAGATTTCCAGCCCTTTATGAAAAAGAGCATCTTCATCATCAAATCCAAGAAAAAAGAGATCCACCTTTTCAAGAGGTTGAAATCGAGAAGAGTTTACGATTATTTTCGGCTTCAGATAGGAATAAAGGCTCATCGGCTTTCCCCCTAAAAGGACATAACCTATAGCATCATCCTGAATCAAACATCGAAAAAAAAAATCCAGAAGAAAACGCTCCCCTGAAGGCAGCGAAGAGAGGAACTTTCTCACATCTGTTTGCTGTGTAATCTTATCTTCATGGCGGGAGCAGGAAGTGCATCCAAAAATAATGAACAAACAAAAAAGGGCTAGATAACACGAATTTTGAAAAGCTTTGTTGCGCATAGGGTGTGATTGTACCACAGAAATGAATCATTCCGATCAGTTTAAACAAAAACGGCGTTGATTTGCAATATGCGGATGACCTATAGTCAACTCTTAATTTTGGCAGACGATGTCGAGAATCCCTCCTAAAAAAAGTTCCGAATATCCGTGGTATCTCCGGCTTCTTTTCTATTTTCAGAAGAAGAAATACGGCATGCCCCTTGAACCGATGTTATTATGGGGCAGGACGCCGCGTGTCATGCGCAGCTTTCTGAGGACGTTTCGCGCGCTCAACCGCAAAGACTCCCCTCTCGACCCCCAATTAAGGGCGCTTGTATCCGTGAAAGTCTCGCAGATCAACCACTGCTCCTTTTGCGTCGACATGAACTCTTCTTTTGTTTTGCAGCACGGCGGCAGCGAAAAAAAAATTAAAGAGCTTCAGGACTTTGACTCCAGCCTGATATTCAGCGATAAAGAAAAAACGGCCTTAAAATACGCTGAGGCCGTCACCCTCTCTTCTCAAAAAGTCGATGACGCGATTTTTAATGAGCTCAAGCCGCATTTCGACGATGATGCCATTGTCGAGCTCACTGCGCTGATCGCCTTCCAGAACATGTCGAGCAAATTCAACGCCGCCCTCGATGCATCCCCATTTGGCTTTTGTCAGATCAGATAATCGAACAGGGATTGGTTTAGGGCCTAAGTAGCCTGGTTAAATTCTTGAAATTTCATAGGACAGATTTTCTGAAAATCATCCCTATAAAATGAATTGAATAACGCCAATTTACGCAAATTTTACGCACTAGGGAGTGTTTTCAAAAGATTTCGGCGTTTGGGCTAGCGTGAGAGCCCCCGCGGTTCGGCCCGGGGCTTTGACGCAGCCCAGGACCGATTTTTGAATCACGTTCGGTATAAATTCGAGAGAATCGCAGTCTCTTAAGCAACTCTAAGGTTCAGCGGAACTCCCCTTTGCGGATCCACTTTGTGGCAATCCATTTCTCCCCTTTGTTTAACTCGTTCGTCATCGCTTAAACAATTCATGCTCAACATGTTACATGTCAAGTCAAATTTTTATTTACACATTTTTAAATGAGATGTAAAATAATTTTTACAAAATTCACTATAAATTAATATAATTTTTTAATTTACAATAAATAATAATTATGATTAAATTATTGTTAAACGAAAATAATAACTAAAATTATATTAAGGAGCAAACAATGAGTGAACCAAGCAGTCCCACAAGTAAACGACTTTTCGCGCAGGATCTTACTATCGAGCAGAAAGCACTCGAGAGAGTCTGTCCAAACAATGATAATTCATTGCAAGATATTCCTCCTGAAGTGCTATCTAATATTTTTGAACTCTTGCCAATTCAGGATTTGGGCAAAGCCGTTTGTGTTTGCCGCGAATGGAAGGCTCTAGCCACAGATGAAGTCCTTTGGAAGCGTGTTTGGAAACGCTCCTATCCCTACTGTCGATCTCAAGAAATAACCAGCTATCGCAAATTATGTATAGACCGCTTTATTCTCTCACGCAACATTGCCGCAGGAACCTATGTGCAGACCATCCTGGAAGAAAGTCCACCGAAAACAATTGTGCAGTTCGGTTATTCCGAGGGAAAGGTTGTTACTTGGTTTCCTCATTACTGGACAGTTTGGGATGCAAAAACAGGTGAACGCCTGTTTCCAACAGATTCATCTAATGTCCATTGTGCTTTTCTTGCATATGGAGCTAACAAACTTTTTTTACAAACTCGCGAGAATCGTAATGCCATTGATGTCGTCGATATGAGAACTGGAAAGCTGTCGGACACTTTCTTTAGCCCCCCTGGCGAAATAGACAAGGCGGAGTTTATTGACGGGAAACTGATTACTGCTTCTACTGGAAACGATGTAGAGGAGGAGGCTCTTGAGGGGGGCTGGACTTCATTTGCGATTTGGGATGTGGGCACCGGCCAGCAGATCGCATCTCAGTCATGGGAATTTGACATCGAGGGCGAATTTTTTCATAATTTTGAAATTGACGATGGAAAATTGATAACTTATCTTTGTAACCATCGTAAAGATGATTCTGTTCGCGTTGACATTTGGGATCTCAGCTCTGGCAAACGCATTAATTCTTTTAACATCAAGCTCGCCGATGCATCTGCAATCCGTTGGTTCTATTCAAGCTGTTTTGGAGATAAATTCTTTTTCTTTAATCCAGATAACAACACAATTGATATCTGGAATATAGACACATCGCTACCCATACTTACCATTCCCAATGTTGAGCGGAAACGGGAATTTGGGATATCGAACATTCAATTTATGAAATGCATCGGTTCAAAGCTCATCATTGGCGGTCTAGATAACGAAATCAAAATCTTTGATGCAGGAACAGGTCAACTCGTACAAACTCTTAATGGCAATAAATCAAGCTATCTACTCTATCATGTTGATGAGAACCATATCATTGTTGAAGCTGGTGATGATGACATCACTATCCAGATCTGGGATCTCAATGCAGGAAAACTCCTTTCGCAAATCTCGATTCCTGATGGGTTCGATCGTGATATCTTTTCAACTCCGTATAGCGATGGTAAAATCTTTTTCTTGAACGCGACTCATGATTCGATTCAAATACTTGATTTTAATAGGCAAGAAAAGGCATTAAAGTAACTTTTTTAAAAGTGCGCATATACCCAAGTTGTCTCAAAATTTGGGTATAAGTTCACACTGACTGGACTTTGGAAGTAAAGTGACCTTGCCCCTTTCTTTAGCCCAGTATTAGTTAGAGGTTCCGGTTAATTTTTCTTCTTCTCTCGCTATCTCATTGGGGGTCTTCCCATCGAGAGAACTGTGAGGACGGCGTTCATTGTATTCTTCTCTCCATGTTTCCACAAGTCTCCTCGCTTCTTGCAGGATGATGAAGAGGTTTTCGTTCAGGCATTCGTCTCTAAGGTTCAGCGGAACTCCCCTTTGCGGATCCACTTTGTGGCAATCCATTTCTCCCCTTTTGCGACAGGGGCGCCGCCGTGCATCGTCAACGGATCTTCTTTCCCATCGGGCGTGCAATTGTAAAAAAGGACGGCATTACCTTTGACGGGTTTGACTTTGATATTGACCTTGGGGAATATCGTCTCGCCGCCGGCTTCCGTATTTTCGAGGTACATGATCAAAGTCGCTATCCTTTGCCCACCGCGGTTATAGCATTGGGCTCCCCCCTCGGTGCTGTTGTCGAAATAATCGTAATGGGGTCTGTACTCTTCGCCATGCCCGTAGGAAAGAACCTGGATTGCCTCGCCATTGGCCTCAGGGAGCATCGTCAGCTCAGCGATCCGTTTCTCCACGCTTCTTAAAATGAGATCGGTTGAATTCTGTTGAAAAAACATCCCCTTGCTGGTGCGCGCCTCATGAATGTCCCCTTCTTGCGACGTGGAAGAGACGACTGTCGAGCGCTTCAGTTCCGGACGCGACTTGGAGATCATATAATCGCATTCAAACTCCGTCAGGAAATTCTCTATTAGAAAAATCCGCGGCGACCAGCTCAAGACTTTCACTTTGGCCGTTTTTTCAGAAGAGCTCGTAGGTGCAGCATTTTCACCTGCTTGGGATGCTAATGGGGAAGAGATACTTAATACTGCAGCGCATAAAAGGGCTTTGATCCACATATCCTCACCTGACCTAAAAATTAAGAGAAGTGAAAAGTTAGAATTTTTAAAATTTCCTTGCAAGTGCCTTTGCATACTAAACGATTAAAATTCTATTTTACATTGACGACATATGTTCCTTTTAAGCATACTTTTTCGTTCATTGGTGGCATAGCCAAGTGGTAAGGCAGAAGCCTGCAAAGCTTCCATTCCCCAGTTCAAATCTGGGTGCCACCTCCAATTTAACGTACAATTTTGTGCTCTATCTCGTTTCCACACCGATTGGCAATCTGGCCGACTTCTCCTACCGAGCTGTCGACATCTTGAAAAAATGCGATTACATTCTTTGCGAAGATACCCGCCACAGCCGCGGCTTGCTCAACCATTATGGAATCCAGGTTCCTCTTTACTCTTTCCATAAATTCAATGAGGCGCGCGCAGGAAGATCGCGTCATCGAAGACCTCAAGGCTGACAAAACAATTGCTCTCATCTCAGACGCAGGCACGCCTTTGATCTCCGATCCAGGTCAGGAGCTGGTCGCACGCTGTCGTTTAGAGGGTCTACCTGTGTCTGCAATTCCGGGGCCCTGTGCCATCGTCGATGCGCTTGTCCTATCAGGCTTCCCCTCCTCTCCATTTCAGTTCATCGGTTTTTTGCCTAAAAAGGAAAAGGAGCTGCAGGCATTTTTGTCCCAAGCGCTCCTCTACATGGGCACGACGATTGCCTATGAGACGCCTCACCGGATCGAGGAGACTCTCGCTCTTTTGCTTCAGCTCTCTCCCCAAAGAAAACTGTGCGTCGCCAGAGAACTGACCAAACTCCACGAAGAGTGTCTTTTTGGCAATCCCGAGGAGCTGATCGCGCATTTCAAAAAAAATCCCCCGCGCGGAGAGATCGTGCTGCTCATCAGCCCTGCTCCCGAGCAGGTTTCCTATGAACATCTCTCCTTGCAAGAGCTCGTCGAAATGCTTCAAAAAGATCTGCATTTGAGCAAAGCAGAGGCGATCAAAATGGCAGCGCAGATGCGCCATCTTCCCAAAAGAGAAGTTTACAAGCACTTCACCAATGACTAGCAGTTACCGCTGTCGTCTGCTAAAATTCTCGCGGAAGCGGATTGCATAATAACTTTTGATTGCTTATACTGGTGAAACTTGAAACGCCAAAAACGAAATTATAGGAGCGTTTCAAGTAGAACCAGTATAGATACTATCGTTTCTTGAAGGTGAGATGTAAAAATGACTCTAGATCTTGTCCTGGACATCGGTAATACATCGATCAAAGGGGGACTCTTTGACGGAAAGGCCCTGATAGACGTCTTTGTTTTAGGCTCCGGCGAGGACCTATCAAGCCGCCTGCAAGGCAAGCCCATTAAAAATGTCCTTGTCTCCTCTGTCCACTCAAAAGCGGAAGAGGCGGTCAAGACCTCCCTTGAGCAGCAAAAGATTAACTATTTGTTTCTCGATTACACCAAGCTTAAGCTGGTCCTCGATGTCGATGAACCTGATCAGCTTGGACACGACCGGATCGCCAATGCATACGGCGCACTCGCCCGCTTTCCCCTCAATGACTGCATTGTCATCGATATCGGGACGGCAATCACTGCCGACTTTGTCGCAAAGGAAGGCCTCTATTTGGGCGGAATGATCTACCCGGGCTTGACACTGTGCGCCAAAGCCCTTGCAGACTACACTGACAAGCTCCCTCTCGTCTCTGTCAAAAAGCCGGCATCTGCGCTTGCCAAGACAACAGAAACGCATCTTCAGGGGGGCATTTATTATGGACAACTCGGCGCGATCGAGAGGATGATCGCCGAACTGATCATGTCCGCCGTTTCTCCGAGCAGCGTCAAAGTCATCGCTACCGGCGGCGCCACGCGAGTCGCTGAACTTGCAGACTTTACAGAAGACCTTAAAGAGTTTGTCGATGTGGTTGATCCGCATCTGACTTTGCACGGGCTGCACGAAATACTTTTAGAACTTAGAGACTGTCTCTGAATTAAGGCTTCGTCGATTTTCGGGATTATTTTGGCCGATTTTCGATTCTTTTGTTGGGGGTAATATACGATGGTTGATATAACCCCCAACAAAAGAATCGAAAAGCGGCTCAAAAGAACCCGAAAATCGACAGAAGCTTAATTCAGAGACAGTCTCTCATCACAAAGGAATAAACACCATGTCTACACCTAAGGAATTGATTTTTGAAGAAGAAGCGAGAAATAAGCTTCGAGACGGGATCGACAAACTCGCCGATGTCGTCGGCGTCACACTGGGCCCCAAAGGGCGCAATGTCGGGCTTCAGGCCTCCTGGGGCGCTCCCACGATCACCAACGACGGGAACAGCATTGTCAAAGACATCGAGCTGAAAGATCAGTACGCCAACATGGGTGTTTCCCTTGGCAAAGAAGTCGCTAGCAAGATGAAAGAAAAATGCGGCGACGGGACGACTTCGAGCATCCTTCTGCTCAGAGCGCTGGTGCAGAGCGGTGTAAAAAACATCGCTTCCGGGGCTTCCCCCATCACTTTAAAGCGAGGAATGGACAAGGCTGTCGATGCCATTGTCCAAGAGCTGGAAAAAACGGCCATTGCCATCACGAATGAAAATGAGACAAAGAACATCGCGATCGCATCCGCATCCGGCAACATCGCCATCGGCGAAATGATCGCCGATGCCGTCAAAAAAGTCGGTAAAGAGGGCGTCATCACCATCGAAGAGGGCAAAGGGATTGAAACTTCGGTAGAGATGGTCGAAGGGATGCAGTTTGACCGCGGTTATGCAAGCGCCTATTTCTGCACCAACGCTGAGGCGATGACCGTGGAAATGAGCCATGCAAAAATTCTGATCACCGATAAGAAAATCTCCTCCGTCCAAGAAATCCTTTCCATCCTTCAGGCTGTGGCAACCACGGCGACAGAGCTTCTCATCATCGCAGAAGATATCGAAGGCGATGCTCTCTCGACCCTCGTCGTCAACAAATTGCGCGGGACTCTCAAAGTCGCTGCTGTGAAAGCTCCCGGCTTTGGAGACCGGCGCAAAGCGATGCTCGAAGATATCGCTATCCTGACCGGCGGCACGCTGATCTCGGAAGAAGCCGGGACGGCTCTCAAAGACGCCACAGTGGACATGCTCGGCTCTGCGGAAAAAATCCTGATCAATAAAGACAAGACGACCATTGTCGGCGGTCAAGGGTCCCCTGAAGCGATCCAGGCCAGAGTGAAGCAGATCGAAGCCCAGGCTGACGCAGCGACGAGCTCTTACGACAAGGAGAAACTCGAGGAGCGCAAAGCAAAACTCAGCGGCGGCGTTGCCGTGATACGCGTGGGAGCTGCGACGGAACCGGAGATGAAACAGAAAAAGCAGATGTTCGAAGATAGCCTGAGCTCTACTCGCGCTGCGATGGAAGAAGGGATCGTCATCGGAGGCGGATGCGCTCTTTTGCGTGCAAGCAAAGCAGCTGTTTTAAAGCTTTCCGGAGATGAAGCGATCGGCGCGCAGATCGTCTTCAAAGCCTGCGATGCCCCCTTCAAGCAGATCGCCTCGAACACCGGGTTCGACAGCTCTGTGCTGCTCAATGAGGTGATGGCAGGAGGGCCGAATATCGGTTTTAATGCCGAGTCCGGAAAAGTAGAAGACTTGCTCATCGCCGGCGTCGTCGACCCTGCAAAAGTGGTCAAAAACGCATTGCGCTTTGCAGTCTCGACCGCCGGCGTCGTCCTTCTCACCGAAGTGGTGATGGGCAACGCTCCCGAAGATGAAGAAGAGAAGAAGTAACTTTAGAGAAATTAACTCGGGTCTCCTCAGTGAGACCCGAGGGCTTTGTGTTTTATGCGAACTGCTGCAGTACTGCCCGCGCTCGGCATCGGCGATGCCCTGCTGATGATGATTGCCTCCCATCAACTCAAAATGGAAGGTTATCGAGTCACCACGTTCCACAATTCCCTTCCCGAATTAATGCCCTGGTTTCCCGGTCACGATCTGCAACCGTTGCCACCGGAGGAAAATCTCTCCACCTTCGATCTTATCCTCGCCGAGAATGACAATTCCCCAAAAATCAAGCGGTTGATCGAAGTTTACCGCCCTCGCCTATCGATTTTCTACCCCACTTATCTTTCGAGCAAGCACGCCCCTCTTTCCGCTCTGGACAAAGTCTTTGACAGCGATTTGCCCATGGCGGAAAATATCGCGTGCGCCATTGCTGCGCTCCTTAATCTGCCCTCTTCCTCCAAGGAAAATGGCCTCACTCCCCCATCCCCATTAGTCCACCGCTCTAACAAGAGCCAAGTCCTGATCCATCCGACGAGCCGAGTTCCTGCCAAGAACTGGAAGGCCGAAGGTTTTTTGGAAGTAGCGAGAAAGCTTTGTTCAAGGGGATTGAAGCCGCTCTTCTGCGTCAGCCCTTCGGAGCGTAACGAATGGAACTTCATTGTAAAGGAAGGTTTTGCTCTCGCTGATATTCCCTCGCTTAGCCATCTCGCCTCTTTAGTCTATGAATCGGGATGCGTGATCGGCAACGACTCGCTGATCGGCCACCTAGCCTCTAATCTGGGAATTCCAACACTGATCATCGCAAATGATGAGAAAAGAATGCGCCTCTGGCGCCCGGGCTGGTTGAAAGGACAGCTGGTCTTGCCGCCGCCCTACCTGCCAAATTGGAAATTTCTGCGCATCAAAGAAAACTGCTGGCAGAGTTTTATCTCTGTAAGCAAAGTGTTATGTTCCTTCAACAAGCTCGCTGGTATACCGTAGCGCAGCATCGATATGCTCGAAGATGTTCTGCTTTCCCACTTTCTTCTCCACACCGAAATTTTTAAACGATTCCGCAAGCGCTCCCTTGACGCCTGATAAAATCAAGGTGGTGCCGGTGCGTTTGCATTTTTCGCAGAATTCGTCCAAAGCGTGCAGTCCCGTCGCATCGATCGCTGGTACTTTTCTCATGCGCAGGATGAAGACTTTCGGCGTGCGCTCCATATTCGTAAGGACATTCTGCAAACTGTCGGCAATTCCGAAAAAGAAGGGTCCGTTGATCTCATAGACTTCGACGCCGGGCGGAACAATCTTTTTGGAGATCGCATCGGGGTCTTTTTCTTCCAGCAGCCCTCCTCCCTCTTCTTCCGTGAATTTGCTCAGCGACACCACATTGGACAGATCGCTCACGCGCTTCATGAACAAAAAGGCCGCCAGGATCATCCCCACCTCGACAGCCGCAGTCAAGTCGACGAGGACCGTGAGCAAAAATGCGGTGAGAAGAACGGCGACATCGCCCAAAGGCGCTTTGAGCAGATGGCGAAAGTGCTGCACCTCGCTCATGTTCCAGGCCACCATGACTAAAACCGCAGATAGGGCCGCCATCGGGATCATGCTGACGATCGGGGCAAAGGCCAAAAGGACCAAAAACAGCGTGAGGGCATGAATTATTCCTGCTATAGGGGTTCTGCCCCCTGTTTTGACATTCGTTGCCGTACGGGCAATCGCCCCTGTTGCGGGGATGCCTCCAAAAAAACAGGAGCTCAAATTTGCAAATCCTTGAGCGATCAGTTCGCAGTTGGACTTATGGCGCCCGCCGATCATTCCATCGGCGACGACAGCAGAGAGCAGCGATTCGATTCCGGCCAGCAGCGCGATCGTGATCGCATCGGGGATCAAATGACGCCAGTTGGCAAAGGAGGAGGGAAGATCGGGCAGCGAGGGCAGCGGCAATGTGCGGGGAATCTCTCCAAAGCGCGATGCGATCGTATCAACGGGCAAATGCAGCCCCCAGCAGACAAGCGTTGCCATCACAATAGAGGCGATGCCCCAGGGAATGCGCGGGACAAAGCGGCGAATGAGCAGAATCAGCGCAAGCGTTCCTCCCGCGACTCCAAACGTCGTCGGGTCCCACGTCGGCAGAGCATGAAAAAAAGCATCCCACTTGGAAATGAAATCTGCGGGGACATTCTGGATCTTTAAACCTAAAAAGTCTTTGACCTGCGAAGAAAAAATGATGAGGGCGATCCCCGTCGTAAATCCGGTGACAAGGGGGTAAGGGATATACTTGATCAGAGTCCCCATCCTCGCAATGCCCATGATCAAAAGGAGAATCGCTGCGATCAAGGTCGCCGCGATCAGTCCTCCATATCCTTCGCGCATGACAATGTCATAGACGATGACGACAAAAGCGCCGGTCGGCCCTCCGATCTGCACGCGGCTTCCACCCAACAAGGAGATCAAAAAACCTGCAACGATCGCCGTGAAGATCCCCCTCTCCGGTGGAACGCCGCTTGCGATGGCAAACGCCATTGCAAGCGGGAGAGCAACGATGCCGACCGTGACTCCGGCCTGGAGGTCTTTTCGGAAAAGCAGAAAGTTATAGGGTTCTCTAAATAAGCAGACGAAGCTCTTGGGGACAAAATCGGTCCACTTTTTTTTGGGAGCACGGCGCGCAATTGTTGACATATGCAAAGTCCGGTCTAAGAACAATGTTAATCAGAGCACTTTGTCGAATAATTTTCAACGAAGCAAATTATGCAACTAAAATTATTTAAACCATTTCTTTTCCAAAAATCAATGGATAGCTAGAGTGGGGTAAAAAGCCCCATAGGTACCTAATGAACAGATCCAAGCGTTCGCTGCCCGTTAATCTCCGAAAAAAAATGTCAAAAGCGATCAAGAACGCCCAAAGCGGGAAACCGATCCCTGAGACTCGCAAATATAGCGATGAGCTGACTACAAAAGAGATGCTAAAAAAATATCCCAAAAGGGAAGCTCAAAAGAAAGAAGCTCTTTTAAAAGCGATGCAGGAGGGCATTAGCGCAAAGAAGGCAAAGAAACATAAAGCCACTTCTAAACGAACCACTCCGGGGACTCCTCCTTCTGACTCTTCTCCAGCCTACCCTCATCGCGAAGGCAAACGCTGGATGAAAACGACGCTAGAGCAGATAGCGTCCCAACGCACGGTCCAGGACCATCGCGGCAGGAAAAAAAAGTAGAGGGAATTGCAAAACAGCCTCTATACCGAACGTGTTTCAAAAATTGGCCCTGGGCTGCGTCAAAGCCCCGGGGTTCGATCGATCGCAAGTCGGTTCATATTCCTAATATTGACCGACTTGCGATCGTCGAACCGCGGGAGCTTTCACGCAGCCCAGGACCGATTTTTGAATCACGTTCGGTATAAATATTTTACAACCACTGCGGTTAGGGATTTGGACTATAATAGCCATATAGGGTATCATTGTTGTTTTGTTCTAAATTTTAATTTATGCACACAACAGACAAACCATTTTTTAGGCTAGCCCACATCTCCGACCTACACTTTTCCAAGCTCACTTGGAACCCGTCTCAATTTTTTTCTAAACGGTGGCTTGGAAATCTCAACCTGCTTTTATCCCGCAAACACACGTTTGACCCGGAAAGTCTGACGACTCTTTTTCCCGTGTTTCACGAACGCGGCGTCGACGCTGTCTTAATCACCGGCGATCTCACTTCAACTTCTCATGAAGAGGAGTTCACGCTGGCCCAGCAGTTCATTGACAATCTGCAAAATGAAAAATTCAAGGTCTTCACCCTTCCCGGGAATCACGACCATTACACCAAAAACGCTTATAAACATAAGCTCTTCTACCAATTTTTCAATGCGGCATATGCCCCTCCCACGGACCCGGTCTCATCTTTAAGCCTGAAAGACGATGGACTGACCGCAGCCTATTTTGGACATGGCTGGTGGCTTTTTGCCTTAGACACTGCGATCGCGACTTCCCTTCTCTCTTCAAATGGCTATTTCTCATCTGAGCTAGAGCAAAAACTCGAAAAGGCATTAAGCGAGCTGCCCGAGGATCACAATGTCATCCTGCTCAACCATTTCCCCCTCTTTGCCAATGAGTCCCAGCGCAAGAGCCTCTTGCGCAGAGAGGCGCTCAAAAAAATCCTCGAGCGATTTCCCAAAGTCAAGCTGTTTCTGCACGGGCACACGCATCGCCATTGCATCGCCGATTTACGCAGTAGTAGTCTGCCGATCATCCTCGACAGCGGATCGGCCGCCCAAAAGAGCGGTGGCACCTGGAACCTGATCGATATCACTCCCGTAGGGTGCGATGTCGAAGTTTTCAAGAATATCCGGAGCGAGGGGTATACCTCATGGGAGCCCGTCTCCAAATCAAACTTTAAATGGTAATCTTATGAAACCCTGGTTTAAAGACGGACTGCGTTTTAAGTGCACCGGATGCGGTCAGTGCTGCACCGGATCTCCGGGCTATGTCTGGGTCTCCCCCTCTGAGGCCGAGGCCATTGCAGAGCAGTTAAAGATTTCCGTCGAAGAGTTTATCCAAAAATACACCCGCCGCGTTGGCAACCGCCTGTCGCTTCTCGAGCGACGCCGCAATAACAATTACGACTGCATTTTTTTAGACGGCAAACGCTGCACGATCTACGAAGCCAGACCCGAGCAGTGCCGCACCTATCCCTGGTGGCCTGAGAACGTCAATACCCCTGAAGATTGGAAAGCGGAAGGGGTTCGCTGCGAAGGGATCAACCATCCCGACGCCCCTCTGATTTCCCTGCAGGAAATCCAAAAGCATCTCCCCGAAGAAGACGATAGTTGAATTCACGGTGTCGCTTCATCGCCTCCAATGGCTGAAGTCCAATTGGAGGAGCGATAGTTGGCAGACAGGCCGTTAAAATGACTTTTAAAATTCACACAATTTGAGTGGGCGCTGAATAAAAATTTACTGTTAGGGATCGTTGATGATCCCTAACCCATAGCAGACCGAACTACCCGGATACCCGGCTTAAGTAATTTTGAATCGCCTGCGCCTTTTGCTGCGGAGTAGCACTTAGCCCATGTGGATCATGAAACGCATGCAAAGCACAAACAAAATCGTCTTGCGATAATGAGGGGTTGATAATTTTAGACAATTCGCCGTAGATTTCATTTCTTTCCGCTTGAGGCATTCTATTGAACCGATCCATTGCAGTGGGATCATTTTTCATAAATAGGGATGCTATCTCTTTGAAGATCGCATCCTTACTTGCCTTAAAATCCCAGATCTTGATCGATCCATCGAAAGAGCATGAGAAAAGCTGCCCGTCGACATAAGCGAGCGAGTAAACCATGGCTGTATGCCCTATAAGGGTCTTTAGGCATTCACCCGTCTTGCTATCCCAGATCTTCATTTCTTTGCCGCTATAGCCTGAAAAAAGCAGCCCGTCGGCATAAGCAAGGGAGTAAACCTTGCCTGTATGCCCTGTAAGGGTCTTTAGGCATTTACGAGTCTTGCTATCCCAGATCTTGATCGTGCCATCCCAAGAGCCTGAAAAAAGCAGCCCATTGGCATAGGCAAGAGAGCAAACCCCGTCTGTATGCCCTTCAAGGGTCTTTAGGCATTTACGAGTATTGCTATCCCAAATCTTGATCGTGCCATCCCAAGAGCCTGAAAAAAGCAGCCCGTCGCCATAAGCAAGGGAGGAAACCGCGCTTGTATGCTCTGTAAGGATCTTTTGGCATTCCCCCATCCTGCTATCCCAGATCCTGATCGTGCCATCCGAAGAGCCTGAAAAAAGCAACCCGTCGGCATAAGCAAGGGAGTAAACCGCGCCTGTATGCTCTGTAAGGGTCTTTAGGTGTTCACACGTCTTGCTATCCCAGATCTTGATCGTGCCATCCCAAGAGCCTGAAAAAAGCAGCCTGTCGCCATAAGCAAGGGAGGAAACCGCGCTTGTATGCCCTGTAAGGATCTCTCTCCATTCACACGTCTTGCTATCCCAGATCTTGATCGTGCCAGCCTCATAGCATAAAAAAAGCAGCCCGTCGCCATAAGCTAAGGAGCAAACCCCGTCTGTATGCCCTTGAAGAGTACGCGAAGCATACACCCCGTTTGTAAGGTTGGAATAACAAAGAAGCTGTTTTTGATAAGCTTTGCAAATGTCAACATCGTTTGGAAGATTAGCAGATGGAAACGCAGTTTTAAATAAGCCTTTCCAAAGGAATGAATCTTGAGCAAGCCTTGCAAACCTCTTGCAAACCAGGTTACACGCCCCCAATTCTCGTTCTCCAAAATAACTAAAAATGTGGATCATTGATTCGTCAGGTAGGGATTGGATAGGTGCCGTAGATACTGGCGCAAGAACTGTGCCGACTGAGTTATTTGCTGGATTACACATATAAAAAAACCTTTACTTTTGTTTTTAAATAATTAAATATACACTATAAGCGATGTTGATTTAAATTATAAATAAAACTAAATTATTTTAGAACAAAAAAATATATAACATCTCAATAAAACCAGCAATTTTTAATTTATTTTTATAAATTGAGATGGATAGGACACGTGGTTAAAAAATGGAGTAGATAATTCATCTCGTTTATAATCAATAATTTATGTCATCTTGTCAAAAAATAATAATAACACATCCATTTTTCAACTTATTTTATTACAAACAAATAAAAACTAAAAGTAAAACACACATCCAATAAATTAAAATAATAAATATAAACAAATTAGTCTTTTAATATAATATAGAGTATAGTAAAATTAATACTACAAATAAAACTTAAATATTAATTTTATGTTTAAAGCAGAACAAAGAGCTCTATTAATTAATGCTGATGGAAATCATCGTATCGTTGAAGATGAAAACCTCTCCTCTTTGTCTTCACAGCAAATCTTGGAAGATTCCAACTGCTCCCAACAGCAAAGAAAGCCCAGCGTATTTGCCAAACCTCTGCCGCGTTCAGAAGAAACTGCTGTTGTCATTTCATTAGTGTGCAAAAAAACAGTTGACGCATGCAATGCTTCAAAATCTCACTTGGAAGAGCCCCTTTTAGAGGGTAGTAAGATTCATGACCACTCGCATAAAGCTGCTTTGGACCTCGCTCGTGCGCTTGAGAGCGGTACTAAAAACCAGAACGAATTGCTCGAACTATTTAATCAGCTGGATAAACAGTGGCAATATCGAGCGATGCACTTGGTCTGGGAATCGCATCAGGGGCCCGATCAATATCATTATGGAAGACGTGCGATTGCGAAGTCTGTTCTTTGCATGCTTGATAAAGCGGGCAATGTTCCAGAAGCTAAACGAGTCATAGATCTCCTCATCGAAGAAATCCAAGAGGCGCACATTGATGAGTGTTGCTTCGCTCATAGAAGCGGAGAAAGCACGGCAAAAATGGAGTTTCGCGAGGGCAACGCACCTTCGTCATCCACAATGGAAGAAATGATCCTCGCTGCTGAGACTGCCCCAAATACGTCGAACCGTCGAACTTTTGTGAGGCCGCTCCCCAAAAAGCATTTTTTCTCAAGAGTGACCCATTTCCATCAAGATGCAGCGAAGTATTCCGATCAGGAGCTGAGTCAATCTGTCAAACTAGTTATCAATAGCGATATTGTACGGTATTTAAGCAACCCTTGGCTCTATCTGAAGGAAACTTTTTTTGCAGAGCAAGAAGTCATCACAGTGACAGAATTGGACGAAGCGGCGAGTGCGCTCCTCGAAAAGAAAAATTTTGTCGCTTTGAATTTCAAAGTAATTGAGCATCCCGAACTCCCCGGCTGGGTATTCAAAGGCAACACGTCTCAAATAAGTTACATTTGCAATCAGGCCGGCAGCTCGGGAAACAATCGATTCGATCACTTGAACCGCGTAAAATTGTCGGAAATGATACGCACCGTTGTTGAGGAAGAAAATTTACTCGTCGGCGTGCCTGAAATTTATCTGATCGATTCCAGATTTAATATAGGTCGCATTGAAGAGCGCTATATCGTCGTTCAAAGAAAGATACCGATCCTCCCGCCTGAAGAACTCATTGCCGCCATCAAATCGATGCCCTACCAACAACAACGTCTCTACGCTGAACATTTATGCGTGGTTATCGTCAAGACTGGGTATTGCGATGTGAATTTGGAAAATATGACGCTTTTCGAGGGTAAACTCTATATTTTCGATGAAGAGGCGATGGGAGTTTTAGTCGAAGAAGGAGATACAAGGCCCTTTTTTGACCGCAACCTTGGATGAATGTGCAGCCATCGGACTGCAGAACGTCATTGAAAAAATCGGTGACGAGTTGCCCATTTTCCGCATGGCTGCTGAAAATGCCCTGATCGATTTGCGCGAAAAATGGCTCCATACGCGCCACCACAGAGAACTATTCCACGGGTTCATTCTCGCGATGCAGGACCCTCGCGCTACATCGGAAAACAGATATGCGCTTTTTGAAAGATTGGAGCCAAAGCTTAAAAATTTTCTGGCCTTTGCTACGGCAAAAGCGACGAGCCATCCTGATAACGAAAAATATGGATTTAAGAGAATCCGCAAGCAGCCGGAAATTTTGAATCAGATCGCGAGTCGATCCGGCGTTCCCATTTTGCGTCAGATCGATGCTTGCCTTGAAATTCAATCGAGCATTGAGGTTCTCCATGCCCTTAAAGCAGCGCTTCTTGCAAATCCTCCTAAGTTTCAAAGTACATCTGCATTGAGAATGCAGCTGAATCAGCTCTTTGAGGGCAGGCCTTTCTTTGAGCCCCTGCAGAAAAAATTCGAAGCGGTCTTGGACAGGATTGAAAAGGAATTATGCGATGAAAACGAGAAAGTAAAATTAAAAGAATTCTGTCATCGAATGCTTCATGCAAGTCGTCCGGGCTCCGACCAGTGTCTCTTAGATGATTTGATCGGTATGCTGGGCGTTTTAAAACGGGAGAACAGTCTGCATGCGATGTATTGGAGGCTTGAGCGCGCCTATGATTCGAAATATGGATCCATCATTCAAGATCCGACGCCCGCGCGCGCTGTTTCTATGGATCAGGTGCTTGCAGCCCGCTTCCCCGAACCGGAAGCGGCTAAAAAATTGAGTGTATTATTTGTCGCATACGAGTGCGCGGCTTATGGTCTCAAATTTGGGGGCCTGGGCGAAGCTGTTTATGGAATGGCTCAAGGATTGGCCAAACAGGGGCATCATGTCACCATCCTTCTCCCTAAATTCGATAAACTCCCCAAAAACATCCAAGAACAAATGCAAGAGGTCGGGGAAATTACCCACCCTTATTCGGGAAAGCTCAAAACAGACCGCATTCTGGGCTCTGAGCATCCGAGCATTTCCGTCCGCTATCTCGAAGATACCCTGGAAAAGGACACTGATCCTGACCACTACTCTGTCCCGGATCCTAAGCGAATTTATGAGGATGGACCGCTGGCTGATCCGGATGAAAAATGGATCGGCCTGAAAAAACGCATGGCTTATTTTTCTAATGCAGCCTCGGAATACATCCACGCGCACAAGCAAGAGATCGATGTCGCCGTCTTCCATGATTGGCACAGCGCTTATGCCGTCCATCAAATCGCCCATCGCTATTTCAATCAGTGGAGCCGGGGCAAGACGCCGGCATCTGTCTTTGTGATCCACAATAACAACTATGCGTGCCAGGGGATTTACCTTGGAAGGGCGGAAAAAGTCTTACCCCTGTTCGGAGACAAGAGAGCGGGGATGAATGTCATGGTCGATGCGATGAAGCTCTCTGACCAGGTCGTCACCGTGTCGCCTAGTTTTGCGCGCGAAATCCAGCAACCCATCTTGGGGGCCGGCATCGATTCCTGGATGAGAAAAATGGCCCACAAGGGGAAATTGTCGGGGATCGCAAACGGAAGCAATCCGGACCTATGGAATCCATCGGACAATGAAGTCCTTAAGAATTGGATAGACCCTGTGACCGGCCAGCCGACTCCCCTCCATTTTAGTCCCGATGATCTCGACTTGGCTGCAAAAAAACAGCTCATTAAAGTCCAGTTGCAAAAAGCGCTGGAAACTTACTATCCCGAAGCTGTGAAGCAATACCGCATTCACGTGCATGATACCGATTTAATCCTCTATGTCGGCAGGTATGACTCCTCGCAAAAAGGGCTGGAGAAATTTCGCGCTATTCTGCATGCCGCTCACCAAAGAGGTGCTGCATTCATCACAATGGGCTTGGGAGAAGATCAAAAAGCTTCTGAAATCCTCGATGCATTAGAGGAAGAAGCAGAGAAGCTTGGCAACGCATGGATTACCCGCGGAAGAGAAGATGCTTTTAGCATCAAAATGCAAATAGGCGATAAAGACAAAGGAATCCCCGGGCTGGGTCCCCTGTTTCGCGCCGCGGCCATTTATAGCGCGGCGCCCTCGAACTTTGAACCTTGCGGCCTTGTGCAATTTGAAGCTTGGCTTTTTGGATCGCTTGTCATCGCCACTGCGACGGGCGGATTGGCCGACACGATCAAATCAGACCCAATAGACCCTAGTTTCAACGGTTTTACTTTTGAAAGACTCGGCCGTTGGGAATCGAGTGAACAAGATGCGCTTGTCTACGAGACGACCCTCAAAGCCATCGATCATTGGCGCTCTTTAGAACAGGAAGAACAGACCGCAGTCATGCAGCGAGTGATGAGGCAGGCAAAGCTTTCCAGCTGGACATCCGCTCCTCAAGGATTGACCCCGATTCAGCAATATGAAAGGGTCTTTGCAGCAGCCGTAGACGATGCCAAACGCAAACGGGGCGTCAGGCCCATCGATCTCATGGGCGTCGACGACCCTCTCCCTGTCACAAAAGATCATTATTTTGGAGAGGGCCTTCAACCGAACTTGTATGAGACCTACGGCGCCCATGTCGTTCGCCAGAATGAGGAAGTCATTGGGGTGCAATTCCAAGTCATGGCCCCCGGCGCCGTTTCGGTGTATGTCGTGATCAAAGATGGGGTTGAAGAGCATTTCCATCCGATGGAAAATTTAGGGAATGGAAACTGGAGGCTATTCACCGGGCACGCCGGCATTGGCGCGATTTACGAATACGAGATCACGGATGCCAGAAATAAAACGGTGCGCAAGGTGGATCCGTTTGCCTTTGGCTCAGAATTTCGCCCCAAGCACGCTTCCGTCGTGGCCGACCGTACAAGTTTTAAGTGGTCGGATGACGCATGGATTAAACGCCGAGAGATGACAGCCGATCAAGTAAGACCGCAAAACATCCACGAAGTTCATTTAGGCTCCTGGCGCCGCAACAAGGACGGATCCTTTAAAAATTACCGAGAATTGGCTCATGAACTTAGCGCCTATTGCAACTCGCTGCATTTCACGCATATCGAACTCCTTGGAATTTTCGAGCACCCTTCAGACTCTTCGTGGGGCTATCAGGTTTCCGGCTTTTTCGCACCGACGTCGCGGCACGGCACGCTGGAAGACTTCCAGTATTTCGTCAACCACCTGCATGAACAGGAACTGGGGGTCATTCTCGATTTTATCCCCTATCACTTTTGCCCGGATGAATGGAGCCTCCGTGAATTTAGCGGAGTGAGCTTCTTTGAGAGCATGCATCCCCATCATGGAGAAAGCCCGGGTTGGGGAACGCGGGTATTTGATCTATCCAGAGAAGATGTGCGCAATTTCCTTCTTTCCAGTGCCCATTTTTTTCTTTCCAATCACATTGATGGACTACGCGTCGACGCTGTCAGTAAAGCAGTCACGCATTCCACAGTCCACCGCTATTGGGTCCCCAATGAAGAAGGGACGCACTGGAATGACAACGGAATTGAATTCTTACGCTCGTTAAATCAAATGACTCATTCCCAGTTCCCGGGGGTATTTACCCATGCGGAGAACTCTCAGGAAATACCCTTCACCAAAGTAGATACTGATCCCATCGAAAAGGATGGTCTTGGATTCGATGGACGCTGGAATATGATTTGGATGCAAAAAGCTCTACAAATATTAAGAACTGATCCTGGATCGAGAGAATGGAGTTTTAGAGAACTTGTCAACGCCTTTGAAGAGCATTGGGAAATGAAAAACATCTCGTGTGTTTCCCATGACGAGGTCGTTCATGGCAAAGGCTCGCTCTACGGGAAGGCCAGAGGATCTAAAAGAGAAAAGCTGTCTCAGGTGAGAATGCATCTCTCTTTACAGGCCCTGCTTCCGGGCAGCGGCCAATTGACCTTCATGGGCATTGAATTTGCGCAACCCTCCGAATGGAATTATAACGCTGAACTGGATTGGTCCAAAATGCAAGACATTGATCATAGAGGCGTTTGGGACATGACGCGTGAGATGAATGCATTCTATCTGGATCATCCCGTTTTATGGAGTGCAGGAACCGCTCTCAGCAGCTTTGAGTGGATTCATATCGATCCCGCCCGTTGCATCATGAGCTACCATCGCAAGGACGGCTCCGGAAAACAGCTGGCTGTGATTCACAACTTCTCAAATAAAGACTTCCCTGACCAGCCCATCCTATTTCCTCAGGCAAAAGAAATGACAGACCTGACAAAAATGAAGGTCGTTTTCAACACCGATCTTGGCCGATTTGGCGGATCAGGAAGATTTGATGGCATCGAAGAGGCTGAATTGATCAGCATCGATGAGAGCGGGCCAAAAATTTTCTGTGTCTCCCTTCCCGCCTTCAGCACGATTGTCTTGGAAGAGAGCTTTGGTGAAAAAGAAAGATTGCTGAATACATAAGTCCATTTTTGCTATTTTATCGTTCGATTAAATAGCAATGGAATGGACTTTATGACAGCTCTGGTCTCTCTTAGCCCGGAAATTCAACGCCGTGTCGACTATTGGCTCACAGGCCCCTTCGATGCGCAAACAAAAGCCCAGGTGCTCTCTTTGAAAGAGAAAGACCCGCAAGGCCTTATCGACGCTTTTTTTTCCGATCTCTCCTTTGGGACGGGCGGCTTGCGCGGACTCATGGGGCCGGGTACCAGTCGGCTGAATATCTACACCATCCGGCTTGCGACACAGGGACTTGCCAATTATTTACGCCATCAAAGTAAAGAAGGCACGCTTTCTGTCCTGATTGGCTTTGATTCGCGCCATCATTCGCAAGAATTTGCCCAAGAGGCCGCCAAAGTACTCGCGGGCAACAACATTCGCGTCTATCTTCTCAGCCAGCTGCGTCCCACGCCTTATGTCTCTTTTGCCTGCCGCTTAAAAAAAGCAAGTGCAGCGATCATGATCACAGCATCCCACAACCCCAAAGAGTACAATGGCTACAAAGTCTTTTGGAGCGACGGTGCGCAGATCGTGGCGCCCCATGACGAAGGGATTGTTAAAGAAGTCGACGCGCTCAAAGACCTCTCCTCTGTCCGGCTTTCCGAGCTTGACGACCCTCTTATCGAGATCATCCCCACCTCGCTAGTGCCCGACCACGAAAGTCTTTGTCGTTCGGGCTGCGTCAAAGCCCCGGGGTTGAGACCATCGACAAGGGGGGTAGTATTAAACTCAATACAACCCCCCTTGTCGATGGCTCAACCGCGGGAGCTTTCACGCAGCCCGAACGACAAAGACTTTCGTGGTCGGGCACTAGATGCCGAATACCTCCAAGCGATCGCTCCCCTCCAGCTTTTTTCAGAAGAAGACAGAAAAAGCGGCCATTCATTGAAAATCGTCTACACCGGTCTGCATGGAACAGGGGGCGCGATCGTCCCTCAAGCGCTTGAAAGTTGGGGATTTTCTTCCCTCCATCTTGTGGATGAACAGATGGCCCCGGATGGGGATTTTCCAACGGTCAAATTTCCCAATCCCGAATACCAAGACGCGCTAAAACTGGGGATCGAATACTTAGAGAGAACCCAGTCCGACATCGCGCTTGCCACCGATCCCGACGCCGACAGGATTGGCGTAGTCGCCTTCCATCAGGGAAGATCCGTCCTGATCAATGGCAACGAAATGGCAGCCATTTGCGTCGACTTTCTCTGCGAAGTCCTCCCAAAACATGGGAAAATGCCTCCGAAAGGCGCCTTCGTCACGACGATCGTCACGACCGAGCTTCTAAAAAAGATCGCCAAAGACAACCAAATCCCCTGTTTTGAGGTTTTGACCGGCTTTAAATACATCGGTGAGAAGATCCACCTTTGGGAAATACAAGAGGGCTATTCGTTCCTTTTTGGCGCTGAGGAATCCTACGGATATCTGCTCGGCACGCATGCCCGCGACAAGGATGCGATCATCGCCTCCTGCCTCATCGCCGAGATTGCGCTGTATGCCAAATTACAAGGACAGACGCTGATCGACCGCCTGCACCACATCTATAAAAAATACGGCATCTTCCGCGAAAAGCAGATGTCCATCCAGTTCAACCCCGGCAAAGAAGGGATGGAGCAAATGGCGCGCGTCATGCATTCTCTGCGTGCAAATCCTCCCAAAAGGATCGGCGGCCTGCCCGTCGTCTGCATGGAGGATTATGAAAAAGGGACCGAAAGGCTCGACCTGCCGCAATCTGACGTTCTCCTCTTCCGATTGAGCGACAAGACCCGTCTAGTCATCCGCCCGTCGGGCACAGAGCCCAAGATCAAAATCTACGGAGGCGCCTCCTCTGACAATTTCTCCACCATTGAGAGCGGGATCCAAGAATGCGACGAACGCCTCGATCTCCTCATGGACGCACTGAAAAAAGAGGCCCTATGCTAGCATTGATCACTGGGGCCTCTTCCGGCCTGGGCAAAGCACTCGCCCACGCCCTTTCCCAACGCAATGTCGATTTGATCCTCACCGCCAGGAACGAAGAAAAACTCAAAAAAGCCGCTTTGGACCTCCCCTCTTCAACGCAAATTGTCCGTTGCGATCTCGCCCATCCAGACGAACGTAAGAAATTGATCGAGCTCATAAAGAAACAAGAGCCTGATCTGATCATCAACAATGCCGGATTTGGCCTGTATGGACCGGTACTTTCCCACCCAACAGCCGACTCGGCAGAAATAGTAGAAGTCAACGCTCAGGCCCTGATGGAACTCTCCATCGAGGGGGCCAGGACATTGCTCGAAGCTAAAAAAAAGGGAACGATCCTCAATATCTCGTCCGCAACCGCTTTTTTTCCATTCCCAGCCTTTTGCGTTTACGCTGCATCTAAAGCATTTGTAAATAGCTTTTCCCAAGCCTTCGATAAAGAGATGAAAAAACATGGGATTCGCGTACTGACGGTGTGTCCCGGACAGATCGATACTGATTTCCGCAAAAGGGCGTCGGGAAATTTCCCTCAGAAAAAAGATAGCAGGACAATGTCCCCGGAAACAGCAGCAAAACTGATCCTCAGGCAGCTGGACAGACCCAAAGCCCTGTCGATCATCGATTGGCGCTACCGATGTGCCATCGCATTAGCCAAGCTTCTCCCGCAACGGCTTTTACTGGCCGTATTAGAGAGAAGCTTGAAAGAGCGACATTAATCCCCAGTGTCGTAGAGACCGTCGTCTTCTTGAGGAAGGCTATTTAGGATCTCATCGACTCTGATCAAGTAATGAAACCGCTGCGCTCCCCACATCAGATCAGATTCACCGATGCGCATCCCCGAACGGATCATCGCCTGTCCCGAGAAAGTATCATCGAAACGCCCGGTCGCATGGATGCTTCTCAAAGGGCTGGCCTCAACGGCGCTATTGTTGCGATTAGCCAGATATTGCTCACTGATTACCCTAGGAACGTAACCGTACAAAACAGCAGAGACCGCTTGGGTCGCATACCCGATTTTATGATAGGATGGGCTGAGCAGAAGCGCCAGCTCTGATTGGCCATAGCGTGAGCCGTGCCCAAGCACGATATGTCCGACAAAGGCATTACCTGCTTTTTTCTCAAAGATGGCAAAGGCGCTAAATGGGTCGCAATTGACCTCCCATCTTGCCGTCCATTCCTGCACTGCCGCCCCGACTTCATCTTCCGTCCAAGGCTGTCCGTCCGCGTATTTTTCAACAGCGGCAGGATCCGTGAATAATCGAGCGTAATTTTCGAATTGGTCTGCAGTCAGAGAAACCAATATAAGGTCATCCGTCTCGAGCCGAGCGCTGATTGCGTCAGACTCAGACTTGAATGTGAGATTGATCGACCCCCCATATGAATCCCCTTTCCACTTTGTGATGCTCTCAGTAGGGACAAAATTGTCAGTCTCATCGGCAAAAGCCGCAGTACACATTGTCGTTAGAAAAATTGCTACAAGCCATTTCTGTTTCATATTCCCTCGCTGCTCCTCTATTGAGCGTTTAAAAAAAAGAGAAGTTCCGGATTGTAGATCAAACAGAATTTTTATCAACAGAAAGAATTTATACTAGAGAGATCGTACCGATGCGGCAACATCTGTGTAAAGACCGTAAAAAGGAATTGTCAAGATGTTTTTAATGTGTAAATTTTTTTGTTAAAAAAAGATCCGTTTTAGTTATCATGTATCGCATTAATTCCGTAAAAACGGAGAAAAATGCGATGCGCTTTTTGATCGGTTTGCTTCTCATCCTTCTGTCCATTTCCGGTTTCGCCGAAGAAGAGCAAGAAAGATTTAATCCTGTCTACGCCGGATCAGCTGGCAACCCTGACAAGCGAACCCGGCTATCTGATTGGGGGCATCATCAATCCCATGAGCGGACATCCTTCTTTGAGCAGAACCGATCTTGTCGTTAATGGCGCTCAAAATATCGCCCTCACAAGAATCTACATTCCCCCGCACATGCCCTGCTTTTTTCCCGCTCATGAGGACCAACAGGAAGAACATGACAAGGTCTATTTAAACAACATTCTTCATGCAAATTACAAAGGGTGGCAGTTCTTTCCTCATCTGAAACTGCAATTCTATGCGGGATCCATGCGAGTCCGCCTCAGCGAGCCAAGTGGAGCCACTCTTGAATTTCAGATAACGGGATCCCAAGCAACTTTGTCATCTCCGCCTTATGGCATCAGCAATGCGATTGGCGATGAACCCAATGGCAAATACGACCTGCGCAATACACGCATCTCTTATGAAAATAATAGAATCATCGTCTATGCCGCTGATGGCGCCAGCCGGTTTTATGAGAAAACAGACGCCAGAAAACATCCTTATTTCCTGTTCCTGCTTCAAAAAGAAGTCCTTCCCAACGGAAGAGTTCTAAAATATCACTATCACAACTATCAACCGATCCTTGTCGAGAGCTTGGATCCCCAAGAACGCCATGTCTATGCTTCCTTGCGCATTTCAGGATCCTCCGGAGGAAGGCACCTGCCACTTTACTTCGTCCACTGACCTTACCTCACTGCGGATTATGGCTATGAAAATAGATCCTTGCACACGACGATCAAAGAAAGAATCAAGAAAGGACATAGCAAGCAATTTTTCCCCTTAGTCGCCCCTCCCATGCTCACCTCGGTCAGCAGTCCTTCTTATCGCTTTGAGGGCCTTGGATACTGCCGCCGCCATCTCTTGGTCACCTACACCGGAAAAGACCACATATTCACCGCTTTTCATAGCGGGATTTCGGCGATGAGCCTCATTATCGAGTGCTGAAATTGTCCTTTTCCCGATGGCCCCAATGATGAATTTACGACCATCTATGAAATGCAATATGAACCTGCGGTTGGGGGGCAAAAAGAAGGATCGACCCTTGTTAAAAACAGCGATGGAACATCCATTGTCTACCACTTTTCCAAAAACCTTCTGACGACATTAATTCAATATTTTGGAAAGGATGGAAGTCTTAAAAAGAAAAGGTCTTTTCCTGGACGGATAATCAATGGCTCAAATCCATTGAAATGAGAGATAGTAAGCAGATTCCTCTCTATAAAAAAACGTATGAATACGACCGCTTCGGCAATCCCATTTTAGAAGTGTTTGCCGGAGATTTGACCGGAGAGGGAACTCTGGAGACCTTCTCAACCAAAAGAACATTCTCCGAGGACGGAAGAAACCTTCTTGTGAGAGAAGAAGGGGAAGACGGCAAAGTCATTTGCATTTCCTACCTGCCTAACACCAACCTTGTTATCTCTAAACTCACAAAGGACGGCGATAAAATCATCCTGAGGGAATTTTCCGTCTATGATGATGGCCATCACCTCATTCAGAAAATTGCCGATGACGGCTCAAGCGAAGATAAAAATGACCTGGCGAATGTCACGCAAAGGAACCTGACGACTTATACCTTGCGCCAATCTGCCCCCTTCCTCCATATGCCCGAGTGGATTGTGGACACATATCTGGAAGATGGTATCGAAAAGCCCCTCAAAAAGAGCCATTTAAATTATGACCGGCATGGCAATGTGGACAGGGAGGAGGTTTACAATAGTGAAGGAAAGCACGCGTACACCCTCTGCAGAACCTATAACGAGCGCGGGGATGTCCTCACAGAAACTAACCGTATGGGGCGGACAGCCATTCATACTTTTGACACAAGAGGCCGCCCGGAGACCTCTACCCATTTTTCAGGAAGAATGCATACGACATTCCGCCGCGATGCAAAGGGACGCCTTCGAGAACTCACAGAAAAGGGGCGTGATGAAGTTACTCATATGACTTCTTTAGATTACGATTTTCACGATCGCCTGATCCACAAGAAAGACCCCTTCCAAAATAGCACGCACTACACCTACGATCCCCTTGTAAGCCGGGTCGCAAAGACAGACTTTCCTTCGATTGCATCCGTGGATGGGCTTACCCTAGCAGTGAGCACACTGTCTATCTTTGATCCTTTCGGGCGAGAGCTGACCCGGACAGATCCCATTGGGAATACCACAACCTATCGTTACAACGCCT
>CAWESW010000024.1:0-3510 GCA_963811735.1 uncultured Verrucomicrobiae bacterium | reverse complement strand
CGTTTGCGAAGGCATATCTAATTTTTGCCACCACGGCGCCACGTCTATTGTAGATCGCCTTAAATATTAGCTCGTGAGGTGAATTGCCAAAAGTCGGAGAAGACTTTAGAATTTCCTCAACCTCGTTTGTAAGCGGGATAACTCTTCTATCACCATTTTTCGTTTCCTGAAGGACGATCATCTTCGCTGAAAAATCGATATCTTTCCATTTAAGGGTAATAATCTCTCCATGTCGCATCCCGGTTGCCAATGCCAATTGCACTATGGTAAGAAGATAGGGATTGCATGAATTTTTACATGCACATAGTAGCCTTTTGATTTCATCCTCGTTCAAAAAACGCTCCCTGCTCTTGTTTTCTGAAGGCTTTGTCACCTTGGACATAGGATTTTCCTGAATCCATCCCCATTCCTTGACCGCAATACTCAAGGCTTTAGAAAAGCCGGCAAGGTATCGATTGCCCGTCCCTCCGCTTCTATGTGACTTGCGACATGTGATCCCATTTAAAAGCTTGTCACGACAGGCTACAATCTGGGCCGGGTTAAGATCAGCAAGGATCAAATGCCCTATTTGCTCCTTCCACCATATTAGATGAGCGGTCTGTTTTTGTTGATATTTGGCAGATTTGGGAATCCATTCATCGATAAAACGATCAAGAAGCTCCCCTACTGTATGTTTTTTAGATTCGGAGGTGCGAAAATGACGGCCATCGCGGATTGAAGACTCGATGTCCTGTATCCATTTTTTAGCCAAAGTTCTTGTTCGAAATGAGGCGCGTTGAGGTTGACTTCCCCTCATACGCACTTCGGCATGATAACTCACAGTTCCATCTTTCTTAGGAACCTCTCGAATTGTCCCCATAAAAAAACCTCCAAAATAAAGTGTAGTAGATTAGAGAAAAGTGGACTAAATTGCAAGCAAGGGATTCATAATCCCATGCAAATTCCATCGATTTATTCAGTGAATCAAAGACTTGCAGATTCGGTGAGATGAGAATTACGCAGTTTTTACGCACTTCAGAAAAGTATTGATAGGCTTGAAGGCTAAAATTGCCCGCTAAAAATTTAGAGATAAATGGATCGATGATTGCGCTGAATTGCGCTGGTTGCTTTTGGCCGAGTGCGTAAAATTTGCGTAATTTGAGAGTCTTGAGGAGTGATTTTTGAGGCCGATTTGTGGTGTGATTTTGTCTATGGAAAGTGGGGGCGGTGTGACTCGAACACACGAAGCCCGAAGGCGAGGGATTTACAGTCCCTTGCAATTGCCGCTATGCGACACCCCCGCGAAGAAGGAAGAAAGAAAAGGATGCTGGCGAAAGGACTTGAACCCTCAACCGTCCGCTTACAAGGCGGATGCTCTACCATTGAGCTACACCAGCGTTAAGACGTAAAACTGTAACACGATGCGTCTTTTTAACTCAAGATGTTTACATCACATCACGGGATTTGGCGGCTCCGAAGGAGGAATTTGAGGAGCGGAGGCCTTTTTGAAAAAGAGGGAGGAAACTTTTGAGGTCTCTCGAGTTTCTTGACCCTGGGGCGCGGCAGCAGAGAGCAATTGGGCATTGATCTTCTTATGCTTTTGCTTCAATTCGCAGCACTTCTTGAATTTTTTCCCTGAACCGCAAGGACAGGGGTCGTTTCTCCCGACTTTCTCCATTAGACCCTCTTCAAAAATTGTCATTTAGAATACCTCAAAAATTCGATTCAGTCCACTAAAAATAGATAGAGGCGTTAATAGAGAAGAAGTAGAATTGAGCGCGAATTTTATGGATAAAATATTAAATCTACATTTCCCAGTGGCGCGCCCCCCGTGGACGGGGTTGGGGCGCAGGCTTGAGCATGTGCCGCAAAGCCCTTTATGAGTTTGACTTGATCGGCAGCACAAACCTGAGTGTGGGGTTCATTTCCTCAAAATCAGGAGAGATTTCCGATGAGATTGCTCCTGTTTCTTCGAAGGGAATAGCCGAAGGCTCTATTTCCGAGAAGAAACAGGGGCAAGATCGCGAAAAATCCTTGATTTTGAGCGAATTGAACCCCACACTCAGGTTGTAAACAAGATTGCCGTGGCTTTAAGCGGGGGGAAGGACAGTCTGACGCTTCTCTACCTGTTAAAGGCCATTTCAGGAAGGGGCCTGCCAGAGCTTGAGATCACGGCGATCCACGTTGGAGGCCCGTTTTCCTGCGGGGCGGGAGTCAGCGAAGGGTTTTTGAAGGGAATCTGCAAGGAATTAGAAGTCAGTTACCTCTCTTGCGAGTCCAAGCAGAAAAGAGAGACCCTGGAATGCTACAGCTGTTCGAGGGAACGGAGGACGCTGATCTTTGAGGCGGCGAAAAGCGTGGGCGCAACGACGGTAGCCTTCGGACACCATCGCGACGACAGCGTACAAACTTTGCTGATGAATCTCCTGCATAAGGGAGAGTTTGCTGCAATGCTGCCCAAGGTCCCCATGCATGATTATGGCGTGACTATCATCCGACCTCTCATCTATATCTCGGAAGAAGAAATTAGAGAGTTTGCCAAAATGTACGGCTTTGCCCGGGTTGTCTGCCAATGCCCGGTCGGTCAAAATTCGATGCGCAAACAGACGAAAGACCTTCTGGCTGAGGTCGAAAAGATCTTTCCCAATGCCAGAGAGAACCTCGGATCGGCATCTTTGCTCTACGGCTCCCAAAAAGCTTTGAAGAAATGATAGAGGAAATCGACAGAAAAATTTTACTGGGATAGGTTCTTTCCTCGATACAAATTTTCTTTATTTAGCTAAAGTGATAATTGACTGAATCATGAGAAACATATGCACGTTGAAGAACTTCTTGCAGTGGTCTGCTATTTTGCGATCCTGCTGATGGTCGGATTTTTATCCTATCGCCGACACCTATCTGCCACTGATTTCATCATCGGTAATCGCTCCATGAACTATTGGTTGACCGCGCTTGCAGCCCATGCGAGCGATATGAGCAGCTGGTTGTTTATGGGATACCCGGCAGTGGTCTTTACAGGAGGGCTCTTCGACAGCTGGGCGGCAGTCGGACTTTTATTGTTTATGTTTCTCAACTGGCAGCTTATCGCACCAAAAATCCGGATTGCGACGGAGCAATACAACAGTTTGACCTTCTCCTCGTTTTTTGAAAGCAGGCTGGCCGATACTTCGGGGACGATCAGGGTTTTCACCGCGATCATGTCGCTGATCTTCTACACGATTTACATTTCCGCGGGACTTGTAGGCCTGGGGCTTCTATTGGAAACTCTTTTCAATATCAATTACGATATAGGCATCCTAATCGGCTGTCGAGTTCGCGAGGTCCGCGCCGGCCGCATAACCGGCGTCGGCTGCGATGGTGTACCAGACATAGGCAGTGAAGCGGTCCTGCGGAATGCCGCGGCCATCTTTCAACGTTTTCGCGTAGAAGTATTGCGCTTGGGGAAGTCCCTGATCGGCGGCAATCTTATAATAGCGCTGGAGCCTTGGCGTAGTCTCGATCCCGCCATCAGACGGCCCAGGAGCAGGTGCT
>CAWESW010000023.1:0-14616 GCA_963811735.1 uncultured Verrucomicrobiae bacterium | reverse complement strand
GGGAAAATTCTCGATCACCTCGATTTCCGCGGAACGGAAGCCGAGCTTCGAGAGCACATGGCTGGCATCGCGGTCCTTCGGCCGGCCAGATGCGCCAGCATCATCGGCGTGGCCAGGCGCGGGCGGAATCCTGCCATAAACAAGTCATCGCGCACTTTGATCATGCGATTAATAGCTTCGTAATCCGGATGCTGACCCGCAGTGTGCCGCTTCTCGAGGATCTTGGGGACCTGGAAGGCAAGAGCGTCCTGGTCCGGCTGGACCTCAACGTCCCACTCGCCGATGCGCCCGAAGGCGGCCGCGTGGTGGCCGACGACTTCAGGATCCGTGCCGCGCTGCCGACTCTGTTCTCGCTCGCGAACGCGGGGCTCGCATCACCGCCTGCTCGCATCTCGGCCGTCCCAAGGGCAAGGTCGACCCCAAGTACGACATGGCACCGGTCAGGGCACGGCCGGAATGATCGACGGCGTCGAACTGCTGGACAACCTTCGGTTCTCGCCGGGTGAGGAGCCAACGACCCGGCGTTCGTCCTCGAACTGGTGAAGGGTCACGACGCCTACGTGAACGACGCGTTCGGCTCCTCACATCGGGCCCACGCCTCTGTGGTGGGCCCGCCTCAGTACCTTCCCTCTGCTGCTGGGCGCCTGCTGGCTCGCGAAGTCGAGGTTCTCACCGGCCTGCTCGACGAGCCGGAGAGGCCGGTCTCGTGATTCTGGGTGGGGCCAAGGTGAAGGACGAGATCGGGGTCCTACGCTCCCTTACGGCGCGGGCCGACACTGTTCTCGTCGGCGGCGGAATGTCGTTCACGTTCCTCCGGGCGCTCGGTCACACAGTCGGAGCTTCCCTGATCGATCCAACTCACCTTGAGGCCTGCAAGGAGCTCCTCGCTTCCCCCGGGCACATCATCCTGCCCGTGGACCGCAGGGCGCTCGCGCCCGGCCGGAAGCTCAGCATCGAGGCGCAGGCCGAGTCGGAAGAGCCTGTCGCAGACACAACGGGCCCGGACGTCGAGACCTTCGGTCTGAGAGATTCCCCGAAGGCTGGCGAGGTGTCGACATCGGGCCGGCCACGGTGGAGCTGTTCTCAGAGGTCATCGCCTCGGCGGGCACGGTTCTTTGGAACGGGCCGATGGGCGTGTTCGAGGACGACCGCTTTGCCGCGGGAACCAAGGCAATCGCCGAGGCGATCGCAGGCAGGTGTCCTCGCCGTGTCGTCGGCGGCGGAGACCAGCGGCCGCGCTGGCTCAGCTCGGTCTCGAGGACAAGATCGACCACGTGTCGACCGGTGGTGGTGCCACGCTCGAGTTGCTCGAGTTCGGCGACCTCCAGGTCTTGCTGCGCTTCGTGCAGCCCCAAATGCCAAGTAGGCACCACGCAACGAGGTACCAAGAGACCCCAACAGTTGTCGTAGAGCCCACGAGAACGGACAGCGAGTCTATCGACAGGCGAATAGCAATAGCCGTAGGGTGCTGGTCAGCGGCAACTGGAAGATGAACCACACGCATCACGAGGCGATCCAGGTAGTGCAGAAGCTCGCCGCGCTCCTGCGAGCCGCCCCGCTTCCGGATGGGACCGACGTCTCGTTGCACCCGTCGTTCACGTCCCTGCGGTCTGTGCAGACCGCGCTCGATTCCGATTCCATCCCGATTGCGCTCGGGGCCCAGACCTGTCACTTCGAAGATAAGGGCGCTTTCACCGGCGAGGTGGAGGGCGGAGATGCTGTCGAAGCTCAACGTTCGCTATGTGATCGTTGGGCACTCGGAGCGCCACCCGCTCTTCGGAGAGAACGACGAAAATGTCCCGGCTCAAGTTGGACAGCGGTGCTGAGGCACGCCATGACCCCGATTCTCTGTGTGGGAGAGACCTGCGCAGAGGCAAGCCGGGATGGCCGAGTCGACGGTGTCGAGCCAGCTCGTCGCTGCGCTCAAGGACCGTGGCCCCGAGGCTCTCGGGTCGATCGTTATTGCCTACGAGCCGGTCTGGGCGATAGGGACGGGCCTCACTGCGAGTGCGGACGATGCACAGGCGATGTCGGTGGCGATCCGTGGTGAGCTGGAATCACTCGGCGGCGACATCTCACGGTCGATGCTGATCCAGTACGGGGGCTCGGTCACGCCGGCGAATGCCGGCGAGCTCCTCGCCTGCCCGGACGTCGATGGCTTGCTTGTCGGCGGTGCGAGCCTCGACCACGGACAAGTTCGTGTCGATAGCAAGGTCGGGACGCTGAACGACCCTGAATAGCTCCCCCGGCCAGGCGAAACAGTGACCGCGACAAGCCGACGAGCGGGGGAGAGCCCCGGGCGGTGGTAACCTGCTGCCCGGCAAGAAGCCCGAGAGGAGGTTCCCCTAAGTGCTGACCGACATACTCGTCGCGGTCGATTTAGTGGTCGCGCTCGGGCTCGTTGTACTCGTGCTTCTGCACAGCGGGCGTGGCGGTGGACTCTCGGACATGTTCGGTGCGTCCACCGGTTCTGCGGCTGCCGGATCGACTGTCGCCGAGCGTAATCTTGACCGGATAACCGTAGTGTTCGTGCTTGTCTTCGCGTTCGTCACGGTTGCTCTGTCACTTCGGTGGAGCTGAGGAAGGCCGCACTCGCCCTCCTGGGAGGTGTCGCCGTCATTGCTGCGGCCTGCAGCGGCTCGCCGCCTCCGGCGGCTGTCCCGACAAGCGGAGCCCCGCAGCTGAACCCTGGCTTCGCGGCCGGTGGGACGGTCACCGTGGCCGTGCCGTACTTGCCGAGGAATTTCAACCCATCGACGCCCGCAGGTGCGAACCGCGTCACGCAAATGGTGATGGAGCAGGTCTGGCCCCAGGCCTTCGTGATCGACCCCGAGTTCCAACCGCAGACGACGGGCTTCATCGACAGTGCCGAGGTCGTCGACCTGAGCCCTATGACCGTCAGCTACGTGATCGACCCGAAAGCGACGTGGTCGGACGGTTACCCGATCACGGTTGCGGACTTCGAGTACAACTGGCAGCAGCAGCTGAGATTCGGACCGAGCCTGGCCTCGACCGGCCTCCTCGCCGGTTACCGCGACATCAAGTCGATCACGGGCAGCAATGACGGCAAGACCGTGAGAGTCGTGTTCGACAGTCCGTACTCGGACTGGGAGGGACTCTTCGCAAACCTGATTCCCGCCCACATAGCCGGGCGCACAGGCTGGGTCTCCGCCTTCTCCGGCTTTCACCGATCAGATCTGATTTCAGGCGGGCCCTTCATCGTGAGCTCGCTGCAGAAGGGCAAGAAGCTTGTCCTGACGCGCAACTCCAGGTACTGGGGAACACCCGCTCACTTGCAGAGCATCGTGTTCCTCGTGGAGCGGTCGGAGCGAGCCACCCTGGCGGGCTTGCAGAAAGGGAGAGCTCTCGATCGCGGAGGTAACGCCCGGTCCGGAAGTCAACGGGGCTATCGCCAGCGACGAAGCAGCGAACGGTGCACTCTCGGTCACGACAACACCATCGCCGGTTCTCTGGCAGCTCGTCTTCAATCTCGACGACCCGGTCGTCGGTAACAAGCTCATGCGCACGGCGCTTGCGCTTGTCACCGACCCAGCCCAGCTCGCGGCGAACTCGGTCGGTCTCTACGACTCCCTCACGGTCAGTGCGAGCAGCCGCGTGTTTGCACAAGGACAGCCGGGAGCCGCTGATGAGGCTGTCTCGGATGTGGTGTACAACCCCGTCGAGGCGGCCAAGCTGTTCAAGTCACTTGGTTACGACCCTGACCGGTACGGCATCCTTCACAGCGTATGGAGTTGGCAACCGGCTCAACTTGACCCTCACGGGTCCACGAGGCAACCGCGTCATCGAAATGCTCGAGCAGCAACTACAAGCCGAGTGGAAGCTTCATGCGGCGTCCGGTTGATCATCCACAACGTCGCGATGAAAAAGCTTCTGAAGACCACGTTGCCCCAGGGCAGGTACCAGCTCGCGCTCGCTCCCTATGTGATGCCTCCTTTCCCAACATGGAACGCCATCATCTACACCAACCCGGTGCTTCCGACGCCTGCTTCGTTTCCTCCCAATCTCCGTCCGGCCGGTGAGGTTTCCGACGGAATCTGGCTGTGGAGAGTACCGACGCCTTTGGGAACAGAGCCCGGAGCGACCACTTTGGGAACAGTGACCCGCGATATCGCAGGTCTCGAGGACTCGGACGTCGCCGCGTACTTTGAGAGGATCATGGGCGAGCTCAACACAAACGCGCAAGCGCTGCTGCTTTCAAAGCTGGACGCGGCGTTGAATCAGGACCTTCCGACGCTTCCGCTGTTCCAGGAGCCCGTCAGCGTCTTACAGCAATCTGACATTGTGAACGTCAGCGAGAGCCCGAGTTCGGCGGGCCCACTATGGAATGCTGAAGACTGGGCAATCCAGACGACTGTCCCGGCCGCTTAGGCTCGAAGAGTGGGCCGAGTGCCTGTCGACGAGGGCGGTTGGCTGCTGGGGAATGTGTTTGGGCTACAGTACGGGACGCCTTCGACGCTCGGTGAGCCTCGGTAAGGCAGCCACGTCGGAGTGGCGGAATAGGCAGACACGGCTAGCTTGAGGGGCCGGTTTCGTTCGTGTGGCCTCAGATAGTCTCGCAGGGTTTCCCCTGGTCAGCCTGCATATCCCGGTAGGGCTATCTGTAGTCTCATGTGGCCTCGGATAGGGGTCAGTTGCGCACATCCGTTGACAGGGCGTTGACAAGCCCGTCAGACTCCGGTTGGCCACTCATCGGGTTGCCCCTTGTCAACCCACGTTACGAAGTCGAGCACTGATTTGAGCAGGGGTGGTAGCGCGTGCTCCACAAGAAGACTGACGTCGCGCGGGTTGGCGTCGCAGGCTCTGTTGATCAGCGCCTCCGAGCACTAAGAATGTAGATGGCATCAGCTATCTGGAGGCACACCGGGTTGCCCTCGTCGTAGCCTCGGCGGCGCAACTCCTCGTCGACGCTCTTGAATTTCTGCAACAAGATCTTCGTGCCTGCTTGGTCGTATTCGAGTTGCCAACGAGACTCGCCCGGCAGGCAGGCCCGTGCGGCGGAGTACGCCTTTTCTAGGTCGTACCCCGGATCCTCGCCGAACAATCGCGACAGCGGGTCACTGTGGTACGCCTTCAAAACCCTCTCTTGTTCCTCGAGTTCCGCCCTCACAGCCTCGGCCCCGGCTTCAACGGAATCTTCGGCTGCCAGTGGAACCATGGCAAGTTCAGCCCGGACGACATTGAGCGCCGCCAGTTTGCCGCTCGCGGAGTCGGCATCTCTAATCCCGTTGACGCCTCGGCAAAGGCGATCCCAGGAATCCCGATCGGCCCATAACTGTGGACTGAGCGGGTGGCGGCTGATGAGGTCACGGATCGCCTGCAGCGTCTCTGCTAATGAATCAGTCATTTTCTCCTCGTCTCGTCCGCGCCCGCTGTCTGTCCGATGTCGCCCCCCATATCCCTCGGAGCTCGGGGCGATCGAGCGCATAGGCGAGGCACTCCGCCTGCACCGGGCACTGTTCGCAGACGGCCTTCGGCGTCTCCAGGTCGCCACCCTGGCCCGGAAACCATATGTCCGTCAGTTGCCCACGGCAGGCCCCTAAGGTGGCGAAGCGATCGAGGACGACCATCGAGTCGCAGGGTACCGCCCGGGCGCCGTGATTCCGTGGACCCGCGAAAGTCCAGGTCGCAGGTCATCGCAGAGACCCTGAAACCGTAGCCGAGGGGTGTAGCAGCGGGGCTAGTCGCCCAATAATCCGAGTTCGCGTTGGGCCCGGAGGTTGTGTTCGGCAGCGATGTTCTGGCCTTCGGCGGCAACGCCGATGATCTCCCGATAGCACTTGAGAGCCTCGGCCTTGTCTGTCTCGGCGATCTTCTCGGCGATCCCTTCCGCCTCTCGTAAGGACTGAAGGGCGTTGCTGAGGAGGATGTACCACATCGGCACCTCATCCTCCGCCGGCTGCGTTGCCGAGTAGGTCTTCCCGTCGGTCCCGATCACCGTTTCAGGTGCCCCATTTGGGGCACCTGCTAGCTCGCGGCCGATCGTGCCTTTGCCTAGACCGGTCGCCGCCGCGATTGCCCTCGTGGACAGCCCCGCCTCGCGCAGAGAACCGACGACCTCTTGGCGCTCCTCACGAGGCAGCCGTAGGTGTCCTGCTCGGAACTCCTGCTCGCAGTAGGCATCCCACGACGAATAGCCGAGCGCTACCCAGGCTCGGCCCACGTAGGCAGCCTGTACGAGCTCCCAGGTCATCACGAGAGCCGTCCTGATCTCGTCGGTGAGACGTCGGGCCTCGTCAACGCCGAGGGTCCGCACTGTCAGGTCGTCGCTCACTTGATCCTCCCCGTCGCTCGCGCCCACTTCTCGATGTCGGCACGCTCCCACAGCCGCCCGTTTGGCAGATCGACGACCGGAGCGGGGAACGTCGGGTCGTTCATGACCATGTAGTGGACGCCTTGGCGAGAGGTGCCGAGCAGCTTCGCCACGTCGCCGGACGTCATCGGTGATTCCACGCTCGCCACTTTACTCTTGACGCGCGTCGCCGGTTTGGTGTAAGCCGTACCCGCAGACGAAAAAGGCGCCGGCGCCGGGAGTATGAGCTCCCAGCGCCGACTGGGACAACCTGATCTAGCCAGGAGGCCCGTATGGGAAAGCCTGTCACCGCCGCGACTCAGAGCGTCGCGGACCCTGCAGACCCTCGCGCCGTGGCCATCGTGAGCGTCGGGCGGGCGACCCGCAATGGCGCGGCGCGCCGCACCTGTGGCGAGTGGGGTCGGCTCCTCGATGACCGCGACAGGTGGCGAGGAAGCGGCCGAGCTTCAGCGGCTGCTCTCGGCGACGATCGCAGAACTCTTCGACGCCCGTGCCTTGGCCGCCCAGCTCGATCGCCGCAGAGGCCAGCGGCGAGTGGGCACTGACTCGGTGATCGAGGATCTCCGCGAGGGCTACGGCAGGCGCCACGACGACACCTGCAAGCTCACGACCTGTCAGTGTGGGGAGTGGGATCCGACGACGAAGCGCTACGTGGTGGCGCCATGAAGCTCGCCCGGGACATCGGCGGCGGTGTCCTCGTGACCGCACTGTTCCTCGCCCTTTGCACCGTGCTCCCAGTAGGCGCAGCCATAGCGGTCAGCGTGCCGTTCATCGTCGTTCTCTCGCTGGCGGAGATCGGCGAGCACCGCGGCCACGCAGGGAGGCACGCATGAACCCGCTCGTATTCGTCGCGATAGGCGTCGCCGTCGTCGGCGTCGTGATCCTCACCAGCACGATCGTGTGGGCGCTGGCGACCCACGAGAGAGAGGAGGCAAGGCCGCAGGTCCCAGGGGACAACTGAGTACCGCCCGGCGTGCGCTCGCAGATCGGCGCCGGGCACGCAGTTGCAGGATCCGCCGCGATGGCCGCGACGGTTTGAGAAATGGAGGAAGGCATGCACAAGCACAAGGGATTTACTCGCCGGCGCAAGGTCATCACCGCCGGCATCGTCGCGGGCCTAGTTCTTACGATGGGCGGCGCGGCATGGGCAGCATGGGTCGGGGAGGCGACCGGCAGTACGACAAGCACAGATACGACCGGGCAGCCCGCCTCGGTTGGCGTTGTGGTCGTCGCTCAAGCGGAGAACGACGCGCTCCTACCAGGCGGCTCGGTCGGCAATGTTCCGATCAGAATCACCGACCCGTCCACAGCGTCGGGCCCGGCGAACGTCTCCGCAGTGACGGTGGCCGTCACCGGCACCTCCAACTCTGGCTGTACGGCGGCGAGCTTCACCACGACGAACCCGCCGTCATTCACCGATAACAGTGGCAACTTGCTCGGGTCGTACCCCTACGTGGTGGCGCCTGGGACGACTATCTACGACACCGGCATGGGCAACACCATGGCAACGGTGGGACTCAATGCCAGCGCCCCGACGGCTTGTGAGGGCGTGACCGTGAATCTCCTGGTGACCGTCAGCTAGCCCAAGTCCGAGGCGCCCTTGATCTCCCCTGTTCTCAATCCTCGCAGACAGGGGACCTCGGAGGAGCCCTCGGCAGTCAACGGCATGCCGGGGGCTCTTTCGACTAAGCCGTGCAGGTGGCGCCGTGCGTGTCGCGGTGGCTGGTCCGAGTCCAGCGGCGGCACGGTGGCCGGACACGCTGGCTAAAAAAGACCTCGGCGCGCTTTTTCTGTTGGGCGCGCCTAGGACGGTGGCTCGGCTCCGTACCTTGCAGGGGAGCGGGGCCGGGCTACCGGCAACAATGGTTCTAGGTCTCCTCCTTGTCGGGTGGAGAAGGTGGGCCCGACCCGGCTTCCTCGCAACTCTCGGTCGGGCCCACCGGCAACATGGAGCGGCGCTGGTGGCGTCGAGCAGTCGTGGCGATGCGAGGTTCGAGTCCTCGAGCGGCACTGAGAGGAAGGGAGCAGGACAAGATGCAAACCGTCAAGATTCACCATAGCGAGTCGAGTCGCGCATTACGCGCCGAGCTGGACGACCCGCCGCGAGGCGCGAACTGGGCGGTCGCGAACATGCTCGCCCGGCGGTACTTCGGCCGGCGCGGCTACGCGGTCACCTGCAATTGCGAGTCATGGGCCGAGGACGGCTCACGGCACAACTATGAGGCATTTGTCGGCACGTACAACGCCAAGATGCACACCACCGCTGGGCGCAACGTCCATTTCACGATCTATGGAGTCGGGGGCGTCGATGCCACGCCGTAAGCGTTCCCGGACGAAGCTCCCGCCACCCGGCCTGAAGGGCACCTATGAGGACACCTGCGTCGTTTGCTTGCGGCCAACGGACACCGGGATCGGGCTCAGAGGCGAAGCGGAGTGGATGGCCGCGGCGCTGATTGTGCTCGGCCTTCCGAGTGACGAGGCCGGCGCCATGATCAGCGAAGCAACAGGCTCTCCACCCGGCAGAGTCCCGGTCGGTCAGATCGATTGTGTGATCCGGCTCTGCGGCGACTGCGCGAGCAAGAGCACGAAGCCTTTCCCGACTCCTGTGCTGATCGGAACTGGCCTCCCGATTCCCTCTGCCCTACCGATCCCCTTTTTCATCGGCCCAAAGAGAGAAGAAACGGACTACCCCGACTAAAGGCGACCGGCGCCGCGGAGCCGAGGAACTCCGGCGCGGGTCGCATTGGGAGGCGCAGGCCAGCCTTAAGGCCAAGGAAACCGTAGGCCCCTGACGGGACCGGTCGACCTTGACGGTGGGGCCGCTGCTCGCAAGAGCAACGCACCGTTTTGACGCCCACAAGAACATTGGGTCAGCCGAGTTTCCGGCCGCCGAAGGAAGTGGTCCAAGCGAGCTCGAGCATCGCCTGGTCTTTGAGCTCGTCGCGTCGGAAGGCGGGAAGCGAAGTCCCCAGCTTTGAGACCTCAGGGCTGAAGTCGCCCGCGGACTCGGTTATCTGCTTGACCGTGCGCACCACGGGCGCTGCGAGGCCCGGAGAACGCGCAGCTCCAAGGCGGCCTTCCATGACGGCATGACCGAAGGCAAGAGGCCCTGTCTCGGTGAGTGTGCGAGGGACAGCTCTCTCACGGATCGTCTTCTCGAGGTCGGCCTGCTCCGCGGCCGTCGGGCCCCGGCCTTGCATGAGCCGAAGGACCTGGCAAGCTCGCACGAGCTCTTCTCTAACGGCCTTCTCGTGCTCGGGGCCCTTCGCAGACTCGGCCGCCGGCGTGCCGGTCCAGGCTTTCAGGGCCTCGAGACTCTGAGCGTTCCCGCTGAGGCATTCCCGCACAAGGCGGGCCACTTCAGCGCGCTCAGTCGCGAGCAGGACTCGTCCGGCGCCTTTGGCACGAGCCTCTGCTCGCGGCATAGCGACATTCAAAACCACTGAGACGTCCTCGAGGAATTTCGTGGTGGTCATGGGGAATCCTTTCTAGCGGATCGGCCGTTGGAGCGAGCCGAGGGTCTTTTGCACAAGCATGTTGACGGGTCCGAAACCTCTAGGGCGCGGAGCTCGGTCCGGTCGATGCTGGGGTGCTGGTACTGGGGGAAACGCACACGAGGGGTCGCATCGTGGGCCATCCTTGCGGCCGTTTGGTAGGTGCGGTCAATGAGGCCGGCGTGCGCGCGCGAGGATTCAACTACCCGGCCGAGGGCGACCTCAAGGGCGCCCATTGACTCTTCAAAGTCCTGACGCAAAGGCTCGATCGCCGCTCCGAACTCGTCGGCGAAGCGCTCGGCCTTGGCGCTGCGGAGTTCGGCTTCGAGCGCCTCCACGGTCGCCTGGCGGCTTTGAATCTTGAGCGCGCCGAATTCAGCTTCGTCGTCGGCGGCCGCCAGATCGGCGGCGTTGACCGTGCTGTCGTCGGCCATGGCGCGGCGGCGGAGATCCTCGGCTGCCAGCCGTGCGAGGCGATGGGTTTCCCTTGCGTCTGCCCAGGCGGCATCCGCCGCGGCGAAGTCGGCCTCAACTTCTTCGACGGTCCTAGTCATGAGCGGGTCCTTTCTTCGACGAGGCGGTCAATCGTTGCCGCGTCGAAACGCCACTGGCGGCCGATGCGGGTCGCCGGGAGGCTGCCCCGCTCGGCGCGGCGCTGGACAGACGCGGCACCCGATGCCCAGCGCCACGGCGACTTGTGTTGACGAGTAGGTCACTGACACCGATCGTGACGGTGGCGAACATCTGTTTGCAAGCAAGTGTTCGTCTGAGTCGCCCGAGCGAACGTCCTCCTGACGTTTTGCCTGCTGGGCGGCCTGAAAGCGTCTGCCCAACTCGGCGATTTCTTCGACTTCTCGGCGAACATCCGGGGGCGCCTGCAGCCCGTTCACACGCCAAGCGGCGAGGCTGTCCAGCAGCGCCGGCCCGATGGCGGCGCAAGTCGGTGCGCTGAGCAGAATGCCGGCATGGATCCTCACGGCGCAAACGGGCTTTTCTGTGTCGAGCCGGGCCGGTCGCCCTCGAGGGGCACTAGGTACTTCTTGCGTCGGGGACGCGGACTGTCAGCGAACTGGCTGTAAATGGCGGCACCTGGTGTCAGTCCGACTGCCATTAGTCCGTAGCGGGTCGCGTCGTAAAGGTGATCGATCGCCGTCGTGAGCACGTCCTCGGGTCGCTTGGGGTCGCGGGGAAGCGGCGGCACGGTGTTGATCCAGTTCACGCAACTCTCGAAGACGTGGAGAAGCGGGCATTGTGTCCAGCCGAGCTGGCGATGATGGGCACAGGCGGGACCGTCGCTCAAGTACGTGTGGAAGCGCGAGGCCCCGGAAAGACGGTCGTTGACCGCCTGGACGACGCCGCAGCCCTCGAGGCAGTACTGGACCGCCGGGCTGAGGGCGTCGCCTGTCTGGCCCCACGCCGCGGGGTCCATGAAGCGGGCGATGTACTGCTCCCCGGCCGCTTTCTCGGCAGCGAGGATCCGCCGGGCCTGCTCGCGCTCACCCACCTTCGTGGCGTAAAGCTCTCTGTACAGCCAGGCACGGCCGTCCGGGTCGATGGCGAGCCACACCACCGCCCAGGGCGCGGCGTACCCATAGTCGATGGCTGCCAGCCGCCTCCACTGCGGAGGAATCTTGAAGTCCCCGACGACGTGACGCTCGCGGTCGAACTCGCTGAACATCGCCCCGGCGACGATGTCCCAGTCTCCGTCTCGCACTGCGCGCCGGCGCTCCGGGTCGCTGATGGCCGCGAGCTGTTTGTCATAGTTGGCGTCCAAATACGGATTATCGGCCGCCCGGGCCGGGACGAACTCGACGGTGCGCCCCTGCGTGTCAACTGCCGGGTGCCGGCCATAGTCCGTGCTGTCGATGAACCGGCTCTTCAACCATTGGTGACCGCAGTCTCCCGGGTTTGACGCCAAGCGCAGGCCCAGGACCGGGATCTTCGGATTCGCCGTGCGCTGGCGTTCCTCAAGGGCCTCGATCACGTCACCGGTAACGAGACCGGCCTCGTCGAAGCAAATGAGCTGGTAAGCGCCGCCTTGCCGGCGGCTGGCGTCCTCCACGGTCGCGTAGTACCGGAACCGCACGACAGACTTGTTGGCGAAGGTGAGCACGTGGTTGCCCTTGTTCCACCTGGCACCCAACGCCTCGGCGTAGTCAAACTCCGCCAGTTCGACCAAGAAGGACTCGGCCAGCTCGTCGTACGAGCGGCGGAAGCACCCGACCCGGATGCCGGGGTACAGCCATGCCGCCCGGATCGCCTCGGCGGTAAGAGCCTTCGTCTTGCCGGCCCCCATGGCGCCGCCGTACATACAGCTGTGCGCGCTGGAAGCATGAAAACGGGCCTGCTTTTCGGTCGGCACGTATCCGATTCGCTTCCACACGTCGGTCGTCGACGGGTCGATGGCCGTTCGCAGCGCCCTGGCGAGCACTCCACTGGAGTCAGTTCTCTTCGTCATCGCCGGCCACCTCCTCGAGCTGAAGCGCTAACTGCTGCTCGAACTCGTCGCCTCGCTCATTGAGCCCGAGGGCTACGAGGGTGCGTCGCACTGCCTCAAGGACCGCCGGCGCCTGGCGTGCGAGCTCGGACATCGTGAGGGCGGTCTGAGCTCGAATCTGGCGCAACTCTGCACTCGCTCGAGGCCCAACGCCGAGCGAGTCGCCGAGCTCCTTGGCCACACGTGCCGCTGCGCTGACCGCTTCGAGCAGCCTCGGTGAGATCGGTGCATTGGCGGCTGAGGCGCGCTCAAGTGCCAGGTGGCCGAGCTGCTCGCGGGCCACGGCGCGCACATAGAGGCCTACCAGGGCGGCTGAATCAGGATCGTTGACGAGGTCGGGCATCACCTGCGCAAGATCGGCGAGCACCTCGGACGCCCTCTCACCGATCTTGCGCTCGGAGTAGCCCACCGTGCTTGAGGCTGAGCTCATTACCGGGCAGGAAGTCAGGGTACCGCTCGGGGTGGGTCATCGAGCGCCTTCCGTTGAGGTGAGGCTGCGTTGGATAAGGCCGGAGCGAAAGTCGCTCGGCCTCCAGACGTAAGCCTCAATGCCGGCCCGAGCGAAGGCGGCGAGCCACGCGTCCTGTTCCGGGCTGGTCTTGCCGAGCTCGGACTTGAGTTCGATGGCGAGGACACGGGCGCCTCGCACGAGGATGAGGTCCGGGAAGCCGGCGCCATCGCCCTGGACAGCGGTCTGCCACTCGCCACGGCGGTTCAGGCCAGGGCGGAAGTGCGCACGGCGCCAGCGCACGATGCCGGCGAGCTGCAGGACCTGACTTTGGAAGTCGGCTTCGGGTACGGCGCGGTCCAACCTCTCCACGGTGCTGAGGCGCCTAGTCATGGCTATCGGTTGACAGGCGTTGACATTCTGAGCCCGGAAATGGGCTGTGACCTGGGCTTACTACTAGCTCAGTAGATAAGTGGCATCGGTGTGCGCGTGGGGGTTGTGTGGGCATTGAGGCGAGATCGAGGCGTCCGCGGCGAGACGGGCGAAATAGGGCCAGCTCATGGGGGCACCGCCCACCACGCACGGGGGGTATAAATACACCCCCGTCGCGTGTGTGGTTGGCCGGTGCGTGGAACGTGTGTGGTCGCGCGTGTGGTTTGACCTGCACCTTTCCACTTGGCGCGTGTGGACGTGTGTGGCTTTGTGTGTGGCGAAGGCCACGCGTGTGGTTTGACCTGGACTTTCGCGCCTCACAAGCCGGACACGCGTGTGGTGCGCGTGTGGTTCAGTAGTCACTTCGGCCCTCCTCGAAGAGCCGGTGCGAGACCGGGGAAGTAGGTTCCCGGCTCCGCCTTGCCATCGGCTGCGCGGAGCCCGGGTTCGTGGTGGATCTTCCCCGCCGCAGCGAGGCTCTTGAGCTGGCGGCGCGCCTCTTCTCGAGCGAGTTCCGCTCGGCGTTGCCAAACAGCGCCATCGCCACCTGAGCGGCGGTCGCGCCCTTCAGCGACCTCGTGACAACGGTGTAGGCGTCCACCCTGTCCACCACGGACGACGTGCCGGCCACGTGGTCGTGCAGGATGCTGAAGGGGCCGATCGTCTCGTCCGGTTGCTTGAGGTGGCTCAGCTCGACGACGGGATCGCCGGCCTCTCCCCACAGCATGAAGACGGATCCGCAACCGGCCGTGATCCACCTCGAGCCGTAGACATCGCTGATGAACTTCGGCTTCGGGTCGCCGGCCTGTGCCTTCCGCTGGTGATGGGCCGCCACGACGTCGACACCCTCGGCGCAGCACGTCTGAAAGGCTGCGTTGACGCCCTGACCCGTCTCGTCGCTGGAGATCTTCGAGGCGACGTCCTTCAAGCTGTCGATGCCGACGACGTCACACTCGGCCCGACGTGCAAGGCTCAGCAACGCACCGGGCTCGGTCACGAGATCGAACGGCAACGGGCCGCGCCAGACGACGAGACGCTCATGGAGCAGCTCCCGGTCCTTCTCCCCGACCATGCGGTTCATGGAACGTTGCGCCTGCGTCGGGCGGTCGGCGGCGATATAGAGCACGCGACGACCGGTGACGACGGGTAAGCCGAAAAGCTCAGTGACCCGCACACCGATCTGGGCCAGGAGGAGCTGCTGCAGCACCGTAGTTTTTCCCACTCCGTCAGGGCCGACGATCAGAAGCGGCTCGCCAGCGGCCCACGCCACCTGATGGCCATCGCCCCAAACGGCGGGAACCGTCTCGGGGACGTCGAGCACGAAGCGGTCGCCCATCGCCATTGCCGTTCGTCGCATTCTTCGAGCCTCCGCCCGAGACAATCATCTGGTGATCACCCTGCTTTCGAGGTGTGG
>CAWESW010000022.1:0-7222 GCA_963811735.1 uncultured Verrucomicrobiae bacterium | reverse complement strand
CATTGGTCGTATTTTGACAGGCTTTTGTTCCGGCAATTTTGCACTTGCGCAGTCGGCAACGGCAGATCTCACCGATTCCCATCATCGCAGCAGGGCATTTGGAATTTTGATCGGCGTCGGAGGATTGGGATTTGTTGCGGGCCCCTGGGTCAGCGGCGAGCTTGCCAACCCACATTGGCTGCACGGCTCCGGAGCTTTTATCTTTGCAGCCATTGCAGCTCTCATCAACTTCTTGGTGGTGCTCTTCTTCTTTGTAGAGACATGGAAACGCAAAAAGGAGCACGCTGAAGCAACTCTCATGAGCACGTTTAAAGACATCCGCCTTGTCTTTCACCAAAAGACCTTGCGCATCATTCTCACCGCTTTTCTTCTCTACTCCATCGGTTGGGGATTTTTCCTCATTTTCTCGCCGACATTTTTAGTACAGAGATTTTCGCTTGGGCCCGATAAGATTGGCGATTTCTTTGCTTATATGGCAATTGTCTGGTTCTTTGTTTCCATGTTCCTGAACAAAGAGCTATCGGGGAAATTTTCTATACGCACATTGACTCTGATTGGAATGGGAGTGGCCCCTATCGGCATCGGACTCTTCCTCTGGCCAAACCATTTATGGCCTTATTGGTTTATCATCCCCATCGCCCTTCTCGGAGGAGCATTGGCCTGGGTTAACTTGAGCGCCATCCTTTCCATGCGAGCCTCAGAGCAGATGCAGGGACGAGCGATGGGAGCGAGCGGCTCGATGTGGTCTCTCGGCCAAGTCATTGCGCCTCTCGTTGCAGGGCCTCTTGCCGGTTGGAATCTCTACTCGCCTCTATTGATCGGCGCTATCGTGATCCTAATCGCTTTCCTCTATTTCCTCGTTTGTTACCGCGAGAAAGCTTAGTTGAAATATGCGATAGATTTTTTACCTAAATATTTTCCACTCAAATAGTTACACACTAACATGCCTATCATTATGATAATCATAAAGATAGTCGTTATGATTGCATTTTTGACAAAAAACCGCTGTTTAAAATACAATTTAACCATTCATTTTGACCTATCATCTTGACAGGTCGGAAGAGTTATATTATTATGGAGGGCATGTGGGTGAATCGGTGGCATTCCCAAGTCCAAAGACTCCGCATAAAACTTTGGAAGAAATGGTCAAAATTACTCATGAACTGGCCAAGAAATCTGAAAATGTTTACTTGGATCATCCTCATGCCAAACAACGAATGGCTGAGAGAAAAATAGGAATTCAACAAATCTTAGATGTATTAAGACATGGAAATGGCGTTGATGGACCTACTCTAGATAAATACGGCTGTTGGAGAATTAAGCTAAAGCGATTTTCTGCAGGCCGCTCGGTGCAGGTTGTGGTTGTTTTCGAAGAAGAATTTTTGCAAGTTGTAACAGTAATATGAAAAAATTGAGGGAATTATGACTGGTTCAACTTATCATTATACTGAGTGTGGTCTGAATAACATTTATCTTCTCAACGGGTATCGCTTTATTAACACTCCAAGAGGTAAGGCTGTTTCGATAAAGGATGTAGACGGACTGCACAAAGCAATTGGACTTTTCTTAGTCACGACTAAAAAGGATTTAATAGGAGATGAAGTACGTTTTCTTAGACTTGGGATGTTAATGTCTCAATCTACATTAGCCAAGCTATTAGGAATGAATGAACAGACGATTCGCCGTTGGGAAAATGACAAAGTGACTATACCCAAACCTTCTGAATCGTTACTAAGGCTCCTTTATAGAGAACATGTCCATGATAAGGATGGGAAAATTGCGACTGTCCTAAAAGAAATTGCCGACTTAGAAGAAATACTTAACGACAAAGAAATTCTCTTTAAGGATACCCCTAAGGGATGGCAATCAGAATCAGCTGCTTAGAGACTGTCTCTTAGGGATCGCCTAAAAATCACCTACTGGCTTTTCAGAAATTTGCACTTGCCTTTTACTCAAATAACTCCTATACATATTAGGCAATATGCCACATTTAATCGGGTGACGATGAACAGGAAAAAATGGATCCTGCTTTTATTAACTGCAGGATTATTCTCTACTGCTAACTTGTTAGGGACAGATGTGCTCTTAGAAGCACAAGCGGCTTACTATCATCCCACAAACCATGAATTCCGCGAGATCTACTCAGGGTCTGGAATCTATGGTCTTGAACTGAGTGTGCAATCTTGGCGGGGTCTCTATCCCTGGGTAAGCGGCAGTGTATTTTCAAAAACTGGACATTCTATTGGACTTGAAAATAGGACGAATATCACCTTTGTCCCCATTGGCATAGGCCTTAAGTATTTGTGGAAGGTTCATTTTGTCGATCTTTACTTAGGTGCGGGAGTCCTTCCCACCTATTTGCATATCCATGATCATTCTGCCTATGTCGTAAAGAAGAGATCTAAGTGGGGATGCGGCGGGATCGCAAAAGTAGGGGCCATTTTCAACCTGCCGAAATCCTTCTTTATCGATGTGTTTACAGACTATTCCTATATCAAGATCTCTAATCACGATTCTCGGCATGGGACCGTACATCCTCATTCTGCCAATCTGAGCGGATTCTCTTTTGGCGGCGGTGTCGGCTATCGATTTGGGCCGGATTAATCAGCAATTAAATAGCAGCGGTTCTTTTGTGACGGGGTGGTTCAATTTGAGCCGGCCGTGATGAAGCGCAATTTTATCTCCTTTTTGAGGAAAAACACTTCCGTACTTCTCATCGCCGATGATTGGGCATCCAATGGCAGAGAATTGCACGCGGATCTGGTGGTATCGTCCCGTTTCCAAGTCGATCTCCACAAACGATCGGTCTTCTTTTTTCTCTATTAGAACATAGCTAAGTCGTGCAAGTTTTGCTTCGGGGTGTGAGGGGCCGACGACTCTGGCCTTGTACTCATCATGAACAAGATAATGCTCTAAGGTTCCGTGGGAATTGGGAAGGATTCCTTCCACCCAGGCGAAATAGGTCTTGCCGATCTGGCGCTGACGCATCATTTCCTGCAAGCGGGAAAGGGCTTTGCTCGTTCGCGCGAAAAGCACAAGACCGCTAACGGGTTTGTCGAGCCGATGGATGGGCTCGAGATAAACGTTGCCGGGCTTTTTGTATTCCCTTTTGACCCATGCCTTGGCCTGATCTGTCAAATTGTCCTTGGATCCGGGATGGGACTGAGTGCCAAGCCCCGAGGGTTTAGAGACAACAAGGATGTGATTGTCGCAGAAAATTACTTCCATAGGTGGAGATCTTTGTTGCTTTTTCTTTGACGGACCACTTCGTATAAAAGAAGCGTGGTCGCTGTTGCGACGTTGAGAGAATCGGCGACGCCGTGCATCGGAATGCGCACCTTAAGGTCGGACGCTTGCATCCACAGCTCGCTCAGCCCAAGCTGTTCAGTGCCGACGGCGATGGCCACTCCGCCTGTGAGATCCGCATCGGTAAACTCTTCTTTTGCTGAGGGGGTCGCTGCGACAACTTTGATTCTTCTCTCCTGGAGCCAAAGCAGTGTTTCTGCGCTGGAGGCCTCGACAACGGGAATTGTGAACAGGGTGCCGACACTTGCGCGCACGACGTTGGGATTGTAAATGTCTGTACAGCGATCGCAAACGATCACTCCGTCGACGCCTGCGGCATCGGCAGAGCGCAGAATGGTTCCGAGGTTTCCGGGTTTTTCGATGGCCTCGGCGATGATCAAAAAGGGATCTTTTTTCGAAGCTAGGGCAGCGATCAGGTCCCTTAAAGGGCGCTGCATCTGGACCGCGATGGCGACAAGGCCGTCGGGGCGATCGCGATAGGAGAGCTTTTGAAAGACCTGCTCGCTGCAACGAATGATCTCAGCTCCCGACTTCTGGACCTCTTCGATGAGGGTGTTCTCATTGGACCCTAAAAAGAGTTTTGGGCAGATGAAAAGAGTTTGAATCGAGACGCCGCTACCGGAGGCGCGTTTGAGCTCGCGGTAGCCTTCGATCAAAAATAATCCCGTCTCATTGCGCGTTTTGCGATCGGCGAGTTTGACGGCGTGTTTGACTTTGCGGATTCTGCAAACTTGTAATCTCTTCATGCATAAAATGCCCTATTTTGAAAACCATCTCGCAAAACTTCCGCAGGGAACATCCACTTTTGTGTCTGATGGGAGGATCATCTCCCCCGTTTCGATGCGACCGTTCAAACCTTGCATCTTCTGCCCCACCAAATGGCCCATGACAAGGGGCGTCATGCCGGGCGTATGCGTTGTGAAAATCAGGAAGAGAGGCTTTTCAGAGAGCAGCTGGCGGCAAAGCTGCAGAAGATCGTGGATGTCGCGCTCGATTTTAAACACTTCCCCTTTGCTGCCTCTGCCAAAACTCGGCGGGTCGAGGATGATCCCATCATACCGGACGCCTCGCTTGATCTCCCTGCCTAAAAACTTGGCCGCATCATCGACGATCCAGCGGATGGGCGCTGATGCGAGGCGGTTGAGCTCGGCATTTTCACGGGCCCATGCGACCATCCCTTTGGAGGCGTCGAGGTGGCAGACCCGCGCGCCAGCCTGTGCCGCGGCAAGCGTCGCTCCTCCGGAATAGGCGAAAAGGTTGAGAACGTGAGGCGCCTCCTTGCATGTGCGGATCGCATCTTTCATCGATTTCCAAAGCAGGCTGTGCTCCGGAAAGACGCCAAGGTGCCCAAAGTCTGTCGGAGAGATTTTAAATCGCACGCCTTCCACTTCCGTAGTCCAGCTTTCGGGGAGTTTTGATTTAAGGTTCCATGCATTTCCCCCATCGCGGGAAAAATGGGCGTCGGCCCGATCCCAATCCGATTTTGGAAGTGCCGGCTTCCAGAGCGCTTGCGAGCAGGGGCGTGCGATCAAGAAGTCGCCGAATCGTTCCAATTTTTGCTGATCGCCGCTGTCGACAAGGGAATATTTTTCTGTCATGGGATTCCAAAAAAAGGATTTGAATTCGGTGAATTTTTCATCGATTTTAGCAGTTTTTAGCGATTATTTGCATCAATTGTTCTCCTACAATTTAGGGTAAAAAGGCTATGATCATCGGCCTTAACTGTTAATCAGAGGAGAAATATCGAATGGCAACCCCTATTCAAAAAAATCAAAAAATTCCTTCACAAAACTCCATTCCCTCCGCCCCACCTCAGTTGAATCATGCATCCCCTCTTTTTCGAGACACCTTGAAAATGGGCGCTTTGGCACAAAGCTCATCGATTTTCAGCGAATTTTGGGATGCCATCGTCAAATGTTTCAAATCGCTCTTTGGTTGTTTTTTCAATTTCAATGCACCTTCTTCATCTATAAGTACTGCATTGGATACAAAGGCCAAGCTCCGAGAAATTGCTGCACGCGACCACTTCGTCTGGTTCTACAAAGCGGAAGAAAATCCACTAACGGCATTCATGGGCAACTTCCATCCCTGTACCATCCGCCTTTGGGGAATGGAATTCCAATGCGCTGAGGCGGCATTCCAGGCTGCTAAATTCTATCCTAACAGAGCCCAGATGGAGACGTTTCAAAACCTCGACGGGCCGAGTGCATGGCAAAGAGGAAGGCAATTAAGCCGCACTTGGGGACCCCATGAAACCGCTGCCTGGCGCAATCGCAGCATCGCTGTGATGCGGGAGGTGGTCAATGCCAAATTCAACCAGAACCCCGACCTCAAAGAGCTCCTGCTCGCAACGGGTCATGCCTACCTTGTGGAACACATTCCCGTCAAAGGAAGAGATGCCTTCTGGGGCGATGACTTTGATGGAACAGGGCTAAACTGGCTCGGGGGCATCGCGATGGAGGCGCGCGGAAATATGGGCGGCGAAGGTCCCGTCGCGAGAAACGCGCAGTACAACCAATTCGTGTCACGTAGGTAGTAGAGGAAAGGCCGGGATCCCTTTCTCGACCTTTCTCCAAAGAGCGCTCAAGAGAAAGTTCGTCGCCATTAAGATGATCGTCTCCCGACTACCATACCCCATGAATTTTCCCACATCGGGAGTTTTGCCTCTCTCTCCAATTGCAGCCCAGATTGTGCCGACCGGCTTTTCTTTTGTTCCGCCTGTCGGTCCGGCGATCCCTGAAACGGCGATGGCGTAATCTGCACTCGTTCTCACGAAGACGCCTGCCAACATTTCCCTGACGACCTCTTCGCTCACAGCTCCTTTCGAGAGCAGCATCTGCCTCGAGACGCCGAGGACCTCTTCTTTCATCTCATTGGAGTAGACGACAAAAGATCCCAGGAAATAATCGGAAGCTCCTGCAACAGAAGTGACATGGCTTGCGATCATCCCTCCTGTGCAAGACTCGGCAAATGCGGCTTTCTTTTTATTTTTCACAAACCAATTGAGCAGGGCTTCTTCAATCTTTCCGGAAGGAGCGCAATAGTTGTAATTGCCAAAGCGCTGAATGAGTTCTTTTTGAAAGCTGCTAAGCTGATCTGCATTGGAAGAGAGAAGAGAGACACATAATGTCCCATGGGCCGGATAGATGCCCGCCTCGACTTCCGGATATTTGCCGGAAAGCTCGCGCAGATGGGGATCGAGGAGGCTTTCATAGACGAGGCAAAAGTGCAGCTGCGCCATTGCCTTTTTCTTTTTCATCGGCCATTTCTTTTCCATGAAAGGGAGGACTTGCTCGAGGAACATCGGCTCCATCTCTTTCGGGACGCCTGGCATGAGGATCAACGATTTCCCATCCTCCGTGAAGAAGAGCCCTGGAGCAGAACCCACACGGTTGGGCAAAAGAGCGGCCTTTGCGGGGGATTCTGGCCTGATCTTCGACAGCGTGATATCTATCTCCGTAACGCTGCTTCAGTTCATCGGCAAATTTTTGATCAAAATGGAACTCGCAATCAAAAATCTCTGCCGCAATCTCACGCGTACGATCATCGAGAGTGGGGCCCAAACCTCCGGTGGAGATCACAAGATCGCTGCGGGAGAGAGCTTCTCTTAATCCTGCTGCGAGCAAATCGCTTTGGTCGGAAAGCGTCATCTGCCGTGCGACGTGATATCCGCTCTGCTGCAGATGGCGGCAAAGGAAAGCGGCGTTGGTATTGACGATGCGCCCTTTGAGCAACTCGTCGCCGATGGAAATGATCTCGATGTTCATGGTATTTTTCATACAGGCAATTTATACGGCATCACGTCAGGTTTTGTGCAACACATTCCTACTGAGTCAAATGAATAAAGCCAAAAGGAAAACCAGACGATAAGGAATCGAAAATGATTCCAATACACATTGAAATAATATTTCAATAA
>CAWESW010000021.1:0-52325 GCA_963811735.1 uncultured Verrucomicrobiae bacterium | reverse complement strand
GTTCGGCTCTCTAACTGATCAGCAACCAACCGGGTACCATACAATACGACCTTGGATCGCCGAGGTTTTTCCCACAGCATTTCTCGATTGGAAATGTGAAGTCATAGCTCTAGAGATAAAGCGAAGTTTCTGGGAAAAGGCTACGATTCTACACGCAGAATACCATCGACCGCTCGACAAACCAATGCGAGATAGGTTCTCTCGCCATTACGCTGATACTGCGGCACTAGCGAATCATCCAGAGGCAATCAAAGCTATTGATCACCACGACCTCCGAAACAGGGTCGTTTTATGGAAAAATCGATTCTTTCGTGACTCGTCATCAAACTATGACCAGGCCAACCCTGGTACCTTTCGACTTGTTCCTAAAACTGAAAGACTTCCTGAATTACGGCGTGGATTACCAGTTAATGCGCGATATGTATCTTACTGAGCCTGCCAGTTTTGATGATATACTCAACACTTTGTCCGACCTAGAACAACGTATCAATCTCATCAACGCCGTTGCCCTCCTTAGGAGAAGTTCTGGTCAAGAAAAGCGGAAATGAATTATTTCAATCCGTGACCGAAATCTTAAACGCGGGCGCTAACGTTAATGACACTTCATTTAATGGACATCGTCCCTTGCAATTATTAATTAAAGCCCGATTAGACCCGCATAAAAAACTTAAACTAGTTAAATTCATTATTGATCTAGGGGCTGATATTCACTCTGCGGATAAAAGTGGATTAACACCCTATCAGGTTGCTATTTCTGAAGGGAATAAATCAATTTCCGATCTCTTACGTTCCAAAGGTGCTCGTCCAATGTCCCCTCCCGGAACTGGATACGCTCAACATTATAAGATGTACCGTGAAATCCCATTGCCATAAGCAATTGCAAATTCCAAAAATGTTGAGTAACTTCTTTCCTTAGAAAAACGACAAATTCTCTTTTTCCTTTAATATCCAATTGGGCATGAAGAAAATAAAGAGGATTTAGAATGAGCAAAACAGAAAAGCAGCGAAAGAAAACATTGTTCTCAGTTTTGTTTGTCGCTTGCATAGATAATTTTGGCTTTGGGCTGGTGTTTATTCTATTTGCGCCGCTCATGCTCGATCCTAAGTACGGGATGCTATCTCTTGAGGCGACCCAAGGCCTTCGCAATACAATGCTCGGGATTTTGTTTCTTTCGTTTCCATTGATGCAATTTTTCGGCGCTCCTCTGCTCGGCGATATCGCCGACCGCTTCGGTCGAAAAAAAGCCTTTTATGCGACCATCGTAGGGGCAACTTTAGGATATCTTTGTTCTGCATTTGCCATTTCACTGCACAGTTATGTTTTTTTGTTGTTTAGTCGGCTCTGGACCGGATTTTTTTCAGGAAACTTAAGTATCTGTCTTGCGGCTGTCGCCGATTTGAGCAAAGACGAGAAATCGCGAGCTAAGAATTTTGGCTGGGTGACTGTCGTCTGGGGATTCAGCTGGCCTTTAGCCATTCTGGTCGGAGGCTATTTGTCCGATCCATCGGTCTCCACTTATTTTAATCCTGCCCTCCCTTTTTACATTACAACCCTGCTTTCACTAGCCACGCTTTTGGTGATCGCAAAGCTATTTAAAGAGACACATCCTTCTGCGTCTAAAGTTCAAATCGATGTTCTTAAGGGAGTTCACAACGTCATAATCGCGACAAAAATAAAAACGATCCGCCCGTTTTTTCTCATTCTCCTGTTGTGGACAATCGGATGGGGATTGGGTGTTCAGTGGTATGGGGCCTATAGCATAGAAAAGTTTAAAATTTCCCAGTTGATCATTTCCTGGGGATTGATTCTACAAGGGATCTTCTGGGTCTTTGGCGGTAGCTTTATCAATCCGCTGCTGCTGAGAAAGTTGTCGGTCCGGACAACGGCAATTGTCGGCCTTGCGCTTGCCACCCTCTTCATCCTGGCCTGCTCATTGATGGATACGTTCTGGTCATTTTCATGGGTTTATTTCATTTCAGCGATCGGAGCTGCATTTGCGCTGAGCAACGTCATGAATCTTTGTTCCATGTCCGCCCCCAAAGCTGTACAGGGGAAGGCGATGGGTTTAAGTCAATCGATGATGTCATTTGGATGGTTCCTCGTGCCTGCTTTTGGAGCAGCCATGGGCAATTATGATATTTCTCTGTTTTATCCGATTGCAGCGATGTTTATAATGATCGCATGCTTATTGCTGATATTTGAAAAATTGCCAAAAAGAAAAAAGAGACTTGGAGCGTAGCGGGATCGAACCGCTGACCTCAACAATGCCATTGTTGCGCTCTACCAACTGAGCTAACGCCCCAAACGAACTGACTTAAGCATTTTAGTTTGTCTAGAGATTTTGCTCCACTTTAAAAAAAAATTGCGTTCTAATTTCTAGAAGAGGGTTTTTAAAAAAATCCTTGTCGTATTTTTCACTTCAGAGGGCTGTTTCATGAGCTTTTTCGAACACGTGCCGCTTGCGCCTCCCGATCCGATCTTGGGACTGACCGTCGCTTTTCAAAAGGATTCGCGCAAAAATAAAGTGAACCTCGGGGTCGGGCTCTATAAGAATGAAGAGCTGCAAACCTCTGTGCTGCGATCCGTAAAGTTGGCGGAGGCGGCGCTCCTGGAAGGAGAACAGAGCAAAGAATATCTTCCGATCGATGGGGTAAAACTTTATCTCGAAGAGATGGGGGCCCTGGTTTTTGGTAATCAGATATGGAGCAAAGAAAAAGGGCGGGTCGCTTCCTTTCAGTCCATAGGGGGAACGGGTGCTCTAAAAACCGGCGGGACTTTTCTCAAAGAGGAAGCAGATCACCCCGTTTGGATTTCCACGCCCACGTGGCCCAACCACCGCGGAGTCTTTTTGCATTGCGGTCTTAAAGTCGAAACATATCCGTATTACGACAATCAAACCCACGTTTTTGACTTTGAAAAGATGACCTCTTGCCTGGAACAATTATCCCCGGGGACGATCGTCGTCATGCACGCTTCCTGCCACAATCCAACCGGCTGCGATCCTTCCGCGACGCAGTGGGAGGCTCTGTGCGATCTTTTTAAGGCGAAAAGGCTGATCCCGTTTTTTGATTTTGCCTATCAGGGCTTAGGGCGCGGTCTTGAAGAGGATGCAGAAGCTATTCGCCATTTTTTTAGCAAAGGCATGGAAATGCTTGTGGCGGTTTCCAATGCGAAAAACCTATCGCTTTATGGAGAGCGCGTCGGTTGTCTGTTTATCGTCTCTGAATCTGCGAAAATTGCAGAACATATCACATCTCGTGTAAAACAGATGATCCGGACCAACTATTCCAACCCCCCGATGCATGGGGCAAAGATCGCTGCCCATATTTTTAGCAATCCCATGCTTAGGCGAATGTGGGAGGCAGAGCTGGATGAGATGCGGCAGCGCATCCTTGCGATGCGCCTTTTGCTCTCTCAAAAGCTTGTCGCTAAATCGGAAATCGTTGATTTCAGCCATGTGCAGAGGGGGAATGGGATGTTTGGCTACACAGGCCTTAACAAACTCCAGGTTGAGCGCATCACGGCGGAATATGGGATTTATATGCCAAGCGACGGTAGAATCAATGTTTGCGGACTGATCAACAGCAATATCGATTATGTCGTTGATGCAGTGATCGCAGTGACCCAAGGAAAAGATTGATGAGAAAAGTCTCTTACCGCCCCTACCTCTTTTTGATCCTTTTCTTTTTGTGTTTGATGAGTTTCCCCAAAGGCGCCTCCGAGAGGATCCGTTCCTGCGTCGTTTGCTCGTTTTCTCCCTGCTGGAGAGGATTAAGCTTTCTGAAAGAGAAAACCTCTTTATTATTGACTCTTCCGCTGCCTAGGGATTTTCGCCCCCATGAAAATTCTCTCGAGATCGAACGCCTTTCCCAAGAAAATCAACTGCTGAAATCCCAGATAGAAACTGTGAGAGAGTGGCTGCTCTACGATGACAGGATCCAGGAACAGACATTGCGTTATAAAAGCATCTCTCGGGCTAATTTCGATGATGAGTTTTGGAAAGAGTTTTTTAAAAGGCGTAGTCAAGAGTTATGCAACGCATTGGATTTGCAGATATGCTCTTTACCTGCGAAAGTGATTTTCCGCGAACCCGCCTCCTGGAGCAGCACGTTTTGGATCAATGTGGGAGAAAAGGACAATCACGCGGTCGGCAAAAAGATCATTGGGAAAAATAGCCCGGTTCTCTTGGGGAACTCAATCATCGGCATTGTCGAATATGTCGGCAATGGGCAATCCCGCGTCCGTCTGATCACTGACTCGAGCCTTGTTCCCTCTGTTAGAGCTGTGCGCGGCAACCAACAGAACCGCTATCTTTTAGAGCACTTGGATTCGCTGCTCTTTGCTTTGGAGCTGCGAGAAGATCTATTTTCTTCCGATGAAGAATGGGTGACAATGGCAAGCATCCTTAATCGGCTGAAAAACACTTTGAAGGAACACTCAGGGGATTTTTACCTTGCCAAAGGAGAGCTGCGCGGGACGGGCAATCCCTTGTGGCGCTCGCGGAGCCAAGTCTTGAAAGGCATCGGTTTCAATTACGATTTTCCCGATGCGGAAGGCGCTGCGCGCGACCTGCGTTCGGGTGAGCCTTATGGCGCATCCCGCAAAAGGGAGTCAATACAGCTGCTGCGCCAGGGAGATCTGTTAGTGACGACAGGGCTTGACGGGATCTTTCCACCGGGATTCAGCGTTGCGATCGTTTCCTCTGTTCAGACCCTCAAAGAGGGCGCTTCTTCTTATGAGATCGAAGCCATTTCCACGGCCGGAAATCTCGATGAACTCACTCACGTCTTCGTTCTGCCACCTCTAGAGAGTCACTCTTCGTAGTGATTTTTACTCATTTTCATTACCAATATGTGTATTTATTTTTGCGCCTGGTGTAAATTGAAAATTTGTTTGGCGACAAATGCGAACCTATCCCAGTAAAAGTTTCTGTCGATTTTCGGGTTCTTTTGAGCCGATTTTCGATTCTTTTGTCGGGGGTAATATCAACTTGCGTATATGACCCCCGACAAAAGAATCGAAAAGCGGCCAAAATAATCCCGAAAATCGACGAAAAATTGTACTGGGATAGGTTCGTAGATGGTAATGTTCAAGAGGTGTTTGCAAAGACTGCGGCACTCTGCTCGCAGTGTCCGCTTGATCCAATGCTTAATCGCTTTAAGCTGTATGGCGGTTGTGCTTGGAGTGATTCTCACTGTCAAAAAATCTTCGTCAAATAAACTTCAAAAGATCTCCTGTGTCAAAGACGGCAAGGTCGTTCTTTATCTCGATTGTCCCGGGGCTGTAGCTGACATCATTTCCATTCCATTGGTCCGAGCGACCTCCCATGTCAGGATCCCATTTTTGGAATTCGTCTCGAATGATGAAAAGTGGAAGACCACAGCTCTTTATTCTGAAAGTGTCGGTGAATTGATCGCAGAACTCTCTTTGGTCCAGCTGAAAGATCCAACCCCGCTCATCGCATTTGTTCAGGACGCGCAGGGAGATGAATACTTCATTATGATTGGGAGCAGCGGCGAAAGCACAGTAAGCTCGCTGCAATTTCTTTTCGAAAAGTCTCTTTTTAAAGTAAAACAATCGGGAAAACAGAAATACTTGGGACCGAAAATTTCCTTCCTTCCTGATAAAGAAGATCAATTCGCTTTTTACATTCAGCAACAAGTCCCGTGAATGATACCGAACGTGATTCAAAAATCGGCCCTGGGCTGCGTGAAAGCCCCCGCGGTTCGATCGATCGCAAGTCGGTCAATATTAGAAATATGAACCGACTTGCGATCGATCGAATCCTGAATCCGTTAATAGTCTCCTAGGCTTTGACGCACCCCAGGAACAATTTTTGAAACACGTTCGGTATATTCTGGTGTTTTTTGTAGGTCTCTTGGCATCTTGTTCAGTTATTATCAACTGGGATTGCAGAATGTGACTAGTGCCAAACCACGAAATTCTTTGCGATTTTTGCCGCGTCAAAGCCCAGGGGTTGAGATCATCGACAAGGGGGGTAGTATTAAATGCAATACAACCCCTCTTGTCGATGACTCAACCGCAGGAGCTTTCACGCAGCAAAAATCGCAAAGAATTTCGTGGTCTGGCACTAAAGTCATTCTTACCCTTATCATTATGCTTGCCGCCGTATTTGCAGAAGGCAGCGAAGAGCAGTCTGATTCCCCGCCGGAGCTGGGGAGCCTTCCCGTTTTTTATGAGGGAAGAATACGCCCCTTGGACTCATGCGCCAGACTATGGATGAATGAAGTCTATCATCGCGAAACGCTCCTTCCGGAGCACAAAAAATTGCTCCGGTTTTCTCAAGACACTCCTGTCGATTTTCTCAGATTTCTTCAATCTTCTTCGAGTTCAGCCATAGCAGCACTGCCTTTTTTTTGGATTGATGAAGAGGAGATCAAATCTCTATTAGAGCTCAAACAAGACTCCGAACGCTTTTCATTTGAAGAACTCCGCTATGCTTTCGAAGATGTTCTCGCGATCAATCTTAAAGTGATCGAGCAGATGATTCTCAGCTCGTTCTTCAAAATATCCCGAGGAACAACGCTCTCTAAGGGGCAGAAGCTGCATTTGAAGATTATCAATGCCGATATCGAATGTCTGTTTTTTGACCATCAGCTGGTCGTTACCTCAGCTCCTGCTTTGATCCCTTGGCATTTTTTATCCTCACTTTGCAGCAAGGGCCCCTATACGATTGATTTTTCACAGTTTCAATCCGTCCCTTGGGGGACCTCTTTGCAGTCATTGCTTTTTCATTTTTTGCAATTTAAAGAGCTGCGGAACACCCACTCTCTTCTCAATACTCTTTTCCGTTCTCCTTTTTCCCAGGAATTCGTCGATCATTCCTCCCCTGGCATTTCGGAAATCTCATCTTTGTACGATTCACTATTTTTACCTTCGGGAATTAACTTAAGAGCCTTCCTTCCTCAATTTTTCTTTCGCTATCATACCGCTCTTCGAGAGGGGTTATTGTCATACCCAACGGTTTTTCAACTTAAAGTGGAGGAAAGCTTCTTCAAATATCCGGTCCTTAGAACTTCTTCAGCCTTCTATGCGATAAGCTTGCTTTGTTTTTTTGCTTACACCATGCGGCGCTTCAGGAAGAAATTTGGCAGGTCTAAGTCATTGCTGGTCAGAGGAATTGCTTGGGGCTCTCTGGCGGCTGGATTTTTATTGCATGGAGGGGCGCTGCTCTATAAGGCAGTCCTTTTTTTCAATCCTCCTCTTTCTACCTTGTTCGATTCGGTGCTTTTCGTCGCATGGCTCAGCGTTCTGATTGGGTTTGTTTTTTTTGCTGTCTTCCGCAGCAAGTTCCCCATTTTTGCAGCGTTGATCTGTACGCAGACGCTATTTTTGTTCCTCTTAGGCCTGAATGTGCGCGACCCCTTTGCCCCTGTGGATCCTATGCTCAGCCCTGGCTTTTGGCTGACTGTGCGCGGTGCAATGGTGACTGCGAGCTATGGAATGTTTATGCTGGGAGGGATATTAGGACATCTTTTCCTGATAGGTTTCTATCGGCCCAGGCAGAAGACTTCAACGCTGCTGTCCCGCTGCATCGTGCATTGCATCTATTTAGGGACCTTCTTACTCGTCATCGGCACGCTGCTCGGTGTCTTGTGCTGCGATTTTGGCTGGGGGTATTATAAAGACTGGGATCCAGAGGAATCTTGTACGTTTATCTCTATCTGTTTCTACCTGACTCTCATCCATCTCAATCATTTCAAATGGGTCAGCCCTTTTGCAGCTGCAGTGGGCGCCTGCTGCGGCATTGTCGTGCTTTGCCTGACCTGGTATAGCATGCATTTCCTTTTAGGGATGGGAGCCCAAGCTCACGAAAAAGGGAGTGAATTGGTCTATCTTGCTTTTCTCGGGTTTGAGATTGTCTTCATCATCGCAATCATGATTCAAAGAAAGCGCTTATTGAGAAGTGATATTTCGCGCATTCAGCGAGGGAGAAGAAGACACATTGCTATAGATCAGGTAGCCGGCAATGCCGAAAAGAGTTGTGGAGAGGGCAAGGGCGGCAGCACCGGTTGATGGAGAAAATGGCGCCATGGTGATTCCAATTCCTAAACTTCCAATAGCAACAATAGAAAGGAGGGCGGCTGCGATGTATTTTGTGACCATTCCTGCGGTTTGAAGGAAGGATGGGACTTCAAGCGGCGGCGTTCTGTCGGGATTGGTTGATACGGGCTGAGCGGTGGAATGCGTAATTGCACTCATAAAATCTCCAAAATATAATTAGATAATTATTGTATCAAAATAGCAATTAATTAGCATTAATTACAGTGCTTCAAGATTATATTTGTGAGATTTTTTGAAGAATTTCTTGATTTATTATTTCCGGAGAGATCTCCTCCCCAAAGGCGTAATAATATATCTTTTTTCTTTGTTCCGAGAATTCCTGGATAGAATCCTTCCAAGTTGATGTTAAAAATTTATTTAGCTCTATTCCTCCTTCCAAGGGAATTTCCAGGCCGCAGGTATGTAGAGGTGAACGGACAGGGCTTTTTCCGGGATTCAAAAAATAAAGAGGTTTATCAAAAGCGAGGAAATCGTAGCCAATTGAAGAGTAGTCCCCCAAGTAAAGAGCGCATCGTGAGAGTAAAGGATAGATCGGCGGAAAATCGGTCAAAAACTGTGCAGAAGGGTGATTTTCATAACGCGCCATCATGTTGAAAACATGGGCAGGGTGGCCCTCCATCAAAAAGGGATGTAGTTTGATCAAAAGATGATAAGAGGGGGACAATTCTTCGATCAACCGGTCTGTCGCAGAAAAAAAAGAGGTGGGGTTTTCTTTATCGCTCCACGTCGGAGCATAGAGGATCACGGGTTTTTCACCCTGAAACTTGCTAAAGACCATTTCGTTTGCCAGGGCATCGAAAAACGCCCGATGGGAAAGGTAATAGGGATAGCGGTAGTTGCCCGTTCTGACAATATGGCGGATTTTTTCCGCGGCGCCATTTTGTCTCAAAAGATCATGCAGATGGTCTCCGTAGACAAGCGATACGTCCTGCTGGGCGTGATGTTGGAGGGAATGCCCCTTATCGGAGTTGCCATGAGGACAAAAAACAAAGCGCATTTTTTTGCGCAGCAAAAGCTCCATCAACGGCTTCAATTCAGCGGCAAAGAATTTTCCCGTTTCAAAAATCACATCGTAATTATGCGCCAGATGCTCGATGGTCAATTCGTCCAGATTTTTAAGCTCGGGGTTGAGATCGGGATAAAATTTCTTTGCGAGGTGAAAGTTTTTCTCATCCGTGAGGACAAGGGGGATCTTAAGAAGCGCACTTAGGATGCCGAGATGGTCGAGATGGGTTTCAGGCCCCGTGAGGATGGCTACATTGCGCATAAGTAACAGTTTAAAAGAAGTTGAGCCCCTTTTCAGGGAATATTAAGTAGAGGTGAAGGATTTTCTTCTTCAGCTCCTCCAGCGGTCTTTCATGGCCGAATGCATATTGGTACACTTCTTTTCTGATTTCGGAGAAGTTGCGTAGCTCGTACTGGAGATAATTTGCGATGATCTGATGGATATCATCGTACTGCTGGGGGCTAATTTCAATGCCGCAGCGGAAAAGGTAAAGGCCGGCGTCTTGTCCTGAGTCCCTCTGGTTCTGATTGAGGAAGAACATCGGCCTGTCAAAAGTGAGGAAGTCATAGCCGATCGAGGACATGTCGCCGATGTAGATATCGACAAAGTTCAGGAGCGAGTAGATGGGTGAAAAATCGGTGAGGAAAAGGATATTGCTCTTGTCCTCGTATTTTTCAATCATCTCCTCGACTTGAAACTCTTCCTGAAGGATCAAATTGGGGTGGAGTTTGACGATCAGATTGTGTTCGGATGGCAATTTTTCGATGATAGGGACTGCAGCGTCGAAAAAGGATGAGGATTTTTCATAGTCCTGCCAGGTGGGAGCGTAAAGAAGCGTCTTTTTTGCTTTTGGAAGCTTGCGCGCGAGCTCGTTTTCAGCTATCCGATCGTAAAATTCACGATGATCGAGATAGAATTGATAACGGTAGTTTCCGGTGATCGCATACCCTTTGAGCTGGTCGAATACCCCTTTGCGTTTGAAGAAATCGATCATCTGCTTTCCATAGACCAGGGCTGCATCCTCTTTTTTTAGAGCTTCCATGTAGAAGATGGATGCCCCTTTGTCGGAGTTTCCATGGGGGCACCAGATCGCGTGCACCCGTTTCTGCATCATTTTCTGCGCGAAGAAAAAAACTTCGTCAAAAATATCTCGGGGCATCGAATAAAAGACGACGTCGAAATGGGAGACCAAGTATTCGGCGACGGCGAGGTAGTCGAATAGGACTACTTCAAGAGCGGGGTAGTAGCGCTTGGCAAGGAGTGCAATCTTTTCCTCGGTGACGATGAGAGGAATATTCATGAAAGAACAGAGCGGGCCCAAGTGATCGAGGTGGTGCAGCTCAGGTCCATAGATCAGAGAGACGGCTCGAACAGCATCGGTCATGGGGGGCGGTGCCTTTGTAAACCTGTTTTATACTGCGGTCGGCCTGAAACTTGGAATTTGGACCGCGCCAAAGCCCCGGATTCAACGATCGCAAACGGGTCCATATTCCTATTATTGACCCGTTTGCGATCGCCGAATCGCGGGAGCTTTCGCGCGGATCCAAATCCAAGTTTCAGGCCGGCCGCAGTATACATCCATTGCACTTTTTTATCTGGAATGTTGCAACAGAAGCTTTTCTTTTAGGGCGGCTTTGCGAAGCATTTTGCTGTTGCGGATAGGAGGAATGGTCGCCATGGGCTTCGATGCGCTGGTTCTGGGTGTGCTGGCGGTTCATTCTCTCTGTCAGGGCCATCAGTTGATCACTAAGGAGAGAATTTCAGAGCTGATCTCCTCGTTTGGAGAGTAAAATTTCTTCTAAGGAGGGGCTCTTGTGTTTCAAAGCCAGGATTTTTTCGATTTTCTCGGTCGTTTTCAGCCGACGCAATCGAAGAGAGCTCAATTTTTCAAGCATGATCGCTCGGATTTGCAGGACCTGGTTCGAGCTTCCCGTATCATGAAGCATCAAGGAGATCTCTTCCTGGCACATATTGGATAAAAGCTCTCGTGTGAGGCGGATCTCATTTTCCAGGCCGTCCTTGAGCTCGCCATGCAGCGCTTGCCAATCTTCAGGACTTGAATGTTCGAGGTTATCCATACCACCCTCCAATGATTATACCCCAATGGGCCAAAGCCTGGAATTTGGGCCGCGTGAAAGCTCCCGCGGCCCAAATTCCAGGCTTGGGGCCGATTGGGTATGGGTGACTGTTCCGTATGATGCAATTGGCGTGCCAACCCGAGAAACAAGCATCTCCTCAGGTGTCGCATTGTTCAAAATGGCAAGGCTGGCTATCCTTTCTCAAATAGGCAAATATTGCCTTAAGGGCAGGATGACGATGCAACAATTTCCCTTTGAGGCAGAGGCGCTCAAACAATGGTTCCTCAAAGAAGCTCGCGACCTTCCCTGGCGCCGCAACCCCACTCCTTATTCTGTATGGATCTCGAGAGGTCATGCTCCAACGACGCAAGTGAGCTGTTGTTAAGGATTATTACCTCCGGTGGATGGAGCGGTTCCCCACCATTGAAGCGCTATCTGCCGCCTCTTCGGAGGAGGTCGTCAAGATGTGGGAAGGGCTGGGCTATTATTCCAGGGCGCGCAACCTCCATGCAGCTGCCCGCTTTCTGGTCGAAAAACACAACGGGTCTTTGCCCTCCGACTGCGCCGCTCTTTCGGAGGTCAAGGGGCTTGCGGCCTTATACGATCGGCGCCATCTTAAGTTTTGGTTTCCATCAAAGGGCCGCCGCCGTCGATGGCAACGTCATCCGTGTCCTAACTCGTTATTATGCCATTGAAGAGGATGTTCGAAAAGAGCGCTACCCTGAAAAAAATATGGAGATCGCGGAAGACATTTTGCCGGAGGGCGAACCTTGGCTCATCGTTGAAGGGTTGATTGAACTGGGGGCCTCAGTGTGCAAGCGGGAAGCAAATTGCTGGGCTTGCCCTTTGCGCACCGGATGCTCTGCTTTCAAGCGGGGGATACAAGAGGAGTTGCCGAAAAAGGGAAGAAAAGTGGAAATCTACCTCCCTTTGCCGCGATGTCTTTGTCATAATGCATGAGGACAGTCTTTTGGTGAAAAAAGGCTCAAGTGGAAAAGTGATGGCAGACCTTTATGAGTTTCCTTATACCGAACGCGGTTCAAAAATTGGCCCTGGCGTGTACCAAAGCCCCGGACCAATTTTTGAACCACATTCGGTATATGTCGAAAGCGAGGAAAAAGGTTTCCCATTTTCTTTTGCAGCGAAAAAAGTGAAGGCTTTGGCGAAAGTGGATCATAGCTTTACCCGATTTAGGGTCAAACTTCATCCAACATTTTGGAGGGCCTCCGAAAAAAAGGAGCTGCCTGACTACGAATGGATTTCTACAAAAGAGATCCATCGGTACCCCTTCTCCTCCGGACATAGAAAAATATTAATGAACTTGAGGTTAGACCATGCGCATACTCCACACTGAAAGTTCTCGCGGATGGGGCGGGCAAGAGATCCGCATCCTTAGAGAGGCGGAAGGGATGCGTAAACGGGGCCACGAAGTGATCCTGGCGGTCAATTCGGGGGGCGGTCTGATTGCCAGAGCCAAAGAGGCCGGCTTTATCGTTTATGAACTGCCCTTTAGAAGGGCCTCTGCATTAAAGACAGTCTACACCCTTGTGCGGATCTGCAAAACTCACAGCATCGACTTGATCAATACCCATTCTTCATTGGATGCCTGGTTTGGCGGGATCGCCGCGCGCATCGCCAAGAAAAGGGTGATCCGGACGCGTCATTTGTCCACGCCGATCCGCAAAGGCCTCAACAGCCGCCTGCTTTATAAAAGTTTGGCAGATTTTGTCGTCACAACCTCTTCTCCAATCCTTTCGACGATAGGCAAACAGGCAAAACTTCCTCCCTATCGGATGCAATGCATCCCTACTGGCATCGCCCCCCATCTACTCAAGGCAGATCTCCTAAAAGCTGCTGAATTCCGCGCAACGCTTGGGGTCGGCCCCAGCGATATCCTCGTCGGGACCGCCTGTTTTGTCCGCTCCTGGAAAGGAATCCACGATCTGCTCAAAGCTGCTGTCTTGCTCAAACATCGCAAAGAGATCAAATGGGTCATCGTCGGAGGCGGGCATGTCGATGACTATCGCTCAAAAATACCTGAGCTTGATCTGGAGGGGGTCGTCACATTCACCGGCCACCTCGAAGCGCCCTACTCCGCAATCCGCGCAATGGACATTTTCGTTCTATTGAGCACCGCTCACGAAGGTGTTTCCCAAGCGAGCCTCCAGGCCGCTTATCTCGAACGCCCCCTTGTAACAACGACCGTCGGCGGCCTTCCCGAGGTGTGCATCGACGGGGTGACGGGGCTTGTCGTCCCCCCATTTTCACCTGAGTCCGTAGCCAACGCTGTCGCAAAGTTGGCCGACAATCCCGCCCTGCGCGAGCAATACGGCCTACAGGGAAAACATCTCGTCGAGGAGAAGTTTACACTCAAGCATACTCTTGACGAGATGGAAAAAGTTTACGCGATCGTTCAGAAATAACTGGCAAAGTTATTTCTGAACGATCCCTACCGCGTTGTCGCTCCAGCTCCTTAAATGACCTAATAAGTCTATTGATCCTTCTCCATCGTTCTTGTTATAGATGGTCTATGAGGTATACGATGATGGAAGATTTACAACACTGCATGCTGCAGATCGACAGGATCAATTGTGCATCCTGTGTGCAAAAGATTGAAAACCGGCTTGCCCAGATCGATGGCGTCGTCAAATCGTCCGTCAATTTTGCCAGCGGCCAGGCAAGCGTCGATTATGACCCCAAAAAAACAACCGAAGAGCACATTGCGCACGCGATCACGGAGATAGGCTATCCGGCGCATCAGCTCAATCCCATGCATGAACATAAAGACAGCTCCTTCAAACAGCTTGTCTTTCAGACTGTTCTTTCCTTTGCCCTCAGCATCCCTCTTGCCCTGCATATGTTTGGAGTCCCATTGCCGCTGTGGATCCAGATTCTCTTTGCGACAATTGTCCAGTTCGGCGGGGGATACTTATTTTATTATGGGACGTGGCAGGGGCTGAAGAGGTTTTCGGCAAATATGGACACTCTTGTGGCGTTGGGAACGTCAGCAGCGTATGGCTATAGCCTTTATTCCGCATTTAGCGGTGCGCATGCCCAATTGTATTTTGAGACGAGCGCCCTTTTGATTTCTTTCATCTTGCTCGGGAAGGTTTTCGAGGCAAAGGCTAAGCGGAGAGCGAACAGCGGGATGCAATCTCTGATGCGGTTGCAGCCTAATACTGCGCGGGTGATGATCGGAAATGAGACTAAAGAAGTGTCTGTTGATCAGGTGAGTCCGGGAAGTATTTTTATTGTCTTTGCGGGAGAGAGGATCCCTTTCGATGGCATCGTTGAAGAGGGGCAATCCCAAGTCGATGAAGCGATGCTCACCGGAGAAAGTCTGCCCGTGGAAAAGAAAACAGGAGACAAAATTTTTGCAGGAACCATCAACCAACATGGACTTCTCAAAGCAAAAGCGACGCAAGTCGGCAAAGAAACCACGCTCGGCCATATTTTACGCATTGTTGAACAGGCACAAGCTTCCAAAGCCCCGATCCAAAGAATTGCCGACAAGGTCACAGGTATTTTTGTTCCTATCGTCTTATTGATCGCCTTGTTGACGTTTTTGGCCTGGGTCGCTTTGGGCTTAGATCCGATGGAAGGATTTATCAGCGCCATTGCTGTGCTGGTCATCGCCTGTCCTTGCGCCCTTGGGCTTGCCACTCCGACTGTCATTATGGTCGCATCCGGAAAGGCGGCAAAAGAAGGGATTTTGATCAAAGACGCTGAAGTTCTCGAAATGGCGCAAAAGATACGCACTCTGCTTTTGGATAAAACAGGAACAGTTACTGAGGGGAACCTTGAGGTGAAGCATTTGACGGAAAGCGAGCGCAATCGAAGTGAGAATTTTTTCAACCTCGCATTGGGCCTTGCCTCTCTTTCCGACCACCCCGCAGCAAGTGCGATCGCCGAACACCTAAAAAAACGCAAGGCATCGCCCTCCGAAATGACGCACCTCACCGCATTTCCCGGCAAAGGAGTCAGCGGCAAATATTTAGATAAGACCTATTACCTCGGGTCGCCTGCCTTTCTTGAGACGATGAAAGTCGATATTTCAGAATTTGAGGCAATGTGGCGTAGCGAAACCGAAATGATCGTTGCCGTGGCAAGAGAATCGCAGTGCCTCGGTTATTTCACCCTTTCAGATCGCGTGAAGCCAGGCGCAAAGTCCGCCATAAATCTCTTTCACCGGTTGGGAATGAAAGTCGTCCTGCTCACAGGAGACCGTAAGTCGATTGCCGAGAAGGTTGCGGCAGAGATCGGCGCAGATGGCTTTGAAGCAGAGGTCCTTCCCGAACGCAAGGCGGAACATGTTCGGCGCGTGAAACAAGCGGGAGAGGTCACTGCCATGGTCGGCGACGGGATCAATGATGCACCGGCGCTCGCTCAGGCCGATATCGGCTTTGCTGTCGGTGCGGGTACAGATGTCGCCTTGGAGTCCGCCTCAGTGATTTTGATGAAGTCGGAATTGAGCGACGTTGCAAAGACAGTGATCCTGGCCCGGATGACGTTTCGAAAAATCCGCCAGAACCTCTTTTTTGCTTTCGGCTATAACTGCATCTGCATTCCGATTGCAGCGATCGGTCTCTTAAGCCCGCTCATTGCAGGGATCGCCATGGCCTTGAGTTCGCTATCCGTTGTGACCAACTCCCTCCTACTCGCTCGCCAACCTATAAAATTCAAGTAGATTTTTAAATGTAAAGCGCTTGAGATAAGCTGCTTATAATTAATATATATTTTGAGTTGTTGTTTACTATTAAGTTTAGTTTTTAATTAATTAATTTTCTTAATTTAATTAGTTATTTGGTGTAGAATTGAGATGTTAAAGTAACAATTTACTTGTTAATACAATAAATAGAGTAAAACAATTTTTTACAAAGGAAATAATTATGTCAGTTAAGCTTAACCCAGCTCAGGTTGTATCAAAACAATTCACTGAAATAAAAGTTGCTGTGAATGGCTTCAATGAATCTACACCTTTAGCAGAGATCCAGGAAGCGAAGTCGAATTTGGAATCCATGCAAGTTAAAATCCGGTCAATTATTCAAGGAAATCCCGGCGCCGTGATGGTTCTAGCTCTGGCCGATAGAGGGATCCCCGGTCTCATCAATAGATGCTCTGCTCTCATTCCCGCAGGCGCTGCCGTTTCTACACCTGTAACTCCGGCCCCTGTCGTTCAAACCACCACTACAACGACCACAACAACTGACACTGCATCAGCTGTATTCGAGCGTGGTTTTAAAAATCGCGTAAGTGCTAATGACGAAAATATGATCTTCCTAACGTCGGGTCGCGCTATTAGGCCCCAAGGAAGCGTACGTCTGCCTACTCCTCGAACACGCCCTCCGCTGCCTACCATCTCAGAGCCAATAGTCGTTGTTCCGCAACCTTCCGCTCCTGTCATCACAGAGATCAAAGTCAAATGCCAAATTCCTTTTGGGCATTCTCTTAAGATCCACGGACAAGGCGGGGATCTCGATTGGATCCAGGGCAAAGAACTTGTGAAGGTTGACAATGACACCTATGCTTACCGCATGGAAAACGTCACAGGCAAAGTCGAGTATAAGCTCGTTCTCGACGGCCAAAAATGGGAAGACTGTCCAAACCGCAGCATCGAAGCGGAAAAGTCCCAGGAAATCGTTCCCGCTCTTTTCATTCCAACAGTACCCGTGATCGTCAATTTTGGCGATAGCAGCAAAAAGCTTTTCGTCCGCGGCACAGGCCCTGGAATGAGCTGGGAAAAAGGGATTGAATTGAAGTCCGTTCAAGGAAAGTTCGTCCTTGAGACAAATACAGAGTGCGGCAATTTTGAGTTTAAAGTCCTTATCAACGATCAGCAGTGGTCGAATGGAGAGAACTTTAAAGCTGAAAACGGCAGAACTGTCGAAATCACACCAAATTTCTAATTGAATTCTGATAATCCCTCTCCCGCTTCTTGGGAGAGGGATTTTTTTTATACTTCCCCCTTTCCCTTTATTCCTCCCAAATTTATGCTCAATACTATCATGCCTAAAGCGCCATCTTAAGGGAGGTTCCATGGACAAGCAACCCAAAGAACAGCTTCCGATCGGCAGGGCTGCCTTTGCCAAGGCGTTCTGCGCAGATTGGATTTCCGAGCATAGCAAAAAAATCTTGCTTTCATTTCTCACTCTGATCGTCCTCTCGTTTTGCCTCTTTCAGTTGATGGGGAAATTGTCCACCGGAAAAAAATCCGATTATCTCGAGATCCAAAACGCTTTTAGCGCCTGGACCTCCGATGAAAGCCGAGATCCAAATATACCCAAGGCCCTGCAGAGCCCTTTGAACCGCCATCCTGAACTCGAAGGCAAATTTGGAACCTCTATCGCCCAGCGCCTTCTCACATTAGGCGATGCAAAAATGGCAGATAAGTACGCCAAGGCCGCCCTCAATCGAACCCGCGATCTGACCACGCCCTATTATGAGAGGTTCTCGCGCAATACCCTTCTCATTTCCCGGGGAGAATTTGCTTTAGCGCTTGAAGCGGCCAAACAGTTGAAGTCCGATCTGGAACAGGACGACACATTTTGGGAAGGACGGGACAAGTTAATCCACTCCGGCACAGTGCTTTATGCCTACAATATGGTGAGAATTGCCGCACTTGAAAGACAGCTCGGGTCAAAAGAGGGGGAATTGAAAGCCTGGGAAGAACTGGTCCGGAATGCGGGATGGAAGGATCGCCCTTCAAATCTGAAGACCTATGATCCTGAGGCTTATGCTCTTTTAGCACAGAACTTTACGCAAGGGGATGTTTCTCTGCTCGATTACATCGAGCAGAGAAAAAAGGAATTAACTCAATGACTTACTTAGGATTTTGATTGTAGATCTCGATCGCCCAATGATGCATATCTTTTCCGCCGTGGAGTCCAAGGAGAAGAAAGTAAAGAGGAGGAATGAAGATCGCAAGAATCAGAAGTACAATCCCTAAAACCATCTGAGTCGTTTGCTCATGTTTAAAGATGAATTGGAAAATCATTTTGGAGAAATGAGCTACTTTTCCTGAAAGGAGGATGCCGATGACGGCGCCGACTGTAGCGGCGATGATTGACCAGGCCGGTCCCCACATCACAAAAGTGAAAAAGCAAGCCAAGATGAAAGCAAGGCAGAAAAACACTTCAAATCGGTGTTTTTTTGTAAATTCCTCGATCTCTTTCACAGAAACTCCTTCTTTCGTTTTATCCTTGTCCATAAACCCTCTAAAATATAACCAGCGTTCTTAATATAGATTAAAGTATTAATTTATTTTTTTAGCAACTTAATTCCATTGATTGCGATTTTGCTTTGTTTCACCCCTATGCTAAATTCAGCCGGATTGGAGTATTATAACAATGAATTCCCCCTTTCGTTTATTTTAGAAATGCCCTAGACTTCTACCCTCTGACCGGTCTATAGCCATTGATCGGCTCAAAAGAACCCAAAAATCGACAGAAACTGAATCCGTAGACAGTCTCTAAGGAGTCAATTGGTTCGTGTTAATTATCTCCCCCCCAACTCTACACATCGATCGATGGTTAAAGCAAAGCGTTCAATGCGCGTGCTTATCGCTTTGCGCCGTCGGGCTGGGACTGTTCCTATTTTTCCTTATATATCCTTGGAATTCAAAAGGTTTTGTCATGCAGGGAATGGGATCGATGCAAAAGGGAGGCCGAACTTTTTTTCCCTACGAAGCGATCGGCAGCGGGGCGATGGCCCTTCGCCCCCGCCATGCGCTTGGATGGGTATCCCGCCTTGCAGAAGAATTGGCCCTGATCGCCTATAATAGCCGTCCCGACATCGACGCGGGAGAAGCGAAAATACTCATCTCCTTAAAAAACGGTAAGCAAGAGCTGACCCTTTCTAATGGGCGCACCCTTTATCTCAAAGAGAGCGAACAGGGCAAAGGACTGAATTCTTCTGAAACTGCGACAGGTCTGTGGGTCAAGCCTCTTTTGCTGGAGAACGGAGCCGTCTTAGTGGAAGCCGGGAGAAAGCTTGTCTCAAAGGAGGGGAGCAGCGGTGAGGAGAAAGGGCAGTTTATCATCGCACAGCAAGGGGGAGTCCCCGCGCGTTATAACCCGACCCAGCAGGAATTCGCCAAGGAGATCAAATCCGCTCGCAGTTTCTCTCAGGATTTACTGATTCAAAAATACGGCGGACGGGAGTATGCTGCCTGGAAAGACAAGGCTGTCTTGGAGCTCACAAACGGATCAAAGACCTACGCCCTCTTTGTCTCCGCCGGAGACTATCTTCTTTACAATGATGGAGAATGGCGCATTGCGGCCTACGAAGAGCTTTCGAGCGCTCTTCCGGTCGCCTATGTCAAGGCAGCAAACGGAAAGGCGCTAGAGATCAACGTGTGGGATGAGACCGGTTTCTATCCTGTGCAAATAAAGGTGGAAATGGAGAGACAGGCGCGTTTACAGCTCAAAGCCGAGTCAATGCCGTCGAGGATCCGCTTAAGAAGCGGAACCCAAGTCAGCTGTGCGCTTGGCAAGCGGCGGGTGATCTTGAAGCAGGGAGACTGGCTGCTTAAAACCTCTTCGGGCTGGCGCAATTTGCGTAAAGTTGAGGAGATCGAGCAATATTTAAACCACCGCTTGAAGGGAGAGCTGTTTGTCTTCGATGCGATTGAAAAGGAACAGGGACGTTCAGTCATGAAAGGGCATATATTCGATGAAACGCGGACCCAGGCGCAGCCGTTTTCGCTGCCCATCGACGCGGAAAAGCCTAAAGCCAAAACTTCTCGCAAAAGAAAACCCATCCTATCTAACGGTGAAAGGAAGGCGGCATGAAAAAGTTTGTCCTGTTGACCGGTCTTCTCTGTTTTTGTGGGGACATCGTCTTTTCTCAGACGATCGCCGAAAAAATGGCTAGCGTATCTCCTAAGTCTGCCGACGGCTCAGTCAGCTTCGATGCTATGCTCAAGGACATCAATCAGCAGCTGACGGCATTGCGTTCCGAGCTGGCTGGTTGCTATCAGAGAGCGAAACAGCTCCACGCTGAGGGCGCCGGCGAAGAATCCTTCCATGAACTACTCTCACAGACAAATGAGATCAAAACCCGTATCCTTACCCTTGAAAACAGGTGGCATGACTCCGTTGTCGACGAGTCCAAAAAAGAAGAAGAAGGGTATGCTCTTTGGGACCAGGAGGAAACGACGCTCGCCCAGCTCGTGATGGAATACGGCGCCCTCGACTATCTCTTCATCGTCCCCCCTGAGATGGCCTCTCTTAAAATGAACATGCACTCCAACATTCCCATTCCGCGCGAATCCTGGGGAGAGATGCTCGAGATCATTCTCGCTCACAACGGCATCGGCGTGAAAAAAGTGAACTCCTATGTAAGGCAGCTTTACATCTTAAAACAGGACCCCTCTGCCATTCAGGCGATCGCTTCGAACCCTCAAGCGTTGCAGTGGGTTCCCGACCGCACCCGCCTGTTCTATGTTTTCACCCCCCCGGTCGAGCAGGTCAAGAGCTCTTTCCAGTTCTTTGAGCGGTTTGCCGATGCCAAACAGACCTTCATTTACCAGATCGGCCCCAAGATTGCGATCATCGCCCTCAAAGAAGAAGTTGTCAAACTGATCGATCTCTACAATACCGTGTGGGAACACTCCCAGGGAAAGGTCTCTCGAGTCGTCCCGATCAGCAAAATGGCTGTCAGAGAGATGGAGAAGATCCTGCAATCCTTTTTTGGCGAAGCGATTGAAAAGAGCCGCCCTCCCTTCGGTAAACCGGAACAGGAAGGCTTACATATCTTTGCCCTGAATCAAGGCAACGCCTTAATTCTGCTCGGGCAGGAAGAGGTTGTGGACCGCGCAGAAAAGATCATTAAGGAAACGGAAGATCAGCTGCAAGACCCAGCGGAGATGACCGTCTATCTCTACCAATGCCGCCACAGCAATCCGGATGATCTCTCGAAGGTTCTCGAGAAAGTCTATAACTCTCTTCTCGTCTCCTCAACGGAGGCCAACAAGGAGTTCGAAGTCAATTACAACTCGCAAGGGCCCCAGTTCAAAACTCCCCCCGACGGCTATCCGCCGGCAGCCCCACTCGTTGTCGCTCCCCCTCCTCTCAAATCGGGCAGCACGGCTTCTGTGCAAGTAGAACAGGGGACAGATCATTTCATCGCTGACCCAAAGACCGGCAACCTACTGATGGTCGTCCGCAGAGATGCCCTGGTCAAAATCAAAGACCTCCTGCGCAAGCTCGACGTGCCTAAAAAAATGGTCCAGATCGAAGTGATGCTCTTCGAAAAGAGGGTCAAAAATGAGAACAGCTATGGCATGAACCTGCTCAAGCTCGGATCCAAGAAAGACGGCATCGTGTGGACATCCGATCTGGCACCGACCGGCCCCGGCGTCCTGCAATATCTGCTGCACGGAAAAAAATCCAAACACTTCCCGGCCTATGACCTCGCCATGAACTTTTTGATGACGCAGGAAGACATCCAGCTCAATGCCGCCCCGTCCATCATCACTGTCAACCAGACCCCGGCCACAATTTCGATCGTCGAAGAGATCTCTCTTAACAACGGAGCCGCTCCGGTAGACACCAATAAAGGGATCGCCTTTGAAAAGTCGTTCTCGCGGGCCCAATTTGGCATTACCATGATCATGACCCCGACGATCCATGTGCCCGACAGCGAAGAAATGGGTCCCGACGGCAAAGGCTTTGTCACACTTCAGACGAATATCTCTTTCGATACCCCGCAGCAGCATATTCATGACGACCGTCCGCTCGTTCACCGGCGCCATATCGAGAATGAAGTGCGCGTCCTCGATGGGCAGACGATTATTCTCGGGGGCCTGCGCCGCAAAGCAACTATGGACAATGAAGAAAAGATCCCGTTCATCGGCGATATCCCCGGGATCGGCAAGCTCTTCGGCTCGATGAAGCTGTCTAACAATAACACCGAAATGTTCATCTTTATCACACCGACCCTCATTTTAGATCCCGAAGAGCAGCTGATCCAGATTAGGAATGAAGAGGTGATGAAGCGCCCCGGCGATATTCCGGAATATCTCCAGCGCGTCGTCGAAGCGCGGGACAAAGAGCGCAAGAAGTACTTCCGTAACAGCTTTAAAGCACTTCTCGGTAATAGCAATGTCTAAAGGGCAAGTTCAGAGCAGAAAACTCAAAGAGTTCCTCGGCGATCTCATCAGCGCCCTTAAGACCACTTCTAAGCTACCTCCTGAACAGTCTCCAGTTCAGATCAAGCCCCACCTTCAGAAAAGCTATGGAGAACCCGAAGAGATCGCGGGGCGCTTCCAGCTTCCCTATTTTACAGATCTCTCCGCATTTCCTTTCGTCAAGGACAAGATCACTCCTCTTCCCTATGCCTTCGCAAAAGCCCGGCTGCTGCTCCCCCTCGAGGACAACGAAGGCGTCCTCCTCGTCGCAATGACCCACCCTTTCGACCTGGAGCTCCTCGAAGAAGTGCGCTGTCTGACGCGGCGCGAGATCCGGGTTGCGATCGCCTCCAAGGCCGTCCTCGAAGAGTCCATCGAACTGAGCTACCACCAAAAGGAAAACGAGGCTTCTGAATACATCGCAAGCTTGCAACCGGAAGCCCAGGATGCTGAAATCAGTCAGGAGGACGGCTACGACCTTCTAGATAAGGGTGCGGATTCCCCCGTCATTCGGATGCTCAACGTTATGCTTGCCGAAGCGATTCAGCAAGGAGCCTCCGACATTCATTTCGAACCGATGGAAAACGGTCTTGGCGTCCGCTATCGGATTGACGGCGTCCTACAACCGCGGCACGCCCCTCCCAAAGAATTCCAGTCTCAGCTGATCACGCGCATCAAGGTCATGGCCCGCCTCGATATCGCCGAACACCGGCTCCCTCAGGACGGCAGGATCAAACTCAATATGGGCGGCCGCCAGATCGACTTTCGCGTGAGCACCGTCCCTGTCGTTTTCGGGGAGAGAATCGTCCTGCGTATTCTCGATAAAGGAAATGTGCTCCTCGGTCTGAACAATATCGGCATGCGCCCTCCCATGCTCGCCGCCTTTACCAAGCTCACGAAAATGAGCGAAGGGATCGTGCTCGTCACAGGGCCGACCGGCAGTGGAAAGACGACCACGCTTTACAGCGCCCTTTCAGAGATTAATAATTCTGAGATGAACATCATGACCATCGAGGACCCCGTTGAGTACAAATTGCAGGGGATGGCCCAGATCGGCGTCAATCATAAAATCCATCTCTCCTTTGCGACAGGACTGCGCCATATCCTCCGCCAGGACCCCGATGTGATCATGATCGGTGAGATCCGCGATAAAGAGACAGCCGAGATCGCCATTCAGGCCTCGCTCACCGGACACCTCGTCCTTAGCACCCTGCATACCAACGATGCACCCTCCGCACTCACGCGCCTCGTCGATATGGGGATCGAACCTTATCTGCTCACTTCTTCCGTCGTCGGCGTTCTAGCCCAGCGCCTCGTCCGTTTAATTTGTCCCCTTTGCCGAGAATCTTATTCGCCTTCCGATCAGGAGCTCAAAGAGCTCGGCATTGAGCGAGCTGATCTCACCGATGGAGAACTTTGTAGGGGACAGGGATGTTCCCACTGCTTCGGATCAGGCTTCAAAGGACGTCATGGGATTTATGAGCTCATGCCTGTGACATCGACGATCAAGCGGCAGCTCTTGCAAAGTCCCGATGCCCTCGAATTGCAAAGGACCGCTTTAGCCGGCGGCATGATGTCCCTTCGCAAGGAAGGGGCATTGCTTGCGATTCAAGGATTGACCGCATCCAGTGAAGTACTCCGCGTCACTCGCGGCTGTGAAGAGTGGTGAGGTGACCCATGAGACTATCCCACTATTCTAAAACTTTCCTTTTTGCGTCTTTTTCCGCATCTTCTTGGTCTACTTATTCAAGTATGTCCTGCGAAGTGGCTTTAAAATCTGCGAAAAAATACATCAATAATAAAAATTTTACAATAGTGGGATAGTCTCATGCCCCTTTTCCGCTACAACGCCGTCAGTCCCGAAGGAAGAGCGATCAAAGGAGTCATCGACGCCGATTCTCTCCTTGTCGCTAAAGAGAGACTGCGCAAGCAGCAGGTCATGGTCACTGCCGTTACACCCATGCAGAGCAAGCAGGACCAGCTACACCTTCCCCCCCCTATGCTCCTCTCGTTCACGCGCGAGCTCTCCCAGCTGCTGAACGCAGGACTCCCCCTTTATGAAAGCCTGCTGACTATCGAAGAAAAATACCGCCGCCACAAGGCCCATCCGCTATTCCTCGATCTGTGCGACCATCTAAAGGAAGGGGCCTCCCTCTCGAGCGTGCTCAAACGCTATCCGGCGACATTTGATAGGATCTATCTCGCGATGGTCCAGGTCGCCGAGCAGAGCGGCAACCTCGCCGCCGTTTTCGAGCAACTCGCCCAACTGATCACCCGCCAACAGAAGTTGAAAAAGCAGCTGTTCTCTGCACTGGCCTACCCCTCCTTCCTCGCCCTATTTTGCTTTTGCATCATCTGCGGACTGATGTTCTTCGTCGTCCCCTCGATGAAAGAGCTCTTCGAGGATCGAGCCCTCCATCCGATCACCGCCACTGTTCTCGCGATCAGCAATTGGGCCAATGCCCATACGGTTTTTCTGCTTACGGCGCTTTTAGGAACTGTTTTCGGAGCTATTTTCTCCTTGCGCAGCCGCCGTGGCAAGCGAGTTCTCTATGAACTTTCCCTCAAGCTCCCTTTTGTCAAAACACTGCTGCTGCATTCCGCCCTCGTCCGTTTTTGCAGATCCCTTTCCATGCTGCTCTCCGGCGGAGTTCCCCTTTTAGATGCCCTCGCCCTTTCCCGCAACGTCGTCAAAAGCCCTTTGATTGAAGAGTCGATCCTCGACGCGGAAAAGCGCGTCGGCCAGGGAGAGCGCCTCAGCGCAGCGTTTAAAGGCGCACCCCTGATTCCCCCGCTTGTCCTGCGCATGCTGGCCCTTGCCGAAGAAACGGGGAAAATGACAGACGCGTTTCAAAGCCTTGCAAACATTTATGATGAAGAGATGGCAAAGCACCTCTCCCAGCTCTCCACCTTTCTTCAGCCCGCATTATTAATCACACTCGGAGCCATCGTCGGCCTCGTCGTCCTCTCCATCCTGCTCCCGCTCACCGACGTCAGTTCTTTCACCTCTAACTAAAAAAGGAGATCCCTATGAAAACCAAAAAGAGAGCCCTTACCCTTCTCGAGATCATGATCGTCATCTTTCTGATCGGACTGATCGGCAGCGTGATCGGCGTTAATATGAAAGGAAGCATGGAGGAAGGCAAGGCCTTCAAGTCGCGCAAGGCTAAAGAGCAGATCGCGGACATTCTCATGCTCGAGGTCGCACGAGGCGTCTCCATTGAGGAGGTCGTCAAAAACCCGCAAATATACCTCGAGAACTCCGGACTTGTCAAAAACCCTGAAACTTTTCTAAACGACGGCTGGGGAACCCCCTTTGAGATCAAAGTCGGCTCCGGTAAAAACAGTGGGAATGTCGTTGTCAAGTCTGCCAAGCTCACCGCGTACGATAAAAAGAAAAACGAGAAACTCGGCAAGGCTTCGACCGAGAATGAAGATGATGAGAATTAAGAGAGCATTCACCCTTTTAGAGGTCATGATCGCGCTGGTGATTATCAGCATCGTCGGCGCGCTCACGGCGTTTCAGGTCAAAAAAATGATCGATGCCCATCGCTTTGAATCGGAGGTCGCCGATCTTTTCATCGCCCTTCAAGAGGCCCAGGTTCTCTCTGCTGCCTATCAAACCGATCTTGCCTTGGACATCTTTCTTCAAGAAGGCAAGCCCGCCTACCGCTTCTCGACAGACGAACCCCTTTCACGCGGTACACTCAACCAGGACCCTGTCGTCCTGGCTCACACGGCCTCCCTCAAATTCAAGAACGCTAAAGCCTCCAACCTGCATTTTGACATCTACTCAGGCGGCAGAATCGAGCCGCGAGGATCTTTAGCCTTTTACCAAGAGGACGACAAAGCCCTTTGGTTCGATCTACAGCACGGCCAATTGCTTAAATTTTCCTACCGAAAGCCCGCGCTTTTAAAACAGGAAATTCCCTCCAGAGCTTAACTATGCGAATGCAATGGGTATTAATCATTCTTCTTGTTCTATCAAACACAATTTTTGCTAATATTCAGAATTATACCAGAGGTGACACGATGAAGATGACCAGCACCGCATTTGTTGAAGGAGGCAAGATCCCTTCCCAATTTACCTGCGAAGGAGAGAACATCAACCCTGAACTCCAATTCAGCGGAGTTCCTCCCAACGCCAAGGCTCTTGTCTTGATTATGGACGATCCAGACGTTCCCGAATTCGTCCGCAAAGATAGGATGTATGACCACTGGGTCGTTTATAACATTCCTCCCTCCACAACAAAAATCCCCCAAAACTCACAGCCTTCCGGCATCCCGGGCAAGAATACCAGCGGCGGACTGAACTATACCGGCCCCTGTCCCCCCGACCGGGAGCATCGCTATTTTTTCAAGCTTTACGCTCTGGATCAAGAGCTTAGCCTTTCCAAAGGGGCCACCAAAACTGAAGTCGAGAAAGCGATGCAAGATCACATCATTGCCCAGACCCAATTAATGGGTCGTTATGAAAAACATAAAAAGTAGCAATAAACCCTACTGAGGGAATTGCAAAACTCCATTTGGGGCCCATTTTGCGCTTTTGGCGCCGGATTAGAGTTTCTCGCAAATCGCCTATAACCATTAGGATATGTCAATTTGCGAGAAACCGAACCAGCACCAAAATCATCAAATTTGGACTCCAAAGCGAGTTCTGCAATTCCCTCTACAAGTTGACAAATAAATACTTTAATCCTTATCCTAACAAATAGTGTAACTCTACCCATTTGGAGGCTAGGATGCAGAACGCAATGTGGTTGGCCAGTATATTTGGCCCGTTCTTGATGATCTGTGGGATTTGGATGTTGTTTTATCGCTCGAACGTGATGAAAGTCATCACATCTGCGAAAAACACCCCAGGCGTCGTGTATGTTCTCGGTGTAATTAACTTATTGATTGGTCTTACAATACTGAGCCAATTCAACGTGTGGATGTGGGAACTTCCCCTGCTCGTCACACTTTTAGGATGGGTCTTATTGATTCGCGGTCTGTTGTATTATTTCATGCCGCATGTCCTGTTCCATAAGTGCATGACAAGTGCCAATTGCCACGTAGTGAAGGGAATTGTCTCCCTAGTGTGGGGCTTTTGCTTGTGCTGGCTCGCATTTTGGATGTAATTGATCCTAAATAGATTGATTCAGGCCCACGGAATCCCTTCCGCGGGCCTGCTTTTTATTCAAGATCGAAACTCTTCAACTGATCCTGCGGGATGTGTCTTCTCGTTGGATCCGGATCAAGCAACCCTCGAATCAATCTTTCCATGGGTGTCGACAACGGCAGAGGGCGGATGTTCTTTTTTTGGCAAGACTGTAAAGATTTAGCGTTTGTTAAATTATCAAGACCCTGATTGGTATAATTTAATACATTTGTGGTGTAATCTTTTCCATGCCATATTTGATAAATAACCAAGCCTAAGTTCCAATAATCAAGGGATACTGCTGGCACGTCATTGAGAGACCTCTTCCCCTTTTCTAAATCTCCATTATTCGTTACATAGGCATTAACGTATTCGGGAGGCCAAAATTCAGGAGTAGAAGCGAACTCCCTTGTATCTTCTTTTGTAGTGCGAGAAGTTTCCCAATCGATGAGAACAGCTTCAAAAAGATTAGTTTCTTCATTATGTTTAACAAGAATGTTGAGCAGTTTAATGTCCCTATGAATGACTCCTTTGTCATGAGCTCTAGTAACAACATTAACAATTGAATTTATTAGGTGTTCTTTTTGTTCGTTAGTTAAATTTCTCCCATTTTCAGAAACAAGAAATGTGTTAAGATTTCTAAGTGGAAAATAATCCATTTCAGCAAATAGAAATTCAGTGCCATTAAAATCTATAGAAAATGGATTTTGTGTATTAATCACACCCTTAATGCCATCCAGTTTCTGGACTTGCTTGACCTCATGTTGAATATTCTCATTTACTTGTTGAATAAGGGGTTGAAAAGCTTCAATATGCTCGCCTAATGTATTTGGAGGTTTAATTGAAGGAAATGTAGACATGATCGCTATTTTTTTTGGCTCTTTGCCGATCGAATAACGCGTTGCTTGAAAAATAAATCTTCCTGAACCTTTTTGATAACTATTTATATTGATCGCAAGGACATCCCCATTGGGTTTAGCGATCAATATTTGGGCGGGATTTACAGAATATTCTCCAGGAAGAGCATGAATAATGCGCTTTTGGCTCATCGCGCAAGTACGCATAATTCCAAGTGTTGTTTCAAGATTAGCTTGTTTTGTGAATTTTTCAGAGCTCAATTTTATTGCTAGCGAATGACTTATTTGATCTAAAGTAAAGCCGCTAAATTGAAGACGAAGCAAAGCATCGCACTTACCGTGTAGTCGTTCAGCTTTTTCAATTGAGGTCTCCCATCTCATTATTTTATACATTCTCTCGAAAAGGCAGGCAATTCTTCCCATAAATGTATGATTATAGTTCTGTTTTGCCACAATGCTCAATGCGCAGACTTCTCGCAATTCCATGAGTAGCTTTTTGTCTTTTTTGAGACGTGATTTTAACTCCCTTTTCTCCGCGGGAGAACTAAGCTTTTCAGCTATACCATGGGAACTTTTTTGCAAAGTTTCAAAATGTTCTTTGAATTGTGGATCCTCTTTTCTTCGGTCAAACTCGCCTGAACTTTTAAGCCAATTTACATGCATTCCACGATCAATATCCCAATACTGGCCTTCGATTCTTTTGAGGTGCTTCTCAAAGACTTCACAGGTTTTGTCAAGGCTGAGAGAGCCTTGGGTGAAGTTTTTTTGAAAATCTTCCAAAAAAGAAGATCCAACTGTTAAGGCGGGGCTCTGTCTTATCTTTGGGGGCGCCATAATGGCTCCTTGGTGTCTTTATATATCTATTGTAACATGTTTAATATTACAATAAGAGATTTTAACAAAAAATTAATTAAATATTAATAATTAACATAAATAGCTTGTTTTAAGTGTGTTAAAAGTAAATGTGAAGTTTCTTTAATTGCCTTATATCGAGTGTTTTATGTCAGGCAAGTTTATGACAAAATTGTAAGTCACACAGGACGAGCATGTTGGTAATTTTAAAATGATTTGTACCTGATGATGGTTAAAGGATCATGCTAAGGCTTATTTGTATAAAACTGTGTGGAGAGTGGGGCTATGAATTAAAGAGGGACTGTAGTTCGAGTCCCTCTTTAATATAGGCTTCTTTAGATGAATTTTTCGCCAATGGAGTCCAATTCTATACCCTCTGTTGGCTTTTCACTATTTGCGATCAGACAAAACGAATAGGGAATATTGTCGATGTTTATGGTCATACTCTCACCTATTGCATGTAAAACTTCCTTCCTTCTGATTTTGTTGTTCGCTCTGGTAAGGTTGTTTGATTCGTTAAGAGTTTCACCTGCAGTAGATTGTGCAAACGAAGAAACAAATGTCACATGTTCTGGCCCATGTCCTATTGAATAGCGGGTCGCGCGATAGGCATAGATACCGTGTTCGAGCCCATCTTCAATCGGTTTTTTGCAGTCCACCACTAACACATCTCCATTAGGTTTGGCGATAAGTACTTGATTAGGAGATCGATCTGAGCTTCCCCGGGTTGAGTAGAAGTCCTTTTCTTGCGCAATGGCGCATGTGCGCATGAGGGCAAGGTCTGCCATAAAATGAGCTTGATTTGCGAGTTCATCGTAGTTTAACCCTAGGGACAAAGTTTCATCGATTTTACATAAAGTCTCGATGTGGGTTTGGCAGGTGGCTAATGTTATTTCTGCTTTGGCAATAGATGACTGCAATCCCAAGCGTCCAATGGCTGCCTGAAAGAAGCCCGCCACTTTTCCTGTAGTGGACTCATTGTAAAATTTCTGTTTTGCGAGTATGCTTAAATGACAAATATCGCGCATCTCGATGAGTTGCATGAAATCTCTTTCAACGCCTGTTTTATCTTGAGAGTATTGAGTCTTGTTTGCAAGACGCTGGCCAATTTCCTGAATATTGCGATTTATACCCTCACATGTTTTTTCCAAACTGAAAAAAGCCATTTCATAGTTTTGTGCATAAATGCCCAAATAGGGGCTATGGGATTGGCTTGTAGCTGTTTGATTAGTAAATGAATTCATTTTATTTCCTTGGTTAGAATTATAATTTTAATTTTAACATAAATTAAATTAAATTGTTATGTTTTAATAAAAAATTAATAATAACATCGGCGCTGTCTAACTTTTAGTTGGGAATCGATGATGTGGTAAAATTATAAGATATTGAAGGAGAGTGCTTTAATTGAATATAATGAATGACTTATTGCTCTTGATGATTCAGACTCTTGAGTGATAAAGGGCTCTGAAGTATGCTGAGTCAAAAAACTTTTTCTTGAGGAATCTTATGCGTCTGAAGTCCTTCTTAGCAATCGCACTCTCTCTTGGATTAACCCTTGGCTGGGCGGCGCCCGAGCCTGTGAAGCCCGTGGCTCCGGCCCTCAAAGCGCGGCAGCCTCATTGGCGTCCGAAAATCATGGAAAACTACCCGGAAGGTCAACCGCAGCGGGTTCTTTTTTATGAACAGATCGGCGATGCGAATGAAGCGCCCGTCAAGCAGATCCTGTTTTACCCAAGTGGACAGATTAAGACAGAGATGGACCTGATCGTCGTTGCGGAAGATTCTCCCGGCGCTAAAGAATGGAAGTCGTCGATCGTCCCGCATGGCATGTGTCTTACCTATTTCTCTAGCGGTCAGGTCGAAAAGAGCTCTTTTTACGACAAGGGGATTCTCCACGGCGAGATGAAAGTTTTTTATGCGGATGGAAAACTGCATGGTCAATGCACCTTCAAGCAGGGAGAACGCCATGGTCAAATGTTCTCCTTCTTCGAGGATGGGACAAAATCTGAAGAAGTCGTATTTGAAAATGGCAAGGTCGTGGGAGAGTTGATTAAATTCCATCCTAAAGGCAATCGCGCTGCGTTGGTCCCTTATGAAAATGGAGTGCCGCATGGGAATGCCATGGAGTGGTATGAAGGGGGAGCCTTAAAGGCGAGCCTGCGTTATCAGAACGGCAAGCTCCATTCCGATGGAAAAAATCCGGCTCTTGTCGTCTATGCGGAAGATCGTTCAATCCAGGAAGTCCAGGATTTCAACCAGGGTGAGTCTATCGGCACGCATCTCCGCTACCATCCGAATGGAAAAGAGGCTTATAAAGTCCAATACAAAAACGGGAAGAAGCAAGGAAAAGAACAACTTTTTAGCGCAGAGGGGAAGTTGCTCGGCGAAGCAGAATATAGGGATGGAGTTCCTTGCGGCAAGCATTGGCGCAATTCAGAAAATGGAACGCCAGCCTACATTGCCAACTACGACAAAGCGGGAAATCTTCTGGCGCCGATCCAAGAATTCAGCGATGCCGGAGTCAAGATCGCAGAATACAGCATAGCCAGCGAGAAGCGCCATGGCAGATTCCGCCAGTGGTTTACTAATGGAAGGCCCTACATTGATTTCAATTACATGAACGGCCAATTCGATGGCGAGCAAAAGGAATATTATTCCAATGGGCAGCTCAAAATGAAGGCTTTCTATTGCAACAGTATCAAAGACGGACTTTTTGAAGAGTGGCATGAAAATGGGCAGATCGCTTCGCGCATCCAGTTGAAAAACGGCATTAAGGACGGACCATGCCAGGAGTGGTATGATAATGGCATCGTTAAACTCGAAGAGTTTTACGTCGATGGGAATCTCGATAAAGCGCGAAAGGAATGGTACCCTAATGGAGTGTTGCATTTTAGCGGAGATTTTAACCTGGGTAAAAAGCAGGGAGTTCATAAAGAGCTGAATGATGCCAACGAGCTTATTACGGAAGTGCAGTATGAGAACGATCAGCCTGTCGGCACTGCTAAAGTATGGTATGGAAAAGGCAAGCAGAAAGAGATTATCCAGTTTGAAAATGGAAAAAGAAATGGCAAGGTTGAAGAATACTTTCCCAACGGTCAGCTGAAAGCTGTGGCGTTCTATAAGGATGACAAGGTGGAAGGCGAAGTTAAGGGCTGGTTCGAAGACGGCACCCCTTCCGCTGTTAAAGCATTCCGCAATGGCCTTCCTGTCGGAGAACACAAAGAGTACTTTTCCAAGCAAGCTCTCCAAGAAGAATCCGTCGGAGAAAATCCTTCAAAAAAACAGACGCTCCAACTCGCCCGTTTCTTCAAATACAACGACGCAGGACAGCTGTCCGGGGAGCAGAAGACCTACTACCCCGAGGGCACTGTACAAACCTCGATCTCCTATGAAAATGGAGACCTGCACGGTGTAAAAGCGATGTGGGACAGAGAAGGCAATCTGCTGGAAGAGGCAGTGTACGAGCACGGAAAACTTAATGGACGTTTCTTTGAAAAAGGGCGCGATGGCAAAGAGATCGTTTTCCATTACAAAAATAACCGGCGCGAAGGGCCTCATGAGGTGTACTATCCCTCCCATGAGTTTTTTGGGAAAATCAAAGCTCTGGAGGTCAACTTTGTCAACGATGTTGCTGAAGGAGAGGCGAACGAATACAATGAATCGGGTGCGAAAATCGCGACAACTTTTTATTCCAATGGCGTGAAAGAAGGGACGGCCAAGATCTTTTCGCCGAAGGGCCAGGTCCTGATGTCGATTGAATTTCATGGAGACAAGCGCCATGGTCCTTGTATCCAGTACTTCCCCAGCGGGAGCGTCTTTGTCGAAGGGCATTTTGTCAATGACCTGAAAGAAGGGGAAGAGGTCACATATTATGAAGATGGTAAAATTGCTAAGAGCATTCCCTACAAAAATGGCAATATTAACGGTCTTTACAAAGAGTGGAGCGACCAAGGCATCCTTACCTTCGAAGGTGAATACAAAGAGGGCAAGCGCCATGGCAAGTTCAACAAGTTCTACGACGACGGCAGCCCTCACCTGCTGCAGACATTCCTCGATGATGAGCTGCACGGCGTGAAGAAGAGCTACGAGAAAGACGGAAAAATCTCTGAGGCAAAGTTCGAAAAGGGCAAAAAGGTCGCTTAAGAGACTGTCTCTAAGAATTTAAACTCTGAAAAATTGGCATTGTAGAAATGCCAATTTTTCAGTTTGCAATAACTATACTGCGGTCGGCCTGAAACGTTGATTTTATGCCCTGAATTTTTTCGTATGACGAAGCGTGGAGCCCGAAGCCATCTTCCTGCCAGCTGGCGAGGGCGAACGCAAAGTCAGACGGAAAAAGGCAGGCGCAGAAAATCAACGTTTCAGGCCGACCGCAGTATACACTCTAAATGTCGTTCGTGCGAATGTAGGTATCGATCATTGGTTCAATCTTTGAGCGATAACTTGATCCGTGCATGTCGTGGGGATTGATCGTGTCGCTATGGCTGTTCAGCTTGATCGTATGCTCTGAGTCAAGGAGATGCCGATTAGCGGCGACTTGTACGATGGGGTCTGCCAGAATGACGAGGTTAACGACTTTATAGGCTTGATCAGATTCAATGAGGCATGCAGGCGCAATTGCGATCACAATGATCCTCTGTTTGAGTTCTTCAGGCAGAAAACTAAGGGCATTGTTGACTTCAGCCGCTCCTCGGCTATGGCAGATCTGCAATAGTCGGCTATTCTCCTCTTTTTCGAAAAAATCCTGCCACTGTTCCAAAAGCTTGATGACCGGCGGGGTTGCAATTCCTCCTTGGCCCAGGACTGCCGAGGTCATATCCCACCCCAGATTAATGGTGGCGCTGTAGATGCAGTGCAGATTGTGCCCTTGTGCACAGTCGGTAGAGAGTTTGCAGGCGTCGTTAAAGGCCGTTGTATAGGATGTGTACATTCCGTTATGCAGGCCGATCTGACCTAAAGTCAGTTCCTGCCTGTGAAGCTGGAACGCACAAGATGGGGTTGCAGCGTCCTTTTCCAAATCGGAAAAAACGCGGATCTCTTTGGCAAAAATTTCAAGGTGTTGGTGGCGATTGAGGGCGCAGATCAATCTCTGCGTATCGCATTTGGCATTGTGCTCGCCCCATTGAAGATCATGCGTCTGAGGCGCTCCCGCCAGCCGATAAATGGTGCCGAAGACGGCGTTCTTTCTAGAAGTGGGAAGCTCGTCTAACTTTCTCTCTGCGACAGTTTTAATGACATTGAGCAGGCGGGCGGTATCGCTCAGCGCATGATTCTCTCCCCATTTATCGCCTCCCTTGGAAGGATCGGTTGCCTGCGACCAGACTTCAAAAAAAAGGGCATTGCGCAAGTTCTCCGGGACGGCGTTGAGAGCCTCCTGTTGTTCAATAGACTGCTGTGATCCAACGGCGCGTTCCAACAAATGGCAGAGCGTCTGCAGTGGATGGCGCCCCAATAGGATCTCTTTATTTTCAAGGGGGAGAAGCATAGGTGCAGCAGAAGCCGCGGCTTTGGTGAAGGTCTCTTGGACCCATGGCTTCAAAGGGGAATTCCTGACCGCAAGATCTAAGCCGACTTGAAGAAGGTGTGCCATAACAACCTCATTGTAAATGAGGCGGTATTCTACATCAGTTCTTTGATGTTAAAAATGCATAATCTTTACTTTGACTGGACTTTAGCCAATAGACGTGAAATCAGCTCCCTCCAATGGCTAAAGTCCAGTTTGAGATCCGGTCGAAGACTTGCTGTTCAATTTCTGCAGGGACGAAATCATGGAGCCGGCTTTTATAGCGCCCAAGCTCGCGGATCAACGTCGAGCTGATATGTCCGACCCTTTCATCGGCCATTAAAAAGACGGTCTCAATGCCGCTCAAGCGGCGATTTGCAAGGGCCATGCGGGCCTCGAATTCAAAATCGGAAAATGCGCGCAGACCTCGAATCAAGAAGTCGACTTTGTTCTGCCTGGCGAATTCGACGACAAGCGTGGAAAAGGTGATGACTTCGACGTAAGGATAGGGTTTGCAGATCGTTTTAAGCATCGCCTGTCTTTCTTCGATTGTGAAGAGATCGCCTGGCTTGGCCGAGTTTGTTGCGATGCCAACGTAAAGTTTGTTGCAAATCGGCTGAGAGCGGCGGATGAGATCAACGTGTCCGAGGGTCGGTGGATCGAAAGTCCCGGGAAACAGTGCTGTTTTCATTTTTGTCCTCGGTAAATTTCTTTATCCAGCCGTTCATTCGAAATTGGTGCAGGGTGGAACGGGAGAATGTGCGGGTGTCGACATGGGCGAGCTCTGAGAGCGGCAAAACTTCAATATCCAGCGTCGGGGGGACGCCCTCTTCAAGGAAGAGCCTGCCTCCTGTATTTAAGAGCGGATGGGTGTCAAAAAAGAGGAGGATTTGCTGAAGAAGTTGTAATTTGGCAGCGGGCTCATAGGGAGGATCGACATACACGATATCAAAGCGGCGACCCTCTTTTGCCATTTTTTTTAGAGCGAGGACGACGTCGTAACTATGGAATGTGCATTGGTCCTGGACTTCGAGCAGCCGCGTGTTTTCTTCGATGCATCGGAAGGCGTGGCGATTGGCCTCGACAAAGGTCGCATGATGCGCACCTCTGCTCAATGCTTCAAGGCCCATTGCTCCCGAACCTGCGTAGAGATCGAGAAAATCGGCATCATCGATCTGCGACTGTAAAATGTCGAAGACGGCTTTGCGCATCACGGCAAGCGTTGGACGCGTTTGCTCTCCTTTGGGGGTTTTCAGAGCGCGGTTGCGGAATTTTCCTCCAATGATCTTTAAGCTCACTCGAATGCGACCTCGGAGCGGGATTTTTTGAGGATCTCTTTAGCAGTTTTCAGATGGGCAGCTTTTCCCTCTTTAAGGAATTTGGAGTAGCAAATGTTGGCGTGCTGAGCATTCCACTGGTTTTCCAGAGTGTAGTCGCCTTTGTGCCCTTCGACAAAAGAGATGTTCTTTTTGATGGCGATCCATTGATCGCGATGGCGTCCCTGAATCACGAGATCGAACGAACAGGGATCGTCGATCTGCCCAACGACGACGTAGGGCTGATGGCTGAATAGGGAAGAGAGGTGGGAGCCGGCGGTATAGAACTCGATATGGGAATTGGGATTCTGCGGAACGGCAGTGATGATCAAATCTTTAGCGACGGGATCTTTCAAGTCCAGGACCAGTTTGGCCAATTTACGCGGGAACGAAGCGTGGGTATCGGAATAAAGGAGCTTCCCTCCACTCAAAGAACAGAGCATGTCCAGGGACAAAAGGTCGTTGTCTCTTCCAATCGCACAGGCATAGAGAGAGATTTTTCCATTATTTTTCTCGACCCATTTTTTCAACGCTGACTGTTTGCGCTCTGCGCTCATGCCCGTTTTGCCGTCAGTGAGGAGAATGGCGGTATGGATCTCATCGTTTTCCGGGATGGAGGGGAGGATTTTGTCGATCGAAGTGTAAATGTCGGAAGAGGTGAACAGTCCGCCAGCTTCCTGCTTATCGAGAAACTCTTCCGCGGCGCGGATATTTTTGAGCGTTGCCGTGCGGTTTTCAGGACTGAAGCGGATGATTTTTTTATCCATGACGAGGATGTTAAAAGTGTCGCCCTGCTGCATGCTGGACAGTGCTTTTAAAACGGCGCGCTTGAAAACGGCGAATCGGTGTTTCTGAATCGAGCTGGAGCGGTCGAGAATGAAATAGAGGTTTTGTTTGAGGCTGTGGCTGCTCAAGTCGTAATTCGGGTTGAGAGATAGGGAGAAGATGTACCCTTTGCCTTCGGGATTGGGGAGGAAAGTGATGCCGACGTCGAAGTCGTCATTCCACTCCGCAGCCTTAGCGAGCACCGGAAAATCGTATTGGTCGAGATCTGAGAGAGAGCTTGAGACCGGGACCGGTTTTTTTTCGGTGGCTGCCGTGGGCGCTTTGGGAATGAACAGAGTCGAGCGCACCTGTTCTTTGTCTATATTAAGATCTTCTTTCACGACATGCGCTGCCATCGTCTTGGAATCGGTCTTGACATTGAGGCCCTGGTCAACGAGCTGAGGAGATAGATCGAGAGTATAGTCGGTCTCATAAGCGGCATCGAGGGAAAAATCACTGACCGCCATCAAGTCTTCGTAGATTCCTTCCCCAACAAGAGGGACTGCAAGGGCAGGGATTTCCGAGACCGACTCTTGAGAGTCGATTTGCAACTGAGAGGCAATGGGCGAACCCAATTCAGGAGCGTTGAAGATCGCGGGGATATTCAATTCCTCTATTTCCTGAACGGGAGGGACAGCGGCAGCTGTAAAATTGTTCAAAGGTTTAGAGAATTGAAGGTTTTGTTCGAATGCCACAAGGTCCGGCGCCTCCTCTCGATTAGGGGCAAGAGCGATCCCTTTGGGAAGTTCGATCATGTCGTACGGCTGCTGGAAATGGGGGGAGAGCACAACAATCTGCTCAAAGACTTCATCGATCATCTGGTTTTTTTGAAGAAGAGCACTATTTTCCTCTTCATTTTCTATCACCGTTGGCTGCGCTGCGCTCATTCCGAACAGGGACTGGAAAGGACCTTCCAGGATCATCGGATGAAAATAGAAATAAGTCAGCGCCGCCGCATGCGCCACAAGGGAGATAGCAAGGCATCTGATCAATCTTCCGTGCGATTTTGTCTGAGGGATTGTCATTGTATTCATAGAGCACCAATGCTGTCGTGAATGCGCTGTTTCAGTGTATCATCGGTGGAATCTATCAGCAACTGGTCGAATTTTTGTTTGGCTTCTCTCTTTTGCATTTCGCTTTGATTTTTTTCCGCATCTACTCGCAGCATCTCTGCGTCGACATAGGCGAGGTATTGTCGATAAAGGCGCTCCTTGTCGGGAAATTGAGCGGATGCGGATAAGTACTGGCTGACCAGCGGATCTTTTTCAGAACAGAAGTTTTCCTTCATCTGTTCCAATAGGAAATACCTGCGGCTCAATTGCTCTTTAGGTGCAGCAAGCTGAGTTTTGATGTCGACATAGCAGAGAGCGGCTTCCAGATGCAGCGGCTCCGAGTGGAGCTTGCGCTTGATCTGCACGCTTTTAAGCGCATCGCAGATCGCAATCACTGCTTGCGTATCTTCGCTGCGCTGCATATTGCTTAGCATCGAAAATTCCAGTTTGGCCTTTTCCAGTTCAGCGGCAATGGCGAAGTAGGAAGAGGTGTGGGAGGAAGAGGCGATGAGATCTGCATAGGCTTTGAGAGCTTTCTCTTTAACACCCAGGGCCTGATATGTTTTACCCAGCTCGAATTGGGCCATGCGTTGATATTTCCATTTGAGATCGGGGCTGGTCCTTTGAGTGCTTATCAAAGACTCAAGAAGTTGGGCGCGCTCATTGAAGCGCCCTGTTTTATCATAAATGGAAGCGAGCTTAATGGCTTCCCCTTCCATCTCGAGGTTTTGTGCATCGATAGAAAGGACAACGGAGCCCTCATTCATTCCGAGCAGTTTTTCCAAAACCATGGAAGCGCGCTGAGCAGCATCGGAGTGGCCGTTTTGATAGTGCTGATAATAGTATCCTGCAAGCCAGCGCTGGTTCTCTCTGCTGGGGGGCTTGTCCAAGGCGAGGAAAAGATGGCCCGCCGCTTTTGAAATCATCTCTGCCTTCTCATTCGAGTGGGCTTTTTCCGCCAGCTTCAAACAGCTATTGAAGAGCGAGAGGTGAAGATCGACTGCGCCTTGCAAGTTCGGATTGTGGGCAAGCGCTTTTTCTGCATTCAGCACAAAGTGGATTTCATCCTGCGATCCCTGCTTGTAGGAATAAGCGAGAAGAAGATAGGCGTCTACACAGCTGGGATCTTTGTGATAGTCTCTGGCATATTCGCTTAAATTCCCAATCGCCTCGTCATATTGGGCAAGCTCAAATTGCGATTTGCCCAGCAAGTAGCGCATCTTTTGCTTTTCTGCCGGGGAGAATGTCTTTTTCTCCTCCAAAGCGCGCGTGAGCGATTGCAATAACAGCTGCTGTTTGATCTTCTGGGTCTCGGGAGAAGCGTGTTTCAAATCTTCGAGGCGAGCATTGACGCAATGCCGCAGCGCGCTCCCCTTTTGGACGCTTTGAGGGAACTCTTCCAAAAATGCTTCAAAGGCTCCTGCCCCTTCCTGCCACTTTCCCTCCTGTGTGAACATCAATGCGCTGTCGTAGAGGAGCTCTTCGCGTTGGGGATGGCGGGGAGACAGCTGGAGGAGCTCTTTAATATCCGCTCTTGATCTAGCCCATGCCTTCTTGTCGCGGCAAAGCTGGGCATGCATGAGGAGGATATTCGCTGTTTCTTCCTCATTAGCGAACTTGGCTTTAAGTTGGACCAGCGCTCGATCAAAGAGCAGAAGGTCCTGGGTTTCTTTTGCGCAGATGATCAGGGCGATCAATGCGTTCTTTTCTTGAACGCGGTCTAGCTCATTTGATTCAAGGCTTTTCGAAAGCGGGGCGATCGCACTGGAATAATCACAGGTCTTCACCAGCGATTTGCCGAGGTAGTAGCGCATGAGCGGAATTTTATCCGCCGGGACATGCTTTAGAGATTTATCTTGTGCAAGGATAAAGTCCTTATAGCGCTTTTCCTGGAACAGCAGGTTGAGCTGATTGAAGGCTGCTTTTGAGACGTTCTTTCCATCCAGTTCGACAATATCGCCGAATGTCGCAATAGCGGCTGTTTTATCAAAATGCAGTTGCAGGCACGCGGCCTGAAAGAGCAAATCCTCTTTTTTTTCGGCGTCTTTGTGAGCGAGAAGAAGATAAAGAGAGGCCGCTTTGGGATACTCTTCCAAATATGTGTAAATTTGGGCTTGGGCCTTGAGCGTCATGTCGGCGAATTTCGTTTGCATCAGCTGCTGATAGTGGTCAAGAGCTTCCTCGAACAATTCTTCTTGCCGCGGTTCATTCTCCGGGATATGCGCCAAGCAGAAATAATCCGTGGCATCCGTGCCATCCGTGGTTTTTCTTCTGTCCTGAATTATCACCGTTTCACATCGAACACCACGATCTTCGTCACGTTGTCCGACTTTCGCCGCGAAATGTACACCGTGATCACGCGACCCCACGTCCATCGGCCGAAAGACGCCTGCTGATTGGCTCCATCGCCCAGGTTGCTGGTAAACGTCTGGTAGAAGGGGCCGTCGTATCCCTGCATGCCCCCTTGCTCGAACTCGGCAAACGTGGTCTTGATTCCGAGCCGATCCGCGTAGAACTGCCATACCGCACGAAAGTCCTCTCTGGTCTCCGCCTCAAGGTTGGCCACGCTTCCCGTCGAGGTGAATCTCGAACGCTCGCTGGCCGGCACCAGGGTCCCGTCCGTGGTCGCGTTGCTGGCGTGCCATGACGCCAACGAGAAGCCACGCACTCGCGGTCACGACGATAACAGCCAGAGTGCCTGCCAGCGCCGACAATGCTGCGATGGTCGGATTGCGGCGGCACCAGCGCCGGCCGCGTTCAAGGGCGGATACGGGCCGCGCCTGAATCGGCTCGCCCTTCAGGAACCGCTGCAATTCGTCGCCCAGCTCCCGGCCCGACTGGTAGCGCCGCGACGGCGATTTGTCGAGGCACTTCAGGACGATGGTGGCGTCCAGGTCAAGCGGGATGTCCGGTTTGAGCTGCCGGGGTGGAACCGGTTCCGGGTCCAGGACCTGCCTGAGCGTGTCCAGGGACGAGGCGGCCTGGCAACGGCGGCCGGCGGTCAGGAGACAGTACAGAATCGCTCCCAACGAATAGATGTCCGCCGGCGGTCCGACCCGATCGACCTGGCCCGCCGCCTGCTCGGGAGGCATGTAGCTCGGTGTCCCCAGGATCTGCCCCGCTCAGTGAATCCGCCACAACCAGCTCGTCGGCGGCCAGGCAGTCGATCCTGTCGCGATCGGAACCGGCCAGCTGGGCGAAGAACCAATCCCGCCGGCAATCGCCGTCCAGCTGATCGGCAACGCCGTTCGTCGTGCACCGTTGCCGGCGTGAGGAAATAGGGCCGCGCCATAGGTGCCGTTGGGTTGCGTCGTCTTGGAACCCACGGTTGCGGGGGCGTTCTCCAGGTTGGCCAGGCGCTGCAGGTAGGATTCGTCGGTGCGGTTCCACTCCTTGAGGACCGTCTCCAGGGCGTTTAAGTTCTCGTCGCAGTAGATGACGGTGCCGCCGATCAGGATGTCTTGCCGGCCGCCCGCACCGAGGCGGCCGCCTCCCGATCCGGCGATCAGGATATCCGCCCGGAGCCGCCCACGAGATGGTCGTTGCCGCCGCTGCCGCCTACTTCCACGCTCGGCCCGCCGCCGCCCTCGATGGTCACGTTGGCATCGTTGCGGCCGAACAGCAGGCCGGCAACATCACGTTGGTGCACCACCCGGATGTGGTCGTTGCTCCCCTGCCCGTAAACCACCAGGGCGTTCAGTCCGGCCAACGGTAGCGTGGTCGGCGTCTTGCCGTCGTGGAGATCGACCGTGATCTGACCCTTGTTTAGCTCGATCTCGGTGTATTTGGCTGGCCGAGGCGCCGCCCACGAACAGGTCGGTCAGCGCAGGGTTCACCGGGTCGGGTCGCGGGCCACGGTTTGCACGTCGGGGTCGAGCGTGCCGCTGCTGCCCAGGAAGTCGGGGCCCGGCTATAGACCGCCTTGATGGTGTGGCTGGCCCCGGCCAGGAACTGTCGGCAAGACTGACGGCATGGCCGCTCGCGTCCACCGCGACCGGCGCGCCATAGTTGACGCCGTCGACCACGAACTGGACGCTTCCGGTCGGGACCGCGCCGGTGCCGCCGGCATTGGCGACCGTGGCCGTGAAGGTTACCAGCTGGCTGTAGACGGCCGAGCCGGCCGAGGAGGTGAGGACGGTGCTGGTGCTGGCCCGAGCGACGTTGACCGTCACGGTCGTGTGCACGGTGGCGTAGTCGGTCGTGTCGCTGGGGGTAAAGGTGACGGCCTCGCTCTGGCCGTTGACCGCCCCGAGGACCGTGCCGGCGGCGCTGGTGTAGGTGAAGCCGGCCACGGTCACGGAGCGGCCGCCGACGGTCACGGTGGCGCTGCCGCTGAGCTGACTGTTGGCCAGGGCCGTGCCGTAGGTCAGGTTGACGGCCTTCACGCTCACCGTGGGCGTGGCCTTGCTGCCGGTGACGTTGACCGTCACGGTGGCGGCGGCGGCGGCGTAGTCGGTCGTGTCGCTGGGGGTGAAGGTGACCGCCTCGCTCTGATCATTGCCCGCCCCGAGCACCGTGCCGGCGGCGCTGGTGTAGGCGAAGGTGCCGGCCACGGACACGGAATTCCCGCCGACGACCCAGGTGGCGGTGCCGCTGAGCTGGCTGTTGGCCAGGGCGGTGCCCAGGGTGAGATTGACCGGATTGACGCTGACGGTGGGCGTGGCCCGGGCGACGTTGACGGTCGCGGTAGTGCCGACTGCCGCGTAGTCGTTGGTGTCCGTGGGAGTGAAGGTGACCGCCTCGCTCCGTCCGTTGCCGGCCCCGAGCACTGTGCCGGCGGCGCTGGTGTAAGTGAAAGTGCCGGCCACGGTCGCGGATTGCCGCCGGCGGTCCAGGTGGCGGCGCCGGCGAGCTGGCCGTTGGCCAGGGCGGTGCCGTAGGTCAGGTTGACGGCGTTCACGCTGACCGTGGGTGTGGCCCGGGCGACATTCACGGTCACGGTTGTGGCGGCAGTCGTGTAGTCACTCGTGTCCGTGGCCAGTGAAGGTGACCGCCTCACTCTGGCCATTGCCCGCCCCGAGCACCGTGCCGGCGGCGCTGGTGTAGGCAAAGGTGCCGGCCACGGTAACGGAATTCCCGCCGACAACCCAGGTGGCAGTGCCGCTGAGCTGGCCGTTCGCCAGGGCGGTGCCGTAGGTCAGGTTGACGGCGTTCACGCTGACCGTGGGGGTGGCGGGCGATGTTGACGGTCGCGGTTGTGCCGACTGCCGTGTAGTCGTTGGCGTCCGTGGGAGTGAAAGTGACAGCTCCACTCTGGCCGGTGCCCACCCCGACCACGCTGCCGGCGGCGCTGGTGTAAGTGAAAGTGCCGGCCACCGTCGCGGATTGCCCGCCGACGGTCCAGGTGGCGCGCCGGCGAGCTGGCTGTTGGCCAGGGCGGTGCCGTAGGTCAGGTTGACGGCGTTCACGCTGACCGTGGGCGTGGCCTGGGCGACGTTGACGGTCACGGTTGTGGCGGCAGTCGTGTAGTCGTTGGCGTCCGTGGGAGTGAAAGTGACAGCCTCACTCTGGCCCGTACCCGCCCCGACCACGCTGCCGGCGGCGCTGGTGTAAGTGAAGGTGCCGGCCACGGTCACAGATTGCCCGCCGTCGGTCCAGGAGGCAGTGCCGGTGAGCTGGCCGTTCGCCAGGGCGGTGCCGTAGATCACGTTGACGGCATTCACGCTGACCGTGGGCGTGGCTGGGGCCACGTTGACGGTCACGGTTGTGGCGGCAGTCGTGTAGTCGCTCGTGTCCGTGGGAGTGAAAGTGACCGCCTCGCTCTGACCGGCGCCCGCCCCGAGCAAGCTGCCGGCGGTGCTGGTGTAGGCGAAGGTTCCCGCGACCGTTACCGGCACACCGCCGACGGTCCAGGTGGCGGTGCCGGCGAGCTGGCCGTTGGCCAGGGGCGCTGCCGTAGGTCAGGTTGACGGCGTTCACGCTGACCGTGGGCGTGGCCGGGGCCACGTTCACGTTCACGGTGGTGGCGGCGGTGGTGTAGTCGGTGGCGTCGGTGGGGGAGAAGGTGACCGCTTCGCTCTGGCCGGTGCCGACCCCGAGCACCGTGCTGGCGGCGCTCGTGAAGAGGAAGGTGCCGGGGACCTGGATAGTTTGCCGCACGACGGCGGTGGCGGTGCCGCTGAGCTGGCCATCTGCGAGGGCGGTGCCGTAGGTCAGGTCAACGGCGTTGGCGTCACCGTGGGGGTTACGCGGCCGACGTTGACGTTGATACTCACCTGGGCACTGGCGCCGGCGAAGTCAGTGCTGTCGCTGGGCGTGAAGGTGACGTTCAGAAGCTGGTCCTGGCCGGCAGCCAGCACGCGCGCCGTCGGCCCTTCGGATGCTCAACGTCCACCAGTGGAGCGAGCGCACACTGATCGCGCTGGTGATGCAGCACCTGGACAACTCGATCACCACGTTCACCAAGCGCGGCAAGCTCGGAATCCGTTGGTACTCCAGCAAGCAGGGACACGGCGAGCCCAACCCGTCCTGGATCCCGGTAGGCAACGAGGTCACCCGGCGCATCGCCGCCAAGGTCGACGGCGTGGCCGGCGGCACCTGGGGCGAGCTGTTCAACATCCCGCTGACCGCCCACTTCCTCGGTGGCGCGGTGATCGGCGACAGCCCCGAGAACGGCGTCATCGACCCGTATCACCGGGTCTACAACTATCCGACCCTGTTCGTGGTGGACGGCGCGGCGATCTCGGCGAACCTGGGCGTGAACCCGTCGCTGTCCATCACCGCGCAGGCCGAACGGGCCGCCTCGCTGTGGCCGAACAAGGGCGCGAACGATCAGCGGCGCCCACCGCAAGACCAGGCGTACCGCCGGCTGGACCCGATCGCGCCAGAGCACCCGGTGGTGCCCCTCGACGCACCGGGTGCCCTGCGTTGGCTGCCGATCACGCCGGCGCGCTCGGCCGCGGATGCCGGCTAGCCCGCGATCGCCTCGAGCGGGGCGCCGCTGACCACCCGGCTGCGCTCTCCGTGCACGTCGACGGGCACGTCACCCATCAAGGTGACGCGGTGCATCAGCCGAGGCTGGTCGTCATAGTCGTCGATGGCGCGGTGCTGGGTGGCCCGGTTGTCCCAGATGGCAACGTCACCCGGCGCCCAGTTCCACCGAACGGTGTTCTCCGGCAAGGTGATTCGCCGTTGCAACAGTTCCAGCAGCACGCTTGATTCGTAGCTGTCCAGGCCGACGAAACCGCGCACGAAGTCGCCGGCCAGCAGGGTGCGTTCGCCGGTCTCCGGGTGCACCCGCACCACCGGGTGTTCGGTCCGGAAGTCCGGCTTTTCGAAGGCCTGGCGAAACGCGCGCTGCGCGTCGCTCATCGCCGGCACCGATTCGCTGGTCACGTAGTCGTAGCGGTTGGTGTGCAGCGCCCACAGGTTCTCTACCAGGCCGTTGAGCGCCTCGGGCAGGTGCTCGTAGGCGGCGGCGGTGTTGGTCCACAGCGTCGACCCGCCATACCGCGGCAGGGTGACCGCCCGCAGGATCGACGCCGCCGGATAGTTCGCGACGAACGTGACATCGGTGTGCCAGCGGTTCGCCTTGCCGTACTCGGAGTTGATCGGGGTGATGACCGGCGCGTTCTTGGCGGCGAGCAGCTCGGCGGCCGGGTGGCCGACGGGCTTGCCCAGCAGGCCCGCGAACGCCAGCTGCTGCTGGTCATCGAGGTGGTGCTGGTGGCGGAAGAAGATCACCTTGTGGGCCAACAGCGCCTGGCGGATCTTCTCGATCGCTGCCGGGTCGAGGTCGCCCCCGAGGCGCACCCCGTCGACCCGGGCGCCGATGCGGCTGCCCAGCTTGGTGACGGTTATCTGACCTGTCATTTTCGTCAATCCTAGTTCGAAAGGGGTGTAGTCAAACGACTACATCAAGTACTGTAGCCACATGACTACAGCTTCCGCAAGTGGCCGCGCGAACATGCCCACCGGGCGGGCCGAGGTCGCGGCCGCGATCCTTGAGGCCGCCACCGACCTGTTCGCCGAACGTGGCCCGGCCGCGACCTCGATCCGCGACATCGCCGCTCGGTCCCACGTCAACCACGGGCTGGTGTTTCGTCACTTCGGCACAAAGGAAAATCTGGTCGGCGCCGTCCTCGATCACCTGGGTGCCAACCTGAGCGCCCTGCTGCTGAACCCAGCGACGCCCGCCGACGAACTGGACCGGGCCCTGGACCGGCAGATGAGGGTCATGGCCCGGACCGTGCTCGACGGGTATCCGGCGGGGCAGCTGCAGAAGCGCTTTCCCAGCGTCGCGGCGTTGCTCGAGTGGGTGCTGCCGCTTTACGACAATGAGACCGATGCGCGGCTCGCCGTCGCCAATGCCCTTGCGCTGCAATTCGGTTGGCGGCTGTTCGCGCCGATCCTGCGCTCGGCGACCGGGCTCGACGGGCTGACGGACGACGAAATACGGGAGGCCGCGAGGGCCGAGGTGGGGCGGATCGTCAATCCCGGCTGATGCTCACTTGTTCCGGGTCAGTGCCCGGCGGTGGAGCGGCTCGCGGCCCGGCGGCTGCTGCGGGGGCGACAGCAGTGGCTTGCGGTCGCGCACCGCAATGGTTTTCGGCGCATCGGTGCTCAGGGTGACCTCTTCGCCCGCGTGCCGGATGGTGAGCTGGCCGCCCGGCCCGTCGCGCACCGTGTAGGTGACGTCGGAATGGTTGACGTCGACGGTCAGCCGGCAATCGCGCCACCGAAGCCGGAACCGGAGCCGCGAAATGCCATCGGGCAGCGCGGGATCCAGCGACAGGATGCCCTCGTCGTCCCGCAAGCCGCCGAAGCCGCCCACCAGAGCCGTCCAGGCTCCGGCGAGCGAGGCCATGTGCAAGCCGTCGCGGGTGTTGTGGTGCAGATCGCGCAGATCGATCAGCCCGGCCTCGTACGCGTAGTCGTGAGCCAATTCGAGGTGCCCGACCTCGGCGCACAGCACCGCCTGGGTGCAGGCGGACAGCGACGAGTCGCGCACCATGCGCCGCTCGTAGTAGTCGACGTTGCGCGCCTTCTGTTCGGGGGTGAACGCGTGGCTCTGCCACTGCATCGCCAGCACCAGGTCGGCCTGCTTGATCACCTGCGCGGGATAGAGCCGCACGTAGGGGTCGTGCAGCAGCAACGGGTAGGCGTGGTTCTCCTGGAAGTCCCACTCCGCGAGGGTGGTGAACCCCTCGCACTGCTGATGGACCCCCAGGCCGGCGTCGTAGGGAATGTTGGCGGCGTCGGCCGCGTCGCGCCAGGAGGACGTCTCCTCAGTGGTGACGCCCATCGCCTCCGCCGCCTCGGGGTGGCGGTTGCAGGCCTCGGCGGCGGTGCGCAGATTGTGCGCGGCCATCAGGTTGGTGAAGACGTTGTCGCGCACGATCGCCGTGTACTCGTCGGGGCCGGTGACGCCGTCGAGGTGCCAGACGCCGTGCCGGTCGTGGTGGCCGAGGGAGAGCCCAGAGCCGGGCGGTCTCGACGAGCACCGCGAGGCCGCAATGCTTTTCCAGCTCGTCGTCGCCGGTGACGATGCGGTACCGCTCGAAGGCCATGGCGATGTCGGCGTTGATGTGCCAGGCCGCGGTGCCGGCCGGCCAGTAGGCCGAGCACTCCTGCCCGCGGATGGTCCGCCAGGGGAAGGCGGCGCCCTCCAGGCCGAGTTCGGCCGCCCGTTCCTTGGCGAGGTCGAGGGTGGACGCCCGCCACCGCAGCGCGTCGGCCACCGCATGCGGCGCGGTGTAGGTGAGCACCGGCAGCACGTACCCCTCGGTGTCCCAGAAGGCGTGACCGTCGTAGCCGGTGCCGGTGAGCCCCTTGGCCGGAATCGAGCGGCGCTCGGCGCGCACGCTGGCCTGCAGCAGGTGAAAAAGCCCGAACCGCACGGCTTGCTGGGATTCGGGATCGCCCTCGACCTCGACGTCCGCGCTGTCCCAATAGTCGTCCAGGTAAGCCCGCTGCGCATCCAGCAGCCCCTGCCACCCGCTGTAGCGGGCGCTGTGGATGGCGGCGGCGGCCTGGTCGCGCAGCGCCGGGCGCGAGCGCATGCTCGACCAGCCGTACGCCAGGTATTTGACGATGCGCAGTTTCTGCCCGGCGCGCAGCCCGCAGATCACCGTGGTTCGCGCCAGGTCGTCGCGGGCATCGGTGGCGAACTCGACGCGCCCGGGAACGTCGATCTCGTGATCCATCGCGGCCGACATCATCAGGGCACTGCTGCGGGTGCGGTGCATGAGAAGCGCCCCGGTGTCGGTGTTTTCGTGGTCGACGGCCACCAGCGGGTTCTCCAAGATCGCCGACACCCGGGGGTCACCGGAGGTCTGGGGTTGGTCCTCGTTGGTGACCAGTTCGGACTGCACCGTCACGCGAACGAAGTCGCCGACCGCTTCCACGACGTATTCGATGGCGGCCACGCCGCGCTGGACCAGCGACACCAGCCGGGTGGACACCAGTTTGATTTCCTTGCCCGCGGGGGAGCGCCAGTGCGTGCGGCGGGTCATCGTCCCGGCGCGCATGTCGAGATCCCGCTCGTGCGAGATCAATTCGCCGTAGCGGACGTCGAACGGCTCGTCCTCGACCAGCAGGCGGATGATTTTGCCGTTGGTGACGTCGACGATGGTCTGGCCGGCCTCCGGATAGCCGTACCCGGCCTCGGCGTAGGGCAGCGGCCGGATCTCGTAAAAGGAGTTCAGGTAGGTGCCGGGCAGGCCATAGGGTTCACCCTCATCGAGGTTGCCGCGCAGCCCGATATGCCCGTTGGACAGGGTGAACAGCGATTCCGACTGGGCCAGTATGTTCAGGTCGAGCCGGGTTTCGCGGACAAGCCATGGATCAACGGGAAAGGCTTCGTCGTCGATCATGACCGCAGCAGCTCGGCGAGGTCGGTGACCACCACGTCGGCGCCGTTGCGGCGCAGATCGTCGGCCTGGCCCACTCGGTCGACGCCCACCACGTAGCCGAAGTTACCGGCATGGCCGGCCTGCACGCCCGAGATCGCGTCCTCGAACACGGCCGCGGCGTCGGCGCCGACGCCGAGCAACTCGGCTCCTCGCAGGTAGGAGTCCGGCGCCGGCTTGCCGGCGATGTGCTCGTCACGCAGCGTGACGCCGTCCACCCGCTTCTGGATGAACCGGTCCAGGCCGGTGATCTCCAGGACGTCGCCGGTGTTGGCGCTCGAGGACACCACCGCGATGCCCAGGCCGGCCGCCGAGACCGCCTCCAGGTATCGCCGCGACCCCTCGAAGACTTCGACGCCGTCCCGGCGCAGGACCCGTTGGAACATGTCGTTCTTGCGGTTGCCCAGGCCGTATACCGTCTCGGCGTCTCCCGCGTCGTCGGGACTGCCGTCGGGCAGATCGATCCCGCGGCTTTCCAAAAATGACCGGACCCCGTCCTCGCGCTTCTTGCCGTCCACGTATTTCCGGTAGTCGGTGGCCGCATCGAAGGGGACGAATTCTTCCCCGGTGCGCTTGGCCCGTTGGGACAGGTAGTCGTCGAACATGGCCTTCCAGGCCTTGGTGTGCACGCTGGCGGTGTCGGTGAGCACACCGTCGAGGTCGAACAGGCAGGCATGCACCTTCTCGGGCAGACCCAGGCCTGGATGCACCAGCGGACCTCGCTCTCTCGTCTTGGGGGACTAGTTAAGCGATACCCACTCCACCATGCCGCTATGTCTGTCGCCAAACGTTCACCCGGTCGTGCGACGCCGGACCGGCAGCCAGCACGCCGCCAATGGGACCGTGGTGCAGCGATCCGAGCGCGACCACTCCCGCGAGGTGGCGGTGCTCGTCACGCATCGCAACGGCCATGACGAGCATCGAACAAAAGTGTGCGGAGTTCGCGGTGAGATTGAAATCAAGAAACAATCGGTTGGCGAGCGGTGCGCGCGCCGATGCGAACAGGAAGAGCGCCCAGACCACGTAGACGGTGGAGAACATGACGGCTATCGCGTCGCCGCCCGCTCCCCAATCGAAGAGCCCGCCCAACAACGTCGGCAACGCGTTGATGCGATGCGTGGACGAAAGAATCAGGTCGGGCACGAAGAAGAGCAAATACCCGACCGCGGTCAGCCGGATGGTCACCGCAAGCGCTGACGTCGCGCGGCCCGGTTGGGTTGGCCTCATGAATCGGCCGTCCGTCTTCTGCTTTGCCGGATATTGCGAACCATCTCCGTTGGGCGCTCGAGGGCCGAGAAGTGGCCCGCACCGGGCACTGTGAGGGTCTGGGCATTCAGTAGGCGAGCGACGTGCTCGCGCTCCGCCGTGCGGGACCAATCGTGCCGCTGTAGACCAGGGTGACGGGTACCTTCACCTGCGCGTAGCGGCTTCGTGCTTCGACGAACCCGGCGAGGCTGCGCATGATGGCCCGGTTCACCGCCGGGTAGCGGGCCTGCGGCCGCCTCGCCGGAGCTCGCCGAAGCAAGTCCTCCGACACGCGCGGTGGTCGGCGAAGCCGCCCCGCAGCACGGCCCGCAGGATCATGCGATTCTCTAGCCGGGCAAAGACCGGTCCCGAACCGGGCAGGCGGACACCCGTTCCGATCAGGCGGGCAAACCAATTGCCGCGTTCAAGGCCGCTTGGGTAGTCGTAGGCGTTGAAGGCGACCACGTTGCTTACGTTGTCCCTGAGCTCGATCGAGGCCAACAACGCGATCGTGCCTCCCATCGATTCGCCGGCCAACGTGACGTCACGCAGGTCAAGCGTTCTGGTGAATTCGACTACGGCGGTGCGCAGTTCCGGCTCGCCGTATCGCGCACCGGGGACGATGTCGGACCATCCCATGCCGGGCAGATCCAGCGCGTACACCGTGAATTCGTCCCATAGCGGGGGCATGACACGCTGGAAGTAGTCCGAGTCGGGTGCGCACGGTGTGGAGCAGGACGAGCGGCGGGCCGGTCCCCGCCGTGAAGTAGCGCAACCGCGAGCCGTCGGACCGTTGGAAGAACTTGACCTCACCGCGGCCGCCGCTCCATGTCGTCGTGTAGCGCTGGTCTGGAATCTCGTTGGGCCGCATCGTGTTCAACCTCCGCTGATCGCTCGGGCGACGCCCTGGACGGCCCGCAGGCGTCCGTCGGCCAGGGCGCGGGTGAGGTTTTCGGCCTCACGCTGGAAGTCGGTGACGAAGGCGTGCAGGCCCAGCGGGTTGGCGGGCTGGGCCAAGATGGCCCGCATCAGCGAGGCCGCCTGGTCGGTGAGGTCGTTCCAGTGTTCGACGGCGAACCCGGCGGACTCGACGGCGGCGCGCAATTCGTCGGGGGTGACCAGATGGCTGCGCGCGGGCTGATCGGCCCACGGCAGCGGGTAGTCGAGTTGGGCGTCGCCCCCAATCGTGAGGTCCCACAGGGCAAGTCGTCCGCCATCTTTGAGTACTCGGCGCGTCTCGGAGTACAGGCGTGCCTTGTCGGCAACGTTCATCTGGACGTGCTGGCTGATGGTGACGTCGAAAGCGGCGTCGGGAAGGGGGAGTTCGGTGACGTCCGCCCGATGAACGGATATCCGGTCGCCGAGGCCGACGAGTCGATTGAGCCAGCGGTTCGTTTCGCAGTATTCATCGGTGAGGTCCACAGCGGTGACCTGGCTGCCGTAGCGGTCGGCGATGTAGCGGGCGGTGCCGCCGACCCCGCTGCCGGCGTCGAGCACTGCAATCTCGCCGGTGATCTGCGCCAACTCCACCAGCTGCGCGGTGGCGATGCGGCCCATGGTGTGGAAGTCCTCCAGCAGGCCCAGGTCGGCGGGGGCGAGGCGGTCGAGGTCCTTCCCGGCGGAGCGCAGAGCCTGCTCGATGTTGTTGCGCGACAGGCCCGTCGAGTACTGGTTCTGCATCGGTGGTTCATTTTCGCACCTTTGTCCATGCGGTGATCATGGGTGGCATCGTGATCAGGGCATTGGCCGCGAGCGCCTCGTCGCGGAACGGGGCACGAAGTTTTCGATATCGGCGACCTCGTCGATCGCGAGGACCGGCCAGCCCAGCTGTTGCGCTGTGGGGATACTAGCCGCCAGACTTCCGCGGCGTAGGCCAGGATGTCGGTGTCGGCGGCCGTGCCGATCGGCGTGCCGAGGGTCAGCTGCGGCGTGCCCAAACCGGCGTCGGCGAAGATCGTGTGCAGCGCAGTGCCGAAACGCGGACTGAGCCCCATGGCTTCGAAGGCGCGCACGATGCCCGCCGTCACCTGCCCGAACAGCGGCATGTCCGGGACGCTGCTCGCCCCGGTGATGTCGTTCTCGGAGAACGCGATCACCCCGTCGGGACGCACGAACGAGCTGAGATGGCGTAGCGTGGCGGCCGGGTCGGGCAGGTGCATCAGGATCAACCGGCCGACGACCGCGTCGACGGGTTCGTCCAAGTCGATCGCGTCAATCGCGGCCTGGATGAAATGCACTGTGGACAAGCCTTGTTCGGCGGCCCGGGCGCGGGCCAGCTCGAGCATCACGGGCGCGGCGTCCACACCCAGAACGCTTCCCGTCGGACCGACGAGCCCGGCGGCGACGAACGACACGTCACCGGGCCCGCAGCCGATGTCGAGCACCCG
>CAWESW010000020.1:0-19439 GCA_963811735.1 uncultured Verrucomicrobiae bacterium | reverse complement strand
AAGCTTCAAGTCGACGAGAGAATGAAAGAGAAGTTTTTCGGGGAAGAGATCGATGGGCAATCAGAAGAGACTTATAACAAGTTCGCCGCAGTGGAAAAAGCAAAAACGCAAGGAATGAGTTTCTCTCAGAAATGGACTTATACTGTAGTGACGGATGCGGAGAGTTTTCAAAAAGTTTATGCTCGAGTCAAAACATTCATGCTGGAAGTTGCTGCAAAACATCCCGGAGAGCTCATTCTAGCTTTTGGCCATAAAGTTTCCTCAATCAAAGTTCCCGCAATGGGAGCCCTCGCTGAAGCTGGGATTGAGGTTGATTACCGCGACCCTCCTTTCAACGACCCTAAAAACGGCTCTACTGCTGTTTTTGAAGTTGATGAGAAAAACCAAAAGATCAGCCTGATTGCCATCGACGGCTTCTCATTCAGCTTTCTCGAACATTAGAAGCTGTCTTAAAACTCAATTTCTGTCGATTTTCGGGATTATTCCTCTTCGAGCAGATCGAGGAAGGCTTGTAATTGCTTGGCGCGCGTGGGATGGCGCATCTTGCGCAATGCTTTTGCCTCGATCTGACGAACGCGCTCGCGTGTGACCTTGAAGCGCACGCCAACTTCTTCCAGCGTTTTCGGCTTGCCGTCCAGCAGGCCAAAGCGCTCGATCAAGACGGTGCGTTCGCGATCGGTCAGCGTGGCGAGCACTTCGCCCATCTTATCTTTAAGGATCGCATATCCCGTCGCCTCGGCAGGAGATTCAATGGCAGTATCTTCGAGGAAGTCGCCAAATTGGCTCTCTCCGCCATCTCCCACTTCCGCTTGCAGAGAAATCGGATGCTGGGCAATTTTGTAGATCTCGCGGACGCGCTCGGGAGTCAGTCCCGAGCTCATTAGCGAGTTCTTCCGGGGTCGGCTCGCGGCCGGTCTCCATCATGAGCTTTTTGGCGCCGCGCAGCACTTTGTTGATCGTCTCGATCATGTGCACAGGAATGCGGATCGTACGCGCCTGGTCGGCGATCGCACGTGTCACAGCCTGTCGAATCCACCAGGTGGCATAGGTGGAAAATTTATATCCGCGGCGGTATTCAAATTTTTCAACGGCTTTCATCAGGCCCATGTTGCCTTCCTGGATCAGGTCCAGGAAGGAAAGGCCGCGGTTGGTGTATTTCTTGGCAATCGAGATGACAAGTCGCAGGTTGGACTCGACCATTTCGCGCTTGGCTTCCTGGCTCTTGTCCATCCAGCGCTGAAGCATGCGGACGTCTTTTTTGAACTCATCGAGAGTGCGGCCGGCGGCAAGTTCCCGCTTGGCAAGCTTTCGTTCTGACTGCAGCGAGCTTGGCAGCGGCAAATTTGTTTTTTTCAGCTCGTGGGAACGAGCTCCTGGATCTCTTTTTCAAGAGTGAGGAACGCTGTCGTAAGCATTGAGAATGACTTCGCCAAAATCTTCGATGATATTATGCCGGAAGTGCATGCGGCGCAGAGTAAGCCTGAGTGCGGATGCGGCACTTTTCGATCTCTTCGGAAATTCTGACTTTGTCGATCTTTTTCGTTTCCGGATTGAAGAGGTCGAAGAGGAGTTTTTCCAGAATCGGTCTTCTTGGCGAAGCAGGAGCGAGAGCTTGGGAAGCATTGCGAAGTAAAGGTTCTTATCGGGGACCTCTTTTTCCGCAATGATCTTGTCAAAGCGCTCTTTGCTCGTAATCAGATAATTGGCAATAGAAATGGCCTCGCGCGTCGAATAGCGGAAACGCATAATAATTTTTTCAATCTGAATTTGAGCTTTTTCAATCCTTTTGGAGATCTCAACTTCTTCTTCGCGAGTGAGGAGGGGAACCGAGCCCATTTCTTTAAGATACATCCGAACGGGATCATCAGAGGTCCCTTCCGGGCGCTTGGTGATCCCTTCGAGTTCTTTTGCCTCTTTTTTGCGCTCTTTTTGTCTTTCGACTTCTGCCTGGTTGAGGACCTGGATGTCCATTCCGCTCAAGAAAGATCAACACCTGATCGATCTGTTCGGCGGAATCGAAGGTCATCGGCAAAATTTCGTTGATCTCTTCGTAGGTGATGAACCCTTGCTCTTTAGCGATTGCGACGAGCTCTTCGATTTTTTGCTGATGTTGTTGACTGAATAGATTGCTGAACGAACCTTTTGCCATGCTCTTCCGATTTTAACTCAAACCCGCAAATATTGAGGGGAAAGTTTCTTATTGTCAAGCCAAGATACACTTTATTAACATGGCTAGACTTTATTTAAAAATAAAAAACGATGCAATTGTACGCTCTGAAAGGGTCGAATCCGATTGCCGCAGCAAAGGCAGAGAGAGGCAAAGATTATCTCTGCCCCGAATGCGCTTCCACGGTCCGCCTGCGCGGAGGACCCTCCCGCCAAACGCACTTTTATCATCTCTTTCTAACAAAAAAATGCCGCCAGCACCAAAAAAGCCTGGAGCATCTCCAGCTACAGTTAAAACTTTTTGAACTCATCGGACCGGATGCTCAGATCGAATGCCCTTTCCCCGACATTCGCCGGATCGCCGATGTCGCCTGGCATTCAAAAAAAATTGTCTTCGAGATCCAGCGCTCCCCGATTCCTCTCGAAGAAGCCCAAAGCCGCAACGGCGATTACCAAACGGCGGGATACCATGTGATCTGGATTCTGCATGACAAGCAGTTCAACAAAGCAACGCTCTCCGCAGCAGAAAGCCACTTGAGGACGACCCCTTGCTATTTTACAAACATCGATAAGACAGGAAATGGAATCATCTACGACCAATTCGAGGTCATCAAAGGCATCCGGCGCCTTTTCAAAGGCCCCCCACTCAAAATCACCCCCACAAAAATCTTATCAATGCCGTCCATCGCGGCCCCTGATATCGCATTACCCCACCTGCTTTTGGACAGGCTTGCCAACTGGAAATGCTATGCTGCAGGGGATCTGTTGCATCGGATCCTAAAAGAGGGCAATCTCTGCCTGTCCGCAAAAAAAATGACTGCTATCGAAGCGCATTTGAACAGGGAAAATAGAATTGCACACATGCAGAGGCTCCCCACCCTTGAGCTGATTGCAAAAAGCTACCGATCGATCATTGATTGGGCGATTAGAAATTTTTCAACCTGAGTTTTTACTGGACTTTGGTCATTGGCTAAAGTCCAGTTTAAGCAGTAAACTTTGAGAGCATGGACCTGGCGAAATAGAAATAGACAAAAACACCCAGCGTCAGCAAGGCCTGAAGACATTGCTTTTGTGGAAATTCCCTCTCCAAACTGGAGAAGACCGGTTTGCTTTCCGTGTACCATGCCTGCCAAGGTTCATTTTGGATCAACCGGACATAGTTTTCAGCGGCGAACCGATTGAGAAATTGCGGACTTTCAAAAACTGTCTTGCCTGTGAAGGCCGCCCCATTGACCTCATATTGGTATTCGCCAATGATTGCAAAGCGGGAAGAGGAAAGGTCTTGAATATCCCACTTAAAGACCGTTGCCGGCGTCTGCGCGTTCAAGCGGGTGAAATTCCAGGCCCCGGCCAAAGCCATCCCGGAAAACCACAGAGCGATTCCTCCGGAAAGTACCAGCAATACCAGCCACAGCTTATAGATTTGAGTCATAACTCCAAACTCAGGTTAAAACAAATCTTTAACTAGGCTTTAGCCTTTTGGAGGGGAAGGCGAAAGTCCAGTTTAGAAAAAAATCGCTTTTGACGAATTATGGCAAGACAGCTATATTACTTTCCATCTCAATTTGAGAACATCGTCGACCCATCGAAAATGCAAATAATGGGCTTCGGGAGTTTCTTTATCTTTAAGGAAAGGCTCCTATGGCAGATGTTAAAAAAGAAAACGGCAAAGCAGCTAAACCGAGAAAGCCGTCCGCTCTGAAAAGAGACGAACAAAGCATAAAGCGCAATCTGCGCAATCGCTCTTTCAAATCAAAAGTTACTACAGCAATGCGCGCATTTGAAGACACGCTTACCAAAAAAGACTCCACTGGCGCTAAAGCGAAGCTTGCAGCAATACTCACTTTTGATGGACAAAGGAGTCAAAAAAAGGGATTTATAAAATGAACAAGGCAAGCCGCGTGAAATCCCGCCCTAACGCTAAGCAAAGCAAATCTCCGCGTAATTTCTTCTACTCCCAGATCTACAGTATAAAGTATAAACCCCATTCTATTGATTGGGGTTTTTTCGAAACAAAAACGTCCTATTAAAGACTTTAATACTTCTTCTCAATCCTCCCTTGAAAATTGAGTGAGAAAGGCGCAGATCTCATCTTCGATCTTAGCCGTGTATTCACCCCTTTTACCTATAAAGCCATTTTGAATGATGGAGAAGGCCAACGTTTCTTCATCTTTAGTCGTTAGGTAGCCTGAGATCGAAGAAATTGCCGTCATCGAACCCGTCTTGGCACGCACTTTGCCTTTTAAATGGGGTTCGGTCATTCGTTTTTTCAGCGTGCCGTCCATACCCGAAATAGGCAAGGACGCTAGAACTCGCTAAAGAAGCCAAACTGGGCATGCATCCACGTTAAAAATTCGACGAATTGATGCGCTGAGACCAGGTTATAGCGCGAGACTCCGCAGCCGTCCATGATGACCATTTTCTCGACATTCAAACCCACTACAGAGCCAAGAAACTCTCTGACAGCCTTTGAACCCTTTTGCCAGGTCCCTGGAGCTCCAAAGCGGTTTTCTCCCACTTTTTTAAACAGACAGTCTGCGGCAAGGTTATCGGTGAACTTCATCATTGCTTCCACAATCTGAGACAACGGACGGGATTGGTGTGTTCCGAGCAAAACGGCACTCTCGGGCGTCGCTTTTTGATCGATCTCTCCCGTAAAATCAAAGCCCGCTTTGACGAGGATTCCGCAGAAAACGTGCCCTGTATAAAGATGAGGGTCTTCGACGGGGATCATAAAATGCTGCGTCTCGCTGCCAGTTGCAATCTGTCCCTTGATCTCGATGACATTTTCCCGCTGCATCCACCGCCGCTCTACAGACAGGTTGTTTTCCTCTGCAGTCGTCATCGCGCGATTCTGAGTGAGCACATAATCGGTCTTGGGATGGATGTAGACAATTGGGGCCTTGCCTGACGTCTCGGCGGGTTTGACCCACACATCGACGCAGCTATGGTTCAAGAGCAAAGCATCCATCGGAGAATTCCATCGCTCTGCCCCATCGTCCCACATCCAGCCGGGTCCCTGGCTTATCCCATCAAAGAGGGTGTTGTCAACGTAGAGGTTTCCTTCGATTCTCTGAATATCCCGCAGTTTCAACTGGAAAACAAGTTCCTCCAAATCCTCGAAAGCTAGCTCAGGATCTCCCGATCCTCGCAAGTAAAGGTTTCCCTTAAGGGTTTTCTTTTCAATTTTGCCGTCGGTATAAATCTTTGTTTCGAAGCGGTAGTCAACCCCCAGGGCATGGAGTGCGGCAGCCCCCGTCATCAATTTAAGACAGCTTGCAGGAACGAGGAGATGATGCGGGATTCTCTGATAGAGTTTCTGTCCAGTTTTGAGAGAGACCACTTCGATACCGATGTTGGCATCGGGGGCGGACTCGCGAATGATCCGATCAATACCGGCTTGAAGAGTACTTGAATGTTTTGATTCTTTAGAAATTAATGGAGAACTAAAAAAAACAAGGATTAGAATTAGAACGCAACTTCGCATCACCCGGTGCATGGCTATCCTAAATTGTGGTTTGTGGACAATCTCTAAGAGTCTGTCGTTGATTTAAAGCTTAGGATGAGGGTCTTTCATAAATTCAAACCAGGTAATCGTATCCCAGGTTGTAACGACCTCTCCACGGTAACTATAAGTAGACTCCTCATATTCCACAACCGTCCCATTATAGATGATAAAATTGGTAAACCAGTCCCACCAGGAAGCGGGCACGAGTTTCGAAAGATGGTCAATCAGTGCCTGTGGTGCTTCCACATCGGTGACGATCCCATATTTGTAATCCCAGGTCACACTAAGAGTGAGAGGTTCTTGCTTCCCGTACAAAAGCAATTGCCTTTTCGCATACATTGGAATGCATTGCGGATTATGGATCAGGCGCACATGGTAGTAGTTGTCTCCAATGTGATAATGAACAATTTTATTAGCCCATCGGTTGGAGCTGAAAAGTTCTTTTATTTGAGCATCCAAACCGGGATCATCCATCTTTTCAGCAACGGCAATGGGGTGCAATTCAGCATACTCTTCTGCGGAAAATAACCTTGCAGCCCCAAGATCGACGAAACAATTTTCATCCTCATATAATGATTCGGGGATTAAATTCTGAATATGCCTCGAAAGAATCAAGGGAATCTCATGTTTCGACGTGATGATCAATGGCCAATCTTCAGGCTCATTCAGAGCAGATCCCCAGATCAACTGATGACGGGGATTGCTAATGACGCGGATTTCATAAGCAATATTATTGAAAACATAGTCGATAGTGGAATTTGTAAATGCATTTGCTGAAATACAATTGAGAATTTGCTGATCGGCTTCAGCATCGGCTGATTGCAGACCTTTGAACGATGCGGTAAGCAACAAGATGCACAGTAAAATGCTCTTTCCCATAAGAACTCCTTTTTTGAAGAATAGTCTTATAAGCCCTGGTTTATTCGAAAGAAAAAAGAAGTTTTTAAATGAGTACCTGGGACAGTCGCTTAGAGGCTGTCTTCGAATTGAAGCTTCATCGATTTTCGGGATTATTTTGGCCACTTTTCGATTTTCAAATTTGGGGGGGTAATATACGAAATGTTGATATTACCCCCCAAATTTGAATCGAAAATTGGCTCAAAAGAACCCGAAAATCGACAGAAGCTTAAATCGCAGACAGCCTCTTAATGCCGGAGAGTTTTCTAGAGCTGATTGAAATAGAGCCGCGCAGGATCTCTTTGCTTCCTGCTAGAGAGACTTTGCGGCGCGCCCGGGTGACCGCAGTGTAGAGCACTTCCCTTCCAAACGATTCGGAACCTTTGGGCACGAGAATCAGCACTTCGTCGTACTCGCTCCCCTGACTTTTATGCACAGACAAGCAATAGCTATATTCAAATGCATTCAGCGCCAAAGCAGAGATTTGCCTGACCCCTCCCTTTCGGTCGTGAAAGAGCGCATAATCCTCGCAATGAAATTGCCGCAAAGAAAAATCAGGGACAATCTTACGCACGACGACGCCTAAATCTCCGTTAAACAACAAGAGCTCGTGATCGTTTCGCGTAATCATCAGCGGAGCCACCCACCACGTCCCCTCCGCTGCCAGCCTTAAATATTGGTTTAAAAAGTACCCATTGACAGCATCGACTCCAAGCGATCCCTGGCGCATACATGATAGAATGCTAAACCCTCCCATCTTGCCTAAAATTTGCTCGGGGGTGGGTTTTTCCGCATAGGTCGAGGGAAACCGGTCTCTACAACGCTCCCAGAGATACGTGTAAAGCTGTGGAATCGATTTTTTTTCTTCTTCAAGATCAGCCCATTCAATCTCTTTATTCTCAGAAAGAAAGGAAAGCGCTTCTTCTGCCTTTCCCTCTTTGATGTATTTTGCCAGCGACAGAATTTCAGAGCGATCGGATCGCAAAGATTCTAAAAGTTCTGCCGTCGGAAGGATCTTCGCATCGATCAAATCGGCAAAGATGCTACCTGCTTCCACGGGAGGAAGCTGGTCTTTGTCCCCGATTAAAACCAAACGCGCGCCGGAAGTGACCGATGCCAACAGCCTGGAAAAAATTTTAGCGTCGATCATCGAACACTCATCCACGATGACAAGATCGGCAAAAAGAGGCTGGACCTCATCCTCATGCGCATGGGGTTTGATCCCGAGAATGGAATGGAGCGTTCCGGACCGGATTTTTCCTTCATCGCCGATCGCTTTCCTTAAATTTCCCTCGAGCTGGGCAACGGCTTTACCCGTTGGCGCAGACAGGATGATCCTATAATGCTTTCTTTGATCCTTGGGCAGGGAATAGAGACAGGCTTTGACAAGTTCTGCTGCCGTAAATGTTTTTCCGGTGCCGGGGCCTCCTGTCAAAAGGGACAAAGAGTTCCGCATCCCATTCTCTACAGCTTTTTTTTGGGCGTCATTCAACCGGGGATCGAAAGTCGACGCGGAAAGAGCGATTGCTGGTAGACTGTTTTTTAAACGCTCCAGGTTAGCAAGGATCTCCGATTCATAGACCCAGTTCTTTTGCAGATAGAAGTAATTGCCATTGCGGCAGATCCATGCCGAAGCATCGGCAATCCTCTGCGATGGAAATGTCTCAGCGCCTTTGCGCACGAGTTTTGAAAAAGTGTCAACGTCCTCAATCTCAAGGAGTTTTAAGGAAGAAATAAGCCCCTCTGTTGAGATATCAAGAGTCAAATGCCCCTGCCTGGACAAGGCAAAAAGAACAGCTAGCAGGGCAACGTGTTCTTCTTGTGTGCTGCCGAGTTTTTTTAATACGCTCTTGGCAAAGGCCAGGTCGATGAACGCAAGCGATCCTGTTTTTAAAATGAGATCATTCATGAGGATATTCCGGCATAAAGTGATAGACGGCCTTGCCTCGCACAAAATAGTAAATCGCACCCCCGAAGCATTCTTGAAATGGCCGATTGTCAAACAGCTTTACATAACGTTCGAGGGCATCTGCATAGATGGAGGCCTGCATGTCATACTGGTTCTGCTGCATCGCTTCAACGATTTTTTCCCGGGTGTAGTCGGCGTCGGAGGGGCCGAGGTAATTGCTTTTCCAGTCGAGGAGGTAGTATTTGCCGCCGAACTCAAAAAAAAGGTCGGCGAACCCTTTCATCATACCGCGATCTGTTCCAAATAAAAACTCCATCTCTTGCTGAAGCTGCTCACCGGGGACATCAGACAAAGAGAAGTCCGTCAGTGGTTTTGTGAGAAGTTCTACAATCCACGGGAGAAGGATCGGCCGCCACGGTTCGAGGGGAGAAAAAACAATCTCCTCATCGATCAATTGGGCAAGAGAACTCTCATTGAGAGGATGATGAAGTCTGCGTTTGAATATTTTTTCAAATAGTAAATGCAGAAGATGTCCTGTATCGGATCCGAGCGGCATCGTGTGAGGCGAAAAGGGCGCGCCTTGAGGAGGTTTAATAGAAGAAACCGCGATGGAGTGATCTTTGGCGGCCAGGTAAGAAAAGGAGAGGAGCTGCTGATCATAGCTCGGCAGGCAAAGAGGCGAGGGAGGGACCAGCTCGCAATTGAGACTCACCGTCTGTTTGCAATTGGGGGCAGGGGCCTCTTGGAGGATCCGATAGCAAATGAGCGGGGAGAGGCTTTCGAGAATTCCCCTCGCGCGATCGATGTCCATGTTTTCTGCAATGCGATAGAGTGCGGCATGATCGAGGGCCAATTCTGAAATCCGCGCAAAAAACAGTTCGACCGGCGAGGCTTCTCCGATCTCCATCTCTTTTTTGCTCTCTTCGATCATCAGCGGAATATACAATCTTTTTTTTGCGCGGGTCAGGGAGACATAGAACTGGCGCATTTTTTCTGCGTCCAATTCTTCAAGAGCGAGCTGGGAGGCAGGATCTAAGGGATCCAAGAAAGAAAGAATTCTGCGCCCGTCCATTTTGATGGCGATCTGTTCCGAAGGAGGGTGGCGCGAAACGATTCCAAGAGCAAAGACAACGTCGAACTCAAGGCCTTTGCTCATATGCATCGTCATGACGTTCACACTGCCCTTTTCTTCCTGCAGGGGCGCCTTCAAACGGGTTTCATCGCGATGGGACTCTGTCGCAATTTCCTCTAAAAAGCTTAAGAAAGCATCCCCTTTGAGTCCTCTGCTGATCTCCTCTTCGATGAGCAGCTCGCAGAGCTTTCGCAAATCGAGATAAAGCGGCAGATCTCCCCGAGAAAAAAGTTCTTGCAAAAGAGGCGTCCCGGAAGCATTCCATGCGGTGTCCAATAGGGTTTGAAAGAAGGGCCCGAATCCCTTTTCAAAGAGGACCTGGTTTAACGACTGCATCTTAGCCTTTGCCTCTAACAGCAAGTCGCCGCCAAACTGATCCTCTTGCCAGGCAAAAACCGGGCCGCCCAACGCGGTTTTGATTTTGCTCATGTCGTAAGGCGCGCAGACAGCGGCCACGATCTCTTTGAGGGCAAAAAAAGCATCCGTGTCGAGGATCGATCCGCCCCGCTTGGAGCTGGCCGGAATGCCGCATTTCTTAAGATAATCGATGACATCCTGGCCCTGAAAGCGATCTTTGATCAAAATGGCAATTTCGTGGTACTCGATCCCTTTTTCAGCATGCAATTTGGAAATTTCTGAAGCGAGGAAGGGAAAGACTTTATTCTCAAGCATGTCGGACGTGGGAAATTTCCTGTGCGTTCCTTTCTTATCAACGGCGATAAAAAACTCCACCGGGGCCTCTGTATCGTCTGCAATGAGACGCCCGCCCGCTTTGACCGGGATCACTTCAAGAGGCTCTTTGCCAGAGGGAAGGTCCATCCATCGTCCCTGCGCTCTCGAAAAGAGGAGATTCAGCGCGCTCACAAGCGGAGCTGTCGATCGAAAATTCGTGTCGAGATGTTTTCTAGCGCCCGCGCCCATCGCCTTTGCCGCTTCGAGGTAGACATAGACATCGGCGTTGCGGAAGGCGTAAATCGATTGCTTGGGATCGCCAACGAGACAGACCGCTCTCATTTCCGAAAGGAATAATTTCCGGAAGATATTCCATTGCACAGGGTCGGTGTCCTGAAACTCATCGATGATCGCAGCGCGGAATTTTTGACGCACGCGCTCGACAAAACGAGGGATCTTCAAAGCCTCTTCCACCTTAAGCAAAAGAGCATCGGGAGAGAATTTTTCCCTTTTTTCCAGAAGATCGCAGCTTCTTTCTTTTAATTCTCTTGCGAGGCGCAAAAATGTTCTCGTCGGGTCTTTCGCCGAATCGATCGGGGGAAGCAGGGTTTTGCGCATCCTTTCGACGAGTCCGGGATAATTTAATCTGGACCCTTCCGGGAATTTTGCGCGCACCTTTTGATTGTCCTCCCGCATCTTCTCCAGGAAAAAATCGTTGGTCAGCAGATCGTCAAACTGGCCCTCCGTGCATTCTTTCGAAGAGAGAATAACGGCCAGCATGTCGATCTGCGCCGGGATTTCTTCCCCTGTCATTTGTTTATAATGGGGGATCAAAAGAGAGAGATCTGCTTTGAAAAGGGGTGCATCGATCTCAGGGAGTGCGCGCACCTCTTTGAGAAAGATTTCCAAATGCTCGCCAAAAGAGGGCAAAGCTGCGATCTCGCTGCTGCTAGTGGCGAGATCGATCAGCGCAGAGATCATCTTGCGCGGGTCGCTCTGTCTTTTTTTCAAGATACCGGCGATCTGTGCAGGGCTGTATTGGGGAGCGGACACATTTTCTTTCAAATGGTCCTTGATCATTTGCTCTAAAAGAGAAATGTGCTCCTTTTTATCGGGATCGGACACTTCAAAACTGATGCCGGCCTCAAAGGCGAACTCTTTTAAAACGCTGTGACAAAAACCATGCAAAGTAAAAATTTGCGCAGCGTCGTAGCAGATCAATGCGGCATCGATCCTTTCGATCGCGGATTTGACCGCCTTTTCCCCTTTTTCGCAGATGGCCTTAAGGTAATCGGCCGATGGGTTGGCTTGACACAGTTCTTCCTTGGCGCGGGTGAGATTGAGGCGAATGCGCTGCTTAAGTTCGCGCGTCGCAGCTCTTGTAAAAGTCACGACGAGGATCTGTTCAATCGACAAAGGGGCTTCGCTTTCGATCAAAAGACGGGTCACCAGATGTTCAATGGCAAACGTCTTGCCTGTTCCGGCGGAAGCTTCCAAAAAATGGGGCTCAAAGACATTGAGGTCTCGGCCGAGCACATCGAAAGACGGCATAAAAAAATCAAAACCTCTCAATTTATCTTTGCGTAATCAGTATCCTGACCTGGTTTTTGTCATATTGGATAGTCGCATTTAAATGAGGGGGCAAGTTCGAATTAAAAGAGGAAAAATTCCCGCTGATTGGAGTCCCTGTATTGGTGCTATCGAGGATGACAATTTGATCGCCTGGGTTAAATGCATTCGCAGTTTGCGCTTGCAAAACCAATGTTCCATCCAAAGAGACTTCATTTTCATCGACAATAAGCTTATCTGCGGCTTTTGCATTGAGAGCTTTGATAAACAATATCCCCTGGGAGCTTTGAGCATAGGATCCGGAAATTCTCAAAATCCCAATATTGTTATCCGTTCCCGGCTTAAGGGTGCCATCGTTGTAAACAGCGGCATCTCCCTGAATGCCAAGCGTTCCAAATCCCCCCAAACATCCCTCTTTTTTAATCTCAAGGCTTCCGGATGCATCAATGAGATCTGCAAAAGATTTTCCGATGTATACGCGTCCGGTTTGGATAGACAGTGATGGAATGTTTCCAGTCTGGCCTGAAAAGAACACGCTTCCCGAACCAATTTTAATGATAGAACCATGTGTGATGATCACATTGTTGAATCCCATACCAAAGTCAGAGAATGCTTCATGTTGATGCACATCGAGATTTAAATTTTCACCTCCCAGGTCCATCGCCATGAACCCCTCCTGGCACAGGCTGCCATCAAAAATGCCCTGTGAGGAGGAAAATTGCATGTATCCACCATTGGACAAAATCAGATTCTTGATCCCTATGGAAGATTCCGATTTAATCTGAATCACATGCGCCGGATTTGATAGGGTCACTGTTGCGTTTGCCCCTACAACGACTCCTTTGAAAAGCATGAGATTGGAGAAGCTTTGACAAGAGTTTCCAAAATCCACATAGCCATTGTTCACGACGAATAAAGTGGAGTGAGGGGAATACAGATTTGATGTTTCATGAAAAAGTCGACTGCCATCGGAAACGGATACAGCGCCGGGAAACACCACGCCGGAGCCCTTCGCATGCATAACTGAATTCAAGAGGATGGCCTCTTTGCGATAAGTATTGATGCCGGAAAAAGAAAACAGGCCATTTTCAAAAATGAGGCCTCCTGTGCCGCTAATATCCCCTTTGAACCATAGGTTGGAAGAGGGATTTCCTTTGACCTTCAGATATTTATCTTTGATAACCAGTGGGGTGTCAATGACAGGATCGCCTTGTGAAACAGTAATCGAAGAGCTGTTGTTATTGGTCTGAAAAATCAGGCTATGATGAGTAAAATGAATGTCGATGCTTCCCGGTGTATCCAAGGCAAGCATGCCGATAGTGATATCGCTATTGGTATCGACCATGGAATTTGCGCCGGGCGGCAGACGGAAGATTGCCTCGGCATTCGGTCCATTGGGAAAAACGCTTGGATTCCAGTTGCTATTTGAGTCCCAATTGACATCTTGCGATCCCGTCCAAAGGAATCCACCATACAGACTTTCCATGGAACCGAGGATAAGGCTGCAAAAAACAGTTAAGTAACAAGCTTTCTTTTTTTTCATTTAAAATTAACGCGAGATGTCAATAAATGCTCTCTGCGCCCTCCCAGTTTGAAATGGACAAATAATTAAACATTTGGCACAAAAATAATTTTACATATCATAAAACCAATGGCCTTTTTCATCAACGCATATAATGAGATATAAAATTTTGAAAAGCATGGCATGCCCCAATAAATTCTTACCCACCTCTTTGATGGCCTTCATTCTCAGCAATGGGATGTTGTCAACCCCGGTGGAGGCTTCGGACAATTGGCAATCTCTTCCCCAGCCGATTGGCAATCTCGTCCAATTGTGGAGCTCCGATCCTGCTCAAGGACTGCCTTTTCCCGTCGTGGTTCCTCCGTACCCCACATCGTCTCCGCCGCACACTTTCCCTCTCCCCACAACCGGCGTCGAAGAGGTGAATTACATTTGCGCTCAATTGGACCCCAGCGTGGTCGAAAGTACTGTCCCGTTTGAAACCACTGTGTCAGTGACTGAAATCACACCCACGGAGGCTTTGCATTTTGTGCGGCTCTATACCCAAGGTTCAAGCGGCACCGGAGGGCCCTGGCTGGTACGCTCATCAGTAATTAGAGGGCTGACTCCTGCGCAAATCCGGGACTTCTTGGCATTGCCTAACTTACCGGATTCTATTATCAGCGTTGATATTCCCCCTTCGCCGGACCCCGCCTCAGGGGCGCAGTATGCCTTATGGACGGGGATTGCAGCTCCTGTTCCCATATTTGGAAATAGCCAGGGCGGCGCGCTTCAGAGCCGAATCGTGGCGAATGCTAATGGCACCCACTATTTTCCCTTTACATACGACGGCATCCGCTACAATGCGCAACCCTTGAGAGACTTTGCGCTTGCCTATAGCCCCCTGGCAGGCGGCGGCAATCCGGGCGCTATCGCCGCCTATCTCGATCAATTCGTTCCGGCTCCTTATAGCGACCTGGAAGATGTTTATACGTCACTGGACTTCTTAAATTGGATAGGTTTTGATCCTCCTTTGCCGCTGGCTTTGAACCAACTCAGTCCCGAATGCTATGGATCCCTTCCTTTTGTGGCGATGCGCAACTCCATCCTGTTCGCTGACTCCATTTTGGAACGCTATAACCCATTAAGACAATGCCAGGAATCATGCGGACAGCAGTCGGCTTGTCTACCCTTATCGTGCAATACCCGGCTATGGATCCAGGGGGTGATTGACTTCGGTGATCAAAACCATACCGGCAAGCACCTCGGTTTCGATTATGCAACCTATGGGACGGTTATTAACGTTGATTTCCAACCTCTTCGGAATACGACCGTGGGAATCGCAGGTTCCTGGCTGGCAACCAATATTCACTGGGACGACCATATAGGCGGAGCTCATTGCAACAGCGCTAAAGGAGGTCTCTATGCCAGTTATGTGCCTTCCTGCTTCTTTATCGACACAATGGTCAGCGGAGGCTTTAACTGGACCTCAGCCACCCGCCATATTGACTTTCCCATCGCTGTATCCTCTGCGAAAGTCACAGCGACAGGGGGCACGATTCCAATCTCTAATATGCCTATAGACCGCAAGGCCCACAGCAATCAAACCGGCTACGATCTGGAAGCTCATTTTCAAACCGGCTTTAATTTTCATCGCAATTGCTGGTGGGCAACTCCGGTTGCCCGCATTTCCTATTTCTATGAAAGTCACTATGCTTTTAAAGAACATGGGGCGGATAGCATTAACTTAAAAGTCCGTGCATTCGATGCCCAAGATCTGCGCACTTATCTCGGCCTCGGGGCAGCCCGTATCTTTACGATCTCTTCCATTCCAATCATCCCGCAAATTCAGGCAATGTGGATTCACGATTTTGTTTTGAATGACAGAGAAATAAAAGCAGGACTTGAAGATCTGGACGGTACCTTCTCGGTAAAGTATTTTCGTCGCGATCACAACAGCTTTCTTGGCAGCGCAGGCCTCAAAGTCCTTCTCCCAACAAACACAGCCGTCTTCGCTCTTTATGAAATAGAAGTGAGCGAACATTTTATTTCCAATTCAGGCAGACTGGATTTCAGGATTGTTTTCTAATCAAGGTAGAGAAAGCCTGATTTAACACCGTACTCCACAGCGCGAGCGCTTCTTTCGGATCGAAAAGAGACTCGCGCCGCTTTAAATATTTTACATGGCGATCGTCATTCTCTTTTTCCATCGCAGCCCTAAAATCTTCCTCGCCTCCCTCCAGAACGGCTTTGGCCCACTGCGGCATGAGAGGAGACGGCCTTTGCCGCGCTAAAAGATAATATTCAAGATAAGAAGCTAGAGCGGATTGAGGATCGTCCAATGCAAACTCCCTTTCCTTTCCTTTTTTTGTTAGAAGAAGAAACCGGTTTTCAGGATTCAGGCAGCGGTAGATAAGATACAACGGCCATACTTTGACAAGGCTTTTAAGATCGCCCTCGGCATGCGCGAGCAATCCCTTGGGTGTGACGTCTTCGAGCTCGCCGGAGATATGTGCGATTCGGGATCCGCTCAAGGGGATGGAAAGTGCCGGCCGATAGCTTTCTTCCTCGCGGCAAGAGGATGAAAATCGCACCGAATAGATCTCGTCGGCTTTAACGCCAAATTCATTCAAATGTTTGAAAACGTCTTCCATTTCTTCTTCGATCTGGCGAGCGGCGGCGCTTGAAAGAGGCCTCGCGGCAATGTCCCCTGCGACCGGGTTTGGTGCAAGACTTCGGCCAGCGGAGCATGCAGAGCTTTCTTGCGCAGCATTGACCTGTGCAGACGGGAAATTAAAAATTCCGATTCCTCTTCGTCTTCCTCCTCATTGAGGTACATCTTCAACGTCTCATTGAAGTAGAACTGCAACGGGCTCCGCGCCAGTTTTTTGAGCTGTCGGATATCGATGAAGATCTCTTCTTCAGGAGGCGGGGAGAAGGGTTTAAGCGGGAAAAGGGGAGAAGGTGTGCGATGAGGAAAGTAATATGCCTTGGCAGCGAGAAAGTCCGCTTCAGCCCATTTTTTTACTTTTGCGTCAGGTTCAAAATAGACGCGGTCAAAAGGAAGGGCCGGATGGTCGGTTTTCATCATCCCTCCTGCCATTCCTCTTTTTTGAAGGTACTGGTCCAATTCTTCGATGAGAAGAGAGGGCCCTTGATGTTTTCCGTCCTCCGCATGAATCCGCTGGTAGCTGAAAATGAGGTAATCTTTTGCTTGAGTGAGCATTTCCAGAAAAAGAGAGCGCTCCTCATCCGCCTTCAGAGGATAATAATCCGGGCTTTTCAATCTGTTCATTTCACACAGCGAGCTGCGCACATCGGCTCTTGGAAAAGAACCTTCGTCCATCCCTAAGCACCAAATGATCCTGGCAGCGCCGATATTGCCGGATCTAAGCGGAACAAAAGCAATTTTTTCCAGCTTGGGCGATGTCATTTTTCCTGCGGTCTTTTGAGAAAGGTGGGCTAAGACCCGCGAGATGCTCTCAAAATTCCACTCCTGTTCTTTTAGGGACCGGCAGGAGAGAGCTAGCGACTTTAGCTCTTGAAAGAACGGCTCCTTTTCCCACTGAATGAGAAAATACTTATCGGCAATGCGCAAAAACAGCTCCAGCCACTCGGAGGCGCTTTTTTTATCCTTTAGAACGGCAAGATCTTCCTTTAATTCAAAAAAGAATTCCAGAAACCGATTAAAAAGATCGATCTCCGATTGGGGAATGGCATCGACTGGATAAGTTTCAAAAATACCCGCTCCGGGAATCATCGCCAGTCCAAAAAGGAGGCGGTCTATCCCCTCTTCCCAGCTGTTGGGATTGCCCTTCAGCCCTCGTCTAATCTGGGCCTGTTTAAACCACTTGCTCAGCTGGCTGACCTCATCAAAGGCAAACCCTCTTTTTTCTGTGCAAGGAGGGCATCGCAGCAGTTTGAGGATGGCATTCAGCGAATAATCTTCGTCCACCAGCTGGATCAGTTGCATAAATCCCTTCACGGCTTCGCTGACGCTGATTAGAGGCATCCCCTCGATCTGATAAGAAAATGCGCTTTGCGAGAAGACCATGTGAATGTAGGGGGCGTATCCGGAAATATCGGGACTTGCGATGAGGATTTCACGAGGCTGTATCGAACTTAAGCGATTGTGGTGCTCTTGCAGCAATGTCTCAAGGCTGTCGCGTAAAACCTCGACCTCGCGCAGCTTGGAAGTGGCGCTATGCAGCTGAATGGAGGCGTCCTCTCGCAACTCCTCAGACTCGTCCAAAGTGAGCAGAGATGATTTAAGCCTGGAAAGCAAATGATCTTTATCATTCTCTTGGTATGCCTCTGTTTCTTCGAGCAGAAAAACGTCGAGCGATTTGAGCATCTCCCTTCCCAGTTTTCCCCAGTTCGCGAGGAGGGGATGGCTTTGCTGCATATACCTGTCGAGTTCTTCAAGGACATTTTCCTTTCCCCCTTTTCTTCGAAAAAAGCGATGGGAGGCAAGCCTTTCTTTATCGGAAGCGAAATCTCCCCAGAATTGAGCGCAAGGGGAGAGTTGATAGATCGTGGCAGGGACTGCGCAAAAGAAGCCCAGATGGGCCGGTGAAAGGTAAGAAAAGCCAAAGAGGACAATCTTGCCTTGAAAGCAGCCGGCGTTCAGGTCTTTGAGGGACTCAAGCGGATAGGTCCAGGGGGAATCTTTCGAAAAGAGGCTTTTCCAAATTGTTTGTTGCCATCCTTCCTTTTTAAGCCAGTCAGGCAAAAATTGTTTTCCATAAAGCCCATACCGGGAAAAACATCTTGCCAGTTCGTCGCTGAGGCCCGATACCCTCTTGCTCTTTTTATCTTCGTCTTTGAAATTGACGTATTCAAGAAGAGAATGAAACTCCTGTTTACAGGAAATTAAATGGTACAGTTGTTCTTCGATGGCCAAGGACAATTCAAGAAAGGAAGGAATCCGTTTTCTATTCGCCGACCTCGAAACGTTATCGAGGATCTCCATGACAGCCTGATTCAACGGCAGGACCTGAACGCCCGCTGCTATCTTTAATCGAGGGTTCATCGTAAAGCATTGAAATAGAAAATCTTTTACTGCTGGATTGGGAACGGCAACGATGCGGTTTTCAAATGGACGTGAGGAGGAGGAGAATAGTTCATCGCCAAGGGCATCGGCCAGGACGGTTGGATCATTGCCGTACACAATCCGCCATGCCATCTTATTACTCTCGCCGTCTTTTTGCATAACTGCTACACTTAGGATAAAAACATATATTTAATATGCGCTCTTTATTGCCTTCGCCACTTAAACGCATCTTTAACCTTATTCCCTCGTTTTCCAAATCGGGGAAGCATGCGCTGACCTATCTCAATATTACCCAATTTCTTGGGGTCATCAACGACAACGTCTTTAAATTCGTGATGGCCTTTCTCCTGATCGACACTTTAGGCCATTCCGAGGCGAGCAACATTCTTTCCGCAACAGGGGCCATCTACGTCATCCCCTTTCTGCTCTTTTCCTCATCCGCCGGAATTTTAGCAGATAAGTTCAGTAAACAAAAGCTTCTTGTCGTCATGAAAGTCGCGGAAATGGCTGTCATGACGCTTGCGATCTTCGCGTTTTTGCCTCCAAAAGCGTCTGGGGATGTTATACTCTTCTATTTGTGTTATCGACCCATAGCGCCATGTTCGGCCCCTCGAAATATGGGATTATCCCCGAAATCGTCCCCGCCGATTCGGTCTCTCGGGCCAATGGGATCATCACTTCGTTCACCTACCTTGCGATCATCATCAGGGACTTTTTTCTCTTCATTTCTGACCGAGATCACGAATCGCCATTTCGTCATCATCGCCATCTTCTGCCTCTTCGTCGCCGCGGGAGGGTTTTTCAGTGCCCTTGCCGTCAAGCCGACGAGTCCGCAAAGCTCAAATAAAAAAATTAATCTCTTCTTCATCAGAGAAATATATCGAACTCTTAAGTACACACGGACAATCCGCCACCTGCTTCCCGCCATTTTCGGATCCTCCTATTTCCTGCTGATCGGAGCTTTTACCCAACTGAACATCATCCCTTTTGCCTTGCAGTCCCTCAATTTCAGCGAAGTCGCAGGAGGATATC
>CAWESW010000019.1:0-12800 GCA_963811735.1 uncultured Verrucomicrobiae bacterium | reverse complement strand
ACCCGTGGGTGAGCACGGAGTAAGCGACGAACGACATTTGTTATTACATTCGCTGGTTACGGCGGAAATATCTCGTACGCTGTCGCATTCATCCTGGCGGTGTCGTTTCCTCTCCTACATGAATTGATTCGACCCAAACAGTCAAAATCAACGTAAGAGGGTTCTTTCCCTTGACGCGTGTTGTCAGATATGACAACATTGCTGTGGGGGATAGCGCCAGCGAGAATCGATGACACCGAGAACACGACCCACTTCGTGGATCAGGGCGACACTGAAGGATTTTGAGGCGTTCTCAGGGGGGCACGCTCGATTTGCCTCGCGGCGCTGACCATCGTGGCCGAGGGCGGGAAGCCCGATATCGCCAAGCCGATACGTGGTGTGGGCTCCGGCGTATTCGAGATCGCAGTAGCATTTCGCGGAGATGCATTTCGCGTGGTCTACGCGCTGCAACTTGCGGAGGATGTATGGGTCGTCCACGCGTTCGAACTCACGAAACGTTTTCACGTTTACACGCTTTCCAAGCGTGCTCCATCGGCCACTCGGACACTCCTCCAAGGAACAATGAATGCAAAAAGGGGCTGAGTTTATAGGACTCTTCTTTATCCCTCAACTCAAAATTATAGTTTGAGAGAGCGGTTCTCGCCTGCGAAGACATCTCCGTTGACATAGTACCAGACGCCGTTCACCTTTGAAAAAAAGCTGCGCTCAGTGAATGTCGCGTCCTCGTCGCCATTTTTGAGATGGGCGATAAAGATGACTGTTGCCCGATCGGGAAGTTCTTTGGAATCCACAATCTCCAACTTCTCAAAGTCGGTGTTCATGGAAAATTTGAGGATCTCTTCTTTCCAGGTATTGAGATTTTGAGAGACAGCCGGGTGGCGCGGATGAGTGGTTCGGATGATGTAATCGACATTATTGAGAGCGTATGCACTGTAACGGGAGCGCATTAATTGCAAAGCTGTTTCAGCGGGCTTACCTTGATGGTAGACCCCGCAACACTCTAAATAGGGCTTGCCGCTGCAGCAGGGGCATTCAAAGTTTGTGTCTTTAGTCATATTAATCCCATGCCATTTATTTTAGCTGACAGGATTGATCAACTTATGGTTTAGGTGCAATAGAATATTCTGGGTGGCGGCCTGTTCGGACTTTTTCGACAAATTCTGCTGTGCGATCCGTGTTGGGTTGGACAGAATCATTCCTCATGTTAAGGGTCCAAAGGCTGCCATCGCCGAACCCGGGGTGAATGCAGGTCTCGCGATACCGTTGATGCAAGGTTGCCGTATGAACTCTGCCAGCCCGATCGGCAACGCGCAGTAGAGCAAATTTGCGGCCGGCGTGATCTTCCCCCTGAGCACCCCATTGTCCACTGGCCAAATACGCATCGCCGAGTTTCATATAATCCTGGAAATCTCTGTCATTGAGTTTGACGATGGGAATCGCCTGGCATGCGGATTCTCCCCCGAAGGCTGCGACAATCTTCTCTCGGGCTGCTTTGTTGCGATCGAGCCCGGTTTGGTAATAATCGCACTCTTTGATCTTACCCATAAATCCGCCATATCCGAGAGCACACTTGCCGATGCCGATGGTATCCAGAAATGCAAAAGCTTTTTTAACAAAGAAGACAAAATGAGCCTTAAAGCAGTCGTCTTTGGCGTTCCTGTCCCACTCCGCCACTGTTCCAAACAGGCCTGATCTCCCTAACTGAGTATCATCCCCTCCAAAACTAAATGTACTATATTGAACAGGATTTTGAGTTAATGAAACTAATGGAGCAGACATAATTTACACCAAAAAAATAATTAAATTTGGCTTGATATATTAATGCAGCGAAACCAATTAGTTCAATTAAATAAGTTACTTGACTAGCCCCGACTATATCTCTTGCAAATATAGCGATTCTGGTGTGAAATTTGGAGCTTGAGCATCCATTATTTAAACACCCATTAAAATTCATGTTGATACGCATTCTTGTCCTTTTGACCCTGATCCTTCCTTTGACCTCCTGCGAAAAAAAGGAAGGGCAGAAAAATGAAAAGCCGACAGTCCTTGTCAGCGTTGCGCCTTATGTCTATTTTGTGAATAAAATCGCCCAAGGATTAGTCGATGTCGAGCCGCTCGTCCCCGCCGGCACAAATCCCCATATTTACGAGGCAACGCCAAGAGAGGTGATGCGCCATCAAAAGGCAGCGATGTGGATTTATCTCGGAGAATCTTTTGATAAAAAAGTTCTTCAGTACTTTAGGAATGACCGTCAGCAAATCAGTATTGTCGACGTCGCTCATGGGATTGATCTCCTCTCCTATTGCGATGAAGGCGAGCTCGAAGTCGAGCACCATTGCCATGATCACTGCCACGATGAGGGGTATGATTTACATATTTGGCTCAGCCCTGTTCTCGCAAAGCAGCAGGCAAAGAAGATCGCGGATGGTCTCATCGCCCTTTTGCCTGATCAGAAGGAAAAAATCAGCGCAAACCTCCACACTTTTTTAAACGAACTCGATGAGTTAAACGGGCAAATTGCGGACATTCTTTCCCCTAAGCAAGGAGAAGCGATTCTGGTCTCCCACCCCGCTTTCGCTTATTTCTGCCGAGACTACCATTTGCTGCAGATCTCCATTGAAATGGAGGGCAAAGACCCTTTACCCCAGCATGTGACTGAAATTCTCGCCAAAGTCAAAAGCTACAACATCCAAAGCATCCTGACGGAACCGCAATACAGCAATAAAGGGGCGGAACTGATCGCCCAATCGATGGGACTGCCCACGCATATGGTCGACCCCTATGCGGAAAATTATGCAGAAAACTTGATTCACATCGCCGAGGTGATCGCTCGATGATGGACAAAGCCCTTTCGATCGAGAACCTTAATTTCCATTACGATACTCTTCACACTCTTGAAGATGTGAACATAAGTATAGACAGTGGAGAGTTTGTCGGTGTTTTTGGTCCGAATGGCGGTGGAAAGACGACCCTTCTCAAGCTGATTTTGGGGCTGTTAAATCCGCAAAAGGGGAAAGTGCGCCTTTTCGGCTTATCCCCGGTGGAAGCCCGCTATCTGATCGGCTATGTCCCCCAGTCCATACGCTTTGACCGCGATTTTCCCATCAGCGTGCTGGAAGTTGTCATGATGGGGGCTTTGCGAAAGCTCAACTGGCTGGGAAGGTATCCTTCTGAGGTCAAAGTTCATGCCCGAAAAGCTCTGGAAAGAGTGGGCTTAAGCCATAAGGAAAAGGCCTCTTTTGGCACACTCTCCGGGGGCGAGACTCAAAGGGCGCTGATTGCAAGAGCGATTGTCGATACCCCCCGTATGCTTATTTTGGATGAGCCCACGGCAAACATCGATCCCCAGGGAGAGCAGAGCATCCACGATCTTCTCGTAGAACTGAACAAAACGATGACGATCCTGATGGTGACTCACGACCTGCAGACGATTGTGGACAAAGTGGGACGCCTGCTCTGCGTCCAGCGCAAAGTCACCAGCCTGAAGGCCAAAGAGGTCTGCGAGCACTTTGCTTTAGGGCTTTATCATACTCCACTGACCTCAAAACACCACTTTTCCATCTAAAGATAAGATATGTTTCATTTTTTTACGGCAATTGCAGATAACCCCTTCCTCCTCATGGCCCTGGCAGCGGGACTTGCCGCATCATTTGCAAGCGGGATCATCGGCTCTTATGTGGTCGTCAAAAGAATCGTCTCGATGAGCGGCAGCATCGCCCACTCGGTCCTCGGAGGGATGGGGGTTTGCCTGTGGCTGCGGCGGACCTATCATTTGGATTTTCTCACTCCCCTTCAGGGCGCGCTTGCAGCCGGGCTGATCTCCGCCCTATTGATGGGATGGATTCATCTGAAATACAGGGAGAGGGAAGACACGGTGATCGCCGCCATCTGGGCAACGGGAATGTCTATCGGAGTGGTCTTCATCGCCCTCACTCCGGGCTACAATGTCGAACTAACAAATTTTCTGTTCGGGAATATTCTCTGGGTCAGCCACAGCGATCTGATGCTGCTGCTTTCCTTAGATGTTCTAATCGCGGCTGCAGTGGCCATCTTCTACAGGAGATTCCTGGCCATTTGCTTTGACGAGCAGCAAGCCCTTTTGCAAAAAGTGCCCGTGCACACTCTCTATCTTCTGCTTCTGTGCCTGGTCGCGATCGCAGTCGTCCTTCTGATCCAGGTGGTTGGAGCTATCCTCGTCATCACCATGCTTGCAATACCTGCCGCCATCGCAGGGACTCTCAGCCGTACGCTTTCGCGCATGATGCTGATCGCAACCCTGCTTGGCGCCCTGTTCACATTCCTGGGAATGTACTTTTCCTACGAACTTAACTGGCCCCCAGGAGCGACGATTTCCCTAGTGGCAGCGCTGTTCTATTGCTTCAGTTTAGTAGTCCGTAGAAAACGGGTGACTTGACGTCACATCTGGCAATAGCGATCCCAGAAGCTTTTCCAAGCGGTCTGCTTTTCGTTCATCATTTTTTGCTGACCTTTTTTCCCTTTTGGCGCCGTTTTAAGTTGAGAGTGTTTTTTTGACTTACGCATGACTTTTATCTCCTTATGTTTTAATAATGCTGGTGGATCTTAATATCTTCCGGGCGCACTGAAGTAACCCCGCTGGAAGCCTCTTTGACCTCGTCTTGAAGAGGAGGATGGCTGCTCTTGCGATGATTCTTCAGAGTCACTTTCGATGCTTTACGCTTATTCAGCCTTTTATTGAACGGTTTCATCCTTCCTCCGCAATTCTGCCGATGAGAGTACATGATACACAATGCTCCCCGCGGCTGGTTATCTCCCAATCGGGCCCAAATTCAACGCTTGAGCCTGATTGGGAGATAACCAGCGACGACTTAATTCTTATATTATAAATATTATAATTAATAATCAAACCAGTTTATTTAATTACAAATACAACAACTTAATAAGTAACAATTTGAAAAATTTATAAATATAAAACAACAACAGAAATAGGATTCTTCGGCGAAAACAGGAAATGACTGTTCCTAGGTATAGGTCACAAAAAAGAACAACCTATCACTCTGTTTATTAGACGCTTAAATCATATCCCTTCATTTCAGCTCTGGATTTTGATGAGGGAAGTACAACTGGCTCTTGACTTTGAATCGAATTATAACCTATCATCCTCTCTTTCCTCTCCAGGAAGTGTTATGTCCATGCACTTTCTATACATACGCGATGAACTTTTCAGGAGGTCAAATGTACGCGATTATCGAAACCGGCGGAAAGCAATATAGAGTTGAAAAAGGCGATGTCATCGATGTCGAGCTTCTCGATGCGAAAGCGGGTGAAAAAGTGGAATTTAAAAACGTTCTTTTCGTCAACAATGCGGGCTCGACCAAGATCGGCAATCCCAATGTCGCAAAGTCTGCAGTCCACGGCGAACTGATGCAAGAGATCAAAGGGCCGAAAGAGATCGCCTTTAAATACAAAAAACGCAAGCCGTTCCGCCGTAAAGTCGGACACCGCCAGCGCTATGCGCGCGTTAAAATTACTGACATCATAGGCTAAGGAGTTTTGCAATATGGCACATAAGAAAGGTCAGGGCTCAACCCGTAACGGACGCGATTCAAAAGCACAACGCTTAGGGATCAAAGCGACAGGCGGACAGTTCGTCACTACAGGAAGCATCATCGTTAGACAGCGCGGCACAAAATGGCTGCCATGCAAGAATGTCGGAATTGGCCGCGATGACAGTCTCTACGCTCTCGTAGATGGCATTGTCACCTACCGCAAGACTAACCGCACATACGTCTCCGTGCTTCCACAAGCGTAAGCCATAAACAGCTTACTGTAATTTGTTTAGTGCCCCTGAATAATGAATTTAGGGGCGTTTTATTTAGAGGTCTAGAGAAAAGATGTTTGTCGATTCGGTTAAAATCACTCTCCGCGCCGGAAAAGGCGGCAATGGCGTTGTCGCATGGAGAAGGGAGAAATACATTCCCAAAGGCGGACCCGTCGGAGGAAACGGCGGCAAAGGTGGCTCGATCCTGCTCAAAACAGATAGCCACGTCCTGTCGCTGGAAGGATTCCGCAACCGCCGCCAGATCAATGCGGAAAACGGCATGCCGGGAGGCGGAAATCTGCAACAAGGGCGCAATGGGCAAAATCTGGTCCTTACCGTCCCCTGCGGGACGCTTGTCAAGAACGCCGTTACAGGCGAGACCTTGTTCGACTTTACCGATGAAAATCAGGAATATCTGATCTGCAAGGGCGGCAAGGGCGGCAAAGGCAACCATTGCTTTAAGTCGCCCACCAACCAGGCTCCCAATATCTGCACCAGCGGCACGGATGGCGAAGCGTGCGAGGTAGAACTGGAGCTTAAACTGATCGCAGATGTCGGGCTGATCGGCATGCCTAACGCCGGCAAGTCGACTTTGATGTCGCAAATCACCCACGTTCCGGTCAAGATCGGGGCCTACCCCTTCACAACCCTCTATCCCAACTTGAGCTATGTTCAATTCGCCGACTTTTCACGCGTCCTGGTCGCCGATATCCCCGGGATCATCGCAGACGCGCACCAGAACAAAGGCCTCGGCATCGCTTTCCTAAGGCATATTGAGCGCTCATCCGTGCTTATGTTTGTCATCGACGTCTCCGGATTCGAAGGCAGGGACCCGTTTGATGACTTCAATGTCCTGCGCGATGAACTCCAAGCCTATCGTCCTGAGATGCTTGAGAAGCCGTTTATCGTCGCTTTGAACAAGATCGACCAGGAAGGGGCTGAAGAGCATTTGAAGGCCTTTTGCGAAAAATACCCCTATGACAAAGAGACGCTTTTCCCTATCTCCGCCATGCACGGCGAAGGATTGGACTCGCTTTTAGATGCAATGCGCAAGCTTGCACAAGCGGACGGTCTCCGTTTCAAATAAATACATCAAGAGCGGTCTTAATCTTATGAGACAATACCATCACCTCGGCATCCCGACGACAGAGGTTCACGAAGGGGAAAAATTTGTCCCTCATCTCAAAATTTACGTCTGGGGTTATGACACCAGCGATTACAGGATCGAATGGGTGCGCTATGGGGAAGGAGCAGAGAAGCTCTATCACCCGCTCATGATGAAACTCCCCCACGTCGCCTTTCAGGTTGACGATCTAAAGAAGGAGCTAGAAGGAAAAAAGCTCATCTGGGGCCCCTCTGAATCGCTGCCCGGTTTTACCGTCGCGTTCATTGAAGAAAATGGCGCTCCTGTCGAACTTATCGAGACCAAATTAACTGAAGAAGAACTGCTCGGAATTGTCCGGTCTCGTGAACAGAGCTATACCGAACGTGATTCAAAAATCGGCCCTGGGCTGCGTGAAAGCTCCCGCGGTTCGACGATCGCAAGTCGGTCAATATTAGAAATATGAACCGACTTGCGATCGATCGAACCCCGGGGCTTTGACGCACCCCAGGACCAATTTTTGAAACACGTTCGGTATAACATTAGGGCTTTTCCGCTGCGATCAGATTCATTTCAATGTAAAGAAGGTGAATCTCCTCGCTATTTTCGACATTGCTGTAAAGCTCATCTGCCAGCGACCGATAGTCATTGGCCAATTCGCTTTCTTTTGATGCACAATAGGATTGCACGCCAAGCCTGAGTAAACTTTTTTCTCGCGTCGTTGAAAGGACCGGATGGACCAATAGGCTTTTCTTGAGGTGCCATCCTTTGTCCATAAGCATCTTCGGAAGGACCCTTCCAATGGCTGAATTGCTTTTTTGCAAGACATAGCGCCTTTTTGCAAGTGTATAATAATCCTCAAAAGCCTGACATCGATTTGGCAGGCAATCAAACGTATCCACCCCCATTCCCTCCCCAAGAAATAAAAGCCCATTGTCGATCAATACGGATCTGAATTGATCGAGGACTTTTTCCGGAGTCTGTAGGTGCATTAAAAGGAAACGGCAATAAACAGCATCGAACTTTTCTTCAAGTTGATCAAGTTCAAATGCGGACAGACAAATGAACTCGATGTTGGTTATTCCTTCGCGCTGAGCCCGCTCCCTGGCGAGCTGCAACTGCTCCTCGCTGTTATCGACGCAGACCACTTTTCCTCGAGATCCAACGATTTTAGCAATTTCACAACTGACGATGCCGGTCCCGCAAGCGACATCTAATACCTTCATTCCCTCTCTCATCCCGCAGGATTGAATAAATTCCAGGGTAGAGGGATTAAAAACTTCGTTTAGAATTTCAAGCCGTTCTTCATCTTGCTCGCCGACAGAAAGAACATACTTTTGCTCAGAAGTAGATTGAACACTGTTAGGGATGAACAGCCAGCACAGTCCAATAAAAATAAAGATTTTTCGCAACGATAGAAAAAAATACTTGTCAGTGTCGGCGTCTAATTTCTGTTTGCAGTGCATACCTTTATCCGATGGTAGTGTTAGTTAAAAGTGACCCGGCCATCCAATGACCGGGTTTATACAGAGAAAGTCTAAGTGGTACTACGCGACGGGGACCACTGGCGATCGGGATGGTGGAACAATATCACCGTTACGACGGCGATCACAGTGAACCCGGCAAGAAGTAAGAATGCTCCCTGGTAGTTTCCGGTAAGGTCAAGCAACCAGCCTGTCAATAGCGGGGCAATGATCCCGGCTAATGAAAGACAGCTTGATGTGATCCCCTGGGAAGATCCAGAGCGTTCTCTTGCCACATCGATGTTGGTGCTGAAGAACGCAGGCTGCGGCATCATGCCGAATCCAAGGCCAAGGCTCAGGAACACAAGAGACATCCCCAGTGTGTGGGTGAAGCTCAGCAGCACGAAGAAGATCGCGGCGAGCAGCTGGCTGCTCCATATCACGTGGGCGCGGGCCAGGCGGCTGCTTCCAGTCTTGCGATAGAGCCAATCGGAAAGAATGCCCCCTGCCTTCAAAAAGACCGCGCTGACAAGCCATGGGATGGTCAAGTACCAGCCGACGCTTTTAAGGTTAAGGCCGTGTTGGGACAGGAAGTAGCCCGGCAGCCATAGGGTCGCGAAAAACAACATGTATCCAAAAGCAAAATAAGCGATGTTATTGGCGATGAGAGCGGGGTGGGTCAGAATGAACCGCCAGTCGACATGCTCCTGCTTCCGCTCAACCACTTTGGGATTGGAAGTAGCAATCAATTTTTTCTCCTCTTCTCCAACGTAAGGCGAGTTTTGAGGTTTGTCGGTAAAGAGGAAATACCATACGACCGCCCAGACAATTCCCGCTGCGCTAATCGCAATAAACATCGTCCGCCAGCCAAAATCGGCAACGAGGTAAGAGCAGATAGGAGCGCCGAGGACCGAAGAGAGCGGGATAGCGACGAGTCCCAAAGACAGCGCGCGAGCGCGTTCCATCGGGGGAAGCCAATCGCTAATCGAACGGGTCATCGCGGGAAAGTGAGGGCCCTCTGTGACTCCAAGGAGAAAGCGCAGTCCGATAAATCCCCAGAATCCTGCGGCAAATCCGAGCACGCCAACACAGAGTGACCAGCTGATTGCAGCAAGAGGCCATACGATGCGGGTACCGAAACGGTCGACCAGCCAACCCCCGAATGCTGTGAGTAAAACGTATCCCATTCCAAAGGCGGAGAGGATCATTCCAAATTGCGTGTCAGTGAAGTGGAATTCCCGTTTCAACGGATCGATGACAAATGAGATGGCTGAGCGATCAATGAAATTAACGAGTGTAATAAAAAATATCAGACCAGCGACAACCCATCGATAGTGTTTAATACGTGCTTTGTCCATTTGTTTCCTTGTTTCAGTTATGCGGAGCATTTTAGAGACTGTTAACGCGCCGCTGATTCCTAGCATGCCGGATTGACTCGTCCCCTGAAACCTTCCCGGGCGTTTCGAGCAATCATTGTGGCAATAAAATTTAAAAATTTTCCAACCCCAGAGGTTGCCAGGCCTTGTGAAAAAAATCAATCCTAGAGATGTGAGTGTAAATTTATTTTTATAGACCAATGACTTTGCTGAACAGGTTACGGAAGGAAAAAGCGATGATTAACACATAACAAACCAAAAAAACTGAACTAACAATAATTATAACATAATCAAAACGGATATAAATTATTCTTTCACATTCTCAATCAGAGCAGCAAGAGCCTCTCTCATTTTCTTAAGAATGCCTGCATTTTTTTTGATTCCATAGACTTCGGCTAAATGATTGGGATCCTTATAGGCAATGTGTGTGACTCCTTCAGAGTCTTTCCATAGAAGGATTTTCAAAGGAAGCTCTATCCCAATGGCCGGATTTTCTTGCATGAGGAAAGTCCCTGTCTTAGGATCGCCAAAAATCAACAGTTGTTCATCGTTTAAAACTAAACCGGCTTTATGGGCTTCTGCTCCATGGTCGATAAGAGCAAACAAAGTGATACCCTTTGCTTGAAAAATTCTTTGCAGATTTTCCATAACTTGCGAGAGAGAATGCATGCTGGAATGAGTGATTAATGAAGATACATTTGAATCAGACATAAAAAATCCTGTAAGACCTGCGGCTTTCTGCACGATAACCGATGCAATGTTATTGTGCAAAAATCATGAGTGCGTTTGAAGTGAAGCCGGTATATACTTATTTGGTTTCATTCTAAGCGTTGAGGATTTCTTATGCTAAAAAGAGGGTTGTTGATCTTTTGTCTGTTTACGGGGTGCATCGCAGGATTCACTGTGGACTTTTCCCAATTGCCTTATGCTGAAACGGAACTCATTCTACATTCAGAGAAGCAGATTGACGACCAAGTCAAAGCTTTTGAAATTTTTATCGATGGGCAGTTAAACGTTTTTGTAAAAGCAAGCCGCGACGGCTCATATGAACAGGCCTATCAGGCCTGGGCTGCCCTGTATTCCCGCTTTTCTCCTTGAAGCTTCTCTTTGGGCAAACAGAGATGCGATTGCAGGAGAATGAACTGAAGAGCTATCTCGAGGCTCAAAGGAAGAAGATCCATCAGATTTTGCAGGAAAAAATATTTCAGAAAGAAAACCTCTTCGAAACATTTTTCAAGAACGGCTTAGCTGCAGCATCTCTCACTGCTCATCAAAGAGCATTGACGGAGAGCATTCTACTGGAATATCAGGACAAATATCAGGATGACAGCAAGATCCTCTCTCGAATCAGCTCTTCGATGGAAAAGCTGAATCTCTTTGAAAGGACGAACTTTTCCTATAGTCAAGTGAAAAGCCCCCTTCCCTTACAGAAATTTTCAGAAGATTTACGGGTATTTACAGCGAACATCATCTGCTTTCCTGAAGATCTCGCCTGGTTTTATGGGGGGATCTCTCCTTGGCCTACCCGGATCCAAGCGTTAACCAAAATCATCGAAGATACTCATGCGCAAATTGTCTGTCTTCAAGAGGTTTGGGATCCCGCGGCGATGCAAGCCTTGATCCAGTGTCTAAAAAAAGAATATTCGTTTTTTGTTTGCGATGCCGGGGATCAGTTCGGCACATTAGACCCTTACGCGATTGGATTGGGGTGCGGTGTGTTTATCGCAAGCAAAATTCCTCTCGATCAAGTGGCATTTACCTCTTACCCTCGCTCTATCCCAGCAAAGGCAGCGGCTAACAGAGGAGCGCTTTTCGCCGGTTGCTCCATGGACGGTCAAAAAGTCGTATTCATCGGGACGCATTTACAGCATGGCGATGAGACGATCAACCAGTCGGTTCGCAAAGAACAACTCCATCTCTGTTATGCAGGCTTGCAAGCAGCTATTGCAAAAGAGAATTCCGATTCTTCCTGGGGCTTTTTAATGGGTGACATCAATATCAATGCTTTTTCCAAAGAATTCCATGAAAGCGGAATGGCAACCCTATTCTCCATTCCTTACATCAAAGGGCAAAACGCAGTTACGGCTGCAAATGCGACAGCCACTAATTATTTTATCGATTTAGTGAATACACCTTATAAAGAGCGAGGCGAAGTGGATCCGGCATATGAATTGCTGGACTACTGTGTCAGTCCTGTTCACTCTCTCCTGAAAATATCAAATACGCAGCAAAAAATTGCGCTATTTGATATCGATCACCCAGAGAAAGCTCTTTCGGATCACCAAGGGATTCTAACAGTTTGGCATATAAAAAAAGCAAAAGGACTGTGATTTAAATTTAATCTCCACCGATTGTGCATTACAGTTTTGAATACTTATTACTTCGGGATTAAGGTCACTTTAAAAATATAATTGGAAGCATGGGTATCCACATTTCCAAATTCGCTCTCGGTTTCCGCCGCAGAACTTTGGATTCCCCCGACGATGTATCCCAAGAGGACCGGGGAGGATCCTATTTTATCCAACGCAATCACCCCATTTGGATAGGCCGGCAAGGCATCGGAAGTAAAAAAGAAAGAGGAAGCTCCAAACAAAAGCTCCGGCCCGGGATCTGTTCCAAAAGTAGGTGCCATTGCCGGAAATGTCGCGCTCATGAAGTACTGCTGATAATTCCCTTCGGAATCAATCCGAAGCGTCGTGACATCATTTGTGAAACCCAGCTCAGCATCCGCGAAGAAAGAGCCCCCGGAGCGTAAAATCCTCCGTTGACGGAATAGAGAAAACTAATTCCCCCGAATAATAACGTATACATGTTATTTGTCTTCTCTGAATACAATCCCACGTTAGCGCATTCGTAGTTATTCATTCCCTGGGCAAATGCATTTGGATTTAACATCCTAGAAGAACCATCCGGTGCGATCTCTATAGGAACCGTCCAAGCCCCGAAATCATTTCCCGGCGTAAACACCCCGCCTAAAGCCACATAGGATTGTTGGAGCGATTTTCCTGCTTTTTTAAGGATAGGAACGATGTTTAAATCTCTGCGTCTATAAGTCGAAA
>CAWESW010000018.1:0-8218 GCA_963811735.1 uncultured Verrucomicrobiae bacterium | reverse complement strand
TGGGCCCGGAAAGGGCCAGGTGGTCCTTCGTTTCCTCGAGAGGAGCAGCTTGCTCTGTGAGGATGATCTTGTCGTTTTCTGCAGAGACATGCCAGCTGCCGCCCTTGCCGGGGTTGAGCAACAGCTTTTCCGCAAGAGGATCTTCGAGGTATTGCTCGATCACGCGGCGCAGCGGGCGAGCTCCCATTTCCGGCTGAAATCCTTTGCTGACGAGAAAGTCTTTGGCTTTGTCGTCGAGAGAAATGAAGATTTGTTTGCGGGCCAGGCGCGCCTTGACTTTCTTGACCTCAAGGTCGATGACTTCGAAGAGCCCGACTCGGTTAAGCAGCTTGAAGATCACAATGTCGTCTACACGGTTGATAAATTCCGGTCTGAACGTTTTTTTGACGGAAGAGTCCATTTTTTCCTTCATCGCATTGTAATCGAGCGTCCCTTCCTGAACGCCAAATCCAACCTCTGTCGAGCGGCGAATAAAGTCAGCGCCGACGTTGGAGGTCATGATGATGATCGTATTGCGGAAGTCAATTTTGCGGCCGAAGGAATCAGTGAGGCGGCCTTCTTCCAGGATCTGGAGAAGAAGGTTCATCACATCGGGATGAGCCTTTTCAATTTCGTCGAACAAGACGACGCAATAGGGGCGCTGACGCACTTGTTCGGTGAGCTGGCCGCCTTCTTCGTGTCCGACATAGCCTGGAGGCGATCCTGTCATACGGCTGATCGGCAAATTTCTCCATGTATTCCGACATGTCGACTTGGATGAGGGCGTCTTCGCCTCCGAACATATGGATAGCGAGCTGTTTTGCGAGAAGCGTCTTTCCAACGCCTGTGGGTCCCAGGAATAGGAAAGCACCGATTGGGCGGTTGGGATCCTTGATGTCGGCACGGCTGCGGCGGATAGCTCTGCATACGGAGCTAATAGCTTCGTCTTGGCCGATGATGTTGGCTTTGAGAGCCTCTTCCATTTTGAGGACTTTTGAGGTCTCTCCTTCAGTCAGGCGGGTGAGCGGAATGCCGGTCTGTTTTGCGACGATCTGGGCGACCTCTTCTTCGTCCACGATCACTTGATGCTCATCTTTGTTGCTTTCCCACTCGGAGCGGATTTGGTGCCAGGCGCGTCGCGTAGCGTTTTTTCCTTGTCGCGCAGTTTGGCGGCCTTTTCATATTCTTGTTTGCCGATCGCTTCTTCTTTTGCGAGGCGGACCTCTTCGATCTCTGTTTCGAACTTGGTGATGTCTTGGGGCTGATGCATCATGGCGATGCGGGCTTTGGCTCCTGCTTCGTCCAGCAAGTCGATCGCCTTATCGGGTAAGAAGCGGCCGGTGATGTAGCGGTCAGAAAGGTAGACGGCGGCTTTCAATGGCGGCATCGGTATAGATGCACTTGTGGTGCTCTTCATACTTTGGCTTCAAGCCCATCAAGATCTGCGATGGTCTCTTCGACAGAAGGGGGAGCGACGAGGATCTTCTGGAATCGGCGCTCAAGCGCGGCATCTTTTTCGATGTGTTTGCGGTATTCATCGATAGTTGTGGCGCCAATGCACTGGATCTCTCCTCGGGAAAGGGCTGGTTTTAAAATGTTGGAAGCGTCGATGGCGCCTTCAGCGGCCCCAGCGCCCACAATTGTATGGCAGCTCGTCGATAAATAAGAGGACGTTGCCGTTCTTTTTGATCTCGTCCATGACGGCTTTGATCCGCTCTTCGAACTGGCCGCGGTATTTTGTACCGGCGATCATCAGCGTCAAGTCGAGGGAGATCAACGTTTTCTTGGCGAGATGGTCGGGAACCTCTCCCTTCGACGATCGCTTGGGCGAGCCCCTCGACAATGGCTGTCTTGCCAACGCCTGCTTCTCCGATCAGAACAGGATTGTTTTTCGTCTTCGGCATAGGATCAGGATTAGCCGTTCGACCTCTTCTTTGCGTCCGATGACAGGATCGAGTTTCCCTTCGCGGCAAAGCTCGGTCAAGTCATGGCCATAGGCTTTCAATGCCGGCATTTTATCGCCGGAAACGCCGCCCCTTTCCTGGGACTTCGCCGAGGAGGCCGGGCGATGGCCCGGGGCCTGTCGCTCCCATCGGAGGCAATTGGAGGTTGAATGTCTCCAGCTCTTTAAGGATCTCTTTGCGGACATCTTTGAGATTGATGTTGAGATTTTCTAGAACTTGGGCTGCGACCCCATCCGACTGGCGGAGCAAGGCGAGAAGCAAGTGCTCAGTGCCCACATAGTTGTGGTTGAGGCTGGCCGCTTCTTCATTGGCAAATTCAAATACTTTTTTAACTTTTCCTGTGAGGGCAGGGTCCCCGTAGACTTGGATTTCCGGGCCAAAACCCACGAGGCGCTCAACTTCAGCGCGTACGGTTTCGTAATCGAGATTGAAATTCCGCAAGACGTTGACGGCGATCCCCTGGCCGAGCTTGAGCAGCCCGAGAAGGACGTGCTCAGTCCCCAAGTAATTGTGGTTGAGCCTCTGGGCCTCTTTCTTGGCGAGTTTGATGACTTGCTTGGCGCGATTGGTAAATTTGTCAAACATACAGCTACCTCTCGAGGGTTACCCTCTTTATGCATTGTAGGTACTTTTTCCTTTTTTTGCAAATTTCCGGATAAATGTTAAAAAATCAATTTTAAACATCATAAGTTCATTTATGCATAAGTTATTTGTGTCTGAGATCTTCTTTGCTTGAGAGTTTTCGTTCAAACTAGCTTATTATTAAGAAGCTTATCCACTTGCGATAATAAAAATGGATTTCAGTCAGTCAGAGTCTTTACTTTATATAAGAGGAGTGACATGATGGCCAATGAAACAATCGATAAGAACCTTGAAAATCAAATGATCGCCAAAGTGCCCGGTCGGGGCCTTCTTCGAACATTTCAAGGGTAAAAAATACAAGATCCTCAGCATTGGCCGCCATTCGGAAACGCTTGGCCTATGCGTCGTTTTATCAAGCCTTATACAATTCTCCTGAGTTCGGCGATCACTCCGTTTGGGTCCGCCCTTTGAAGATGTTCCTTGAAACGGTCGAAATCAACGGCCAAAAGGTTCCCCGTTTCCGATTGATCTCTGAGGATAATCTCTAATGTCGCAGTGGCAGATCCTCGACACGGGAGAGCACAGCGCAGAAGAAAATATGCGCCTCGATGCAGAACTGCTCGAAAGGCAGACGCACTCGCAGGCCCTGTCCTCCACCTTTACGAGTGGGCAGGGGACTGTGCGACCTATGGGTATTTCACCGATCCTGCAGACTTTTTAAATCTCGACCATGCCAAAAACCTCTCGCTGGACCTCGCGCGCCGGCCCACCGGGGGGGGAATCATTTTTCATCTTTGGGATCTGGCTTTCTCGGTACTTGTTCCAGTCCATTGCCCGGAGTTTTCGACGGGCACATTAGAAAACTACGCCTTCGTCAACAACGCCGTTCTCGCTGCTGTAAAAGAGTTTTTGAATGAAAATCCCCCCTTATTGCTGACCCCGGACGACTATATGCCCTGGGATTCCCAGTGCAAGCATTTCTGTATGGCCAAGCCGACGAAGTACGATGTGATGTGGGAGGGGAGAAAGGTCGCCGGCGCCGCCCAGCGCAAGACCAAAAAAGGGTTTCTCCACCAGGGGTCCATCGCCCTCGTCATGCCGCCTCCCGAATACCTCGAGCACATTCTCCTCCCGGGCACCAAGGTTCACGAGGCCATGCAGGCCCACACATGCCCGCTTCTGGGCAAGGCGGCCTCCAAGGAGCAAATGGATGACGCAAAGCAACGCCTCCGCCAGCTTTTGGCTACACATTTAACCCAGGCGTCATTATTATTGACCCTCTAAGGGAGAGTCAAAATCATGAGCAACAAGCCCCAAACTGCCATTCAGCCGACCCGTGAAGAGAACTACCCAGAGTGGTTCCAGTCCGTCATCCGCGCCAGCGATCTCGCCGAGCATTCGCCCGTTCGCGGCTGCATGGTCATCAAACCGTGGGGCTATGCGATTTGGGAAAATATGCAGCGCGTGCTTGACGGGATGTTCAAGGCGTCGGGCCACTCTAATGCCTACTTTCCGCTCTTTATTCCTTTGAGCTTTCTCGAGAAAGAAGCGGCCCACGTCGAAGGGTTCGCTAAAGAATGCGCCATCGTCACCCATCACCGCCTGGAAAAAGACAAAGACGGCAAGCTCGTTCCCGCAGGAGAGCTCGAAGAGCCCCTCATCGTTCGGCCCACCTCTGAGACGATCATCGGCGCCATGTACGCCAAATGGGTCGAGTCTTACCGCGATCTACCTATTTTAATTAACCAGTGGGCCAACGTCGTCCGCTGGGAAATGCGCACCCGCATGTTTTTGCGCACGACGGAATTCCTCTGGCAGGAAGGGCATACAGCCCATGCGACCGAAGCAGAAGCAAGGGAAGAGACGATGCGCATGCTCGAAACGTATGTGCACTTCGTGGAAAAATACCTCGCCATCCCCGTGATCAAAGGGGAGAAGACTCCCGGTGAGAAATTCCCCGGCGCCGTCAACACGTACACCATCGAAACGATGACGCAGGACCGCAAAGCGCTGCAAGGGGGAACGTCTCACTTCCTCGGACAGAATTTTGCCAAAGCCTCCGAGATCAAATTCCGCGATGTCGATGGCGAAGTGCGTTTTGCCTGGACAACTTCTTGGGGCTCGACAACTCGCTTGATTGGCGCGATGGTCATGGCCCACAGCGATGACGACGGACTGATCTTGCCGCCGCGCGTCGCTTCCTCCCACATCGTCATTTTGCCCGTGATCCATAAAGAAGAGACCAAGGCGGAAGTCCTCTCCTATTGCCACTCTTTGGCTGGTCAGCTGCGCCATCTGCAGTACGAAGGGCGTCCTTTAAGTGTCATTGTCGATGAGAGGGACATGCGCGGCGGCGACAAACTCTGGTCTTGGGTCAAGAAGGGCGTCCCTATGCGCGTTGAGATCGGGCCGCGCGATATCGCCGGCAATAAACTCCCCGTAACAAGACGCGACCGCGGACACCGCGATTTCACCCACCAGTCGCGCGAAGAACTCCTTTCGACCGTGATCGGCCAGCTCGAAGACATCCAGCAAAATCTCTTCGCTCGCGCGCAAAAATTCCGCGATAGCCACATCAAAAAAATTGATACGAAAGAAGAATTTTACGCTTATTTCACTCCCAAGAATGCGGAAAATCCCGAGATCCACGGCGGTTTTGCCCTGTGCCACTGGGCCGAAGACGCTGAGGCGGAAGAGCAGATCAAGAAAGACCTCGGCGTCACGATCCGCTGCATCCCGCTCGACGCTCCGGATGAAGAAGGAAAGTGCCCCTTCACCGGCAAGAAGAGCTCGCGGCGGGTCATCTACGCCAAGGCTTATTAAGATGTTAAAATACAATGTCTTAAGAATGCTTTTCTGCGTTGTTGCTCTATACACGGCAAAAAATGCAGATGAAACGCAAAGACGCTAAGGCGCAAAGTTTAAAAAAAATCTTTGCGCCTTAGCGTCTTTGCGTTTCATCTTTGTCTATCATTTTACACCCTTGAAACCGGCAGGGTGCTCTGTATGAAATTAGTAGTTGTCGTGTACAGAGGCGGTGTTGTCAGTTTGTTTTTTCAGGGCTCTTTTTCTATTTTCGAAATTAATCTTTTCCCTGTATCATCGCCTATTTACATAAACTGCATAGCGATGGGACTTTATCTATGAGGGGAAACGATGCTTAATTTCTTTCGCAAACACCAGAGATACTTTTTTGTCGTCATTACCGCTGCGATCGTCGTGTCTTTTTCTTTCTTTGGGACATACAGCAACTTGCGCCAGCAGGCGAGTTCACCGGATAAAGAGATCGGGCTTGGCGTCTGCGGTAAGTCGGTGACTCAGCATGAGCTGGCCGCTCTTTGCCGCATCATCGAAAGCTCAGTTTTCGACCGAATGTCACTAGAAAAAGGGGAAATGCCGAATTTTCTCAACGACGGAGTGGTCGAAAAGGATTTCCTCTCTAATGGGCTTGCAGTATTGCTCGCAAAGAGCTATTTCGAGGAGTTGAGAGGGGATCTGGACCAAAGAATCAAGAAAATCCATTATTTTCGCCCTTACGTGCATCCTCGCTCTCCTCAGATCAGTGCAGAAGGGGCTTGGGCGCGTTTCTCGCCTAAGATGCTCGAGCGATTCCGCGCGCTAAAAGCCAAAAGCGATCAGCCTTCTACAGAAACTCTGGCGCTGATGTGCCAGCTCTATAACGACCAGGCGATGGTTCCCCCCAATGTCCTTAAACAAATTTTGGGGATGCAGCAGAATCAAATGGGAGTTGCTTCAGATCCCATTCTCGCCAATTCCGACCTTGCCCTCTTCGGTTTTAAATCGATGGAGGACTGGTTTGGGCCTCGCTTTGTTTCCCTCCTTGCGCAATTCATTCTGAACGCAGCGCAGATAGCTGAAGAAAGAGGCTACGAGGTCAAAACGGAAGAAGTGCGCGCCGAACTTTTCCAGAACATCTATCAAGGGTACACCCAGATCTCCAGAGACACCCCGCCCACGCCTGAAGAGGCAGACCGTTACTTTCAAGTCAAAATGAGAGCGCTTGGCCTCGATGAGACAATGCTGATCAACACTTGGAAAAAAGTGATCCTCTTCCGCAGACTTTTTGAAGATGGCAGCGGAAGCGTGCTCATCGATCCTCTCGCTTTTCAGCAGTTTGATCAATTTGCCAAAGAAAATATGCGCATTGCACTTTATCAGCTGCCCACTTCGCTGCGCTTTGCCGATTTCCGCTCGATGTTGAAATTCCAGCTTTATCTCGAGGCGGTTGCCGCTGATTCTTCCCGGCTGAGAACAGATCTACGTCTGCCGAGCCAGATTGCTTCATTGGCACAGGTGGAAAGAAAAGTTCCGGAGTTGATCGAACGCAGTTTCGATCTGGAATGGAGCGCTGTCAGTAAAGAAGAGTTAAGCCGCTTGATCAGCGTTAGGGAGACTTGGGGCTGGGAAATTTTAGATGAGCATTGGGATCTGCTGAAAGAGAATTTCTCCGAAATTGCCGCAATCAAAGCCGAAACTGCGCAAGTGAGGCTTTCCGCACTAAAAAATATGAATGAGAAACTCCGCGTCAAAATCGATCAGTTCGCCCGTGCAAAAATGGTCGAGGAGCAACCGGCGAAAATCCATCTTGCTCTGGAACAGGCGCCTGCGAATACGTCCACAGTCGGCCTCAAAATGAAAGGGGCGCAGCTCCCTTTTCCAGGCATCAAAGATCCCACCGAACTTCTCCAGCTACTTGAGAAGGCTTCTATAAAAGGAGAAGCCCCCAATGCAGCGAGCCAGCGTTTGGCTTATTACTCAAACGGCGGCGATCATTTTTACCGCATTCAAGTGGTGCGACGCGATGAAGCCAAGAAGATTCTGACATTTGCCGAAGCTTCCGGGGACGGGACCCTCGACAAACTATTAGATAAGAAGCTCGAAGAATCCTATCCCGACGTGCGCAAAAAAGATGCGCGCTCCTTTCAGCTGGCCGATGGCGGGTGGAAACCCTTCAAAGAAGTCAAAGATCAGATTGGCAGACGCCTCTTTGCGGACTTGTTAAAAGTGATCGAAGACAATTATCTCGCCCAGTTCGACTCCCTTCCCGGAAAAGCGGGAGATCTCCCATTAAACTTCTATAGCAATGCTCGCCTGCTTCCCTTCATGAAGGAAGCAGAGAAGGCCCTCATGGCCAACTCCTCCGATCCTGCCTGGATAAAGTTAGAGGAGGCAGACGCCGGCCCTTCGTCACAATGGCTTCTGGAAAAAAGCGATCAACAGATCGAGCGCTGCACACAGGTGGCTTTCTCCAAGGATGACATGTTCACCCTGACCCCGCAGCAATGGTCGCCGGTGAAAATCGGAGATCGCGGAGCCCTTGCGTTCTATTTTGTGGAAGATAAAAGCACTTCAAAGACGCTGCCTGCCGACAGCGTCGAGCAAGGACACCAGATCCTCTCCTATGATGCAAAGAAGGATATGATGCTGCAGATATTACAGAGAATCCATCAGAAAAAAGCGATCGATCTGGCCCATGTGATCGCCGAGGAACGCGGATGAACCTCGATATCCTCGAAGAACTGCCGCCCCTCGCCCCTCTGGAATTTTTTAGTTTGGAGGGACAGCTGCGCTACTCGAAAACTCCTCCTTCCTCCAAACTGATGCGCCGCAGCTTTTTGCTTCCCGACACATCGCAGTGGCAGGCGGAAGAGCGCTTTGCAAACGTCGCTCTT
>CAWESW010000017.1:0-17078 GCA_963811735.1 uncultured Verrucomicrobiae bacterium | reverse complement strand
ATTGGATTGACCGTGCCATCTTGGCCATTGAGGACATACATCTTTGTCCCTGACTTAATCGATTTGCCTTCAATGCGGTACCAGCCATCTGGGCCTTGGAGCAAAACGTCGTCATGTTCTGCATCCATAATAGCGCTCGCGAGGTCTTTTTGGGGAGCGATCACTTTAATGCTCCCATTAAGTTCCTTGCCATATTTGGTTTTGAGGATCTGCGCTGTCTGATCTGTTTCTACTTTTTCAGGGATCAGAGTAGCAGGGCAGACGGAGGCGCTCATAAGAGCACCGCCAACTCCTAAGGTAAGTAAAATACTGGAAATGATTTTCATACTTGTTCTCCTTGATATTCTAGAATTCCGGACAATAGGTAATTAAAACGATTGACACCTATAGTTTTATTAATATAATAATTGCATTTTTGCATGCAAGTCTTTTTTTGAATTTAAGTAAAAATTTATTTAATTCTTGCTAAGAGTTTATTTGTGTAACTAAAGCACTGTGTTTTAATGGTTTATTGCGATTCTGGAGGGTATGTTTTCCATGCAATGAATAGGATTCTCATGAAAAATACTGTTCGAATCATGCCTTTCATGTATATAACACAATTTTAAGACAACAATTCAATAGAAGCGGGTATGGGAAAAGAAAAGGTTAGAATAGAAAAGGACACGCTTGGAGATGTCGCGGTCCCCGCAGAAAAGTACTGGGGCGCACAGACGCAGCGCTCGCATGAGAACTTTCGGATCGGAGGCAATTTAATGCCCATCGAGGTGATCCACGCCCTTGCCGTTATCAAGAAAGCGGCGGCGATCGTCAATTGCGAACTGGGGCTCCTTCCGAAAGAGAAGATGGAGCTCATCTGCAAGGTGAGTGATGAAGTGATCAGCGGCAAACTCGATGACCATTTTCCCCTTGTCGTCTGGCAAACGGGATCGGGCACTCAGACCAATATGAACGTCAACGAAGTGATCAGCAACCGCGCGATCGAGCTTGCGGGGGGAGTCATGGGCTCTAAGGCCCCGATCCATCCCAACGACGATGTCAACAAATCGCAATCTTCCAATGATACTTTTCCCACGGCGATGCATATCTCTGCAGTGCTCGAGATCCGTGAAAGACTTCTTCCCCATCTGAAGATTCTTTATGAAGGCTTTAAGAAAAAAGCAAAAGAATTTAACAAGCTAGTTAAAATTGGCCGTACCCACCTCATGGATGCGACTCCGCTTACGCTCGGCCAGGAGTTTTCCGGGTATGCCTCCCAGATCGAACATGGCATGGAGGCTGTCGATAATGCTCTTAAGCATCTATCTGAAATTGCCCTTGGGGGGACAGCTGTTGGAACCGGGCTGAACACCCATCCCAAGTACGCAAAAAGGGTCGCGGAAGTGATCAGCGAGATCACCGGGTATCCCTTTGTCTCCGCGCGAAATAAGTTCGAATCTCTTGCTGCCAACGACGCTGTCGTCGAGATGAGCGGGGCCCTTAAGCGGATTGCGTGCTCCTATATCAAAATAGCCAGTGATATCGCCTGGATGGGCTCGGGCCCTAGATGCGGCATCGGAGAGCTCAATCTCCCTGAGAATGAGCCCGGATCATCCATCATGCCCGGGAAGGTCAATCCCACACAGTGCGAAGCGATGCTGATGGCATCCGTTCAAGTCTATGGCAACGATCTCGCGGTTAGCTTTGCAGGCTCACAGGGAAATTTCGAGTTGAACGTCTACAAGCCGGTGATGATCTTCAACTTGCTCCAGTCCGTCAATCTCCTCTCGGACGTAGCCATTAACTTTCACGATAAGTGCCTCATGGGGATCACCCCCAACGAAAGAAGGATAAAAATGCACCTGGACCATTCCCTCATGCTTGCGACCGCCCTCAATCCCATCATCGGTTACGACAAGGCCGCCAAGGTCGTTCAAAAGGCGCATAAGGAAAATATCACATTAAAAGAAGCAGCCCTCTCTTTGGGCTTTTTGAGCGAAAAGGAGTTTGATGAAGCGATCGATCCGAGCAAAATGGTCAATCTCAACGATTGATGTGGATTCCGAGCTTGGTGAGCAGATAGCGCCCCACCAGGATTGGATGCAGGATAAGCAGTTTGAAGAAGACCCAATAAGAAACCCCTTCGATCTTTTTTCGAAGTACGGCCGTGTGATTAGCCGCCGCATCGCGAATCCATCCCTCATAAGGAGGCGGAAGGTCCGGAAGGGCATTTAGAGGGAAAAAGCGCACCTCTTTTGTCTCTGCGCCGGTCCGGGCCGATCCGCTCACGATGCGGCATTCAAAGAGATGGGAAAATTGAGTCATTTTGTTGACAGGGAGGTATTCGGCGACTTTTCTGACCGCCTCAGAGAGAAAACCCGTCTCCTCCAGGACCTCGCGCACAGCGCCCGTCTCGGGCAGCTCGCCCGGGTCTAGACCGCCCCCCGGCAGCACCCAAACGGGGATGTCGAGGCGTTTGATCAGCAATACTTCCGTCCTGGTCTCATTGAACACGATTCCATAGACAGCCTGTTTTTCTTCTTGCATATAAGAAGATTTCCCCTTAGGTTTTACTAGATATTTTACCATTTTTTACCGATTTTGGCACCATGAGATTTCGCCGCCTTGTCATACTCCTCGCTGTTCCCCTCATCCTGCTGCTCTTCACGGGTTGCAGGCAGTATTACCTCTCCGTCTGCCAGGAGTGGGTGGACGTCCGCTATCTGGCCAGCACCAATGTCGGCACTCCCGACCCCCGCCAGGACCATCCTCCCATTGGGCAAATGCTTATCCTCGACTGGCGCGTCCCTAAAGAGATTTTTAAGAAAAAACCTGAAGTCGTGCTCGATCTGATCCTTTGGGATTATACGACAAGGCAGATCCGGATCCCCATCAAGCGGCGCATGGACTTTGCGACCTACCGCCTCTTCAATGAGGATTATGAGAAAACAGGAGGGATCCTGACGTATAAGGCGGAGATCGTCACAAGCGATGGACAAGTCTTCCGGCAATGGAAACATCAGCTCTGGGTCAACCTGATCACCGTCAGCGATGAAACAGTTCCTCAAGGAACCACGGAAAGCGACGAAGAAAGCGCTAAATTAGCGGAGTAGATCAGATCTTCCGTCGTTTTCCAGTCTAGGCAGGGATCTGTGATGGAGACGGCGTATTTGAGTTGAGAAAGATCATCTGTCAAAGGCTGGCTGCCGGATTCGAGATGGCTTTCCAGCATCAGCCCAAAGATCCCTTCGTTGCCTCTTTCAATCTGCTCCAGAACGCAGTGGAACACCTCTTGCTGCTTATCAAATCTCTTTTGGCAGTTTCCATGCGAGCAATCGATCAAGAGCCTGCCCTGCAAACGGACCTTTTTTAGTTTGTCCATGGCAGTGCGAACGGAAGAGGAATCGTAGTTCGTCGATTCATAGGCGCCGCGAAGAACGATATGGGAATAGGAATTCCCCTCCGTTTGAATGGCGCAGAGCTTCCCGTGGGAATCGATATGCATCGAGGCGTGGGGCTCCCTTGCGGACAGGACGCCGTGGATGGCGCTGTCGAGGTTGCCGTCCGTGCTGTTCTTAAAGCCGACAGGAATCGTGAGGGAGGAAGCGAATTGCCGGTGAGGCTGCGAGGCGGATGTGCGCGCTCCGACGAAACCCCACGAGACGAGGTCGTCAAAGTACAGTGCCGCGAGCGGATCGACAAACTCCGTAGAGCAGGGGATTTGTAGTTCTGCAAGTGCGATTAACAGTTCCCGCGTCCACAAAAGCCCAGTTCGGATATCATGGCTGCCGTCGAGATGAGGATCGTAAAAAAGCCCTTTCCAGCCCGTCGACGTTCTCGGTTTCTCCACATAAACCCGCATCACCATGAAACAGGTGCGTCCCACTTTTTGCGACAAATCCTTAAACAGTTTGGCGTATTCAAGGGCAGACTTGCGTTCGTGAATGGAGCAGGGCCCGATGATCAAAGCTTTGCGCGGATCTTTTCCGATGACAATGTTTCTTGCTGAATTGCGCGCATTTTCGATGAACGCAGCTGTTTGAGCAGAGACGGGCAGCAGTGTCTTAATTTCGTGAGGCGATGGCAGTAAAGTAATAGTCATTCAGAGTCTAAGTTCTAACACAGAGGTTTTGACCGTAACATAGCAAAGCTAAATTATGCAACGGAAGTCTGCTTCCTGGATAGGGCACAGGGCTATGTTCGTTATATGGAAATCAATCGGTGCAAACCTGTTCTATTTCCTTCACTGCCGCTAGAAAATGGTGCTCTACAGGTGAAATCTCATTCAGGAATTGGTGTTGATATTTGGCGTATTCCGCTCGGGCTTTATTGAGCGCTGCTTCGTGGCTGACCGCTCCGGCATGAGAAAGAACCTCCCGAGTAGATACCCGAAGAAAGTCATCTAACTTGACAATCCAATCTTTCATATACATAGGGTTACGACTTAGGGCCTGCAGTTCGGCAAAATCGAGATACATGGAAACGAGACGATTTAACACGTTTAACTCATCGATATTGAGGTAGTTTTTAGCAATTTCTGCATCTGTTTTACGAGGGAATCTGCCCGTCCAGGAAGTGAGCCCCATGTTTATTTTTTTTGAATCTGCCCTAGCATGGATCACTTCTGCGGCTGTATGGCCATGCGCAGCCCAATGTATTTTATTTTGCACGGTGGCAAAAAAATTCTTAGAATTCTCGGTCTTGGGATCATAGTCAATACTGGTCGCGTAGATATCGAGAATTTTTCGCCAGAAGACCTTTTCCGAGGAGCGGATGTCGCGAATACGGGCTAGTAGTTCGTCAAAATAGTTGCCTCCCCCCAGTCGCTTGAGCCGTTCGTCATCTAAGGCGAAGCCTTTGATCAAGTACTCTTTAAGGCGGGCAGTCGCCCATATGCGGAATTGGGTGCCTCTATGAGAGCTCACGCGGTAGCCCACTGAGATGATTACATCGAGATTGTAGTGAGTGACTTGATAGTTTTTGCCATCAGCAGCAGTTTGCCGGAATTTCCGGCATACTGAATTTTCATCTAGCTCTTTCTCTATGAAGATATTCTGTATATGTTCAGAAATAGTCCGTCGATCTTTATCAAATAATTCACTCATTTGGGGTTGGGTTAACCACACGGTTTCATCAAGGAGGCTCACCTCTATACGGGTTTCCCCATCTTCTGTTTGGTAAAGGAGGAGAGAAGAATCTAATTCAGATTTTTGCATGGTGGCTGTGGAATTTTTGAAACCAAATATGAACTTTTGACTCAATAATTTCAATGGTTCTTGGATTTTGTATTGGAAAGAAACCGCTGCAGTGTGGAGAATTACATTCATACAAACATAAAAATAAGGTGAGTCATGGAAACTGCGCATTCGATTGTCTTTTGGCTGAACCGGATCGATAAAGTGCTTTGGAGCAACTTTTTGGTGATCTTGCTCGTGGGGGTCGGTCTTTATTTCACATTTCGCTTGAGGGGGATGCAGTTTCGCTACCTTGGCTATTCGTTAAAGCTCGCCTTCACAAGAAAGGATGACAGCGCGCAAGGCGATATCAGCCAGTTCCAGGCCCTTATGACAGCTCTTGCGGCTACGATTGGGATCGGAAGCATTGCAGGCGTGGCCACAGCGATCGTCGCGGGCGGGTTCGGAGCCGTTTTTTGGATGTGGGTGATCGCCCTGATCGGGATGGTGACCAAGTTCGCGGAGGCGATCCTCGCTGTCAAATACCGGGTCGTCGATGAAAACGGACGGATGAGCGGGGGCCCCATGCACTACATCTCGCGCGGACTCGGCTGGAAATGGCTTGGCTCCCTCTTCGCCGCTTTCTGCGCGATTTCTGCCTTCGCAGGCGGCAACCTGATCCAGTCCAATTCGATAGCTGCCGCAGTTCAGGACCTTGTGCATCTGCCGCCCGTATGGACAGGAGTGATCTTATCGGCAGTGACGGGTGTTGTCCTTCTCGGCGGAATCAAGAGTATCGGCAAAGTCAGCAGTTATCTCGTGCCGATCATGGCGTTGTTGTACGTCCTGGGCGGCCTGACCATTCTCGTCATGCGGTTTGATAAAATTCCTGAAGGTTTGATGGCCATTGTCACCACAGCCTTTACCGGGCAGGCTGCCTTCGGCGGATTTTTAGGAGCGTCGGTGATGGCCGCAGTACAGCTCGGCGTAGCTAGGGGCGTTTCCTCAAATGAAGCCGGTCTCGGCAGCGCACCGATCGCCGCTGCCGCCGCAAAGACAGACGTTCCCGGCAGGCAGGCGCTGATCTCGATGAGCGGAGTCTTTCTCTCGAGCATTGTCGTCTGTACGATCACAGCACTTGTCATCGCCGTCACAGGAGTGCTTGGCATGACGGACGCCGACGGCAAAGCCCTCAACGGCTCTCTTCTCGTCATGCAGGCCTTCCGTTCGGTCATCCCCGGCGGGGATGTCATCGTGACGATCGGTCTTGTCCTCTTTGGCTACACGACCATTGTCGGATGGTCTTATTACGGAGAAAAGTGCATGGAGTTCCTCGCCGGGGAAAAAGTGCTCGTCGGCTACCGCACTTTATTCAGCCTTTTCGTCTTTGTGGGCGCCGTCATGAGTTTCGACATGGTGTGGCCGATTGCCGATATCATGAATGGGCTGATGGCGCTCCCCAACCTAGTCGGCCTGCTCGGGTTATCTTCGGTGGTCGCAATCGAGTCGAAGTCCTTTTTCGCCCTTCTGGACAGGGAAAAACTCCAAAAGCGCGAAATGCCCTCCACGTGATATTAAGATTCTGATATGGAGTCAGTTAAATAATCTATTTTCGATCTGTGTCTATTTTGGTACAATTGAACCCATTTGATGTTATCGGAGTCGATTATGAAAATATTTAATTCCTTTATACTTGCAGCTATCGCTGTTATCGCACAAGCGCATGCAGAAATTTCCCAGATAAATACCCTGGATGAAGTCGTCAAATCTTACAAAGAGGCCGATCAGGAGACGCTGGCACTGTTCGACATCGATATGGTGATCCTTCAGCCAAAAGACCCGGCCTTTCAAATGGCTAACATGAAACGCTTCAGCCCGATCTGCAAGAAAGTCATTCAGCAGCTCCCTTCCGAAAAACGCGATCTGTTTTTGATCCTGACAACAGTGAGTTCGGACCCTGTGCTAATCGATGCGCAAATGCCCGTGCTTCTCGATGATTTGACAAAAAGAAATGTGCCCAAAATGGCCCTGACGGGAAACTTCACTGGCAAATTCGGCAGCATTGAGAATATGGAAGAGTGGAAAATCAATCATCTTTCCACGGTGGGGATTAATTTTTCCCAAGGGGCTCCCTATGAAGAAACGATCGTCTTCCGCGATCTTCCCTCCTATCGTCAACATTATTCCACGTATACGAAAGGAATTCTGTTTGTCAACGGCTCGACCTGTCCAAAAGGGGAAGCTCTCATCGCATTTCTGAAAAAAACAAGTCACAAGCCGAAAAAAGTCATCTTCATCGATGATCGGGAAGAGAATTTGAAAAGCGTCGAATCCACTTTGAAACAATTTGACGAGTCCATTGCCTTTGTCGGTTTGCATTTTACCGGTGCGAAGGACTATCCATCGACGCTGATCACAGAGCAGCAATTCGAGAGTAGATGGCAGGAAATCGCCTTGCAAGCTCTGAAAGTTGAATGAAAAAATGAAATATTGGATTTTATGATATCAGCCGTTACATTCGCACAGCCCACGGCTCAAACACACGCCTTGTCTTGCGATTGGATCAAAGACATCTACAAGGTTGTCCATGATCTAGCGATGCGGCTGATCAAATCGATCTGTGATTGTTTCGGCGGCAGTCCATTTGTCCCTGCCGGGACGACAACAACTACCCGTGGAGCGACCATGCAGGGCCCATTAAACCTCGTTCCTTTTTACCGCGGCTTAGAACCCAATAATAACGCCGTTACTTTGGATCAAATCCTGGCATGGGACGATGGGCAATTGGAATCCGTCCACAATTACATCCAATGGCTGTTTCCCTTGACGACTCCGAGTGGCCCTAATCCCACCGCTGCTATTCTCGACAACCCGACGATCCAAACGTTTAAAGGGGATCCTGCCCTGCAGAATCAGGTGCTGCGCTCTTTTCGCCGGATGCTCGCATTTTACGGACTGCAGATGAACGAGGCGACAAAGGCCATCACAAGAGCTCCCAACTTCAATGCACGCATGGCAGTATGGCTGATTGATCCAAACGGCCATCATAATTTCTTACGCATCACCCGGATCATCCGATCCACGGATCTTCTCGGCCTGCCTGATTACAGCAGGTCTTTCTTTGCGATCATGCAAGACATCGAGCAGAGAGAGGGCCGAGGGATCATCAGCGCTTATACCCTCAATCGCTGGCGCGAAGCCTGTTCACGCATAATATAATTCTCTTCTTCTGTATTTAACATCCTGTTATTTAGTTAGTTGCATTTAATTAAAATATATTTTTACATTTCAATAATACTTGATTGTTAATAAAAAAGTGTATAAAATTATTATTTAGTAATTAATAAAAATGGTAATTTTATGTCGCAAGTAACAAATAATCAGTTCAATCCTATTTCTTATTGTGAAATAGCCTCAACTATCGTTCAAGATACCCAAGTTGAATCCCATGAACATATACCCGGTCAAACAAATGGAGCAGTGGAGGAATCCGCAGAAAAGGTTGAGAGGATTCGATTAAGCCATCAATTTTCAGAACTTCTTCCTTCGGCGGACAGAGAAGTCGTTGATCAGGTGATGAGTGCATGCGGAAATCAATTCCATAAGTTTAAATCTCTATTTCAGATTTTTAAAAATAATGAAAAATTTGCGCTTCGAATAGCCGAGTTGATTGGCAGCGAAAATAAAGTTCAATCTGAATTTTATAATTCTGAACTACATGAATACTTGATTGATTTTTCTATTAGTGATGGGGTGCGGAATGAAGCTACTCCAAATTTGTTGAAATGGTTAAACGATGCCGATGAATCAAAGTTAGAAATGCTGATGCATATATTGGAGTGGAAATTATTTGAGGTGCAAATAAATAATTATTCAGGCCAGTACCCTGTTTGGGGTGCTGGAGGAATTGATCATTTTTTTGTAAATTCGCCTGAAGAGTTCCAAATGATTTACAAACTCCTAGAAGAAACAGATGGAAAAAATCGAGTGTATTTAGTTTGTTTGATTGAATCTTTAAAAGAATCAGATGTTAAGGGAGAAACTGGAGATTTAATCTCATTAGCCTTCAATCTCGTTCAAAATGGAATCATCAGTTATCGACAAATCGAAACTCTTCAGCACCTATCAATTCCTAACGAGAAAATATTCAAATTAAATGGAATTGAACTTCAAAAATGCTTACATTTACATACAAAATTTGCCGGCGGCGATTTTGAGCGCTATTTGACATTGGTGATGAGGTCAACCACGCATCCTGAGCTTGAGTATTTGCTATCTCTGGAAATGGATCTATGTGATTTCATTTTGGATATTCCTGAAGACAGCCCATCGGAGATCTGGGAAAATTACGTGACGAGAAAACCTGGCTGGGGCAGCTACTATCACACAGTCAGAGATGATTCATCAGCTGAAAAAGAGTATTTGGAGAGTCAAATTCAATATGGCATGATGATGCATCATTCCATCAAAATCGCTTCGCTATGTTTAGACAAAAAAAACTGGGGCTTTGATGAGTTGTTGAAGTTTCTCGTCATGCGACGGCGACATATTGCCTTTCGCTTATACCATCCTCAACGAGCAGATACCGGAATTCTTAAAGATGCCCCTTGCGAAACCTATTGCGATAAGGATTATCAGGAGGTCTCCGACCGTTTATGGGACAAATATAAATTGCTCAAATCTGCTCAGGAAACGTCATCGAATCTCATCCTTGACGCTTCTGATAGGAAGAGCCTTCCAAATATGAGATTTGTGACAGAGCTCGATGGAGAGACGATAGAGCTCTCAATTATAGAATTTAGGGCGACTTATGTTCCCGGTGCCACCTTGAATCGTAAAAATTGTGCATTACTCACTCATACTTCAGTGGAAAATGCCGCAAAAATCATGAAATACGTCTCCGCGCGCCTTTATCCAGAATTTAAAGCTGAAAAGGATCCCAACGCGCTGGTAGAAAAAGCGGGAGAAATTTTTTGGTGGATCTGCGCGGCGAAACCTTGGATCGTCGGAGATCCGAGCAAGGCCGAACTCCTTTTTAGGACGATCTGGAGCGTCAATGGATGCGAGAGTCCGCCATGGAAAAAGGGTGTCATTCCTTGGGTTGAGGCAACGTCTGAGCCCGATGTGAAGGTGTTCGCCAAAAAATTCCATTCATTCTTTGAGTGGTCTAAGAAATGATCACCCAAGCTCATCGAGTTTGATCATTGTTTCACTGAGCTCTTTTTCCGTTTGCGTCAGATTATTTTTAAGCTTTTCGACGAGCTGGGGCGGAGCTTTTTCTAAAAAGTCTGTATTTCCCAACTGCTGTCTCAAGGTGTTGACTTGAGCGATGTACTTGTCCCTCTCTTTAATGAGGCGCACCTTTTCTTTTTCCTTAAATTCTTCGGGAAGAGGGATCACTAGTTTCAAATTGCCGACGATGGCGCTGGCGCTGAATTTGAGTTTTTGCTCTTCGTGGGCAAAGATCACCTGACGGGTGCGGACGAGTGCTTGAACGATCCCTAAATTGGACTCGATCAGCTTGCGCTGTTCATCCTCGGCAGGGGAGTAGATATGCAGGTCTGTGGCCGTGCCCGGGGGAAGCTGCATTTCTGCGCGGATATTGCGCACGGTGCGGACAACCTCATCGAGGAAGGTAAAGGTGCTTTCGATGTGAGGATTGATATCGCCAGGGCGTGTGACTTTAGGGTAGGCTGAAACCATGCATGCAGGGCTGCGAAGGGCATGAATTGTCTCCATCGTATAGGCGTCGGCTTGTTCCTTGCCTGTCAGAGCGGAGAATTTGGCTTTGAGCATCTGGAAGAGTTCTTCGGTGATGAAAGGGGCCATCGGATGCATCAGACGGAGTGTGTTACAGAGGACGATGCAAAGGATTTTCTGTTTATCGGCGCGCTGATCTTCCGTGCCTGCTTTTCCAAAGAGGATCGGTTTGACCAGTTCGACATAGTACGCGCAAAAATCTTTCCAGAAGAAATCATAAGCGGTGATGGCCGCTTTGTCAAAAGAGTAGTCTGTGAGATGCTTCTCGACGTCCTGGATCGTGCGGTTCAACAAAGAGAGGATCCAACGGTCTTCAAGGGGGAGATTCTCGAGGTCGAGCCCTTTGGCAAAAGATTCTGCGCTCAGCGATTCGATGTTGAGGAAGACAAAGCGCGCGCCGTTCCAGATTTTGTTGATAAAATTCTTAAACTCTTCAAAGCGCCTGCGGTCCAGATCGATCTGGCGCGCATGCGTCGCGCTAGCACAGAGCCCCATACGCATCGCATCGGTGCCGTAGGTGTCGCTGATCTCAAGCGGATCGATGATGTTTCCTTTGGATTTGGACATCTTTTCCCATTTGGAGTGCACATCCGAGGGAACGGGCTGGCCCAAGTCGAAAGAAAGGCGTTCTTTGGCGCTGGCATAGGCGACAGAGCCATCTTTCTGGATGGCGCCAATAGGATTTGCCGTAGATCAGTCCGTGCAGGAAAGTCTCCGGAAAAGGCGCTTTGCCAAGGGCGTATTCGCCCATCAGGATCATGCGCGCCACCCAGAAGAAGAGGATGTCGTGGCCGGTGATCAGAGTCGAGTTCGGGATAGAATTTCTTGAGGTCGTCCGTCTTGTCGGGCCATCCGAGGATGCTGAACGGCCACAGCGAGGAAGAGAACCAGGTATCGAGGACGTCTTCGTCTTGGACATAAGCGTCGGGTTCGTTCTCCACTTCAGGGGGAAGATCGGGGCCGTCGTAACAGACCATGACATCGGGATTGTCTTTGCGGTACCAGATCGGGATGCGGTGGCCCCACCAAAGCTGGCGAGAAATGCACCAGTCGCGCAAGTTGTCGATCCAGTGGAAATAGGTGTTTTCCCAGTTGGAGGGGATGAGGCGCACTTTCTCATTTTGTACTGCCTTGCGGAGCATGTCTTTAAAGCCGGTCATGCGCACGAACCATTGTTTAGAGAGATACGGTTCGATCACAGCTTTAGAGCGGTAAGAAATGCCAACGCGATTTTTATGCGGCTCTTTTCTGACCAGAAGGCCGATCTCGTTCATCGCAGCGACAACGGCAACGCGAGCCTCCTCGACGGTCATCCCTTCGAATTTTCCTGCATTTTCATTCATCTTACCGTCGGGCGTCATGACATTGATGAAGGGGAGTTTGTGATTCAACCCCATCTCATAATCGTTGGGATCATGCGCGGGAGTGATTTTGACGGCGCCGGTGCCAAATTCCGGATCGACGAATCGATCGGCGATGATGGGGATTTGAACGCCCGTCATCGGCTGAGTCACCATTTTGCCAACGAGTTCCTGATAGCGCTCATCATTGGGAGAAACGGCGATCGCAGTATCCCCGAGCATCGTTTCAGGCCGTGTCGTAGCAATCGTGATAAAGCCGCTCTTATCGACAAGAGGATAGCGGAAATACCAAATGAACGAGTCTCTTTCTTCATACTCGACCTCATCGTCCGCAAGGGCCGTCTGCGTGACGGGATCCCAATTGACGAGGTAATCGCCGCGGTAAATGAGGCCCGCATCGAACATTTTTTTAAACATGGTGCGCACGGCACGGTTGCGCTTTTCATCCATCGTAAAGGCAAGGCGAGACCAATCGCAGGAACAGCCGACTTTCTTCAGCTGGCTCAAAATCTGCGATTCGCTCTGCTCTTTCCATTTCCAGACGTGGGAGAGGAACTCCTCGCGCGAAAAATCTTTTCGCCTTTTGCCCATAGACGCCATCAGGTGGCGTTCGACGACCGTCTGCGTGGCGATCCCCGCATGGTCAGTCCCGGGCACCCACAGCGCCTCAAATCCCGACATCCTTTTCCAGCGGACAAGCACGTCCTGCAGAGTATCGACGAGGGCATGCCCCATGTGAAGGACTCCGGTGACATTAGGCGGCGGGATCGAAATGCAGTAGGCGGGCTTGGCCGACGTGTTGTCCGCGCGAAAAAACCCCTTTTCCTCCCAGAATGTGTACCACTTGTCTTCAACGTCTTTGGGCGTATATGCCTTGGGCAGCTCTTGTTCGTTCATACTTAGAACCTAAATTGTAATTGGGACTTAAGAGTAGCACGGAGAGGGAGAAAAGTGCAAAGGGAGGAATTGGAGATGGAAAAAAAGATCCATTTAATGCAGTAGCTGCTCGTAGAATTTTCACAAATGATTAATTATCAGTGTTTTGAATGGATCGACAAAATGATATGGTTTAACAGGAAATTAAGAGGAAATATACATAACGAGGGGCACATTCATCTACCGTGCATAGATGGAGTTTGGGGCTCTTCTAAATAGCGGTTCCCTCTTTTTTTGTTCTGAAGATTTCACAAATTCTCTTTTCCTTATTTCAAGTTGTTTGTGTACGTCTTAAGACGGCATCTCTATCTTGATATTTGCACATTAACGTTAGATCGTAATGCCATCCTGATGCCTGAGCAACATAATGTGTGTCCCATTCGAAGCTTTCTGCGGAAGGATGACTTCCGTCAAACATTGCCATTTCGCCTTCGATGTTGAATCCTCTTCTCTCATCACGTCGTATGCTTTTATATTCGTGGTATTTTACCTTTTCTGCATTTATGCCGATTTGACGTGTTGCTCTTATGAAGATTTCTGTTAAGTCAAAGCAGTTGACATGGTAGGAAAGAGAGGGTAATCCAAGACAAGCGAGATTTGCTCTATCTCTAAATGGAATTAATTTGTTAACCCCTTCTGTGTCATGGTATTTCCAGTTTTTTTCGTGAATAAATTCGAGTATTGTATCAAATAAAATATGAGTGTCGTTATTTGTGGATTCATTTCTTTTAATGTATCTAGAAACGATTTCTTTAACTACAGTATTTGAAGAATCACCATATTCAGGGTGTGCTAGACCTAATGGAACTTCACCATCTTTATCTGGTATTCTATCATCCGCACCATTCTTAAGAAGAAATTCGACTATTTCGGGTTGGTTACACATGTAGGCATAATGTAAAAGTGTCTGTAATTTTTTGCGTTCCCTGTAATTAATGTTGAATGTTTCTAATTCTTCCGAAGATTCCAGTTCCGTTAAGTTGCCCTCAATAACAAGATAAGACAGCTTGTCAAAAATTCTCTCCTCTTCTTTCGAATATCTCGCTTTAGTGTTATCAATATCTGTCCCATTTCTATAGGAGTGCGTATAGTAATAATTCGCTGTATTGGCATATAATATTAAATGCTCATCTTGTGAATTTGGCATTAAACCGAGCATAAGTCACCATTTTTTAATTTAATTAATTTATTATACATTGTTTTAAGTTTGAATTAAAGTCTTTTATAAATTACTTATTCTTAGATTGTTGCGAAATTGATTCGAAGTGTTGAATTGAATTTTACTAATGACTGCGGCGAAGCCGCCTCTGTGAGCTCTGTGCTCTCTGTGGTAAAATATTACCTTAATTTCTCTACCGCAACTTTCTCGACAACAGGAGCGCTGTACAGAGGACGCTGTCGACGGGAAAGCCCGTAGCGATCTCCTGCATCAGCTCTTCCTCGGTTTTTAGCTCGGTGTGGATCAGCTCAAAAGGCTCATGAGTCGGAGCCTGGATGAATTCGACGTTGTCGACGTAGACGTAATGGATGAGCTGATCGCAAACGGCGGGGAAGGGGTAGGCGGTGCCGATCAAGTGCGCAGTGCCTCCGCCATAGCCGGTCTCTTCGAGCAGCTCCCGTTTTGCAGCAACGAGTGGGGACTCTCCCGTATCGATGCGCCCTCCGGGACAGCTCAGCAGCCATTTTCCCGTCGGATGGCGGTATTCTTTGTTGATCACAAATTTCCCCTCTTTGGTCTTAGCAAGGACCGTCGCCGCATTCGCCCGCACGTCGAGACAGGTGTAAGAAAGGTTCGGGCCGTGGTGAAGTTGCAGGATATCGACACGCACATCGAAAAATCCCGTGTAGACCGTCTCTTGACTCTTCACGGTGGGGAGGGCAATCGAGGTATGCGATTCATGTTGTGTCATGTTATGGCCATCTTTCTTAACTGTGTTTTAAGTCGTTTTGAGAATTCGAGCCCTTTTTCCGGATTTTTCGCGCAGTGGTAGTAAAGGCAGAGCTGTCGAAAAAGAGAGATCTTTTCCCAGGCAAACGCTTGAGTAATCCAACCTTTCCTATCTCCAATTTTCCCTCGCAGGTAATAGCTGAGGAGCATCGTCGTCGGTGGATGGGGAAGATCGATGGAACCGCTGAAATGGGAGAGGGCGATCTGTTCCCCTTCTGCCTGGAGCAAATAACAACCCATCGGGACGAACAGGGGGGAGTATTCATCGCTCAGGATCTCAGGTGTGTAAGCTTCCAGAGGAGCCTGGGCTTTTTTCAATGCGCCCTGCATCAGATAGGAAGAGATCTGAAGCGAGTCGAGCGAAGGGGTATTTGGAAAGCATTGAAAATAGGGGAGAATCTCTTCGCTTTTTCCATCGAGAAGAGAGCGGTCGAAGAGAAAATAGGCGCACCGCATTTCCGCATTCGACTCTGCGGCTGAAAATTGTTTGGAAAGAGCGTCCAGCGCCGCTTTTGGCCCTTTTTTGAAGTAGAGAAGGGCAATGTGGATCAAGGCCGTTTCTTTTTCGTCTTGAAGATAGTGGAGGTTTTCTAGGGCCCACTCATCGCGGCCCATCGCAAGCAGCGCATATAGCGCATTGGCAATGACGGCGGAAGAGCGGGACGTTTCGATCATCTCTACTAAAGTGATCGGCTTAAGCAGCCAGAACGCGAGCTGGCAGGCCAAATGTTCCTCGCTTGCATCCGGGAGCAGGAAAAAGGGGAGCTTTTCGAGGTGTCTTTTCAAACTGGAGATCAAGCGCTCGTGATCCTGGCTATGGAAGATTTGAGGAAGATGGCGCAGGGCCAAAAGCGCAAAATGATAGGCGGCGATCCTTTGACGCGAGGAAGTCTCATGCAGGCGGAAGGTGATATGTTCGCGGATTAGGGGGAGCATGGGATGTTTGGGGTATTTGCGGATGCACAGCTCGAGGCATTTGATCTCTTCTTCGATTTCCCCGGTGGCTTTATAGACTAAAGATTTGCCGAGGTATTCAAGAGGCGCTGCCGGCGTATAGCGGAGCTTGCTGAATTCTTCCAAAGCAAGCAGGTGAAGTCTTTCCTTTTCTTCTTTTTTCCTGCGGGTCTCCGCATCTTCCAGAAGCGTAATGCCGGCCCTGAAGATCGCCTCCCGTCCTTCCGTCCTTCCCTGGAAAGAGCTAGCGATCCTCCGGTATTCAAGAAGAGCTTTGGTGTAATTTTTATTGGCTAAGAACGCATCGGGGACGGCGAGACAATTGACCATCACATTTTGGCTGCCGGCCATCACCTTCAAACGGCCCATGTCGAAATCGGCGTCGCGGCACAAAATGCCAAGATGCGTGCCTGCCAGAGGAATATGGCTGATGTAATGGCAGATCTTTTTATTGTCGATGAAGATGAAGAGGTGGTTGTCGACTTTCTCAATGCGGATGTCGTGGAAGACATTGTCATCGATGGCGTAGTCAGGCACAGCCATCACTTCGACGTTGTTGTGGAACAGGCGGCACTGCTTTCCGAGCCAGACGCAATATCCTTCGTTGAACTCCTTTCTTTCAATAGCATCTGGCACTCCGAGCAGCACTCCGACTCCCTGGCTTTCACTGCTCATTTTGATTCTCGTCTCGATCTTGGTGTTTCCGGAGAAAGAGGCTTGAGAGATCATCAAGCTGACCCATTCCATCACTTCCGGCGAGCGAGTGATCGCCGTGTTCCCGGCCAAAAGAACGTTTTCCTGAAATTCCCGATCTCTTTTTTCGGCCTATCGAGTTCTGCGACAGGGATCCATTCCGGCTTTCCCTCCAGGAAGCTCTTCAGCTCGGCTATGATCTCGTCGACGCTTTGGTAGCGGTCTTGCGGAGTGTAGCGCAGGGCATGTCTGGCAATATCGGCCAAATGCTGG
>CAWESW010000016.1:0-6556 GCA_963811735.1 uncultured Verrucomicrobiae bacterium | reverse complement strand
GTCACGCAGGATGAGAAGGCGGTGGCTGCCCGCCTTCGGCAGGAGTTCGCCGCGTCGCGGCCGGTTTTCTCGGACGGCTTGCACGCTCGGCTCTGCCGGGTGCTCTGGCAGCAGCGGGCCGACGCCGCATCGTGGCGAGGGCGTCGATTTCTCCGCTGGGCCCCGGCGCGCTGCTGCAGCGTGCCTGCTGATCGCGGCTTGTGTGGCCTGGCAAGCGATCAGCGCCGTTCGGAAGGCCGACGCACCGGCTGTTGCCGGCAAGCAAAGAACGGGCATGGGCAGCGTGACGGAGTTGGCCGATCGGGTGCTTGCGAATACCGACGCAATGGTAGGCGCGACGGTGAAAGCCCAGCGCTGGGCCAATCTGGACCAGGAACTGGCCGGCGAACCGTGTGGGAAATGCCGGGCTCGCGACTGCCCCTCGACATTGTGTCGTCTCTGTTGTCGGTGCGGCCGACGACGGGCAATTGTCAAACGCGCGATCGTCAAAGCCCTCATGGTCACCCGACACCTCCGCATCAAATACCCCGAACGCTAATCCGGGAGAGGCAGGACGCCCGCAAAGTCAAAAAAAGCAAAAAACCCCCCTTTTGTTCGGCCACCCATATACCATTCGTAACTTCCAAAAACTTATGGCAGACTGGGGCTAAGGCTCTAAGCCGCACCTCGATGAAGTTGCGACTTTAGCGCGCTGCGCCGCTGTTCCGGCGTCTCCGGCATCGCTCGCAAGCTCGCAATGCCGAAGCCACCGGTTTGTTAAATTTAGCAATACCGTGACCGCTACGTCTCCATGTGGGAGATGGGATGCGTTCCCATCTCGAAAACTTCCCGGTATTGAGAATTAGACAAATAAAAGTTTAAGAAAAGACTGGCTTTGTACTAAAATATTATCTGCCTGCCCCCACGCGATGTACAACGATATCCAGAATAACGAAAATTTAAGGAGACTATCCGCAAACTAAGGCTTCGTCGATTTTCGGGATTATTTTGGCCGCTTTTCGATTCTTCCGTCGGGGGTCATATACGAAAGTTGATATTACCCCCGACAGAAGAATCGAAAAGCGGCTCAAAAGAACCCGAAAATCGACAGAAGCTTAGGTTGCGGATAGTCTCAAGGGAGACATAAACGCATGTTCTTCAGGGCCATTCTATTTGTTTTATTTTTTTCACCACTTTTTTTGATCGGATCAGTCCCGGATCAAAATGCGTTATGCTCTAAGGGGACTACGCCTCACTGGGTAAAGTCCTGCGATTTTCCTTTAGATGCTGTAGCGGTTAAGCCATCGCAAGTCAATCTGCAATACCTTCTGATTGATACACAAAGGAATTGGGAGGAAAAAACACTTTACCGCCACTTCGCAGTCAAGACATTAACGCAAATCGGCGTTGAGAATATCTCTCAATTGAATATCGATTTTGACCCTTCCTATTGCCAGGTTGTGATGCATGCAATTCGCATCTTCCGCGGGGGAGAATGGTTCGATCGATTGGAAAACTCGCGCCATCATGTGATTCAACGAGAAAAAGACCTGGAGCAAAACCTTTACCACGGAGATCTCACGCTTGTCTATTTCCTCGATGACATTCGAGAGGGCGATGTGATTGAGTATTCGTATTCCTTAGTCGGACAGCATCCACTATTTGCTTCTCACTACACTGAGGCGGTCTATCTGCAGCGAGATTTCACAGTGGAAAAAATAACTCATCGTCTTTTAGGTCAACCCGATCTCTCTTTTCTGATTAAACCGGTCAACACAACCCTCGAATCTCGCATCGTTGACCTCTCACCTTCATTGCGCGAATGGTCGTGGGAAGCAGTGGAGACCTCTCCCTATATCTATGAAGCTGACCAGCCCGCATGGCACAATCCTCCTGCCCATATTGAAATGAGTCAATACAGGACTTGGAAGGAAGTGGCACAAAAAATATCCCCTTTATACATTTTGCCATCCGACTTTGCTCAAACTAGTCCTTCTGAAATGCAGGCGTTGGTAGGAAAATGGAAAGCGTCTACCAAGAGTTTACCCGAACGCGCTTTGCTGGCTTTACGATTTGTCCAGGATGAAGTGAGATATCTCGGCATTGAAGAGGGCATGGGTGCATTTCAGCCCAATGACCCAAGCCTAACCTTTCTGCGTCGTTTTGGCGATTGCAAGGACAAAACCTTCCTTTTACACGCTCTTCTTCAGTTAATGGACATCCCCTCAACCCCGCTTCTCGTTCATACATATAGAGGAAAAAGGCTTCCCGAAGTTTTGCCGGCTCCTGTTTTGTTCAACCATCTCGTTCTTCAACTGGAAGTGGATGGCACGACTTATTGGGTAGATCCTACCTCAAGCCTTCAAGGCGGCTCCCTGCAGACAAATTGCTTTCCGGGTTATGAATGGGGCCTTTTGCTTACAGACAACATAGAGGCGTTGACGCCGCTTCCAAAGACGTTCTCCAAAAATCCCACTGAGATTGATACTTCCTTTATCCTGGAATCTGAGGACTCTGCCCTTCTGAAAATAAAGAGCATTTTTTATGGTGCCGGAGCTGATCGGTTTAGACGATCTCTTGCATGGTATGGACAGAAACACATTTCAGATGGGGCCCTTTCTGAAATGCAAGAAGTCTATGGAGCAGCCACTTTGGATTCCCCAATGGAGACCTTGGATGATCGAGAAAATAATATTTTCACCCTCATTGAATCCTATCGTCTTCCTACTCAGAAACGTTCGGATCAGAAGGTCATGGAAATTTTCTCTTATGTACTAAGGAGTTACCTCCATAATCGAGTCAATCCTGAGAGAACCACTCCTTACGCAATCTCTTATCCGCTCTGGGTAAAGGAGCACATTCATATTGAAAATCCCTTCATTAAATGGACATTAGCTGAGGGAAAATATAAGCATGAGCACGAGTCCCTTTTATACACCCTCTCTCAACACATAGAAAACAATACCGCCGATTTTGACCTCGAGCTGAAACATTTGCAGGATCATATTCCTCAAACCTCTCTTCGAGACTATTGGAATACCATCAATGATATTGAACGGAATGCTCCTTTTAAAATAACCATTGCCGATGGACCAGCCCCCATAGGAGAGCCAACGGCTTTGCATTTTTACTTAACTATAGGAATATTTCTTTGGCCGGTCATCTACTTCGTTTCACGAAAAAAGCGACCCACTCAAGATCAGCTGAGCTTTTATCTCAGCAAATTTCAAAGGTTTTATATTGTGATCACGGTCGTGAGTGCCCTTCTTATCAGTGACGACTCCATAGGTGCTGGTATCAAAGCTGGAGTAATTACTTTTGTCGTATTTTGGGTATGTAATAATATTTATTTGAAAAGATCTGTTAAAATTGTCCAAATGTCACTAGGCTTTTTAGTGCTGCAGGCTTCCTATTTACTCTACTTTATTTTCATGACCGATGGCTTAGAATATAATGAAAGATATACAGCCACCCTTGTGTGTTACGTTTATTTGGGCACCTGCTGGGCTTTTCTGAATAAAGCTAAGGCGTTCTTGTCCGAAGAGAAGAAATCTGCCGGTACGGCTGCTTAAACTTTTCCGGTAATTCTTTCAAAAGCAGCCAGGCGTTGTGAATAGGATTTTTGTAGGGTTTTAAATAAAAGCTTCTTTAAAAGGGGAGCAAAAAAGCTGATGACACATACTTTTAAAGTGATCCTTGTTCTGTCAGGCGAAATTTGCTGAAAGATACATAAGCTTTCTTGAGTAAAAAATGGCACTTTTACAAGACTTTTGCATTCTTGGCATGCAACGACTTCGGTAAGCAAAACCATTACACTCGTTAGCTTGTTTTTGATTTGTATCTCTACCTTTGAACCTGTTTTAAACTCTCCATCAAGGAGGCAAGAACCAAACCGGTCATCCCATTTCGGCCAATTGCTTGGATTCGAGTAAAAATCCCATGCTTTTTGAAGTGGAACATCCACTTCCATCATATCTTCGTAATTCCATTTGAACATAATGCCTCATTTCAGTAGTTCATTTGCAATTTCATTATTCTGTTTTTGTCCAGCTGCCGGACGATTTTTCCCAAAAAACATAACCTTCGCCGTCGTATGCACCAACAACAATAAACTTAGCGTTTTCGCAAATATCATCTAACTTATCTGTTTCTAATGACGATCTTTTTGTGTTTTCTAATAGAGTTAAAATAGATAAAAAATGCCAGACTTGAGAGGATTTTCTTATTGTTTGATAAATTTGATCGATTGAGTTTTCTCTATCCAATATATAATACACTTCTTGTTGATATGGAGCCATTTTCACTTTTTTAATATTTACAAATTTTTCTCCTGGTTCCATAATGACATTTTCTACTACAGCACAATGCTTTAGGCTTATTTTTGTGTAATTTGCAATAAACTCACTGAGTTCTTGATCCATGGTAATTACTTGTTGTGGAAGAAAACCTTCAGGATAGCCTTCGACTTCACAAGCCAGAATGCCACAAGATACTGCAGGAATTATTCCTCCATAAGAGAATGCATAAAGCCGATCCAATTCTGCATTTGCAGGTAGAAACGTAAAAAAATTGCCCTGCCGAAAATCTATTTTTTCAATTACTTTTTGGGACAAGGTTTTCCCGCATTTAATATGTTCAATAAAGTAACGGATTGTTTTGTCATAGTCTAAATTATACTTTTTAATTTTTCTCATTTCCACTCCCATGTTCCATCTGTATTTAACCTGGCTTTGTCTCCATCCGGGCTCTCATAATCCCAATGAGGTTTTATAGGGAGAGGGTGGTCTAAGTCAGGATGTAAACTTTCTCCTGTTTCTGCATTATGCCAACTGCCTTCCCTACTTCCAGGAGGACCTTTTCCCTTCCATTCAAAACCTTCACCTGGACATTTTGTAGGGTCGTCACCTAATTCTTCTCCAGAATAGGGAGGTTTTTTCTTGTTTCCGGCATTTACAATTTCTTTTACAACCAGTGGAGAAATCCCAACGCTATTTATCGCTATGTCATATGCAGCTTGAAATAAAGCTGCTCCTACCTCATTACTTGCATGCTTATGATGGTGCTCAAGCTCGTAACTTACATATGCAGTCACTATTGCAACAGCAAGTAACTTAACAGTCAAAGCAGTCAGGGAAATAAACATCACAAATCTCCCATCCGGATCCCTATATCTGAAAGGATTATTCAGCACATATTGATAAAGATTGACGCTATCGACAAAGCCTGCGGGGTCTGTCGTCAGCCACCTTGCAAATTCGGGATCGTAGTACCGCTTGCCGAAGTAGATGAGGCCGAGTTCGGGGTCGAATCGCTTGGATGCGAAGCGCCATGGGTTAAAAGCATTTTCCTTTAGATTTTTGTGCAATTCCTGGCCAAATGCTGTGAATTCATAGCTGCTTGCGATGGATCGGCAAGCGGGATCGACCAAACGGAGGATATTTCCCTGCACATCAAGGATAGGGGCAAAAAACCGGCCGTCCAGTTCTACGCAAATCGTGTTCGGACTATTTTTAGGCGGGCTGATACCGAAAACTCTCAGGTTTTTGGGTTTGTCTGGAGAACTAAAGGCTCCGATCTCGTTTTGTCCATGGTAAAGATAATGCTCGCGATCGGTTTCTTTCCAACCAAGAGCAGTGGGTGTGTAGACAATTTTGCTTAAGCGCCTGCCTAGTGGGTCATAGGCAAAGGTGACCTTTTTGTTTTCAGAAGAGACCTCAATGAGCCGATTGAGGGGGTCGTAGGTGAAACGGTTGGTTTCAGAGGGAGTTTGCTTGATAATCTGGTTTCCATTGAGGTCAAATAAGGGGAGGGCATTCTCTGATAAAAGCTCGTTTAAATCGTTAAATCCCTGGTTTGCTCCATTTTTTTGGAGTCTGTTGTAGAGGGAGTCATGGTTATACGCCATGGGGCGGATCGCACTATTCTCTGATGAGAGTTGAGATAATCCGTCGTAGGAGTAGCGGTGTTCGACTCCGTCGACACTATTGGTGATGAGATTGCCGACTCCGTCGTATCCGCACTGTTGAGAGAACCAGGGGCTGGAAATCAAGGTTTTATATCCTCTGAGATCGGTCACGTGATCCACTTGACCTAATTTTCCAATTAAGCTCTCGGAAACGAGATTTCCGTCCCAATCATATTCGTCGTATGTATGCGCATAGAGGATCTCTCCTCGAGGAGAAATGCGGGTCACTCTTTTTAGGAATAGGGGATCATAGGTATAGAGAACCTCTCCCTGGTTAGCGATATTCAGGCAAGTCAGACGGTCCATGTCGTCGTAATCTTTTGTCACTTGCAGGCTGCAGGGGAATAACTCTTGAGTGACGTTGCCAAAGGGGTCTACTTGTCGTTTTATGGTTATGTTTTGGTTTTCATCGGAGGCGTATTTCAAGTAGCCGAGTTTGTTATATTCAAAGACATGATGGATTTTCTCATCCGAGGAATCCAAGCGGGCCATGTTGCCAAGCGGATGGTAGGTGTAGAAAAGCGTCACGCCGTCGGGAAGAGTTTTTGTGAAAAGCTTTCCAGAAGGGTAATAAGTATAAGTTGTCGTCCTTGCATCCGGGGTCCCAACTCC
>CAWESW010000015.1:0-7547 GCA_963811735.1 uncultured Verrucomicrobiae bacterium | reverse complement strand
CTAAACCATGGATTTAAAATCATCGGCCATCACTTTGCCTTGAATTTTCAGGAAAATTGAAATGACACGAGACAGGCGCGACCGCGGGAAACGATCCAAAAAGGGCTGGCTCTTCATCGGCTTTCTAAGCGCTGGGGCCGTGATTTTTCATCAACCTCTATTGCTCCTCGGTTGCAAGCTCGCACTCAAGAAAGCAATTCCCGCTGTCAATGGAAGGATTGTCTCCTATGAGAGCATGCAGTGGGAAAATGGGGCGATTGCCATTTCCAGTCTGCTCGTCAAAGATTCCGGCTGCGAATGGACGGCCGATAGGATCGAAGTGAAATTGTCCGGTGATTTTTTTGGACTGCGTTTTGCGCCTGATCTGACCGTCGTCCATCCGCAAATTCTCCTTTCGTCATCAGATTCTAAGGGAGCGGCCGCTCCTGCTTTTTTGGTCCGAACGCGGTTCTTTCAGCCTCGCTGGACGATCAAAAACGGAGTACTCCAGCTTCCGTCCACCTCCCGTTTCTATTTCTCAATGACGCCCGGCTCGGAAAAAGAGTCGATAGGTTCTCTGCATTTTTCCTATGATCCCGATCCGCTCGTGACACCGCTGTTCGCTGCTGAATTAGCGATGGCAGATAAAAGTCTGCAAGTTGGATTCCATTTAAAAGAAAGCGATTTAAGCCGTCTGATTCCCCTCACTGCGCTCCTCTTCTCCGATGTCAACAGAGATTGGGACAATGTGTCAGGAGAAGTGGAACTCGAAGGGCTCATTTTCTTAGGAAGAGAAGGCGAGATTGAAGAGCTGCACATGCATGGTTCCGGCAAAGAGATCGCGCTGATCGGTCCCAAGATGGGAATTAACGTGAATTGCGACGAAATGCAAGCTTCTTTTTCCTATCCCGCAAGCGACTCTCAAGGCTTTTTCTGGGATAAACTGTCAGCTTCTCTGCTGCTAAAGAATGCGGATTGCATCCTGGGCGCGCCTCTTTTTGGACATGCGTTTGGACTCAAAAATTGCAACGGACAGATCTCCATCGATGCGCTAAAGGAACCTCAAATCACCCTCAGCGGAGACCTTGTCCAGGAGCAAAGAGAAATTGCCTTCAGTCTATCGGGACAGGGCGGCTTGCAGGAGGACTCTACGTTCTGGTCGGAGATCGCCCTCGACTTCACCGCATCCTTGGGCAGCAAGATGCAGACCCTCTTTTCTCTTTTTAGTCATGAAGAGGGGGATTTGGCAATCCACATGAAGGTCGAAGATGCCGGCTATGAGCATCTGGATTTTTTCCGCGCATTTAGCGGTATTGCCGGCCAGTGCGTTCAAGGCGTCGCCTCGGGAGAAGCGATTCTGGTCTACAAAGACGGAAAATGCCAAACCATCCGTGTGGAAAACTGCCTCTTGGACAAGATGTGCTGGCATTTGCCAAATCAGAGCACCTTATTTTCAGATCAGATCACAGCGGACTGCGCCTTTGTCCGCAAACAGCAATGGGAAATCGACGATCTGCGTCTGCAGATGGATGGCGGAGACTATGTCGATCCGCGCCTGCATGTGGACCTGATGGCTGCCACTATCGCCATCGATCAGGGAGTGCTTCAAACCTCTTCTTTCAAAGGACAGTGGGGCCAGCTCGGGGCAGAAATCGCATTTCTTGGCCCGCAATCAGACCACATCGCTGACCTCAAGTTGGAAGGAGATGCCGGTGCGCTGTTAGAACTTTTAGCCATATCGGCCAATTTGCCTATATCCTTGCAAATCGCCGCGAAAATGGACAGAGGCTCTTTGATGCTGGAAGGGGAGGGCAATGTATCGGGAGAGGCGATCAAAGGCTCTGCATCGCTAACCGCTGATCACCTCACGCTGCTCGAAGTGCTATCGGGCCATTTTCCGGCTTTCCGCTTCAAGGAAGGGACATTCTCTGCCGAGCGTTTGACACAGAAGAGTTATGCAGCCTTTGTCCCTCTGATGCTGCCACTCTCGGAACTGTGGGGAGATCTGCACTGCGAGGCTGTCTTCTCACCCTCACGCATCCAAGTCAGCATTGACGGAGAAGAGCTGCAGCTCCTCCATCCTCTGGCTCAGATCCATGTGCCGCAAATGAGAGAGGAACCCGCGCAATTTATCTACGACGTCCCTTCGAAACAATGGCACGGTGAAATCCCTCTGACAGAATCCAGGCTCTACTACAAGGACCTCAATGTCACCTTTGATCACATCGAAAGCAGCCTACAATTAGAGGGAGGCTGTTTGAAAGCTCCCTCGTTTTATGCCGAATGCGCGGGATTGGCGCTGCGCGGCAGCATAGAGCTCGATCCCTCCCAGCAGCTCAGCGTGACCACATCACAGATCGCAGGCGATGTCCAAAGTTTACTCGGTGTTTTAGGTAAATTTCCTTCTTTTCCCAAGGAGGGCTTTCCTATCCACGGGAATTTTTCCAGCGGGGAGAAAGGGCTTATTTTCAAGATGCCTCTGAACTCTAAAGAAGAAAGCGCAGAAGTCAGTTTTAAGGGACATTTTGAAAGTCTAACGTTTCCCGTCAACCCATCCACTTCGATCCGAGAGGCCAGCTGCGATGTCCTTTTTGATTCAAAAAGCAATCTCATCCATGTGGAAAAAGCGGAGGGGATTTGGGAACTCATGGATGGGACGCCACTCACTGTTCAGATCAAGCGCCTTTCTACGCTGTTGTCTGATAATCCTACCTTGGAATTTGCTTTGAAAGTCGCCCAAGGCAAGAAAGAGTTTGCTCAAATCGAGGGGATCGCGACAAAAAACCCTTCCTCCGGATGGACCATTGTCTTCGAACCGCAAGCGACCCATTTTGGCGGGGCGCAGCTCAATATTACCCAGTGCATTTTAAATAACGACAAGAGTCTTGCCTCTTTTGAAATGAAACCGATCCTGCGCGCCCAAGATCTGCATTCCCAAGCGGCTTTTTTGCAGAACGCAGGTTTTCTCTCTCAGGCGTTTTCTCCCAAAAATCTACAGGAGTGGGAACTCGAGGGAACCCTGCAAGCGCAGCTGTTCTCCAAAGAGATGGCCAAAGGGTGTGTCTTTGCAGCAGAGAGCAGCGACTTTAAAGTGAAGGGGCAGTCGTGGCCCTCTTTTCGCATCCAAGGACAGAAAAGGGGAGAGAAATGGCAGATTGAGAAACTTGAGGCCAAAGGAATGTTCTTCAAAGGAGCCTTTGCCGCTGATGCTGACGGACTGACCTTTCCTGGGTTCGAAGGCACCTGGAATGGATTAGCGTTGAAGGGAAATGGCTATGTGAAGACAGAAAAGAAACGCTTCTTCTGCACCCTGGAATCTCTTAAAGGAGATTTGTCCGCTCTTCCCATCCTGTTGACTTCCCCAAAGGGAAACTTCATCGCAGGCGTCGCGCTGGCGGGGGACTTTTCCGATCCCAATGACCCGTTAAAGATCACAGGGGAGGCGAACCTGTTTGTCGAACTGCAATCTCCGCTGCCGATCCACGCCAGCAGCATAAAGGCCGTCAAATTCTCCTATGGAAAAGAGAATGGTTTTGTCTTTAGTGGAATCGATTTCCAGCTCAAGCACAAGGTTAGCGGGGCCTCTCTTGCCGACTTCAAAGCGGACAAGGTGATCCAAAAAGCGGACCTCTCTGTGCAGCAGATCCAGCTTTCTCTTTCTCCTGCCCTGCTCGGCCACGCCATCGATGCGAAGATGATCCCTGCCTCTCTACAGCCGTTGGAATGGGAAGGAAATCTTGAAGGAAGCGGCGATCTGCAGATCGGAGCGTCCGGAATGACCTTCCAAGGAAATTTGAAGCCCGGACGCTATGGTTTCAGCGGAAAAAATATCCCTTTCGAACAACTCCAACTGCGCTACGAAAATGCAATTTTAAGCATTCGGGCCAAGGCGCAATACGAAGAGCAGCCTCTGTGGGCCTCTTTCCAGTTGGACCTGGCCAAAGAGCCCTACGGGATGCTCAAGCTCTTCGACCATCCCAAAGCGGAAGGGATGAAAATCCTCTTTAGCACGCAAAGCTCGAAGGTCATTTTAGAAAGCGTTCAAGGCAGCTGCTATGGGCTCACATGCTCCCTTGCTAAAAGTTCCAAGCGAAAAGTTCCCCTTGCCCATGTTCTGACAGGAGAGATCCAAGTCGATGCTAACGCTCTGACAGAATTATTGCCCAAAGAAGTCCGTGAAGGAATGCAAAATCTTAAAATAGGCAGCGGATATCGCTGGCAAGGGGATGTAGTCCTTTGGCAGGAAGCCAATAAAGGTTTCCTTATGAACGGAACTGTCACAGGAAAAGATTTTGAATTGCTGGGATACAGCTTCCGCAGTTTAAAGGGAACACTCGAGGCAAATCCTGAACATGTGGTCCTTTCCAGCGTGCAGATCGAAGATCCTGCAGGGGCGATCGAGATCAAAAAGATCGAATTAAATAACCGCGAAGGCTGGCATCTGGTTATTCCGCACATCCTCGTCCATCACCTGCAGCCGAGTCTAATGCATAAAGTCGGCTCCGAACAATCTCCGGTAAAACCCTTCACAATCAAGAATCTCACTTTGACTGACATCCGGGGCCGACTTGGCGACACATCGAGCCTGGAAGGATCGGGGTACCTCATGTTCGTCAACCAGTTCAAAAAGGAATCATCGATCTTCGACATTCCCTTAGAGATGATCAAAAAGATCGGATTGGATTTGGGACTCTTGACACCGGTTCAAGGTGAGCTGCGCCTCGAGCTGCACGGCGATAAATTCTACCTGATCTCCTTGGACAACGCGTTTAGCGATGGGGACAGATCGGAGTTTTATCTCAGTCCTGGAAAAGATCTCTCCTACATCGATCTGGATGGCAAGATGCACATCGATCTCAGAATGCGCCAGGATGTGGTCTTGAAGATCACCGAACCCTTCACTTTGACGATTCGGGGAACACTGGACAAACCGCGCTATGGACTGCAATTTTAATTCTCCGAGGCTTTGGCTCAAGAAAGCAGCAGAAATTTTCGTTCATCTTTTGTACCCTCCGCTTTGTCTGCATTGCCAAACGGCGCTCAAACAAAGAGTCCCTCTTTTTGTTCCATCTGTCTAGAGCAGCTTTCCCTCATCGAAACAAAAGAGCGATGCCGGACCTGCTTTGCAGAATTTCACAAAGGGCGCTGCGACAGATGCATCCATCGCCAAGTCGTGGTCCGTCGGCAGCTCGCCGCATGCGAAGCGATGGGCCCGGCCGGAACCCTTTTGCGCGCTCTATACAATGGCAGCAAGGATTGCATTTCCGCTGCCGCCTCTCTGATGGCCTACCAATGGCTGGAACAAAAGCTGCTGCTGCCTGAATATCTAATTCCTCTCCCAACCTCATTTTGGAACAGGCAAAAAGCGGGTTTTGATCCTCATCTACAGCTTGCCATTGAACTTGGCAAGATCTTTTCCGTCCCCGTGATCTCCGCACTGCAGAAAAAGTTCGATCGCTCCCATTTTTTAACGAATGGGGACTTTCGACACCTTTTCAAGGTCAAAGCCAAAAAAGGGGCAATCCTCTGCGATCGGAGGATTTTGCTCGTCGCTCCTGAACTGGACGATCCGGCATTTCGAAGCGCGGGGGAGGAGCTAAGGGTCTTCTTCCCCGGCCAAATCGAAGCGTTGGCTTTTGCTTCAAATTGCGAAACTTGAAAAGTTATTGATTATTAGCTGTTTAAGAAAGGCATGTCCGAAGTCGATGGAGTGCCATTTTTGCAAGAGTCTAATGGATAATATGTTATATTAACTGTCAAATAAATGTAATTGCATTAAAATTAAGTTTTTTTGTATTATTGTAATTAAAGTAAATTGAATATTCAATTTACAAATAATAATTTAAAATTGAGGTAATAAAATGAATCATGCCACAGCAACGCCAACTTCGATCTTGGCCCTCCCCGATGAAATAATGATGCAGATCTTTGGTAAATTAAATGTTCGGGATACTTTGTCAGTGGGTCAAGTTTGCAAGATCTGGAACTCTATTCATAACGACGACCATCTTTGGGAGCCATTAGTCAAGTGCGAACAGGAACGTTCGTTAGCTCTATCAACATTCTCTATACTGCTACCTGGTGATCGCACGAATCGACAGATCTGCCAGCGAGTATTTGAACACAACGAGAGAATATCAAAATTGATAAAAGGTTAACAAAATGGCTCAACCAATACCACCCGCAGCACAGATGCAAACCACTGTAGTGGAAACGTCTCACAGTGAAACCAATCCACCTCGCTGCAGAAAATCGATAGATGTATTTAATAGTAGGGTTAAGGGAGGGAATACAACCATAATAAGTCGTTCGGGCGTCGGTGTCAGATTCGGTACTTTGCCTCCCGGAGTGAGTATTAAAATCGATGGCATTCCCTTCAATAATTGACCACATGGTCTACCTCAGATCTTTGCAAAGCAACACAGCCTCCCTTCGTCTATGACGATGGGAGGCTTATTTCATTTCAGGTCTTGCGAAGCCGCATTCAAATTCGGAACGCGCTCCCTTAGGTACAGCCGGTCGATAATATTATACAGGCACAGAGCGATCAGACCTGGGTATAAAACTTCTAAAATCGGGCTAAGCAGCCGCATAATGCCTGAGAAGCCCAGGCAGGCAATCCCAGCTGTCGCCAAGAGGGTAATGATCAGGGCCCAATGGGCAGAGATTTTTTCTTTACACAAGTCTTTTCTGATATACTCGGAAAAGACTCTGGCCATCGAGATCGCTGTTGTCAGGCAAGCCAGGAAAACGGCAATCATCGCAATCAAACCACCCCAGGGGCCCAGGATTTGAAAGGAGATCACAGAGAGCAACTCTTCAGGAGCTGCAGGAGCGTAATAACGGGATGCGACCCAGCATAACCCCATGTAAGAGATCATGAGTAGACCCGCGGCAATGCAGCTGGCGATAAACATTTTTTTTCTGACGTAGGACTTGGCCTCTTGCGGCGATAACCCCTCTGTTTCTTGAAAAAGATGGGGAATAATGATCGTGGAAAAAAGAATGGCGAGAATCAGGTCCATCGTTTGATAGCCTCCTTTAAATCCATCCATGAAATGGTGCATGGAAGATCCGGCCGCCGCGGACGGCGGAGGAGCGTTGATCATCCCAAAGCAGACGAGCGTAGCTAAAGTCAAAAGGAAAACGGGGGTGAGCACGATACCAAGGATTGATACAATTTTATTGGGGCGGAAGCAAAGGAGAAAAACCAAGCCGCAAACCAGTAAACTAAATAGTAGAAGAGAAAGGTCGGCCAGATACGGTTTAACGCTCGCATGCATCAAAGTGATTAGGCGGGGCATGCAGCCCACAGGGCCCTGCGTTGTTTGGAGCACGAAGAGAAGGACAAAAGCAGGGAATTTGCCGACCCGTTTAAGAAAAGTACTCAGCTTGCCGGAGCACACCATCATTGCCATCAGTCCCAAAAAGGGAAAGGCCACTGCGGAAATGGAAAGGCCGAGAAGGGCGTAGGGGGTTTCAGTTCCTGCCGCATGTCCCACGAGAAGGGGGAAAATCAAGTTGCCGGCTCCAAAAAACATCGAAAAAAGGGCCATGCCTGTAAAGAT
>CAWESW010000014.1:0-8367 GCA_963811735.1 uncultured Verrucomicrobiae bacterium | reverse complement strand
TATGCTCAGGTTGGCGCACAAGTACGCACATCTCGATGCGGCGATGCTCGGAATTAACCTCGGCCACCTTGGGTTTATGGCCGATGTGCCCATCGCCGACATCTATCCCAGTCTTCAAGACCTGATCAACGGGTCTTACAAAGTGCACGAACGCGTGATGATCCAGGGAGAAACACTGCACGGGGAGCGCTGTTTTGCCGTCAACGACATCGTCGTCCACCGCGCCAGGAACCCCAGCCTCGTTGAGATCGCCATCCACATCGACGGCGTCTACCTCAACACGTTCGAAGCCGATGGAGTCATCATCGCCACGCCAAACGGCTCCACAGCCTATTCTCTTGCTGCTGGCGGCCCGATCATCAGCCCCGACCTGGATGCCCTCGTCCTCACGCCGATCTCTCCTCACACGATCTCCAATCGCCCTATCGTCCTCACGGCAAACCAGGAGATCCAGCTTCAGTACTTGAGCGATTACGACCCCGTCGAGATTAGAGCTGATGGGATCACCCATCATAACCTTCAGACAGGCGAGGTCTTCCGGATCACCCGCCATCCTAAAAATTTCAAGCTCGTCAGCCTGCTTCGCAGGGATTACTTCTCCACACTGCGCACAAAACTCGGTTGGTCGGGGAAGTTGCGATAGATGATTTTAAACCAGACGGTATAACTTTCGGGATGTTCAGAGACGTCCCTCTCTAATTCATCCGGATCGATCCATTTCCAGGCGCACGCCTCATCGGGATTGAGAATCGGGATCCCGTTGAACCTGCCAACAAAAACATGATCGAACTCATGCTCAATGAGATTTTCGCCCATGTCGGCCTTGTAGGTAAACTCCAGGATCTTCTCAAGCTCGCAGCGCACCCCCATTTCATCAAATAAACGTCTTTGAGCAGCGTCAAGAGGAATCTCGCCGGGTCTAGGGTGGCTGCAGCACGTATTTGACCACAGGCCCCCTGAATGATATTTCGAAAAAGCCCTTTGCTGCAGAAGCATCTGACCTCGATCGTTGAAAAGAAAAACGGAGATCGCCCGATGCAATTTCCCTTCCACATGCGCGGCTAGCTTTTCTGCAGTTCCAATCTCCTGATCGAACTCATCGACTAGGACAACTCTTTCTTCAATGAAGGGGGTCGAATGGGATTTGTGAATCATTATTTTCTTTAGGCCGTTGCTACAAATGCGTCAGCTTGCAACACAACCCCCATCGCATTGCGATCTGTGGCCGGGGTAATGGTGACCTCAACATCCTCACCGGCGTCTAACAAAGCACTAATGTCATTTAATGGGGTTGTCATCATATATCTTTGCACATAGGTGACTGTGCGTACGCTCCAGTCGCGTAAAGTATTTCTGAATTCTTGATCAGAAAGAGGTGGCCTATCGACATTTGACATGTGAACGATGAGACCGGTAGAGGGCCTGGAAAAAACAACTTGAACAGGGCCGTTAAACATCTTTTTAGCCAATTCCTCTCTTTCAGCAGTACCGGGGTCAGCTAAGCTTCCAATAAGGGTTGTACAAGCAGCATAAAATCTTGTAATTCTATTGTCATTTGCTCCAATAAAAGCATTAAACTGTGGATCTTGTTGACATTTCAAAGCAAACTCCGCGCAAGCATTTTGTGCAGCTTGAGCCACTAGAGGAGGGACCGGACGAGAGTACATAGCCATAAATGAACTCCTTCTGTAAGAGACTGTCTCTAATTGTTCTTAGGACAACTTCTAAATTACTGCAAAAAAGGTTACAATCAATTAACTTTTAAGTCAAAATTAAAATATTTGCAGGAATTAATTTGCAAATTCACGTTTATCGAGAGCTTTGCAAAGTGACTATCAATCTTCCTTTGAGTTCCTAGTTCCTTGCAAAATTCCCTTTCAGTCTCTAAAATGCTCTCAACTCAATCGACCAGCGAAGCATCTAATGTTCAAGAAACTGTTTTTTCCTGTGAAACGCGAAGAATGGCTTGTCTTCGGATTCATGTTTTTCATTGTCTCCCTCATCAATGTCAATTTTAGCATTCTCCGCAGCATGAGGAACGCTCTTGTCGTCGCTGATACCGGAGGAAGCGCCGCCTTCATTCCCTATTTCGAGCTGTTCGGGACCTTCCCCGCTTCCATCCTATTGACTTGGGCCCTTTCACGGTTGATGCGCGTTTTTTCCTTCCGCTTCATCTTCTCGATGACAATGCTCTTCTTCCTCTCTTTTTTTGTGATTTTTGCCTTCTGGATCTACCCTCACCGCGAACAAATTCACACCCTCCTCGAGACCAAACTGGGGATCCTCTTTGGGTTTACCCGCTTCAAAGTTATCTTTACGCACTGGCCCGACATGGTCTTCTACATCATGTCTGAACTGTGGAAAGTCGCCCTCCTCTCTGTGATATTCTGGGGATTCCTCAATCAAAAGCTCTCTTTAGGACAGGCTAAGCGCTTTTACCCTCCCTTGCTCCTGGGCAGCAGCATTGGGACAATCCTCGCAGGCCCGATCACGATCTTCTGCACGTCGCTCTTCACATGGAACCATTTCGCTCTTTCCTCCCAACGCTGGCAGCATTCCCTCTACCTGCTTACGGCATTTTTGATCTTGTGCGGACTGCTGACCCTGACAACATTTAGTTCCTTGTTCAAAAAATTGCATCTTACCAACCCTGTACTCCCCCGCCAGGAGCCTTCCGCACCTTGCGATTCCTCCCCTAAAAAAGAGCCATTTTCTCAGCGCCTGCTCTCTCTCTCTTCCAGCCTGCGCTACCTCATGAAGTCCCATTATCTCAGCTCCCTCTTGCTGATCGTCATCGCTGAATACGTCTGCTATGCGCTTGGCGAGTTGATTTTCTTGGAAACGCTGAAAAGCAAGTACCCTTCTCCCGCCGAATACTGCCAGTACATGGGAACCCTCTCCTTCTGGATGGGTATTCTAACCGCTTTTAGCGCGCTCTTTTTGACGCCTTATCTTTTGCAGACCTGCCGCTGGAGCCGTACAGCACTCATCACCCCCATTCTTATGGTCGCGATCACATTCGGCTTCTTCTTCGTGATCTACCTGGGTAAAATCGGAGTTTTCCCGGGATCCTCCCCGCTGACGATCGCCGTCATTTTGGGCAGTGTGCATTTCTGCATCGGGCGGTCCGCGAAATATACGCTATTCGATGCGATCAAGGAACTTGCGTTCATCCCTCTGAATCAGGAAGGACAGATGAAAGGCAAGCTGATCATTGACGGCATCGGCTCCCGCATGGGCAGAGGAACCTCCTCTCTCTTGAGCATTGTCCTCTTCCTCCTGATGGGAGGCCCCGGAGAAAGCGCTATTTTTGCGGGTATTCTCGCAATCACCTTCGCGGCCATTTCCCTACCCGCAGCCCGCTTCATCGGTCTGGAATTGGAAAAATCCAATGCGCCTAACTCCCCTGAGAGTAAGGAACTTACCGCTATCCCTCGCGTGGGAACAGATTAAGCTTTTGGCCTACGTAAGGACCCTTTGGCCACAAATCGATCCATGTTTCTAATATTTAATAACTTACTATTTTTCAATCGTAATTGCCGTAAACTATTTCTAAAATTTCTCATCATCTCCTGACCAACGCGCCTCCTATTTATAGGTTTTTTAGATTATATATTAATTAGTTAAAATAATTAATGCGATATTAACATAAATTAACTATAATATAATTATTATTAAAAAAACCAGGAGCTAATTAATATGTCATATCAATTTAAATTAAATAATGAATGGACAGCCAACACGGGAGTGTATAATACTTCGACGCTAGAAGTATCTGACACAGACTCCTTTATTTACGATCCCAGCATTACACTAACATTGTTTTCCAGACACAGCGTTCTAGCCCGAGCAATTGAAACAACTCCTCTCGGGGCAGATGAAAGACTTAATCTAAGAAATTGGGATTGGGAATGCGAAAAACTTAAATCCCATGAAGGCAGAAAAAATGCTTGTTGCACCCTATTAGTTTCTGGGGAGCCCGTAGCAACCCACGACTCTTTTGGCTTTTTGTTTAATTCTGAAACGGCTCAAGTATTCCACGCAGCCTCTCATGACATCAATAGCTATGTGGGAAGCGATGGGATCATGTCAGTTCCCCAAGAGGAAGGCACTCTAGAAAACATGAGCATTGAGTCTTTAAAAAAATACATTCTGTCTACGCCAGCTGGTCTAAGGGATGAGAAGAATGAGGTCAACGCACATTTCAAAGCCAAAGACATTTTAGGATTATTCATTAATGAAATGGATGCGAAATCCACAGCTGCAGCACTTTTAAATCTGCAAATTATTTTTATTCAAAATCACTTAAAAATCAAACATGGACTAGATCTTCCGTTGTTTATTTTTAATACCAAAAAGGGACAGATCCGTTTATTCAATGATCAATATCAGCAAATTCCTTTATTAATGATTAGAACAAAAAGAGAATTGGGTTTCGACACCTTGAGACTCGTCGCAGGCCCTTTGGGATACACAGTCGACCCCAAGGGAAGAATAGAACGGGCGAATGTATAACCGAACGTGATTCAAAAATCGGCCCTGGGCTGCGTGAAAGCTCCCGCGGTTCGACGATCGCAAGTCGGTCAATATTAGAAATATGAACCGACTCGCGATCGATCGAACCCCGGGGCTTTGACGCAGCCAAGGACCAATTTTTGAACCACGTTCGGTATATAAACTTTTTCACCTGAGGTGTCATTTCACTTTAGGTTGAGGAAAAAGTTCTCGAGGACATTGCGGAGCTTGACGTTGCGCTGGAGCGCAAGACGTGCCTTTGCAATCTGATCGAGGATTCCTTCCAAGGGGCGGAGCGGCTGCGAAAGCGCGAGCTGCAGGCGGTCCATGCTGTCGAGATGATACAGATATTCAGGGGCAATTCCTTCCTTGAGAAGCTGCAGATCGCGGTACCAGGCGGCGATCTCTTCAAAAATCGCATCCGCCTGTGCTAAAATGGAGGAAACGCCTCCCTCTTCTTCTCCTTCGGGAGCTTCTGCCACGCAACTCTGCTCAATTTCTAGCGCATGTCTGAGAAACTGAGGATAGTCGTAGGGGAAGTTTAGGGAGAGGATTTCAAGCAAGGGCGCGCGCCAGGGGGACTGGCTATTTTGACAGAGCTGCTGGGCTTTTGCCAGAGATCCATGCGATAAAAAGGCGATGCGTCGCGCCTCTTGCGGCGTCTTTTCCCATTTTTCTTTAATCAGAGCTTCGATCTGCGGCTGCGGAATGGGAAAAAATGGGATTTTGCGGCTGCGGGAAACGATGGTTGGCAGCATGGACTCTAGAGAACTTGTCAGAAGAATGAAGTAGCTGTGGAAAGAGGGTTCTTCAAGGGTCTTGAGGAGGGCATTGCTGCTGTAAGGGAGCATCTGATGGGCATCGTGGATGATGAAGACCTTGACGGGGGCTTCGTAGGGAGGAAGGGCCACTTCATCGATGAGTTTGCGCATGTTTTCCATCGTATGGATTGCGCTTTTGCCTTCAGGGCTGTAAATGTGAAGGTCGGGGTGGTTCAATGAAGCAAACCTGGTTTCCATCAGGAGCTGGGCAAAGGCGAGTGCGAACTGGCTCTTTCCCACGCCGTCGGGGCCGTAGAAAAGAAGGGTATTAGGCACGCTCTTTTGCTCTGCCATACGCTGCAAGGCAGATTTTGCGAGATCATTTCCGATTAGATTTGAGAAGGGCATCGATTTTCTCTTTCGCTTGGGTGTAGACCTCTTCGGGTGTCTTGGAGGCGTCAATGATGATAAAGCGTTTGGGCTCTTTTTTCGCGATCTGTTTGAACGCTTTGCGAATATTTTGATGAAATTTGAGTGTTTCCGATTCGATCCGATCTTTAGCAAGGCCGGCTTTTTGATTTCTTTCAAAACCGATCTTGGGGTCGAGGTCGAGGTACAGGGTCAGGTCGGGCTGAAGGCCATCGCAGGCAAAGCTGCATAGGTTGCCGACAAGTCCTGCTGTGAAACCTCTTGCTCCGCCCTGATAGGCGATCGTCGAATCGTTAAAACGGTCGCAGAGGACGATTTTCCCTTGTTTTAAGGCGGGTAGGATCAGTTCGTCGACGTGCTGGGCCCGGTCAGAGAGAAAGAGCAAAAGTTCGCAGCGCTTGGCTAAACAAGCATCGTGTTTGTGGAGGAGGAGATTGCGAATCTCTTTCCCAATTTCCGTTCCTCCCGGCGCGCGTGTCTTGACGACATCGCGATCGGTTTTATAGAGATAGTTATAGATCTTGTCGATGAGGGTCGTTTTACCGGCTCCATCCCCTCCTTCGAAGGTGATGAAGAGACCTTTTTTTTTCATGTGTGTACTTCATTTGAACCCGCCTTTATTCAGGCGGGCTCATTGGAAAAGGGTTATTCCTCGGGAGGCTCTTCAAGATCATCGGCTTCATCGATGGGAGGCTCCTCAACAAGATCTTCCTCTTCATCGTCGAAAGGTTCCTCTAGATCTTCCACTTCATCGACGGGCGGTTGCATTGGAGCTGCAGCTTTTTCGCCGGAAGGTGGCGCTGACGCAGCAGCAGCAGCTTCTTCGGCGGTTTCCAGATGCTCGATCTTCTGGAGGCCGACGAGCTCATCGCCTTCGTGGAGATTAACGAGGCGCACGCCCTGTGTAGAGCGTCCCATGACGCGGACGTCATTCATGTTGATGCGCAGCGTCTGACCGGTGTTGGACATCATCACGACGCCATCCTTATCGGTGACGGAGCAGGCTCCGACGACAAGGCCGTTGCGCTCGCTCGTAATGATCGAACGGACGCCGACGCCGCCACGGTTGGTCTTGCGGAAGTCTTCGACCCAAGAGCGTTTTCCAAATCCTTTTGTACAGACGACGAGGAGGCTTTCAGTGCCGTTAACGACCTCGCAGGAGACGACTGCGTCGCTTTCATTGCGCAATTTGGCTCCGCGGACGCCTCTGGCGACTCTGCCCATGGCTCTGGCCTGGCCCTGATCGAAGCGAACAGCCATTCCATTCTTGGTGAACAGCATGATTTCCTGGCCTTCTTTGGTCAGTCTTGCAGCAATGACTTCATCCCCTTCATCGATGTTGATCGCGTAGACGCCTTTTTTACGCGGCGAACTGAAGGCGGAAAGCTCCGTCTTCTTGACGACGCCCTTGCGTGTGGCGAGGAGGATGTATGCCGTCTCTTCGAAATTCTTGACGCGCAGCACGGTGGCGATCTTCTCCGTCGGACGGATGTCTTCGAGGAGGTTGACGAGCGCCTTGCCTTTCGATCTGCGGCCGGCCTCGGGAATCTCCCACGCCTTGAGCCAATAGCAACGTCCCAGCGTCGTAAAGATAAGCAGGTAGTCGTGTGTGGAGCAGACGTAGATGTCTTTGAGGACATCGGTCTCTTTCTTGGTCTCCAGACCGATCACGCCCTGGCCGCCTCTGCGCTGCTCGCGGAAGGTGTCGACGGGCATCCTCTTGATGTAATCGTCTTCGGAGATCGTGATGAGGACGGGAAGGTCGGGGATCAGATCTTCGATATTAAATTCCCCTTCCGCGGAGATGACTTTTGTCCTGCGGTCGGAAGCGTGGTGTTTTTTCAAATCGCCAAGTTCATCCTTGATGATTCCGCGCACGAGTGTTTCAGATGCCAATACTGCGCGATAGTGGGCAATCTTGGCGAGCAAGTCATTATACTCGTTTTCGATCTTCTCTCTTTCGAGGCCGGTCAACTGATAGAGGCGCAGGTCGAGCACCGCATTTGCCTGGCGGTCCGTCAAGCTGATAGGTGGCGATCAACTCCGATCTGGCTGCATCGCGGTTCTGAGAAGCGCGGATCAGCTTGACGACGGCGTCGAGATGGTCGAGGGCTTTGAGATAGCCTTCGAAGATATGGGCCCTAGCTTCCGCTTTGGCGAGCTCAAAGCGCGTTCTTCGTGCGGACGACATCGATCCGGTGATCGATCCATGCGGCGATGAATCTGCTTGATATTCATGGTGCGCGGCAGGCCTTTGTCGAGGGCGAGCATGTTGCATCCAAATGTGACCTGCAGATCGGTGTATTTGAAGAGTTGATTGATCGTGACGTCGGGAATCTCACCCCGCTTAAGTTCGATCACGATCCGCATCCCATCTTTATCAGACTCGTCGCGGATATCGGAAATGCCGGGAATCGTCTTTTCATTGACGAGGTCGGCGATCTTGATGATGAGATCGGCTTTGCTGATGTTATAGGGGATCTCATCGACGACAAGGCGCTGGCGATCGCCGCCGGTTTCCTGATCTTCGACGCGGATCACGCCGCGCAGTCAGTTTGCCTCGGCCTGTGTGATAGGCCTCTTTAATGCCGCGGTAACCACAGATGACGCCGCCTGTAGGGAAATCGGGAGCGGGCATCACTTCCATGATCTGATCGATCGA
>CAWESW010000013.1:0-8427 GCA_963811735.1 uncultured Verrucomicrobiae bacterium | reverse complement strand
TGATTGCCCTGGCAGTCAGCTTTTTATGGGGGGCCTTTAGCGATTCGTCTTCCGTACTGAAGTCTAAGGTGGTCCGTCTGTTTTCAAGCCCTCCCAAAGAAAAGCTCTTTGCGGTCACCGAACACAAGCCTTTTGTCATCGTTGTCCCCTCGTTTAATAATTCGGAATGGGCTGAAAAAAATCTCTCGTCGATTTTTGCACAGAAGTACGACAACTACCGAGTGATCTATATCGATGACGCCTCCTCCGACGACACCTTCGATAAGATCCAAAATTATGCCGCTTGGAGCGGCATGTCGCATCGGATTGATGTGATTCGCAACACTTTGAACAAAGGGGCATGCGAAAATACATCCCATGCCCTGCATTGCTGCTCTGATGAAGAGATTGCGGTCATTCTCGATGGCGACGACTGGTTTGCTCATGACCGTGTTCTCCAGAGGCTCAATGAAATATACGCCTCTCCGGAAGTGTGGATGACCTATGGGAGCTATATCGAGTATCCCTCTTATGGCTATACCGTTGCCAATTTCGCACAGCCTCTGCCTCAGAAGGTCATCGAGAATAATGAGATTCGCAAATACACAAGAAAGCATTGGTGCTTATCTCATCTGCGTACGTTTTACGCTTCTTTATTCAAGAAGGTGAATTTGGATGATTTACAATGGGATGGTAAATATTATGATGCCGCCTATGACCTTGCGTTTATGATTCCCATGGCAGAGATGGCCGGTATTCATGCAAAGTATGTGAAGGAAATTTTCTATATTTATAATCGGGCGACTCCTCTTAACGATAACAAAGTCAGGGCGAAAAGACAGCAGCAGATCGCGCAGCATATTTTGGACCTTCCCTGCTACGCCCACTTAAGTTCTCTTTCTTCCGAGGGGCACTACGACGTGGACAGCGATAAATTTTTGAAACAAGGGAAGACATGTTCAAAAAAGCAGCTCTAATCTGTATACCCAAAAAACCTGAAAAATTGGCATTTGGGCCGCGCGAAAGCTCCCGCGGATCGACGATCCCCGAGGCTTTGGCGCAGCCGAAATGCCAATTTTTCAGGGATACCTTTCAGAGCCAATGGCGCATTGTGCTAATGGCCTTATTGTTCATTCCCTGCTGTGTCTTTGCGAGCGATTTCAAGGCGCATATGCAAAGGGGCGGAGGCGATCTCAAGCATTTGCAAACGCCTGAGGACATGCGGCGCCTCGGCCTTTTCTCTGCGATGTACGATATGGCTGAGAAGCGGGAAAAGCCCTCCGGTGAAATTCCCCAAATCCTGCATTTCATTTGGCTCGGCCCAAAACCCTTCCCCGAGTCATCGGTTGCTAACGTAAAAAAGTGGATTGACAATCATTCGGGATGGAAGGTCAGGTTCTGGACAGACCTCGGTCAAAGCGCACCTGATGACAGAATGGAAGTGCGTGCGTTCGACAAGTTTCCTCTCGAGGAGTTCAAAGCCCTCTATTACCGCTGCGATAATTTTGGCGAGCGCTCTCAGCTTTTGCGCTACGCTGTTTTGCTCAGCGAGGGGGGTGTCTACGTCGACCATGACACTGTCTGCATCAAATCCATTGAATCTCTTAGGGAAGCCCATGACTTTTTTTGTGGAATGGAGCCTCTTGGACCCACGATCCTCAGCTCTTCCGTTAATCCGTCGCCCCATCTCCTCGCTGCGACAGCCCAGCATCCCATTTTGAAGGCGTCAAAAAAATGGCTGATCGAACAATGGGATCGCCTGGAACTGCAGTATCCGGGTACGGATCCTTCCTCGATCTATAATCGCGTGCAGCGCAGGGGATTTCGCTCTCTTTCGATCGGGATTAAAGAAGCTTATGCGCGGTCCGGAAGAAAAGACGTCATCTTCCCTCCCGATTACTTTAGCCTGCCCGATAACAAAAACGCCCTTTTCGCTTCTCATCTACACCTGGGAAGCTGGTACAAAAAGGAAACAGATGCACAGCTCAAAATCGCAAGACTGCTGAGCGAAGTGAAACAGGAATTCAACCGGACATTTTGGCTTTGTATGGCTTTAACGGCTGCAAACATTGCTTTGGGAGTCTTTTTAACGCTTAAGCTTCTGCGACGCCAAAAAAGGAGTTGTGCATGAAAATCCTCTTTCTCTTTTGCGTTATTTTGACCGCAAGCCTCTTTGGAAAGCAAACGGCGGCCGTTGTCGATGATTTTGATGCTCTGATGGGCAAATCCACTTCTCATTGGGGATACATTGCACAAACGGAAGATGTCGCTACTTTGGAGGTCGCCAAGGCCCTCTATCAAAAGAATAAAGAAGCCCAATTTGCTCAAGAAGGTTCCTATAAAATCCCTCCCGTCGTTCATTTCATCTGGCTAGGGCCGCGCGCGTTCCCTCCCGAGTCCGTTGAAAATATTCGCTCATGGATCGCTCAAAACCCCGGCTGGAAAATAAAATTCTGGACGGATCGCGAGCGGGAAGCGCCCTGCGAAGGGATGGAAACGGTTTTAGTCAAAGACTTTTCCTTTTTGAAATTGGGCAAATGCTATGAGCAGTCTCAGAACTGGGGGGAAAAATCGGATCTTTTGCGTTATGAGATCCTGTTTCAGGAGGGAGGGGTCTATGTCGACCACGATGCCAACTGTCTTAAACCTTTTCATGGAATGCATCGCGGATATGATTTTTTCTGCTGCCTTGAAACGCCGCATCGCCCGTTTGTCGGTAGAAACGTGACCTGCGGCAACGGCGTGATCGGCGCTAAGCCGCGTCATCCCACCATTGCGAAAGTGATCGATCTGATCGATGGGCGCTGGGAACCGTTAAGCGAAAAATTCCAGGGGAATGACGAATATTCCCGGGTTGAAGTCGTGATGCATCGCACTTATATCGCACTGACCCATGCGATTGCCGAGACAGTGGACCGCGACGGCAATCTCGATGTCATTCTCCCTGCTGCCTATTTCTTTGCTAAACCGGGCATCCCCTCCCTCTATTCACAGCATTTTTACGCGGGTGCGTGGGATGAATTCAAAGATAGGAAGACGCAAGGAGATCGCGCAGATGAACAATCTTTAGGTAAAATCAGGCGTAAAAACCGCAACCTCTCTCTTTTGATCACCGGTCTGATCGGGTTTAATGTCCTGCTCTTTGGAATTTGGTTTTTTGCAGGAAGGAAAAAGTATGAATAAAATGATTCGAACATTGGCCCTATTCCTTGTCATTGGATCCATCGCCTTGTTCTCTTTGTCCTGCCAGAAAAAGCAAAGCGTTCATCGGCCGACCTCCGATGACTTTGAGAGCTTGACAGGCAGGGATCTCCCCACCTGGGAATATGTGCAGACCAAGGAGGATTTCGAACATCTGAATTTTTTTAAGAACATCTATAACACGCATAAAGGGCTTATTGGCGCTTCTGCGGAAACGATGCGCATCCCCAAAATTGCTCATTTCATCTGGATCGGCCCTAGAGCATTTCCCAGAGAGTCTGTAGAAAACGTCCGTACCTGGATGGCTAAAAATCCCGACTGGACATTTTATTTTTGGACTGACAGACAGCGCCCGGTTCCGGTACCCGGAATGAAGATCCGGATGATTCAGGAGCTCAACTTTTTAAAGCTGCGCGATTGTTTTTCCAAATGCGACAACTACGGCGAAAAGTCAGACCTGCTCCGGTATGAAATCCTATATCAGGAAGGGGGCGTTTACGCGGACCACGACATCAAATGCTACAAGCCTTTTGAGACATTGAACAAGGCCTACGACTTCTACTGCGGCATCGATATGCCTTACACCAGCAGCCTTCCCTCCTGCATTTTTACCACCAATAATTTGATCGGGGTCAAGGCGGGACATCCGATTGTAATGCGCTGCATGGAGCTGCTCGCCGAAAAATGGGACCAGATTGAAAGCGACTACCCCGGGCAAGACCGCGACGCGATGCTAAATCGGGTCCTCCACCGCACATTTTGGCTTTTCGGCGAAGCGATCAAGCAAGTCGGCAACCAAGGGGATAATCGCGATATCGTCTTTCCTGCGTACTATTTCGATGCCCCTAAAGAGGAGCTGGCCATCTTTGCGCGCCATCAATACGCGGGCTCCTGGCACGAATCGGAATCCGCCTTCGAGAAAATGGTCAGGCAGCGTTTGATGATCCTCACCAAAAAAAGCAACAAGATGATGCTTATTATTGGACTAATGTCGGGATTGAATGTCTTGGGGTTGCTTGGCTTATATTTGCTTATCAAGAGGAATGTGCTCCTTAAAAAAAATAAAGAAGCGCCATGAAAAAGTTATTATCTTTTTCCATTTTCTTATTAGGCATCTGCAGTTGTATTTTTGCAGCTCCTCTTCAAGATCGTCAAATTGCCGCTTCTGCCCTCGATGAGCTTTTTTCTGCATTAGGGATCTCTAAAGAAGCGGCAGCTCAAACGCTAAGTCAGTGGGTGCGCAAGCCCGGCCAAGAGAGATGGGAAGTGCAAGAACTTTCTGAAGAAAAACGACTCGCCGTCTTGCGCTGGGCCGAAGAGCAGGGATTTTTTGCACCTTGGAAACCTTCGCAAAATATTTACGATAAAGCTTTTGTCCTCGGCTGTACCACAACCTGCATGCACAAAAGGTTGGGATATCTGATAAAACTATGGGAAGAAGGTGTTCGTTTTGAAGAGATTGTTTGGCTTACAGGGGATAGACCTCTCGACGCACGGGTTGACGAGCTGACAGAATTTTGCCGGACGGAATCGGACGCTGCGAAGTGGATTTGGGAAACAGCGACTTTGCCAAAGGAGATGCGTGCTCTTTCCGTACAATTTATCGCCGTGCCGATGAAGTCTGTAGAAGGAGTATCAAAACGCCCAAATACAGAAGACACCATTATTGCATGGTTAGATACGTTCCCTAAACCCTGCAGTTGCCTTTTCGTCTCCGATCAACCTTTTTGCGGTTATCAGTTTGCGGTCATCAAGGCAGCACTCCCCGACACTTTTCCTTTTGATGTCGTGGGCGAAGGGACAGGTCCACAAGGCCATCACGCCACAGCTGCAATCATACTTGATTCGATCGCCCGTTCGATCTATTAGGAAAGCCTCCTCAAAGGCACTTTTTAATGAAAAATTCGATGAAAAACACGATAGAAGCTAAAGGTTCGTTTAAGATTTTACAGAAATATTGGGCAGGCATACGATGAGCACATGTATTCCGGACAGATCATTGACACACACATGCATCTTTGGGACATTGCAAATGGCTATGCATGGCTTTCTGTTATAGCAGAAGGGCGTTTGCCGCGTCGCTTTTACATGAGCGATTATTTAAAGATGAGCCGTAATCAGAGCCTCTCTCAAATGGTGCACATCGAGTGCGGTGGTTTTCCTCACAATCCTGTGCTAGAAACCAAGTGGGTCCAAGAACAAGCCGATCTCTATGGAGGTCCCCAAGCGATTGCGGCCTTTGTTCCTTTAGAGACATCAGAGGCTGAGGCTATTCTCCGAGGACATGTTCAATATCCCAATCTGCGCAGCATCCGAATGTCTTTGAATTTTGTCGCAGGAGGCTTTGGAGCTGCACGCGACGATTATATGAGAGATCCCAACTGGCGCAAAGGGTATGCGCTCCTTGCAAAATACAACCTTCCCTTCGAAATGCAGATCTTCGATACACAGATCCCCGATGCCCTCTCTCTTGCACAGGACTATCCTGACATTACCATTTTGCTCCAGCATCTGGGCTGGCCAGCAACTCCCACACGCGAATATTTAACTCCTTGGAAAGAGCGGATGGCTCTTTTGGCTGAGTGTCCCAACGTCTTTCTGAAACTTTCCTGTCTCGGATGGATTTTCCAAAGCAATGATGAGCCTCTTATGCTCTCTTATCTCCAAGAAGCGGTGCGCCTATTCGGGCCGGACCGTTGCATCGTAGGAAGCAACTGTCCTCCAGACGCATTATTCCTCTCTTTTGATGCCATCTTTATCCTCTTCAAGAAGGCCCTAGCTGCCCTCTCTCCGCTTGATCAGCAAAAAATATTTTATGGAAACGCCAAACGAATCTATCGACTCTAAGGTTCCTTCGCTTGATGAAATTCATGGATTGGGGAACGCCAATTCATTAAAATGGTGCTCCATCGAATATTTATTGAATGATTTTCATGTCGTTAGAAAGTAAGTTGTTAAGTTTAAGCCAGAGGGGGATCTTTCCTGGACCATCTGAATCCTCGATCGCCTTTTTTTCGCGCGCAGATTCGCTCTCTGCAAAAGAGATCACGGGCTATTCCGGTTCGATGACTCTGATGAATAAAATTTATAGTACCTCGCCCGACTGGATTGAGACTATCGTTAGTTCAAAAGGGCTTAGTCCCTGGGAAGGAGCCGCTGTCTGGATTGAAGAGAAGCCGGAAGTGGGTCGCACCTGTCAGATTCAGATTAAGAATTCTTTTCTAGCCCGCTTATATCCCCAGGACGAAGTGGTTGCCCACGAAATGGTGCATGCGATGCGTCTTATGTTCGATGAAAATCACTTCGAAGAGATTCTGGCCTATCGAACATCGAAGAATCGTTTCCGACGTTATTTTGGACCTTTGTTTTCCAGCCCCAAGGAATCTAAGTTCTTTCTTATTCTGTTGTTGGGGTCGTGGCTGTGTTATTGGGCGGAAATTATTTTTGATCTGAATCTGGGAGGAGAATGGATTCTCGCTCTTCCAATGCTTGCGCTTGGATTTGGGGTTTTTCGGTTATGGCGATCACAGCGCATTTTTTCAGCGGCGTTGCGCAATCTGAAAAATGCGATCGATCAAAGCGCCAACCCGCTTGCCGCCGCATTGCGCCTCACCGACAATGAAATTGAGCAATTCGCTAAAAGTTCTCCGCAGGAAATCCAGGCTTTTGCTGCGCAGCAAAAAGAGCAAGATGTTCGCTGGAAGCAGATCTTTCTACACTACTTTTCAGATTTTAAATAGACCACTTCTTGCGTTTGCACGCCGGGGCGATCTTTAGCGATGAGCGGTATTTGGCGACTGTCCTTCTGGCGCAGGGGATGCCCTGCTTTTGAAAATGGCGCGCTAGCTGTTCGTCGGACAGCGGCTCGAGTTTATCTTCTTCGCTGATGGTCTTGGCCAGCATTGCGCGCAGGCTGTGGTTGGAAATTTTTTCGCCGCTTTTTGTCTCCACTCCCTGCTTGAAAAAGGATTTTAGGGCGAACATGCCCTGGGGACAGGCGACAAATTTGTTGGCAACGGCCCTAGCAACTGTCGATTCGTGGATCCCGAGTTCTTCCGCAGCCTCTTTCATGGTCAAAGGGACAAGAGAGGCTTTATGTCCATTGAAGAATGCCATCTGTTTTTTGAGCAGGAATTCGCCGATGCTGCGTAGGGTATGATTTCTCTTTTGCACAATTCGCTTGAGCCAACGCCCTCCCGCAAGCTGACGGCGCAAGTAATAATATTCTTCATTGTCGAGGGAGTGATCGCGCAGCGCTTGCAAGTAGATAGGCGCGATCTGGAATTTGGGGAGGAAAGAAGTGTTGACCTCGATCTGCCATTTTTCATCGATAGAAAGAAGAAGGAGATCGGGGATGATTGCGGCGGCTACGTGGCAGCTGTACTTGTACCCGGGACTTAAATCCAGCGGGGCGATCTCGTTTTCTACGATCTGGACAAGGTCACCAATGCGAATATGGAGTTTTTGTGAAATGAGAGGCAGGCGGTTATGGAGCAGGTCGTCAAAATGCTCTGAGATCACTTGAGCTGCTTGAGAATTGCCTTTATTTTTCAATTTGAGTTGCAAGAGAAGGCATTCCCGCAGATCGCGCGCACCGATTCCCGGAGGGTCGAAAGATTGGATGGTATCGAGGATTCTTTCCATTTTTTCTAATGGGATCGATGGGGCGACCTCCTCCAGAGGCGTTTCCAAAAACCCCTTTTCATTTAGATGGCCGATGATAAGCTCCGCCAGATGCAGATCTGTGCGTTCTTCAAAAATGAGTGGAGCCTGGCCCATCAGGTGCTCGTAAAGGGAGATATGCGCTGTCAGTAGATTTTCCTGGTGCTCTTGACGCCTTCTCTCCAAATCTTCCTGCGATTTATTCCGCACGGTATGCCGTTCTTTGACCGGGGTGTCGAGGCTTTCCTTAAACGGCTCCTTGGCGAGATCCATTTCGAGGACGGGGTTGCTTTCGATTTCGCTTTTCAACCATTCGGACAGCTCCAACATCGGCAGTTGCAAAACATGAAAAGCCTGCTTCATCGCCAAATTGATTAGCAATTGCTGATTTTGTTTTAGCGAAGTTTGGTTTTCTTGTATTAACGAAATCGAGTGCATATAATTATTTTTGGTAGTAACCTTTGATATATATGCAATTTGTTAATTTGTCTATCTGTGGATTAATCTAAAAATGAACAAGACCTGAAAATGCGTAGGACGAAAAACTGCTAACTATTATACTTCAGTCGGTTATAACATTAAGTA
>CAWESW010000012.1:0-57148 GCA_963811735.1 uncultured Verrucomicrobiae bacterium | reverse complement strand
GGCCTAACCTTCGATGAGGTGCGCAGCGCGGTTGCGAGCTCGACCGGCAATCAGCCCCTTGGCGTCCTTGAGACCGCCGGCCGCAAGTTTACCCTTGAAGTTCCCGGCCAGCTTAAATCTGCGGCCGAGTTTCGCAACCTGCTTCTCAAAGACGATATCCGCTTGAAAGAAATCGCCGACGTCTTCGACGGCCTTGAATCGGATGAGGTCTTCCACCTCATCAATAAAGACCAGGACCGGCTTGCTGTGATCCTCGGCATCAAAAAACAAAGCGGCGCCAACGCCGTCAAAATTTCTGAAGACCTCAAAAGAGTTGTCCCCGAACTCAAATTAGAAATGCCCCCATCGATGCACCTCGAAATCTGGTTTGACAAAGCCAGCTGGATCAAAGAGGCGATCGAAGACGTCGAGTGGTCCTTGATCATTTCCTTTGCCCTCGTCGTCGGCGTGATCTTCTTCTCCCTGCGCAGATTCCGCGAGACCATGATCGCCGCCACCGCGCTGCCGCTGTCCGTGATCGGCACATTCATCGTCATGCAAATTCTCGGCTTCAATATCGACATCCTTTCCTTGCTGGCGCTGACCCTTGCGATGGGATTTGTCATCGACGACGCCATCGTCGTTCTCGAGAATATCGTCCGCCACCAGGAAAAAGGCTTAAAGCCAATGCAGGCCGCTCTGGTCGGCTCCAAAGAAATCGGTTTTACCATCCTCTCCATGACCCTCTCTCTGGTCGCCGTCTTCATCCCGCTTTTGTTCATGAAGGACGTTACAGGGATGCTCTTCCGCGAGTTCAGCGTGACGCTTGCGGTCTCCATCCTCGTTTCCGGGTTCGTCTCACTGACCCTAACTCCAATGCTCTGCAGCAAATTCGCTTCTGAGCACAAGCAAGCCAAAACGATCCAGAACAGCGCCATCCTCCGCTTCTATCGCAGGACCCTCAACTGGTGCATCACCCATCGAAAAACGACCCTCTCGGGAGCTTTTGCCTGTGCGGCGCTTGTCGTCATGCTCTTCCGCTTTCTTCCCATCAATCTTTTCCCCGAAGAAGATCGGGGATTCATCTGGAGTTTTGTCCAGATGCCAAGCGGCATGTCGAAAAATGACTCCGAGACCTATCAGCAAAAACTCAATGCGATCGTGCAGGTCAACCCTGCAGTTGAGACATTTGTCACTCTCAACTTCAAAGACTACTTCATCTACCTGATCAGCCTTGTTGAAGCCGAAAAACGCGCACCGCAAAAAGATGTCGTCGGGGAGCTCCAGACCAAATTAAATGGCATCCCGGGGACACAGGCCTTCATGCGCGGCATGCAGCTGATCTCTAATCAAGGCGGCGGATTTTCCCGCAACAACTACCAGTTCGCCTTAAAAGGCGCCGACATCGATGAAGTGCGCCATGCTGCAGAAGCGTTGAAGCGCAAACTCCTCGCCAACCCGGCCTTTGTCAATCCCGACCTTAGCATCAAAGCCGACGATCCCAAACTCGAAGTCAATGTCTTTGAGAACCAGATCGAAAAACTCGGGCTGACGCGCCAAATGATCCAAACCCTGCTGCAGAACGCCTATTCCGGCGGCCACATCGGCAAGATCCAGAGAGGGGGAGAGGAGTATCACGTCTTCCTCGAGCTCGATCCTAGATTCCAGAAAAACACCGCAGCCCTCGCCAAGCTCTATTTGAAAACGCCGGCCGGCGACTCCATCCCCTTGAAATCGGTGGCCGCCTGGAAAGAGGGCGTCGGCCTGCAAAGCATCGAGCACCTCGACTTGCTCTCCTCCATCACACTCTCTTTTGATATCGCCAAAGACGCTCCGCTCGCCGAAACCCTCGACCTCCTGAAAAAAACCGCCGCAGAAACGCTGCCCTCCTCCGTCTCCGGCAAACTCGAAGGCGTCGCCGAAATGGTCGACAAGACCAGCAACGACACCATCCTTCTCCTCATCCTCGCCGTCGTCGCGATGTACGCCGTCCTCGCCATCCTCTACGAGAGCTTTGTCCACCCGCTCACGATCCTTTCCTCTTTGCCCTTTGCCTGCCTCGGCGGCATCTTGACCCTCCTTGCCTTCCGCGAGCCCCTCTCCCTCTACAGCATGGTCGGCTTCCTGCTCCTCATCGGCATCGTCAAAAAGAACGGCATCATGATGGTTGACTGCGCGCTCGATATCCAGCGCAATCAAAACTTCACTCCCATCGCCGCCGTCCAAGAGGCCTGCCTGATCCGCTTCCGCCCGATCATGATGACCACCGTCGCCGCCGTCATGGGCGCTCTTCCCATCGCGATCGGCATCGGCGCCGGCTCCGAAACCCGCCGCGGCCTTGGCCTCGTCATCGCCGGCGGCCTGATCTTCTCCCAGTTCCTGACCCTTTACGTCACCCCCATCATCTACCTTTACCTCGAAAAGCTCAGAACGAGGCGAAAAAAGGACAAGCCTGCAGGCAAAGTGGAACCGGCATAGTAAGCAAAATATATTTGCAGATATACTCGAACGTTTCTAAAATGCAGTAAAATTTATCGCTTTTAAAGGTTGCTAATGAAAATTGTTGTCATTGGCGGTAGTGGCCATATTGGCTCGTATCTTGTTCCTCTGTTAGTGGAAGGCGGCAATCAGGTCATTAATGTTTCACGCTCACTTCGCAAGCCCTATTTGAATTCAGTTCATTGGGATCATGTGCAGCAGATCATTTGCGATCGCGAAACCGAAGATAAAAATGGGGCATTTGCAAAACGCATTGCAGCTTTAAATGCAGATATTGTCATCGATAACATTTGTTTCACACCAGAGAGCGCACGGTCGCTCATTGATGCTCTTCAGGGGAATGTAACACATTTCCTATCTACAGGTACGATTTGGGTTCATGGTTATGCAGAAGTTATCCCAACTAGAGAATCAGCTTCCAGACATCCATTTGGCCAATATGGTATTAATAAGAATGCAATTGAAAAGATTTTGATGCAAGCGGTTGAGACACATGATTTTCCCGCTACTATCATTCATCCTGGGCATATTGTAGGACCAGGTTGGCCTTGTTTGAACCCACAAGGAAATTTCAATTTAGAAGTTTTTCAAACAATCATCGATGGCAAAGAGCTAGTTTTGCCTAATTTGGGACTTGAATCAGTGCATCATGTTCATGCGAATGATGTGGCTCAAATATTTCAAAAAGCCATTGAAAATCCCTATCGGTCCATTGGGGAAAGTTTTCATGTGGTTTCCTCGGGCGCATTAACATTGCGTGCCTATGCCGAGGAGGTTTTTAGATGGTTTGGCCATCAGCCCAGGTTGCGATTTATGCCTCTCTCAGAATTAGAGAAACAACTCGCTTCCGAAGATTATCAACAGACCGTTGAACATGTCTCCCGTAGTCCCTGCATGAGCATAGAAAAGGCTCGAGTGTATCTAGACTTTGAGCCAAGATACACCTCTTTACAGTCTTGTCGAGAAAGTATTGAATGGATGTTCGCAAATGGCAAGCTTAGATCTAATGTTAAAAGTGTGGATCAAGTCCAATAGCTGTATTTCTCTATGGGTACAGATGTCAGGGGGGCAACTGCTTAAGGCTGTAAACCCATAGTCCTTAATGTTTCGTGTATTCAAGCCACATTGCTAGCAGTTTCTCCTAATCGAACGCATTTAGTAATTGTTCATATGTGTCTCTACTTCCAAATCATCCCGAAAAATCTAGATCTACTAAAATATTGAATGACCGTCTAAACTACTCGCAATTTCGTAATCCAGTTGGGTAGCCATGAAAAAAGAAATCATTCTCAGATTGTCCAAGAGCTTTGAAGAAACCGTCCATGTTGAACAGGGTGTTGAATACTGGATGGCAAGAGATCTTCAAGGACTTTTTGAGTATAGTAGCTGGGACAATTTTCTCAATGTTATTGAGAAGGCGAAAATTGCATGTTCTAACTCTAAGTCGCTCATACACAGCCATTTTCATGACGTCATGAAAATGGTCAATATAGGTTCGGGCTCAGAGCGAGAAATCCCAGACATTATGTTATCCCGTTATGCATGTTATCTGATCGCCCAAAATGGAGATTCACGCAAGGAGCCCATTGCTTTTGCTCAAAGCTATTTCGCCTTACAAACAAGAAAGCAGGAGTTGCTCGAGCAGCACATCGCAATGATAGAACGCCTTGAAGCGAGGCATAAACTTACACAAACTGAAAAAGAGCTCTCTTCTGTTCTCTATCAACATGGAGTGGATGACCAAGGTTTCGCCAGGATTCGGAGTAAAGGAGATCAGGCCCTTTTTGGAGGGAACTCTACCATTGAAATGAAGCGTAAATTAGGGGTGCCTGAATCCCGAGCCCTGGCTGATTTTTTACCAACTATTACTATTAAGGCAAAAGATTTTGTAGGTGAAATCACGCATTTCAATGTCAAAAAAGAAAATTTGCAAGGAGAAAACCGGATTACCGAAGAGCATGTTAAAAACAATCAAGGTGTGCGCCGAGTGCTGATGGAAAGCAATATCTATCCAGAAAAATTGCCAGCGGAAGAAGATATTAAGAAATTAGAAAAGCAGATTAAGAAAGAAGGAGAAAGGCTAATTGAGTATCCTAGTGTCCTTCCCTCCATTGAGTCAACATAAGAAGTAACCGGGTGCATAGTCTACGCTCGCATTCAATACACAGTGAACTCGTTAAAATGGTTTTGAGGGCTATCGTCCAAAGACTTGATGCCTAATTACTGACCCAAAAGACCTAATTCATCTTTAGAATAGAGTTGTTCCGATTCCGACCATTTTAGCAGCGCCGCTAAAATGGTTTTGAGGGCTCTCGCCTAATCATTGAAAATCATTCCAGTGAATCTGAAGACCTCCTTTCGGTTTGTCGGCGCCGACAAAGTGATGACATGAATGCTCCCAGATTGTTTGCAAGAACTAATCGCCCAGCTCCTCCCAATTTGTCTAGAAAAATAGCCTAAAATTCTCGCATTATAAAGTGCGGTAAAGGATCAAAGATAAGGAGCGATATGGAGAAGAAAACGGTTGTCGTTACAGGAGCCTCGAAGGGAATTGGATGGGCTGCAAGCCAACGTCTGGCGCACTCTGGCTACCAAGTGATAGGAATCGCTCGCACAGAGCCGGAAGAGATTTTTCCAGGCAAATTCTTCTCTTGTGATTTGAGCAGCGAAGAGGAAACGGGGCGCATCATTGCGATGCTTTTAGACCACTACCATGTAGATGCTCTGGTGAATAATGTGGGAGCAGGCGGTCCTCAACCCTTGGGATCTATCGACCTTGCCGTTTTGCGGACACTCTATGATATCAATGTCCGCACCGCAGTTCAGATGACCCAAGGGCTCGTAGAGGGGATGAAGGCACGCAAGTGGGGTCGCATTATCAACCTTGCCTCTAGAGCGATCTTTGGCGTTCCAGAACGCACCAGCTATGCAGCTGCTAAAAGCGCTCTGATTGGTTGTACGCGGGTGTGGGCTCTTGAGTTGGCTCAGCTAGGTATTACAGTTAATGCAGTCGCTCCAGGCCCAATAGAAACAGCTATGTTTCGCGCAATCCGCCCTGCCGGCAGCAAGGCGGAAGAGGAGCTTCTGGCATCCATCCCAATGAGCCGAGTGGGTCAACCTAAGGAGGTGGCTGCGGCAATTGAGTTTCTGCTTTCCGAGGATGCAGGGTTTATCACTGGGCAAACACTCTGCGTGGATGGCGGCGGTAGCCTGTGATAAAGCCTTGACCTACGCCCCCTTTCATTCGTTGTGAAGTTAAATTTCTCGATTCGAGCAGTCAAACTTCACGATATTTGGGTAAGTTTTTTTGCATTTCATATTCTCTCCTTTCAACAGTTGACCGGTAACTTAAGACAGGACAAAAGAGGGGACAAGGTCAGTCTCCATAGATGAGATGGATGCACTCATCTTCTCCGGGGACCAGAAGAAGTTCTGTAAGTGCTTCTTTTGGATCTATCCATCGATACTCAAAATGTTCCTCTTCTGTGAGGAGAATCTCTTTAGGTTGAGAGAGAATTTCACATCTGAACATATGGTAGACAAAATCTTTTTCAGGATCCCGCACATAGACTTTCCCTAAAGATGAGATCTTTTCTTGGGATAGATCCATTCCAGTCTCTTCGAAAACTTCCCGAAGCATTGCTTCTATAGGAGACTGATTTTCTTCAATCTTACCACCGGGAAGACCCCAGGTATGACTTCAAGTGCTCGTCGTACATCTTTTCAAAAAAAGCGCCTTGCTTCCATGCATCACATAGCAAGTGGCTACTTCCAGTTTTGGCTTAAAATTTTCCGGCGGTTCATCGAAAACATAGTGAGTGGATGGTACTTCAGCCTGGATGACGCACAATGGAGAAAGAGCGGATAAAAAAAGATAAAACTTGCAAATGCTTAATTTCATAACATCCCTTTGCTTGTCTCTAAGATATGTTATCCCAATTGCTTTATTAAAAAGAAGACAATTTCTTCTTTTTTGATTTTACTTCAGCTATAGCAAGTCGCGAGCTTCACGTTTTTTGAGACAGCCCAACGATATCTCTTAGGCTTTGGGCGATTCTTTTTCGCAAGTCTGGAGGCAGGCCTTTTTTTTGTAAAAGCTCTTCATAGGCGGCTCTGGCTTCTGCATGCTTTTCCAACTTGTTTGCCGAGTCAGCAAATAACCGAAGAAGTTCATAATCATAGATCATGTAGATGATATACCCTGTTCCCTGAGGGCAGGGGCGCGAGAGGGCAAAATTGGAGAAGTGGTATGACTGGGCAAAGTTGCCGATATTGAAATAATGATAAGCAATATTGTACAGCGGCTCCGCCCTTTGCGGTTGAAAGTAATGCGCTTTCCAAAAGCTGTTGAGGACGTTATCTGAGGGCATGTTGAGCATGCCCTGCAGGATGCCGATCATGTACAATGACCAAAATACCTCATTCTCATTCCCACCCATCGCCGCTCTTTTTTCAAAGCACCTGAGAGCTTGCAGATACTCTTTGCCATTCCCATAGCTCTGGGCAAGATAAAAGGCGTAGCGACCATTTTCAGGATCCACCTCAAGCGCCTTTTCCAGAATCTGGGCATCTTTGATGTGCTTATCGGGATCTTGCGAACGATGCCCATCCAGTGTGTCAGCCAGGATGATCACATTATTAAAATCTCCATAGTTTGAGATGAAGGGCACAGTGATCTCTTCGTGCAGGACCCCTTTCCATTGCCAATCCAGCTTATTATTGACCATAAACATGCGGAGTCCTGAACATACTCCGGAATGGACGGTCGCCCGGTAACAGTCCTTATCCAGGTTTGGCCAGCTAAAAGGTTGTGAAAGAAGAAGCCTCTCATCGGCATCGATAAAAAGGGTGTAATCTGCTTTGTTTTTGGCAAGCGCAAGAGCTTCATTGCGATTATGTTCAAAATTGACCCATGCGCTCTCGTGCAGCTCCCCGGGAGTACTTTTCATGAATTTTTGAATGAGTTTTTGAGTGCCGTCGGTGGATCCGGTATCGACGATTATCCAGTAATCGATCAAATTTTGGACGGAAGAGAGGCATCTTTGGATCACCTTACTCTCATTCTTGACGATCATGTTGAGGCAGATCGTCTTTTTTGAGGTATTTTTAGATTCTTTCAGTGGCATGTCTGAAATCCTAGTATTAGGGACTTCTTTGTTACGCTTTTTTCAAAAAGCATGTCTTGAGAACGAGGGTGGATTTCCCCTCGCGACACTCCACTTCTTCTTCATTATTAGTGAGCCGGATGTTTTTGAATACTTTGCCCCTTTTGAGGGTTAGGGAAGACCCCTTTACTTTTAGGTCTTTAATTACTTGTACAGAATCTCCTTCATTGAGGAGGTTTCCATTGCTATCTTTTACGTTCATAACCACCGTCCGTGTTATTGGGTAAGAATTGGGGTATAGCTCATTTTAGGGGTTTTTTGCTGCAGCTTTCGTGATTTGATGAAAAAGGTTTTTTTCCATTTTTCTTCAACTTTATGTAATAGAAAGTTTCAGATGATACAGAATTTTTCAGTTCCTCACAATCAGATTTGACAGCGAGCATTAGATTTAGCAATCGATCCATTTGACATTTTTCATTTCTGGAAGCAATCTTTGTTCAGTTTTTTCATTAATGTGTGGCGCATTGTCATGAAAACCGGTTTACACGCATTCCTATTTTTACTCCTGTCTATCATTCACTGTTTTGGATCTGGAATTGAGGACTATTCCTCTTCTTTTTCATTTGGCGAAGAGTGGAAACTGTTTATAGCCAAAAAGGCCATTGATCTCGATAGCCTTGCTCTCGATCATGAATTCGCGCTGCTTGAGGAATTCAGCGTCCGGCAATTATCTCGACTGCGCCCTCCGATGAAAGGTATGGATCGTTATGAGGAATGGGTGCCGTTCTATGAAAATAAGGTTTCTCTCCAGGACGGGACAGAGATGAGCGCTTCTTTTATCTATCCCGGAAGCCTAAGAGGGGAGAACTATCAGAACTTTATCGCCTCGCAATCGCCTATGGCTGAGAATCTCCATCTTTTTTGGCAGATGGTTTGGGAAAAGCGGATTGATCAGATTGTCATGACCACAGAATTATATGAAGATGACGGAGAGGAGCTATGCAGTGTCTATTGGCCTCAACAAATTGGGGAGAGAATAATCCTAAAAAATGGCATTGAAGTGACTCTGATGGAGGAAAAATGGCTGCTGCCCGAATTACAAGAGAATATTCAAATCCGAAAGTTCCATGTCCATTACGAGCATCAGGATCGATTTGTTACGCATTATTGGTACCATCATTGGCCCGATGGAACAGCTCCGAATGCGTTTCGCACTATTTTTACGATGATTGAAGCTGTAGAAAATGATAAAGTTCTCTCAACTACTCCTATTCTGGCCCATTGCGCGGCAGGCGTAGGCAGGACGGGTGTTTTTATCGCTCTCTATCATATGATGCAAAGAGCTGAAAAAGGGGATATATCCATTCCTCTTTTTGAGTTTGTTGCAAACTTGCGCTGGCAAAGGCCAGATATGGTTGGTGATCTGGTGCAATATGCTTTTTGTTCCCAGGCCCAAGGTCTCATTTTTTAACATTCTGGATATGAAATGTTGAATAGGAATATTCATCCTTCGATCAGTGAAAATAACGGTCTTGCTGCAATTGCAGATCGTGACTTGTGCGTTTATAGCGTGGGGATTTCAACGGGAGGCGTCGCGGAGATGCGCATGGCGGTGGCCTCTCCCCATCGGCATATTATTGCGACGACCATTGATCCAGAAGGCGTAAACTATGCGCGGAAACAGATCCAAGAGGCGGGATTGTCAGGAAGGATCGATGTTAAGCTGGAAGATGTCGCAGCCTCTCTTTCTTATCCGAATGAATGCTTTGACTTTATATACGCTCGCCTTGTCCTTCATTATCTACCGAGGAATAGCCTCATACAAGCGCTTTGCGAGCTCTATCGCGTGTTGAAAACGAATGGCAGGATGTTCGTCGTGGTTCGATCGGAAGATTGTGTTGAGGCCCGCGATAAACGTGTCGCTTTTGATCCTGAGACGGGAATGACGACCTGTTCCTCCAATGGCCTATCCTACAGTCGCTATTTTCATAGTGCAGACTCTATTCAATCCTATCTGAAATCTTCAGGCTTTCATATCAATCAGGTAAGAGCCTATCACGAGCAGTTGTGCGTTGATTTTCAGCGAACACAGTTATCCGATCAAGTGGATGCACTGATTGAAGTTATTGCCATTAAATGATATATGATTATTTGTCAACTTTTCTAATTCTCTTGGAGTACCGATATGCGCCTGCTTAAGTTCGCTCTGCTTTTTGCCTGTATGCAACTCAATGGATTGCTTAACGCTGTGGATTTGAAGGAGTCGGTCATTAGGATCGAGATCTTCAAAGGTAATGAGGTCATCCCTTACCTGCCGAAGCTGGCGGAGCTGAGGCTATCGTTCTATCGGGAATATCCCTATCTTTATGAGGGAAGCCTGGCTGGCGAGGAGAGTTATTTGAGCCTTTATGCCAACTCGGAAAATTCCCTGCTCGCGGTGGCCAAAAATGGCTCCGAGGTGGTAGGGGCTGTGTCGGGAATTCCCCTATTAGAATCTGCAGGGGAGAATATCAAACTTTTTGCCGAAAAGCGGATTTCCGCAGAGCATTTATTCTATTTAGGCGAGATTGTCGTGTCGCAGGAATATCAAAAGAGCGATTTGCAGCAGAAGTTGTACCAACAGTTTGAAAAGGCAGTTATCGATTTAAAGGGATACGACGAGATCGTCGTTTGTGAAATCGAAAGGGGTTTAAGAGATTCTCAAAGGCCAATGGCCCCTTTTTCTTCAGCGGTTCGCTGGGAGGAGAGGGGATTTAGCCGACAGCCGGAACTAAGGACGTATTATTTATGGAAGGACATCGGCCATGCGGAGGAGACGGACCACCTCATGGTTTTTTGGCATAAAGGTCTTTAGTTTTAGAACTTTATTGCAATTCTCGTGTTGTTAATGTCCATCGTGAAGCCGACGCTTTCAAGTAATTCACTGTGTTTTTCATCAAAAGAATGATCCATCTCCAAATATCCACCAGGTTTTAGAGTTCGATAAATATGTTGGACTGTTTCCGGAGTATTCGGATCCTCAAAAAGGAAAAACCCGTAAGTATGGTCGACGATGCTCTCAAAACGTTCATCGGTGATCCCTTTCCAGAAATCGAGATCATGCATGTTAACCACTAAGTTCGGGGCCATCTCGGCTGTAAGATCGATGCTAAACAATCTGTCGACATGGTCCCCCGTTCTTCTAAAATGGCAGGATCCTTTATACGTATTCCCGGCTTCCCCACATCCGATTGCTAGTGTTTGAATCCCAGGATGCTCTTCAAGATATGCAGAGGCTAAAAGATGGGGTTGATAGGAGATGGGGCTATCCTCTTTAGTGTTCACCGAGGAATAGTTAGTGCAGAGGAATCCACTTTCTTTCATCAGTAAGAAGCATTGTTGTCTGCTTTCTTCTGAAAATGGGGATTCAATACTTTGGGAAATGCCTAAGATGTGATGGACTAGATCCTGGATGGCAAAGGGGTCAGCCCCGTTAAATTGCTCTAATAAATTTTCTCTGTTTAGAACCGTTTGTTGGATTTCCTCTAACGATTTGATAAATAATGGTCGACCTGGATTATCGGGGTTCATCTCTATAACCATGGAAAGAACTTGGGATTGCATTTTGTCCACTTCGATGTCTGCTTTGATCTTGGTTGCCTTATTAAAAGCTTCCTCAAGCTTAAATCTGAGTGGGTCTTGACATAGGGGGCCCTGACATAAGGCAATTTGCTGCTTAATATCGCTTAAATGCGAGAAGTTTAGTGAATATATATTAAAATAATTTATTGTCGCCATGATTGCACCTTAGCTTGTTTCGTTTTGGTCAAAATTTTGCTTGAATTCAAGTTAATGTTCAATAGATAAAATCCAAATTATTTTATATCTATTCTTAATGTATTAATGATAAGAATGTTAAGTTTTTGTTTAAATTAAATTCATTTATTATGTATAATATATTATAAAATATTAGGAGTTGAGTATGTCTGTTCCAGAAATTACAGGTTTCGAAAGCGATCCGCTAGTTCCTTCGCTTTCTTCAAGTCCCCAGAATGCGGGCCGGTGGCAGTTTCCAAAATTGGAAATACCAAGATGGACCTCTTCTATTGTCTCCGCGATTGCAAACTGCGGCTGTATTTCCTTGTGCGGGCAAGAGGATGCCACACATGCGGAAATTAAACGGCTTTGGAGTGAAAAGCCCTCTAATGAGGGTGATTTTTTTGAACCCCATGTACATCAAGTTTTGAAGGTCATCGCGATTCAAAAGATCACCAATACGCTCGTCGAAGAGATCCATCGAGAGATCAGCGCTAATATAAAAGGTTCGGTATTCACCCTTTTAAATCAACTTCATCGGTTCCAAAGAGAATTTCCCGAGGTGTTTGCTGAGTGCGGATACCAAAAGCTTGTAGATCGTTTGGAAACTGTTGTCGAGGAGTATGGACTGAGTTTCCGTGAGCCGGAACCTTCTCAGGATTACAGGGTTTTTCGACCGATGAGTGAATTTGAAGGAGAGCGGCTCGTTCTGGGATGCGGGTACGCTTACACAAGCTGCGAGGGGCACGATCCGGACAAGGACTACTTGGTGACTATTCAAGAGGAAATGCAGCCCGACCTTTGCGCTGATTATTACTCTTCTGAATTTTGGAATGAATTTCCCGATGATACTTTTGATGAAGTGTTCTTTGAAGGCTTTCTGCCGGATCCTGAAGCCTCTTCGCTTCAACAGATTGCCAGGATACTTCGGCGGGATGGGACTGTCCGTATGGGCTGGGAAGATAGTTATTTGGGCGTTCTGCACTGGGTGCATCAAGTGAATCCCGAAGCGTTCCACAACTACATCAGGGAATGCGGATTTTCCGATTTTATGATCCACGCAAAGTATTATTGCAGTGTGGACACTGAAATGGAACACGACGAGCTCATCCTCATCAAGTAATCGAAGGAAAAAGAGATGAACATTTTGCCCAAAAGTCCATTCATGCAAGCTTACGCGGCTACCATGGACAGATTGATTACAGAGAAACCCATAGATAGAATGGATAAAATCCAGGCGCTGTTTGAAAAGGTCATCGGTAAGGTTGAAATCAACATGGATGAGCAGCAGGTGGAGCAAGTGAGAGGATGTCTTCATTCCTTATGTGAACTCAAACCGGGAAGAGTGCTGCTTAAGGCTTGGTTGAGGCTGAGTGAAGAAAAACAGGTTCCATTGGTCATCTCTAAAGGGAATCGCACAGAGTACGGAGACCGCAGCCCCGATCCAAAAGAAATTATTTATGTTTCTGAGGAAGATCTATTGTGTTTGTCACGTTATACGACTTTTAAAACCGGCGAGCCGAGTTATTCTTATGTCGATAATTATACTCTGTATCAGGAGGGGGAATTAGCCCTGAAACCGCTTTATATCGCCCTAGGACATGAAATTTTACATATGGTGCATGACCTGAAGGAGAAACATATCCATCTAGTGGATTGGAGAAATGAAACCAATTGTCTAAAAGGTGTGACTAATCCCGAAGAGTTCCACACAATTTTGGGAGTCAATTTAAAATTATTTAGCTCTGCATGGCAAAGAGGTTTGCCGATCGAAAAAGAAGATGTCCTATCTGAAAATGCCCTTCTTTTGGCAGCTCGATTACCTGCACGAATAAGCCATGGTCGGTTGAATCGATCTGAGCAAATAGCAATGGAACGGAAAATTGAAGAGGGTGGCTTTGAAAACTACAAGAGTGAGTATTACGACTGGCTTAATAAGAACCTTTTTGAATTGCTTGACGATTGGCATAATAATGGAGAAGAGCTCAGATCTATCATTCCCGAATGTTTTCTCGAGGATGAGGATTTTTTGATGAAGGCAGCTAAGAATAACTCCTATGTGATCGCATTTATTGATCAAAAAAAATACAAAGAGGTCGTGTTAACCGCCTTTCGGGAACGATCGCTATTTTGCGATTTCGATGCTCTTATGACTCTTGTTGATGAAGATCTCAAGGGGGATCGGGAATTCATGGCTGCACTAAAATAACGCAATTTTTGAGGTGCGGTTCATCAGGAGGGCATCGGCGAGAACGAGCGCTGTCATGGCCTCGACGATGGGGACTGCGCGGATGGTGACGCACGGGTCGTGGCGGGAGCCTTCGGGGAGTTGGAACTCTTTTTCTTCTTTATTCACACTGACAGTTTTTTGAGGTTTTTTGATGCTCGAGGTCGGCTTGAAGGCGACTCTAGCGATCAGAGGCAGGCCTGTGCTGATGCCGCCGAGGGTTCCGCCGGCAAAATTGGTGGCGGTGGAGACGTTGCCTTTGTCGTCGAGGATGAAGGCGTCGTTGTGCTCAGAGCCTTTCATGCGGCTGGCGGCAAAGCCGGAGCCGATTTCGAATCCTTTGGTGGCAGGGAGCGAGAGCATGGCTTTGGCGAGGTTGGCCTCGAGTTTTTCGTAGACAGGGTCGCCAAGTCCGATGGGGAGGTTGAAGGCGGTCGTTTCGATGATGCCTCCGAGGGAGTCACCCTCTTCTTTGGCCTTTTCAAGGGAGGCGATGATTTTCTCGGTGGTTGCAGAGTGGGGGCAGAAGATGAGGCTTTCACGCGTGGCTTTACGGAGGCGGGAAGGGGAGTCGTAGGAGGGCTCCGGCATCGCGATGCCGCCGATCTCTTTGATGTAGGCGACGACTTCGATGCCAAAATGGGCTAGGAGCTTTCTGGCGATGGCTCCGGCGGCGACTCTGCAAGCCGTTTCTCGTGCGGAGGAGCGCCCGCCGCCACGGTAATCGAAGATGCCGTATTTTTCTAAATAGGTGAAGTTGGCGTGGCCGGGGCGTAGCAGATCTTTGATGGGCTCATATTTGCTCGAGTCGGCGTCTTTATTGAAAATGATGAGGGAGATGGGAGCGCCTGTCGTCTTGCCTTCGAAGACTCCGGAGTAGATTTGAGCTTCGTCTTTTTCTCCGCGGGGGGTGACGTAAGGGGTCCTGCCGCCTTGGCGAAGGGACAGGTCGGCGTTAATCTCTTCCTCTGTGATCGGAAGACCGGCAGGACAGCCGTCGATGACGACGCCGATCGCCTTGCCGTGGGACTCTCCCCATGTGGTGATGCGGAAGAGGGTGCCTGACGAATTGCTAGCCATGCTCGGTCTCCAACTTTTGGATCATTTCGCAGATTTCCAGTACGACTTGATTTTGTTTCTTAGCTTCCAAATCAACCGATAGGGCGGGAATCTCTTCATACGTTGCCTTTCTCTCATTGTACATCCTTTCAAAAGATCCTTCCGGGTCGAGGGGATCGAGATAGGCGGGGAGATCCCGCTTCAGGATCCTTCTCTTTAGAGTCTCCTTACTTAGTTTGAGATAAACCAGCTGGCCCAATTTTGCAAGGATTGCGGCGTTCTTCGGGTCTAAAATCAGGCCGCCGCCGAGAGCGATGACAGTGTCGTGTGCGCTTTTAAGTTCTTGAAGGACATCGGATTCCAGCGCGCGGAAACCTTCGACGCCGATCGAGTTATAAATTTCTCTAAAGGTGATATTTTCTCCGGTGCGGCTGAAGTGGAGGTATTCGACCATGCGGTCGGTGTCGAGAAAGGGGCGGTTCAGCTGTTCTGCGATCATTTTGCCAAGTGTCGTCTTGCCGCAGCTTTTGAAGCCAAAGAGGATCAGGTTCATTAAATGACCTCGATGGCTGCGCCGATAGCTCGAAAATCATGGGCAAACGCGGGATAGGTCTTAGAAACGCATTCCGCACCGTCGACAAGCGTCTCGCCATGCGCGCCGAGGGCTGCGATCGAAAGAGACATCGCGATGCGGTGGTCGCGCCAGGAGGTCACGTGTGCGCCTTTGAGCTGTGATCTAGAGATGAGGAGTCCATCAGGTTTCTCTTCGATGTTTGCGCCCATTTTTTTAAGCTCTGTGGCCATCGCATGGAGGCGGTCGGATTCTTTTTTACGGGCAATCGAGGCGTTGACGATCTCGGTCGTGCCTTCGGCATAGCAGCCAATGACGGAGAGGATCGGTGTGGCATCGATGAAATCGTTGACGTCGATGCGCATCCCTTGCAGTTTGCTGTCTTTGCGGACGTGCAACGTTTTTTTTGCGTCGTCGATCTCGATTCTGGCTCCCATTTGTTGGAGCACCTCGATGAGTTTTTTATCTCCCTGGCAATCGTCCATATCGATGTTGGCAAGGGTGAGTTCTGAATTTGTGACGAGGGCGGCTGCGATCGGAAACGCCGCGGAGCTGAAATCGCCGGGGATCGCCATTGTAAAACCCTCGATGCGGGCGTTGCCGGGGACTGTATACCGAGCGTAGTCTTGATGGGTGATGTGGATCCCAAATTTTTTCAGCCAGAAGAGGGTGAGGTCGATCCAGGGCTTCTCCCCGGGGTTGCTCACCTCGATCGTGCTTTGGCCGTGGAGCAAAGAGCAGGCGATCAGCATGGCGGAGACGGGTTGGGAATCTTCTCCGAGAGAGGTGGGTTTTTCCGGACTGCATCGGACCTTTGATGATGATGGGGGCATAGCCGTCGAGGCGGGAAGAGGTTGCCAATGCGCCGAGTTGAGAAAGAGCGTCCAGCATGGGTTTGACGGGGCGGTTATGCCGGATCGAATGGTCGCCGGTGATCACGGTGTACGTAGGGCTAAGGGCGGCAAGCGCGCCGGCAAAGCGAAGGACGATCCCTGAATTTCCAGCGTCGATAATATTCTCTGCGGGCTGGAGCTTGCCGGCAAGTCCGCGGAAGCGTAAGCAATCGGCCGTGATATCGATCTTGGCGCCAAAGGCGCGCATGGCCTCGATCATCGCTGTAGAGTCCGGCGAATGGAGGAAGTTGCGGACCTCGGAGTTGCCGCAGCTAAGGGATGCAAAGAGGATCGCGCGAAGGGTGTGCGATTTGGAAGGGGGGACGGCCACAGTGCCCTTCACTGAGCTGGGATGGATGCGGAACTGGGTCATTTAAGAGCCTCCGGAAAATTGGGCGAGCATCCACTGAAGGGCCTCACGTAAGGTTTGTTGTGGAACGGCGGTGCAGTATTCTCCGCCGAAGGGATGGCATGCGCCGATTTTTTCGAGGAGCACGAATCGCGGGCTCCCTTGGGCGGATTTTTTGTCTAGAAGCAGAGCGTTTTGCATTTTCTCCAAGGTGACTTCCTTTGTCAGGCGGAGGGCAAAAGGGAAGGAGCGGATAAGCGTTTCAATTTCGGACTGTGCGGAATCGGGGAGGTGGCCCATTTTGACACTGATGAAACTCTCCACGAGCATGCCGATGGCGACTGCTTCGCCGTGTGGCAAGCTGTAATTTTCCAAAAGCTCGATGGCATGGGCGATGGTGTGCCCGAAATTCAAAATGCGGCGCAGGCCCAATTTCTCTTCAAAGTCCATTTCTACGACCTGGGCTTTGATCTGGACGCATTCATGGACAATCTTTTCGAGATAGGCAGGGTCTTTCGGGTTCCAGGTTTTTAGGTTTTGAAAGAGCTGCGGAGAGCGGATGAGAGCGTATTTGACCACTTCGGCGCTTCCACTGGTCCATTCAGAAGCGTGGAGGGTGGCAAGCGTGGAAGGATCGATGAGGATGCGATCGGCCGGATAAAACGTTCCCACGAGGTTTTTGCCGAAGCGTGTGTTGACTCCTGTCTTGCCGCCGATGGCTGCATCGACCATGCCGAGCAGCGTCGTCGGTGCGAGCACAAGCGGCACTCCTCTGCAATAGGTGGCTGCGAGAAAACCGATCAGATCTGTGGTCACACCGCCGCCCAGGGCGATCATGCAGGTGTCCCTGCCAAACTTCTGCGATAACAGCAGATCTTCCAGGTGCGCTTTCCTCTCGCGGCATTTCTCCTTCTCTCCGGGAGGAAATGTAAAGAGGGCGATGTCGAGTCCTGATTTTTCAAGGTGTGCGCGCCATTTTTCTCCGAGCGCAGAAGCGACGGTCTCGTCGCAGAAAAGCGCAAATCTTCTGCCTAAGCTTTTAATCTCGCTCGGCAATCGCCCGCGTTGAATAGCAGCCCCGGCGAAATGACCGCTTCGACCCGTTTCAATTGAGGTTGAATGGCAATAGCGATTCTTTTCATCGTAACGATAGCCTCGCGTAATGCGGACAGACCTTGGCGCAGCACTTCCTCTTTTTCAGTGAAGGCCATCCTCAAATACCCTTCCTGGCCGAACGATACGCCGGGAACACACGCGATGTTGTGATTTGTCATCAATTCGGTGCAAAGCTCGGAAGAGGTCGACGATTTTTGAAAGATCGACAGCGGAATGAATGCGTACAGAGCCGCAGGGGGTTTTTCAAGTTTGCATTGGAACATTTCATTGAAGGTGTCGATGAAGAGGTCTCTTCTCTTTTCCATAATGCTCCGCAGGTTAGATATAATTTCGGCATGGTTTTTCAACGCAGCAAGGGCTGCCCACTGGCTGACGGTCGATGGTCCGCTAGTCGACTGTCCTTGAAGCGCCGTCATCTTGCGGATCAGTTCCTTAGGTCCAAAAGCAAATCCGACGCGCCAGCCGGTCATGGCAAAATTCTTGGAACAGCTCTGGATGACCAGCACCTGATCCGACAGCTCTGCGCATGAGAAAAACTGATTCCCATCGTAAACGATTTGGCTATAAACTTCATCTGAGATTACGAAAATCTTTGCCTCTTTGGCAATGGCAAGTAGAGCCCGGAGCTCCTCTTTGCGGTACAAGTTTCCAGTAGGATTGCCGGGATTGTTCAAGATCAGGATTTTTGAGCGCGCGCTGATGTGCTTTTTCAATGTTTCGGGCGTTAGCTTCCATTGATTTTTTTCCTCTGTCGGCATGAGGATAGGGGTTGCTTTAAACAGCCGCGAGATCTGAGGGTAAGAGACCCAGTAGGGAGTCGGGATGAGCACTTCGTCGCCTTCTTTTAATATGGCCTGCATCGCAGCGAACAGGGCGAATTTCCCGCCCGCTGTGACAAGGGTATTTTCAACGGCAAATGCGCAATTATACTGTCGGTTCATCCATTCTGCTACCGCAATGCGCAGCTCGGGGATTCCTGCGACGGGCGGGTAGAGGATAAGCTCAGAGTTCATCGCGTGCGCGACCCCTTCGATCACTTTGGGGTGGGAAGGGAGGATTGGATCGCCGGCTGCGAAATTATAGACTTTTTCTCCACGGGCTTTTTTTTCGGCTGCCATCGAGTTAATGGCAACGGTTGCTGAGATCATGGTTTCGGTCATAACCCTTTCTCCTGATTAATAAATTCCAGCCATAAGGCGAGCTGTTTAGATAATTCTTCGCGGTTGAGCTCTGCGATTTCGCTTTGCATCCGCGGGTTGTCTCTAGCCAGACGCGTCATCGATTGAAAACCGGGGCCCGCGATTTTCAAACTTTCCGGATCCCTTTGCTCGACAAAGCGCAGCAAAAGCCGAGAAAGAAGCGCCGGAAGATGGGAGATCAAAGCCGCCTGTTCGTCGTGTTTTTTGGGATCGAGGATCATCCCAGATGAGCCGAGGACTTCCACAAGCTTTCTCACCATTGCAATATGACCTTTTTGGTTCTTTGCATGGGGAGAGAGGATCCAGCAGCAGTCCTGAAAAAGATCAGCGCTGCTATTGGCAAATCCCCATTTCTCTTTGCCGGCCATAGGATGCGTGCTTAGAAAATCGAGGTTCTCCGTCGTCAGCGCCTCAAAAGTGGGAAAAGAGGCCTTTTTGACACTGCTGACATCGATGACGAGCAGTTTTTTCTCTCTTGGACAGCGCCTTGCGATCTCTTCGGCAAGAGGAGCCAGCGTCGAGAGGGGAGAAGCTAAAATGAGCATGTCGCTCCAGGCGATCAATTCTTCCCAAGACCCAAAGAGAATGTCGACGGCTTTCTGAACGACGGCTCCTTCCAAGTCCAGACAATCCCTCTTCAAGGAGGCGATAGCGATCCCGGGCGCTCTTTGTTTGAGCGCTTTTGTGATCGAGCCGCCGATGAGGCCCATTCCGATGATCCCAATCTTATTTGGCAGGTTCATAGAGTCCTAAAAGTTTTAGCGTCTGCGTCTCATTTTTAAATGCGTTCAAAAACTTAAACATGTCGACATCCCTGGAAAACAGGCTGTCGACGAAGAATAGGTATTCAAACGGCTTTTCCCGGATGGGACGGGAAACGATCTGCGTCAGGTTCAGGCCATGCTCCGCCATGACTTTGAGCACAGCGGCAAGAGATCCCCGCACATGTTTGAGCGTGAAGAGGAGGGAGCATTTTCCCTCTCTTCTCTCCAGATCAGTCATACTTCCTTTTTTCAGGAACAAAAAGCGGGTCGTATTGCTCCTGTCGTCCTCAAGGTTCGATTTGAGGATCTCAAGGCCGTAGACTTCCGCCGTCTTGCGGCTCCCTATCGCAGCGATGCTGGGATCGCTTCCCTCCGACACTTCTTTCGCGGCGCCCGCAGTATCGAAATGCACCACGGACTCCAAAAAGGGATGGGCCTGAAAAAAGCCCGTGCATTGGGCAAGAGCTTTGGGATGGGAAAAAACCTTTTTTATCTGTTCCATCTTCTGCCCTTTTTTTGCGACGAGGCAATGTTGGATCGGTAGGCACAATTCCCCGACGACTGCGACATCATGGCGTGCGATGAGATCAAAATTCTCAATAATCGGCCCGATCAGGCTGTTCTCCACTGGAAGCGCAGCGAGATCGACTTCTCCCTTTTCAAGACTGATGAAAACATCATCGAACGCAATTTTTCCCATGCACTCTGCACCTGCGCCAAAATACTTCTCGATCGCCATTTGGCTGAACGAGGCCTCAGTTCCCTGGTATGCAACCTTAATCGGCATGGCCCATCTCCATTTTCATCCTCAGCTTCGAGTAGTCGACGAACAGATTAAAAATCTCTTCCATGACATTAGGGCTAAGCCCATGCTTTAGCGCGGCTTCGCGAAGCATCGAGAGCTGTTGTTCTTCCCTCAAGGGATCATGCACGGGGAGCTTTTGCTCTTTTTTGACTCGAGCGATCTCTTTTGTGACTTCAAGGCGCCTCGAAAAAAGCGCGATGATGTCCCCGTTGAGCTGATCGATGGTTTTGCGTAGTTGATCGAGGTTCATAAAGACCTGCCCATCGCCTTAGCGATCGCGTCGAGTTCTTGCGAAAGAACTTCTAATTCCTGAGGGAGCAGAGCTTGCTTTCCGTCGCACTTGGCGTCTTTGGGCATATGGTGCACCTCGATCAGAAGTCCATCGGCGCCGATGGCCACCGCTGCTTTGGAAAGGGCAGGGATAATGTCCTTGCGCCCGGCTGCGTGGCTGGGATCGACGATGATCGGCAGGTGTGTCATTTGCTTTGCCACTGCGACGCTGCTCAAATCCAGCGTACTGCGCGTCGAGTTTTCGAACGTGCGGATGCCCCGTTCGCACAAAATCACCCGATGGTTGCCATGCGCCATGAGATATTCGGCGCTCATCAACCATTCTTCTACAGTTGCTGAAATTCCCCGTTTGAGGATGACCGGCTTTCCACATCTACCGACTTCTTTAAGAAGGTTGAAGTTCTGCATATTGCGGGCTCCGATTCGAACGATGTCGACATGTTCGGAGACGATCTCAACGTCGCGAACATCCATCACTTCCGTCTCGATCAGCATGTGATGCTCTTCCTGGAGCATTTTATGCAGCTTCAATCCCTCGACTCCCATGCCCTGGAAGCTGTAAGGAGAGGTGCGCGGCTTGAATGCCGATGCCCGGAAGACTTTAACTTTGGCTTTGGCCAGCTGCTCTGCAATCGAGCGGAGCTGCTCTTCGCTTTCGATCGCACAAGGGCCTGCCATCATGATGACTTCAGGTCCTCCAATGGTCACCCCTTTCACGGTGATCTGGGTTTTTTCCTTCTTGAAGGCCTTGGAGGCGAGCTTCCAGGGCGTGCTGACGGGGATCAGCTCTGAAATGCATCCCAGGGAATTCAAGTCGTCGAGGGCTTCCGGGGAAGGGGGTTTTTCCAGGCCTACAATGATTTCTGCGTCTGTTTCAGAGACGCAATGATGCAGCCCATGCGAATTCAGCATGCGCGCCAGCAGAAGTAAAATCTCGGGCTTTGATCCTCTTTGTATCTTAATTAACATAAACACCTTATAATCAATAACATATATTTAAAATTGTTCGCAGAACAATTTGGACTCGCGAAGAGTCGATTTATTTAGTTTTCAAACAGTTACGAGGGTCTTTACCGCTCTTTTGCAGTTTGAAAGGGAATTACAGATGTAAGGGGTTGAATATAATTTGGCGCTTAGGCGCCAAAATAGAAATAAAAAGAGGAAAAATAAGAACGGCAGAGACCAACGGAGTTTGCTCCGTGGATCGCGTCAAGACCGGATGTGGTAGTGACTTGAGTTTTCATAGTAAAAACGCAACTTGCCTTCTTTTTATGACTTTATTATAGCAAAAATTGGCGCGTCCTGTCAATATTTCTCTTAAAACAGTGAGTTTTAAGGATTAGGGACATGAGCGCACTTCTTTTTGGGGCTATTTCCGGCCCCGATCTCAAAGCAGCAGAAGCATTATTGGAAAAGTCCAGACCCTTTATCGACGGGATCGAATTGCGGTTGGATCATTTTTCCACGATCGATAAAGACGCTCTTCGGGCATTTCTTCAAAGGTGCGGTTTGCCAGTCATGATGACTTTGCGCCGCAAAGATCAGGGCGGATCCTTCCCTGGAAGCGAAACAGAGCGGCTGGAGTTATTGGAATCTCTATGCGAGCTAAAGCCGGCCTATCTTGATCTCGAATACGATGTTCCTGCAGATTACAGAAAGAAGCTCTTTGAGTCTTATAGAAATATAACTTTCCTGAGTTCCTTCCATGATTTTTCACACATGCCCGCCGATCTAGAAGAGATCTATCAAAAAGTGAAAACCCCTCATGCCCACATTTACAAGATCGCCGTCACTGCCAAGTCCAGTCTCGATGCACTCAAGGTCCTTGCCTTTGTGCAATCGCATTCCGAAAAGGGCAAGATCATCGGTATTGCCATGGGCGACGATGGGAAACCAACTCGCATTTTAGCGCCCGTCGTAGGATCATTTCTCACCTATGCGATGCTCTCTTCCGATCGCTCGACAGCCCCGGGACAACTCACAGCAGAGCAGCTTCAGAAAACGTATTGCTTTTCCAAATTAAACCGACAAACAGAGATTTTTGCCCTCATTGGGGATCCCGTCGATAAAAGTTTAGGGACGATCATTCACAATGCCGTTTTTGAGGATGCTGCCTTGAATGCCGTTTACATCAACATGCGCGTCAAAAAGGAGGAGATCCCGACATTTTTTTCTCTGACCGCTCACTTGCCCTTCAAAGGATTTAGCATCACGATGCCCGATAAAGAAGCTGTCCTACCATATTTAAAAGAAGCGTCACCTCAAGTACGCGCCATTGGTGCATGCAATACCATCAAAATCGTTGGGCGTGATCAAATGGGTTATAACACCGATGGAATCGGGGCATTGAATGCCATCGAGCGCATGGGAAAGGTCCTAGGAAAACATATCGTGTTTGTCGGTGCCGGTGGCGCTGCCAAAGCGCTAATCTACGAAGCGGTCCAGCGAGGCGCTCTTGTGACTGTGATCAATCGAACTGCCGAAAAGGCAATCGAGATCGCAAATGCCTATGGCTGCAGGGGAGGGGGATGGGAGCTTCTTCCGGAGGTCAGCGAGAATGGCTATGACGTGATCGTCAATTGTATCCCAGAGAGCGATCTAATCGATGAAAAATGGATTTTACCTGGGAAAATTGCCATGGACATAGTTTACGTTCCAAAAAATACTCCGTTTTTGGTAAAAGCATCCCAAAAAAAATGCCGGATTGTATTTGGCTATGAAATGTTTGTTGGTCAGGCCCTGGAGCAAGAGCGACTCTGGTTTCCGGACTCGATCGATTTCGACAAGGCTTATCGAACCATTGAAGAAAAAGTGGTCGGCAGACTGGTTTAAGGAGGATCCCAATGAAACAAAAGCGGATATTTTACATCTGCTCTCTGATAGCACTCTGTTTTTTCTCTAGCGCCCCGGCTCTCGTCACTGAAACAAACGATTTCGCCCATGCCTTCACTTATCTAGAAGAAGAGACTCTCTATGTCTTCGATCTCGACAATACACTGATTGAAACTGCACAGCACCTAGGATCCGATCAATGGTTCTCCCATCATTTTAATCGTTTTATAAAAAATGAGGGATTGAAGCCCGAGGAAGCCCTTGCCAAAGTTCTGCCCACTTTTATTGAAGTTCAGAAACGGACTGAAGTGCGTCTTATAGATCCTTCCATTCCAGATCTTCTTTCTGAAATGCAGAAAAAAAATGTTCCAATGATTGGTCTAACTAAGCGAGATCCCAGACTCTCCGACCGCACGATCGAACAGATCACCCCGCTGAATATCGATTTTAGCAAAACCGCGCATGTTCACGAAGAGTTGGTCTTCGAAGAGCTAGATGGGACAATGCTTAAAAAAGGGATCATTTTTATCGGCCCCAGTATTGACAAGGGCCCTGCGCTCATCGCTTATCTCAATCAATTAAAGAAAATGCCCAAACGAATAGTCGTCATTGATGATAAATGGGGCCATATCGAGAATATTTCAAAGGTTATAGAGCCATTGGGAATCAATTTCATTGGGATCCGCTACGGCGGCGCAGATGAAAAAGTCAAGTCGTTTAATCCGAAGATTGCCGATCTGCAATGGGAGCACTTTCACAAGATATTGTCCGATGAACAAGCTCTCCATCTATTAAAGATGGACAGTCGGATAGCATCTCAATCCACTTCGACCGGCGGGTGAAATTCCAGCTCAAATTCTGCCGGTCCGACTTTTCCCGTATGCAAGTAATGGATGTCGACCAGAAGCTCCTTATTGGCTGTGATCAGCAGATATCCATTTTCGCATCGAACGATTTGATCAATGGGATACGCTCCTCCAAGCAATTGATACGTTTCTTTGGATTGTAAAATTGCCTGAATTTCGCGGTTGCTTTGAGCAAGCGGCGGTAGCGCAGCAAACGCCGCAGTTCCAGTAAATAAGAATGCGGTTATCAGTGTCTTCATCATGATATGCACTCCTTTCTCCCATTCGCTTTTGCCAGTCCATCTTGCCATCGTTTATTAATTGATTCCACTTTGATTCGATCTCTTTTTTCTCGATTGGATTTTTCGATGATTTCCCTCATCATTTTAGCATAGTCAACGGTACTTGAAGAAAGAGGGCGTCCGGTCCGTACTGATATCGGTTGAGTGATCCCAACCGCCTGTCTTTTTGGCGGCTTTTCCGATCCCTCTTCATTCTTGACAGGAGCGGGGACTGCAAAACCGTCATTGTCTAAGTGCAAGGGGTGTGGATATGGGCGCTTTCTGGAACAAATTTTCTGAATAGAAGCAGGATTGTTGCTTTTTGCATTTGCAGCAGCCGGTCCAACCCCCCATTTTCTATTAAATTCTCTCAATTTAGATTTCAAGAAGTCTTCATCAATCTTTTTATCTTCGTTAATACCCTTGTTAAATGAAGACGTTCTGGCTATCACAGAAGGGGCAAGCTTTCCCTTTTCTGCTTCAATTGCTATTCTTCTTGCCGCTCTGACAATCTTGTCTTCCCTACTTATCGCAGCGGGGATTGCAAAACTAGGAAAAGAAGTTGCATTGCCTTCCGGCATGCTTGTTGTTGGTTTTACGCTCATTTTTCCCTCATCTGTGTAAATTTGTTAAATATAATTGTAGTGTTTTTAGTTAAAAACATCAATTTTTTAAATCTTAACAAATAAACAATGTCTTTTTAATTTATACATCAAACTTAAACATAGCAACTTATGCATTTATGCATACTTTAATTTATATCACAAGCAAAATTAAAGTTTAAAAGTAATTCTTTTTTATATATAATAAAAAATGTACAATAAAAACAAAAAATAGGTTTTATAAAATGTCGAACGAAATAAACATAAATCAGAGTCTTAACTCTGATGTTCTTTTTAATGTCTTTGAATTACTACTTGAATCCAAAGATTTCCAAGCAAGCACGGTCTGTGCTTTATGGAACAATATTTTCCACTCGGTGGCCGAAACCCGGATTGGAAGACTCACAAATTCAGCGACACTTGGTATTCTTGACATTCCAACTCGCAAAGAAGTCGAGCAGTTTGGACTTCCAGGATTGAAGGAATATAACTTGCGCGTTTTAAGCTCTGCTGGACTACCGCTGACCAGAGAGACTTTACTTATTGAGACCTCGCAAGTTGAACAGACTCAAGATCAATACTCTATTTCGTTGTTAACGTTTTGGAATGAATTGTCCAATCGATGGAATTTTGGAGACAACCCGAAACCGCAAACGGTGGAAGAGATTACTCAATGGTTAAACGATCCTGTTAATTCTGAGCGATTAAAAGAAGTTAAATCTTTAACTATCAATGATCCAGCAATGACTATCCTCCCCACCGAGATCGCATGTCTTCCAAACTTGGAATGGCTAACTCTCACTCACACTTCTATAAAGTTTCTATGCCCGCAGATTGCAGCTCTTTCGTCACTGCAAGTGTTGGATTTAAGCTCTACGCCGCTAAAAGCACTGCCGGATAATTTCAATGAGCTGCGCAGCCTTTGGAGTCTTAATATAGACCGCACCGATATTGATGCAATACCGAAGTCTGTAGAAGAACTGCAAACAAATGGCGCATTAAAGAGGGTCATCTCCAAGTTCAGTTCAACGAATCAACTTCTTGGGCCTATTGAACGCCTTAAAAGAGACGATTCTGAAATTTTAAGGATCTCTCAAGCTAAAAGGAGACCTTTCTCCTCTTTTAATGTAAAAAGAGATTGATTTAATTAATTTAAGTTTAACATGCCCAATGTGGGCATGTTGATTTTAAAATTAATATTTTAATCTCGGGAGAGTATTAGAGACTGTCTACGAACTCAGCTTCTGTCGATTTTCGGGTTCTTTTGAGCCGATTTTCGATCCAAATTCGGGGGGTAATATCAAACTTGCGTATATTACCCCCCCCCCCGAATTTGGATCGAAAATCGGCCAAAATAATCCCGAAAATCGACGAAGCCTGAGTTCGTAGACAGTCTCTTATGGCTGGCCGTATCCCTATCTGCGATAAATCAAACAGTCAACTTACGAATTTCAATTGTTTCAATCTGATACCTGATGAAGTCATGATGCAGATTTTTGGGAGTAAGCTGTTATCATTCTTATTCAGTAATTTCTTTCGTAAGGACCTCTTTTTCTCCTTCGGAGCGGGCGACAAGGACAGCGCAGCAGCTGTCGCTGAATACGTTGACAGTGGTGCGGCACATGTCGAGAATCCTGTCGACGGCGATGAAGAGCCCAATCCCTTCTATCGGCAGGCCCAAGGCTTTGAGGATGGCGATGATGGCCACAAGCGAAGCTGAGGGCACTCCGGCCACCCCGATCGATGTGACCAGGGCCAAGACGACGACGATGAACTGGGTGCCCAAAGTCAATTCAATCCCATAGGCCTGTGCGATGAACATCGCGGCCACGCATTCATAGAGAGCTGAGCCGGACATGTTGATCGATGTTCCCAAGGGGATCACAAGGCTGCAGATCTTATTGGAGACGCCGGCCCTCTTTTCGACGCAGTCGATTGTAATTGGAAGCGTTGCAGAAGAGGAGCTAGTGGAGAAGGCTGTGATCAGGGCGGGCCCCATCGCTCTAAAATGCAAGCCCGGACGGACTTTTCCAATGATCTTCAATAGAAGGGGGAGACCGACGAACATGAAAACAGCGAGTCCCAAGAGAACGGATAGTGTGAACATTCCCAAGGATTGAAGCGACTTAAAGCCCGCATCCGCAAAGACTTTAGCCACCAGAAAGAAGACTCCCAAGGGGAGGAACTTCATGATGATATGGGTGAACTTGATCATTGCCTGAAAGATCCCTTGCCAAAATCCCATCAGGATGGAAGATGTATGCGTCTCGATCTTGGAGATGCAGTATCCGAAAATAAGGCTAAAGAAGATCAGGCCCAGCATTTGTCCACGGCCAAATGTGTCGATGATGTTAGAAGGGACAATTTGAAGCAGGATGTCCGTAAAACGAGTGGATTCTTGGGTAGCCAGGTGTTGTTGAACGTCAGAGATATTTACTGAAGTGGCGATGGCATCGGGCTGGATCATCGAACCTGGGTTGAAGATGTTGACAAAGAGCAGCCCGATTAAAATGGCAAGTAGGCTTGTGCCCAGGTAGAACGCAAATACCTTAGCTCCCAGCCTCCCAAAGGACTTTTCATTGCCGATGCGCGCAATGCCGGTGATAATCGATGAGGACACCAGAGGGACCACGACAAGGGTCAAAGCGTTGATAAAAATTTTACCGCACAGGTTATAGACGGGATAAACATAGTCAAAGAGATTGACGCCGAAGAAGGAGGAGCCGCGTTGGGTCAGCGAACCGATGACCATCCCTAAAATAATCGCGATGAAGACCTTCCAGGGGCCTTGTTTCTTCTTGCGTGCTGTCATTTGCCTATCTCCATATGAATAACTGACCAACTCTACATTATTTTTAGTTTTTTAGCTATGAAATCTCGCTGTCAGCGATTCAGAGGGTGTTGTAAAATTCATTTCCCTCGAGAACGAATGCTTTTCGGGGTCCTCTCAGAAAACGGAAAAAATCGTACGCTAGGACTAGGGCAGTGGCCGTAGCGGCCTAAACTTGCCCGCGCCGACCTTAATACTGCTTCGCCAGAGGTAGTCGCCAGTCAGGTTGATGTGCTCCCACCCCAACGGCGATGGCCAAGCCGTTCTGACGCGGATAACTACCGAGTTTCCGGAGCATCAGAGAGGCCGTCACAGTGCCTTATTTGATCGATGTGGCCAGTCGCAGGATTTCATCCCAATGCGCGCGGACATGTTTAATGTTAAGCATACCGTCGATCATTGGTTTGAGGGTATCGTAAATAGAATCACCGTTCGGGATGTACAGCTTGGTATCGCCCAGGTCACGGATGCGTGGCGCGAAGCGGAAGCCAAGCAGGTGCATCAGGGCAAAGACATGATCGGTAAAGCCTGCTGTATCGGTGTAGCGTTCCTCGATCCGTAAGTCAGACTCGTAGTATAGCAGCAAAGAGGGTTCGATTCTCTTCAGTAAGGTTTTTCTAAATTCGATGATCCCTTGAATAAGTTTTTTTCATATTCTCTAGTCCCAGAAAATTTTTTTCCGGATCAGCTTTTCAAAAGCAATTATTGGAACAATCAAGAAAGTAACTAAAGCTGAAATTAGCCACGCCTCTAAATCCAAGCTTGATGATTTAAAAAGACGGTTCATGAATGGCAAATAAACAAAAGCAACCTGAGCTATGAGCACAATTCCGACGCCTACAAAAATGAAATGATTTGAGAAGAAATTCGTTTTAATAATCGAATGTCTGAGTGATCTACAATTGAACAAGTAAAATATCTGAAAAAGCATCATGGCAGTAACCGCCATGGTCTGTGCTTCTGATATGGCAGTTTTTTCTAAAGTTCCTTTTGAGATCTCAGTATGGTATTCCCAAAGAAACAGCCCGATAGTGCCAACCGCCATGATGGCTGAGACAGTCAAAGTTTTAATAAGTAAAAATCCGCTCAAAATAGAAGCGTTTTTTTTTCTTGGAGGACGTCTCATGATATCTGATTCTGCGGATTCAAAAGCCAAGGGTAACGACAGAGCTACAGCAACAACAAGATTAACCCATAGAATTTGCACGGGCGCCATAGGATGAAGTAAGATCCCTTCGTGAATTGGAAAAAATAAAACAGCAAGAAAAATGACCAATGCTTGACCCAGACTGGTGGGCAAGACGAATGCAAGAGATTTGATAAGATTATCATAAACTCGTCTCCCCTCTTTTACTGCAGCTTCAATACTTGCGAAGTTATCATCTGCCAGGATCATATCAGAGGCCTCCTTGGCAACAGCAGTGCCTTTGATACCCATAGCAATGCCAATATCTGCTCGCTTTAAAGCTGCAGCATCATTGACGCCGTCGCCTGTCATGGCAACAACCTGACCCGCTTCTTGGAGAATCTCAACTAATTTCAATTTATGTTTAGGAGACACACGAGCGAACACATGATTATCGTTGGCAGCCTTTTTCCACATATCAGCACTAAAAAGATTCATTTCCCCCCCAGAAATGACTCTTCCTTTACTCAATATGCCTAAATCGCGGCTAATTGCTTCAGCTGTTAATGGATGATCGCCTGTGACCATTTTCACGATGATTCCAGCTTCATGGCATGATTTTAAAGCCTGATATACTTCTTTTCGTGGAGGGTCAATCATTCCTATGAGCCCCAATAAAATACATCCACTTTTTATTTCTTTTTCATCGATTTGAGAAGTAGATTTTTGAACTTCTTTTTTTGCTACTGCTAGCACGCGCATGCCCTCTTTTGCCATAGACAGGATATGTTTGTGGAGTTGATCAACATCTACAGCATCTTTGCATGCAGCAATGACTTCTTCAGGCGCCCCTTTAATGAAGATATAATGCTGATGTGAGGGAGAGTCATTTAGCGTTGCCATCATTCCCCGCTCCGATTCAAATGGGATTACATCGTTTCTTTTCCACTCTTCTCGCAATTGATCTTCTATAAGCCCAATCTTTCTTCCAGCAATCACCAATGCAACTTCAGTAGGATCACCAATAGGCAGCCAACCGCTTGGACTTTGATCTATTGTGGCGTCACTACATAAGATAGCTGCTTTTAAAAGTTCCTTGATTTCTTCTGTGTTGATGGGATCTTGAGAAAAAAATTCTCCTTCTAGAGAATACCCAGCTCCAGAGACAAAGGAAAATCCTGATTTTATCCAAATCCTCTGTACCGTCATTTCATTGTAAGTCAGTGTCCCAGTTTTGTCCGTACAAATAATACTTGTACTGCCAAGAGCCTCAACAGCCGGTAGTTGACGAATAATTGCTTGCTTACGAGCCATTCTTCGTACGCCGATAGAAGAAGCGATTGTGATAATTGCTGGCAACCCTTCGGGTATTGCAGCTACGGCGAGTGCAATCGCAGCAAGCCCGGCATCGAAAAGAGCGCTTCCACGCATATAGCCGATCAAAAACAAGCCCAAACCGACAACCACTACACCTAAAGTGATCCACTGAGCGATTTTTCTGATAGTGATGGACAAAGGAGTTTCAAGCATAGTCACTTGCTCAATCAATTCAGAGACTTTTCCAAGCTCAGTTTTCAATCCAGTGGCTACTACGATCCCAAGAGCGGTTCCTGAAGTGACATAAGTTCCATTGAAAGCCATGCATTTTCTTTCTGGAATGAGTGCATCCTGAGGAGAAGATTCAATCCTTTTATTTACGGGAAGAGATTCCCCCGTCAGAGTCGCTTCGTCACACTGGAGGTTTTTAATTGAAAAGAGTCGTAAATCAGCGGAAATACGATCCCCCGCTTCTAAGGCGACAATATCTCCAGGAACAATTTGTGATGAATGCACCAGCTTTGTATCCCCATCACGAATCACAGTTGTCTTCTGAGGCACCATTGATGTTAAGGCTTTTATTGTTTTATGCGCTCTGTATTCTTGAATAAATCCAATAAGCGTGTTCAGGACGATAACGCTAAAAACAACAAGGCTATCAGCAAACTTATCGAGAAGAAGAGCCAACAGACTGGAGAAAATCAGCATATAAACAATGGGATTATGCAGTTGTCGTAAAAAAATCCGAGGGATAGTTTCTGAAGTGTTTAGTTGTAACGTATTTGGTCCAAATAGTTTCAAGCGTTTTCTCACTTCACTTTCCACCAAACCAGACTCGGAAGAGTTTAACTTTTGAAAGACTATATCTTTTTCAACCGCGTGCCATAATTCCTCTGAGTCTTCATTCATCTGAGTCCTTCCAAATTAAAAATAAGTTTTTATAGATAAAGCCATTGTAATAAAAAATGCAACTGTTAACAGAGAAACAAAATAGCCAATAAGAATAAAAACACCATCGTCTTCCAATACTCCTAATCCGATAAGAAATATAGACCAGGCAGACGTCAAGTTAGAAAAGGGGATGGGCAATGGTAGAGCCAGAAAAATCCCCAAGAGGGAAATAAGTAAGCCATTGATAATGTGTAACACTGGATAATGACACAACCAAGTAAGCCTGGGATGAACCCATCGTTTCATTTTTTTTACAAGCCAAAGGGTTTTCCCTGTTATTTTTTGCAGAGTGTGTGGTGTAATTGTCTTTGCTAAAATTCTCTTCGGCAGCCATACACGTTTCCCAAATGCCATTCGCAAGCCAATAAAAGCAATGGCAAGTCCAAAGGGAGTCGACAACCCTGGAATTTGAAAAGGTTGGCAAAAAGGCAGGCTTAAAAAGAGAAGAATCAAAGATTGTCCTTTTCCAGATAGAATATGTAAGATTTCTCCTACGGAAATGGATGAGTTTTCACCTTTTTGTTGTAAAATTAAAATCCCTTCCTCTAAAGTTAAATAATTTTCAGTTTTTTTCATGCTAAATCAAAGATAATAGGCGCCCTCTTTCAAGAGGTATCAAATGGAACATTCAAGGTCAAGTTGTCTATCTATCTTTCTTGGAAATCGGGCTTAAATGTATCTTTGCGAGCAAACCAGATACCCATGTCTTAGCGTACGATTTTTTCCGTTTTCTGAGACGACCCCTTTTCGGAGTCTTTCAAATTATGCTCCTCACTCGCATCTCCGTCCCGATACGAGTTTCGTCGCACACTTTGAAATCCTCTCGAAAATCTCTTCGTTCTCATAGGGAAAGCAATTTTACAACACCCTCATAGCCATTTGCTCCTGAAATCCAGTCAATCCCAAACCACCCCCTGAATGGATGAACAAGACGTTGCCCTCCAGCTTTTCTTGGGTAATGATCTTTCTGCCTTCGTAAAAAAGCTTGGCGGTGAAGACGGGATCCGTCAAAAACCCTTCCGTCCTGGCAAGCTCTGCGACTGTATTAAAAATTTCCGCATTGACAGATCCGAACGCTGGAGCCGTTGAAGGAGCATAGAGTTTGAATCGGGAAGGGGAGGGGAGGAGCTCTTTGATGAGCAGCTCAAAGTCCTGTTTTCTCTCGGCAAGAGTGGTTTCAAACTCCTTCTTGTCGCCAGCCACCAGTAGGATGTGCAGGGATGTTTTTTTACCCAGGTAGGCAAAGGCAAGAAGTAGAGCACAGGCGGTCAGTCCCGTCCCTGAATCGATCAGGATATGGTCGTACTCCAGGCCATTTTCTTCTTCGTTGCGGAGGATGTCGAGAGCAAGCCCAATTGCGCCAGGGAGTGCCGATGCACAGTTGGCCCCTTTGGGGACGACCCGCGCATTTGCTCTTTGCTGCGCAAATTCAGCAGCAATCGAATCGATGTCCTGCCATTTTCCGCGGGAAATCCAGTGAATGTTCTTCCATTCTGCAACCAGCGCGGAAAAGAGCAAGTTTCCCTGCAGCTTGCACTGTGGATCGCCGAGCAAAAATAAAATCGGGTCGACGCCATTTTCTCTGAGAAGCTGGGAAAGAGAAAGGACGTGATTGGAGTAGGCGCTGCCGATGATCACTGCCTCATCGGGCCTGTCCTTTAGAAAATGGGGGAGGAAGGAGAGGTACTTGCGCACCTTGGTTCCGCTAACGCCAAATCCCAGCTCATCTTCTCGTTTGACATAACACCTGCCATTAGAGACTTCAAAAGAGCGCAAGGGGTGCACGCGGGAATGCAAAGATGCCTCGGGGACAACTTTGAAAAGAGCTGTTTTTTTCATCGGGGGGTGTAGATATCGACGTAAATTTTCTGTGTCTGATCGTGCGTCTCAAAATACCTTTCCATCGCTTTTTTGAACAGAAGCGAAGAATCGACTTTGACAACGCCTGTATTTGAATCAAAAAGGTATTGCTGCGATTCGTTGATCTTAATGTAGACCAGTTGATGGGTCGAAGTGTAAATTCCATACACACCGGGAGGCCGTAGCTGAAGTTCGGCAATGAGCAGATTCTCCGTCTTGCCTGTCGTCGGAATCTGTGAATAGTCTGTTCTCACACTCAAGGGAAGTAGATCATAAATGGCAGGAAAGTCGAGAGCGTGCAAAAAGGCAGACTGGCGGGATGCCCCATGCTCGAATTGCTGACCAATTGCCTTTAGATGCTGATCTGCATCAGGCTGTCGGCTGCGCGTTTTGAAATAGAGATGGACGAACCAATGGCACATTCCCCTGCAAATCCCGTCTTGATGGAAAAAGTTCAATGTCCCTTGAGTAGGGTGTGTTTTAAGGGTTGTCTTTGCAGGCGAGCGTAGAAAATAATCGGGGGTATCTACGCGATGGGTATTGACCGATTTAGCTAAAAGCTTTTCTTGGAAAATCTGACTTGTTTTAATCGCTTCCGCATCGCTTAATGCATGGCGCGATTGGACCCAAACTTTTTTAGAAAGGCCGGTCATGCAAATCGCGTGCAGAAAGTAGCTTGCGATCGTCAGAAAATAACCGGATGCAAGAGAGTGCAATTCATCGAAATCGATCCATGAATTGTTCCAAGTGCGCCCTTGCGTCGTGGAAGCAGCAGGGGAGGGGGTAGCCCTTAAAATTTCGGCAGCCTGCTCATCTCCAGATAAAAATCGATTGAGGGAGGTTTGCGACTGTAAAAAATCAGATTGAAAAGTTGTCGTGGTCATAAATCGTAAAAAAATTTGCAATAATATAATCAAAGTGAGATTAAAAAGACACAAACAAGAGAGTTGAACATGATCGAAGGAAAAGATTTGCAAGGCTACTCATGGATCCACGACAGCCGTGATGACGAATATTATTATTTAAAGGATTTTGAGCATTTGGTCGTGATGAAAGTGGTCGATTTTAGCGAGTCCTTGCCAAAAGAGCACTGGGAAGCGATCGTCTTCGAAGATGAGCGTTGCCAGAAGGTTGTTGGCCGTCAGGAGTTTGCGACAATGCGCGAAGCCCAGAAAAATCTTGAACAATTAATGGAGGTTTTAATTAAAAATAGAAACGCACATTAATAGCTTTGTTTTAAATAATTTAACTTCTGTTAATTAAGTGTAATTACATGTATACTAAGTCCATTATTAACGTAATGGAGTTGGTTGTGAAGAAATCAATTTTTTTTCTAAAAAAACATTTGCTTGTCGGACTTGCGACGCTCGCTGGAATATTTCTACTCACGACAGGGTTTGACCGCCAACGGATACATCCCCTAAAAGCAGTGACTTCTGAACTACTCCCTAGCTTCTCGCTCGATGAAATCCGAGTGGTGGTCTCTGCCAAAGCGATGACAGCTTCCGATAGCAAGCGCAATTTTGGACACGACCTCATCAGCCGCGGCGTGCAACCATTGCAACTGATGATCCAAAACAACACATCCAATGAGTATTCGCTCTGCCCAAGTTCCGTCGACCTTCCCCGGATCGAAGCTAGCAAGGTTGCCTTCAAAGTCACTAAGTCAGCCATCCCGCGCGCGATCGGCTACAAGATCGCCGGTTTCTTCTTCTGGCCTCTCATGATCCCGGGTACAATTGACAGCATTCGTGTCATGGCCCATCACAAAAAGCTTAAAAAAGACTTAATGGCAAAGTCGATGAAAGACGAGGTCGTCGCTCCATATTCCACTTTCAACCGCGTCCTCTTCGTCCCTGAAAAGGAATTCCAGGAGACCTTCAAGGTCACCCTGATTGATCTGGAAACTTTAAAACCTACAGAGTTTCAGACGACCGTAGAAGGCGCTAAAGAACCTATCGCGGTTGTTAGTGAGGAAGTGAACTCATCGGCTCTGGGATAGGTTCTTTGTTTTTAAGATAAAGTCTGACCGCACCCTTACTGTCAATGGGGGGCTTTATTTATTCAACAGTACTACATTTGACACTCCAATGACCCCGCCACTGCTATTTAATGCTTGTACTTGGAAGTAAGGTCCATTATTGGCTACTGCGATGGCAGTTTCAAAACCGCCTTTCGCTGTGCTTGCAACCATGGACAGGGCATTGGGGTTGCTGCCGGCAAAGACTTGCCAAGTCGCTGTTTCGGTGGATCCGTTCCATGAAGCATACACAGTAATCTGCCCATTATTTGCTGTCACAGCGATGCTTGGGGGATAGTAAGGGGTCCCAACCCAAGTGTCGCGATAGGCGCGATAGGTGTAATTGTTACTCGGTATTTGGGCATCGTACAAAAGATTGAGAGAAGGGTCGGCTTCCGTGTTTCCGGCAGCGGCAAATTCTGAATAATATTGCGACTGTCCCCAGCCAACAAATTTATTTCCGTTGGATAAAGTTTCCACATTTCCCTGCGATGCAACAGTGATAAGGGGATCATGATAATAGCTAGTCATCAAACTTGCGGTCATCGCAGTTAGGTCTAATTGCAACACCAAGCCATGTGACGGAGGTGTTCCCGGGGGAACCGTTTCGTCTTCGCAGCAGTTATCGTCAAACATGCTGATGGTGTTCGTTGTCATCGTACTTGAAAGAAAGCGAGCATCATGCTGCCAGAAAAATTCCGCCCCGCTCTCTATAGTGAAACTGCTTTGCTTGCCCCCGAGCCGCCAAACGATATTCCCGGTGGGTTTATTGATTCTATAAAGTGTCCAAGTGTTGCGCCCCGATAGTATAATATCCGTGTTAGTGTCGGTGAGCCCTATCGAATTGCAATGATACGCATCCCAAATATTTCCGCTAGAAATTGCAGATGAGGCCGGTTCAAAAGAGTCCGTAAGAGGGACATGCTCTAAGGCATCCCAAAAAAAGACCAGGTCATTTGTTTGCAGATCCACTTCCTGGATCGCAAAATCTTGAACATACCCATTTTTAGGTCCGCCGTATGGGGTTAAATCCATGGGCACTGTTTTAGTAGAAAGAAATAGTGCCGTATTATAGGGCGTGAGGAGGAATTCATGGATGTCTGAAGTATATCCCTTTTGCGCAGAAACTGTTGCTATTACTGTGTATGTGTTGTCGAGAATGTAATAACAAGAGCCCGGCTCAGATGAACCGCCGGGCGCATTCGTGTAAGCCGGCGGGGTGGCAAGCGTGCCTTGCCAGAAAGTCAGCACGGACTGTCCATTTAATTGCTGCACTCGAAAATCGGTATTCATCAAATTGGGGGTGCTCAACGGTCGAAACCAAATCGGATTTCCCGCATTGTCCATCATCAATGATCCCGACTGTCCATACATCGCATCCGAGGAAAAAGCATAAGGGGAAACAAAGATGAATCCCGGTGCTATACCTGGATTTAAGACATTGACTGTGATCTTCATAGGATGCAAATTGGGCGCGCTGACAAAGCTCCACACTTGAGGGGAATATAAAATGGGATCGGGAGTGACGTAGCCGGTATTGGAGGGATAGGGGACTGTACCGCATTCACAAGGAGAGCCAATTCCTACGGCTGCTAAGACCGACTTCTCTTCGCATAAGTATTCATCGTAAAAATACAGCAGTTGATCCAAGGAAAAAGGGTTGCTTGCAAAGGAAAACGTTAGGCAGCATGAATAGAGAAGATACCACCTGAGCTTAGATTTTGTGAATTTACTCAGATCCATATCTGTTCACTGGGTGATTCATTTTGAATCGTTATACCCCAAAAAAGAATATGAACATATCAAATTTTTGATTGGCCGCAATTTCTTAGGTGACAACTTTTTTGAAGATGTTGGTCGCCCAATGCATAGTAAACAGCGCAAACGCTGTGAGCGCCAATGCGGCATATAAAACATCGATTGATCCGATGTTGCCCATCGCAAGTGCCCTCGCCGCTTCAACGACATAGTAGACAGGATTGAAATGAGCCACGATGTTGAGCCAGGCAGGAGCCAGCGACATTGGCAACAAGGTCCCCGATAATAAAAGGACGGGAAGATTAATGCCGTGAACAAGAGGGGCATACTTGTCTTCGCTTTTAAGAATAATTCCCACCGCATTCCCAAACGAAGAGGTTGTGATTGTAAGGAGAGCTAGGAGGGGAAATAGGATCAACATTCCCAGCCAATCTGCCCGAAATCCAAAGGGGAGGGAAATGGCAATAAAAAGAAGGCACTGAAAAAGGACAGAGCACGTATCGAAGAGGACATATCCTGAGAGGATAGAAAACCGTTTGGCCGGGGAAACGCGGAAGCGCTCTAGCACGCCGGAACGCACCTCATCGATGGCGCCAAATCCGGTGAAAAGTCCCGTTGAAAACGCGATAATAGGCAGCATTCCGGGGATAAAGAGGGAGAGTACATTATCCGTGCCTAAGCTGCCATTAGAAGCCAAGGCGCCCAAAAGCGGGGTAAAAAAAGCCAGATAGATAAGGGGAGTTGCAACGCCCATGAACAAAAAGATCGGATTGCGAAGGGCTGCCTGTATACAACGGAAAGTTAATAAGCCTATTTCTTTGAATGTATTCATTGCGAAACCTCTTCTCGTAAAGATCGCCCCGTCTTTTTCAAAAAGACATCGTTTAGACTAGGAATCGACATGTGAATTGTTTCGAACTGAATATTGGCTTGATCGAGCACGCGGAGGATTTGAGGCAAGGCAGAAGCACCCTTATCGACATAGAGACGAATTTCCTGCTCTTCAGAACGAATTTCTCTTAAAAAAGGGTTTTTATCTTTAAAGAGGGAGATCGCATGTTCATGAAAGCTTTTAGAGACGCCGATAGAAATGATATCGCCTGAAATCTGCTTCTTCAGTATAGAAGGGGATCCAAACGCAACGATTTTCCCGTGATCCATAATCGCAAGAGAGTCGGCAAGCGCGTCCACTTCATCAAGATAATGGGACGTTAAAAAGATCGTAATGCCGCTTTGCTTAAGCTCTAAAATTTTAGACCATAAATTGTCTCGGCTTTGCGGATCCAACCCATTCGTCGGCTCATCGAGAAAGAGAACTTTTGGCTGATGCATCATGGCAAGGGCAATATCCAGCCGCCTCCGCTGCCCTCCGGAATAGCTTGAAACAAACCGAGAGATGCATTCTTTAAGAGTGAAATCATTGACTAGGATTTCAGCTGTAGCGCTGGCTTCTTGTTTGTCGAGACCATACAAACGGCCTTGTAAAACGAGGTTTTCCCATCCCGTTGAATGTAAATCCGCTCCACCTTTTTGGCTGACATATCCGATGCATTTGCGCACACGTTGAGGTTCTCGTTTCACATCGATTCCCTCCACATACGCCTCTCCTTTTTCAAAGGGCAGCAGAGTGGTCAAAATCCGCAAAGTGGTGGTTTTCCCAGCGCCATTGGGTCCTAGGAAGCCAAAGATTTCTCCTCTTGGAACCTCTAAGTTGACTCCGCGAAGAGCTTGGACATCTCCTTTCTGGCCTGAAAAAGTCTTATAGACATCGGATAAAACAACTGCACATTCTGATTTCATAGTGGGCGCAATGGTACCGTTCTTTTCATTTTTTTGTTAACTTAATTCCACTCGTCAGCAGACAAATCACGTCGATTTTCGGGTTCTTTTGAGCCGATTTTCTATATATTGAATTAAATTCATCTTTCTTTTATATCGTTTACCGATAAATAAATTTTTAATCAATGGAGTTTTAATGCAAGCAATAATGCCATGCGAAGTAAACCGCACGCAGGTGGCAGTCAAGTACTGACCATAAGGCTTCTGCCTTTGAGCAGAAGTTGTTTACTTGTCAACTATCTCAATCCTTAAAAAGGCCATATAAGACAGAGGTGTTCCTCCATAAGAGGATTTGATGCTTTTGGGGACGAAAGAAGCACTTCCTACAAGCCCAAGGCCCCAACGGGTATAAGGAATCAATGGAAATTCAAAGATATAGCCTAAATCCACCTTGCCCACATTGAATATCTGATGCGCCCGAGGGCTTTGAGGAATAAATAGCTCATCTTTCTCAACGTATTCTGATCTGCCGAAAATCACATGAGTTCCTTTGATTTCTATTGCAGATTCCAAAAGAACTCCATTTAATGAATGACCTGGCACGTTCTGGTTGAGCCCCCATGCTGCGGTCACTTGCCAATTACTGTCTTTCCAAGCTTTATTATAACTTAAGGAGGCTGTGGTGCGGTGTGTGTTTACATTGGGTTCTAATTGCTCTGGACTTTTCAGAAATCCATAGCTGATCTGTGCTGCCAGGTTGTTGGTAGGATTGATTGAAATCCTGGCAGAATAGGAATCAAATCGAGGTCGATCAAAATCCCAACGATGCTGATCGGGTTCCCTTCCTGTAAAAATAGATGCATCGATTTTTAACCAATCGTGTACAAATCCAAGCGTACCCACTCCAAAAACAATATGGGTAGAATCTAACCAGTGATGCGTAATGGGCGCTTCGGGATTAAAAAATGCTGAAAAGCGATGTACATATGCGGGAGGACCCAATGCCGGTTCGCCAGGATATCCAAAATAAGCAAAGAGAGAATCGCATTTCGAAAACCGCACTGTATAAACCATAGCCAATTCCATGAACAAATCATGAGGATGCTGGCGATCAATGAGAGGGGTAATTCCATTACAAGTTTCCCCTGTTTGCAGCAAAAGCGGATATCCCTGGCATTCGATGGTTGCTGGTTCAAGGCTGATCATACTTCGAAGAGCAAAAGTACTCCTTTCAATGTCTTTTTGAGCGGTGAACATAAACATGCTTTCGCTGAAGAATTCTTTACGCCCCCGAGGACCGCCTTGATCATCATAAATCGCCATGAGATACCCATGGGTCATTAAAAGCCATTCGTCGGGCATACGGTGAATCCCAGGCATTCTCGTAGAGGAGGGTTGCCAACTTGTTCCCGTCGCATCACGTTCCATCGGATATGTGCCATACATTCCGTGCATAGCCATCTCGTGATGGTGCTCATGAGCCATAGCCGTACATGACACTGCGATTAAGAGAAAAAATATTTTCATATTTCTGGTATAACAATTTTTGTAAATCCATATCCATGAGAATAAATCTTCAACAAAATGGCTTTCATTAATCGAAATGGCAGCTATCACAATGGCTGTTGGATGTGATCTCAATTTATGCCTCGTCCAGGCATCACAGATCTTATGTTGCGGTCAGCTGAGGCCTGGGGCATAGCTCGAGTCCTCCGATCCCACCAGGCCTCCGACTGGGGTTATCAACTCTAACGATGTTCGTCCAGGCATCGTAGATCTTATGTTGCAGTCAGCTGAGACCTGGGGCATAGCTCGAGTCTTCCAAACTCACTAGGCCTCCGACTGGGGTTATCAACTCTAACGATGTTCGTCCAGGCATCGTAGATCTTATGTTGCAGTCAGCTGAGGCCTGGGGCATAGCTCGAGTCTTCCAAACTCACTAGGCCTCCGACTGACTGCAACATAAGATCAATTATCAGACGTTGCTGGTGAGACTGCTATTGATTGTTAGGATCCCTCTTTATCGTCGAAAATTAAATTTGCCTACATCATAATCCCTTTATCGTTTCTTACAAATTGGGAGTTCATGATGAAGATCAAAGCCATTGGGATTGCAGTACAGCTTCTTATTTCAGGCCCTCTTTTTTTACATGGTGGTGCGGAACAAAACGGAAAGACCTTTGGGGTCGACTTATGGAAACAATCCGAACAATTTTATACCTCCTGTCTATCCCAGAGTGAAAAAATCGGTCTCGATGAAGATGTAGCTTACTTTTCGCAGAAACTCGCTGCCGTGAATCTCGAGTTAGGTCAATTTTCAAATGCACTAGATCATGTTGAGAAAGCCCTCATGACTTACGGCACACTCGACCAAGCTCTGACTGAAACGCGTTTGCATACGGTTGATACCCACATTTTGAAAGCAAGACTTTTGGGATTTTTAGGCCAGTACGCTGAGGCCGTCGGGGAATTATTGATGGTTTTTGAAGAAAATTGTGCAATTCGTGGAGAACTAGATCTAGAAACGACTCGTCTTTATAAACATCTTGGCTGGCATTTAGGTCGTCTGGGAAAAAAAGGAGGGACGTTGCATGACTTGACAAATTTTAGCTCCGAGTTGAGCCTACTTGAATCTCATTTAAATGGATTGGATGCGACGACACCCCTAACAGTTCCTTTTCTGGCACAAAAATGCTACGAGAGGGCTTTATCTTCAGACAAGAAAACACTTGGGGAGATACATCCAGATACTGCCAAAAGTTATAGCCTGATTGGATGGATACTCGGTGATCAGGAAAAATATTCAGAAGCACTGGAATATCATATGCAAGCACTGGAAATCAGACTTAAGTGCTATTCTGAAATCCATCCTGATGTAGCAAGAAGCTATAGTCACATTGGTTGGAACTATGAAAAACTGGGAAATTACGTAAAAGCACGTCAAAATTATGAAATGGCTCTAAGGATTAAAGAGAAGGTTTTACCGCAAGGCCATCCTGAGCTAGAAGAAGACAAAGAAAACCTGCATCGGGTAAGCATTGTTAGGCTCCCGTAGCTTCTGCGGTTCGATCGCAAGTACCCTAGTATTAGAAAATACAAGAGTACTTGCGATCGATCGAACCCCGGGGCTTTGGCGCGGTCCAAATTCCAAGTTGTTGCCCGAGTTTGGTATAACTAAACCTTGCAATTTTCGCAGTCAGTCTCTAAGGCGGACAAGTGAATCCTGGTATGCAGGGTGGCCCATCGCAGCGCATTAAACTTTGACACTGTACTTCCGCCTGAACCGGAGGAAAGGGAGCCGGAAACGTCATAATGAATGTGAGATCATAACGATTGGGATAAACAGGATTGATAACGGTTGGCGGCAGATACCCAAAGGCTTCTATAAGGCGGAGAATGGCCGTATGGTGCCAGCAAATGAGGATATTTTTGCCATCGTAGTTTTTATTATTCAGAATAAAGTCGGCGAACAATTGGTTTTCGAGAGGACCATAGGGAGAATGTACGGGAAGGTTTAATAAGGCGGCTGTCGGGACCACCGTGTCGATGCAGCGCACGGTGAAGTCATCTGAGTTGTGAACCGGACGCGAAGCAAAAATGGCAAATGGAGGCCCAAATAGCAAAAGATCATCCGTTTGTGTGAAATAATGCGCCAGCGCTCCGGCTCTTTCAAATCCTTGTTGGGTAAGTTCGAATGTCACCGGGTCTTTTTCCCCATGTCGAATGATGATCACTTGAGCAGGCATCGCTTGGATTCCTATCACTGGCATCAAACAAGTGCTTAAAATGAAATAAAGGAGCGCATTTTTTAAAGCAGCCATGGAATTACCCTCTAAAAGTCAAATCGTGTGGAAAATGTCCCACCCTGAAGTTGAAGGTCGCGGTTATGCGATACGAGATGGAACTCCCCTGTTTTCAACTGGTTTTGATGAAACAAGACTTGGTATTCCCATCCAAGTTTAAAACTTAAGGCGTATCGCTCGTGCATGAAAAGCGTCTTCCACAGAAAGCCAATCCCTAAATCAGAGATCCATGCAAGGCGGGTACGATGCCGATGATGATCCAACCGCTCTGATAAAAGATAGGTCTCTTCCTGGTGCACATCAAAACTGCCGATGAGCATCGAGATCGCTGCATTGGCGTAGATGCTCCATCCAGCGCCCAAATACAATCGAGGATCAATTCCGACGGAGGGCCCCATGCCCCAATAATTGTTCTTCATTTCGATATAGTCGATTCCGCTTTGAAAGATCCCTCCGGTATATTCAATATCAAAATCCTGGTCGATCCAGCCTGTAGTCAATGAGACAAAAGGCTTTAAGTTGAACCGGCCGAATTTTAAGTCGCGAGCGAATTTGAGGTCGATCAAGTCCAGTTTCATTGTCCAGTGCATTTTCCCGAACGAGACATAGTCCCCTGCGATGATGTCGTCAGCAATCGACCAAATCGGGAACATCCCGACAAAAGCCTCATTAAACGAACCTTTGTGCTGATCGGAAAAAGCCTTATAGTGGATCCAGTTGAGAGAAACATCCCATTTTTGATCGGCAAAGAGATGGCCGATACCAAACCGATAACCAAAGTCCCATTCAAACTCGGGAAATATCCTTGCCGACTGGGTGAAATCGTTTGTGGTAAAGACATCCATCTCCTTGTTGAGGAAGGAAATGCTTTTTTCTCGGGGAATCCAATAGAGTAAATCTCCTGACACCCAAATGTCATACCCATTCAGGATACTAGGGTTAAAAGAGCCTTTTAAATCGACCCTTTTTTCAATTGCGGATGGAGGTCCTGCATCCGATAGAGAGGAATTCGCTGCTAACATCATCAAGGCCGCCATCCATTATGAAAGCTTCTGCATAAGAACCTACCTCAGCAAAAAGTTTCAGTCGATCTTCGGTTCGTTTGTCGGGGTAATATCAACTTGCGTCATCGACGAAAAATTTTACTGGGATAGATTCAAATATGTTTCACGTCAGAATAAACATCAATGCATATTTTTTGAATTGGATTTACCTTGTGTAAGGTCGGTAAACCGGAAAACGATCGCTCAGTTTTCTGTTTAAGCCCCAAATGAAGGTCTGATAATTATTGCCTTGTGCGGGATCTTCATTTTCAACAGATAGTGGGGCTTGCCTCTGAAGAATCCTTGCCCTCGGATGAAGGTCGTGACTTTGACAAAGCCGGCTTTTTCGTAAACGTGGAGCGCTTTTTCATTTTTGACTTCAGGGTCAACTAAGAAGGCTTTAATGGAGGGGTCTTGGGCTTCGGCGAATTTTTTCAACGTCTCTGAGGAGAGTCCTTTGCCAAGGAAAACCTCTTCTCCGATGGCAAAATCGATTGTCAATGTCTTTCCTTCAGGCTCAATCCAGGGAACCATGTAGTCCAACACTTCTTTTGTCACTGGATCGGGCTCTGAGGCATCTGAGGTCATGATCAGACCAAAGGGTTCTTTGTTAAAAAGGCAGATCCAGTAGTCAAAGAGGATCTTGGAGCCTTTGAGATAGGACTCGAAGTTGTCCCACATTTCCTTGCTGTTGTCCCAGTACTCTTTAACGTGAGGCTTGTCGAGCCATTCGCGCACGAGTTTTTTATCCGTCTTGGCTGCTTTTTTAAATGTGATCTTTTGACTGTCCATGATGATCCTGTATGGGATGCGACCCCTTCTTTTCTCAGCAATGCCACAAGAAGGATCATTTTCATAGTGTTTTTTTTAGTGCGCTTATAGTATGTGATTCTAGTATTGGTTGGGAGGGATCATGAGTATTGCGATTATCTATGTTGCCTATGTCATTATCGGCGCAGTGGCCGGGGTCTTGAGCGGACTGCTTGGAATTGGCGGCGGGATCGTCACTGTGCCCTGTTTGCTCATTTTATTCCGTTACCTCGACTTTCCTCAAGCCTACGTGATGCATATGGCGATCGCGACATCTCTTGCCGCGATGATTTTCAATACAACCGCGGCCACGATTGCGCATAATAAAAGGGGTGGAATCGTCTGGGATGTCTTCTGGAAACTGATCCCCGGACTGATCGTCGGATCGATCTTGGGGGCGCTCTTGGCAACGTGGCTTTCAGGAGTTGTACTTGAGATCATTTTTGGAGTTTTCCTGCTGATTTTAGCGGTGCATTTCTACCGTAAGAAGCCGATCAAAACTGAGGAACACCAACTTCCCCGCCCGCTTTTCTTAAATGCTTTTAGCGGCAGCATTGGGATCATATCCAATATCTTAGGGATCGGAGGCGGCAGTATGACGGTTCCATTGCTCACCCACTTCAAAATGAAAGATAAAAAAGCGATCGGCACATCGGCTGCAACCTCTCTTGTCACCACGACTTGTGGGGCGCTTTCTTATCTGATTTTGGGAAGAGGAGATGTTCCTGCGGCGGATACCGTTGGGTTGATCGACATCCCGGCTTTTTTAATTGTGGGCATCGCCGCTTTTTTCACGGCTCCCCTCGGTGCCAAGCTGACCCATGACATTGACGCAGCTAAAGTCCGTAAGATTTTCGCCATTGTTCTCGTACTGACCGGATTGTCTCTCATTATCTAAAACCAAGGATGTACAGATGACTTGCGCGCTATGCGACTTTCGCCATATCCGCCCCCATCACGAAATCGAACAGGAAAAAATTCTGGATTGGATCGCGGATGCGCACGCTAGAGCTGCCAACCGTTTTGACAACAGGGACATCGAGCCCTTTCGGAAAGAGCTTCGCGAGAAGTTGTTGCAACTGGGCGTTGGTAAGGAGCGCATTTCGCGCCGAGGCATTCATATCAGCGACCTCTTTCAGGAGGACTGGGAAAAAATGGAAATCTATCCTGTCGCACACAATCCCCATGGCCATGGTTTTTCCGAGCGCAGCCATTTTTATGACAGAGAAGTCACGCGCATTTTTGAGCGGTTCTATCCGGATGATAAACATCTTCCTGCACACTTGGTCCACGTCACCTGCACGGGATATGTGGCCCCAAGCCCAGCTCAAAAGCTCGTCTCTCTTCGCAAGGCAGGGACGAGAACGACAGTGACCCATGCCTATCACATGGGATGCTACGGTTCCATCCCCGCTATCCGCATCGCCTCGGGATTTGCCTCTCTCCCCTCCCCTGCTTCCCAAAGTCCGATCGACATTGTGCACACGGAGCTTTGCAGCCTGCATATGCACCCCCTTAGACATAGTACCGAGCAGCTGATTGTACAGAGTCTTTTTGGAGACGGCTTTATCAAATACTCCTTAACAACTAAGCCGGCCGGGCCCCATCTTAAGATCCTCGGATTGCTCGAAGAGACGATTCCCGACTCCTCCCATTGCATGACCTGGCGCTGTGAAGATAAAGGGCTTAGCATGACGCTGTCCAAAGAAGTTCCGGTCCTGATCGCGCGTGCCATCGACGGTTATTTAGAGCGATTGTGTCAAAATGCCGGGTTGGATAAGGAGACAATAGTGAAGAATTCGGTTTTTGCCATTCATCCCGGCGGCCCGAAGATTTTGCAGCAGATCCAAGACCTGCTCAAGCTGCAATCCTTCCAAATTGAACATTCCGTGCACGTCTTAAAACATTTTGGCAATATGTCTTCCGCAACTCTGCCCCATATTTGGGAAAGGATGATCGAAGACCCTAAAGTGCCGAAAAAAGCGCGCATCGTCAGTCTGGCGTTTGGGCCCGGGCTGAGTATCTCCGGCGGACTTTTTGAAAAGGGAGCTTAAAGCATGGAGTTTATGATCTTACTGCCGTTCCTGGTACAAATCATCGTCATTACCTTCGATGAGTTTTATTTCCATGTGAGGCGCGGGCTCCCCAAATGGGAGCGGATCGGGCACCCTCTGGATACATTGACCGTGCTCGCCTGTTTTGCTTTCATTTTGTTCGTCCCCTATTCCTCATTTTTCCTGAAGGTTTATATCGCGCTTGCGATTTTTTCCTGCGTCTTTGTCACCAAGGATGAGTTCGTCCATAAGGAATGCTGTCCGGCTTCCGAGCAATGGCTCCACGCTCTGCTCTTTGTGAACCATCCTATTGTTTTGACGGCGGCAGGATTGCTTTGGCCTCTAATGGAGGGAAGCCCGGGACCTTCATGGATGAGCGGTCTTGTCCCATTTGCGGGCAGCTTGCGTTTGATCCTCTTGGTTCAAACGGCATGCGTTGCCTTATTTCTCACTTATCAAACGATCTACTGGAATTTCATATGGAAGGACAAAGTACTCGAATAAATAACGCGTTTTACGAAGGGTTGGGAGAGTCGTGGTATGATGACGATATCCACCCGATCGCTTTGCTGCGAGCGGAAAATGCGGCGCGGAACCCATGGATCCTGGAAAAGATTCGCACCCTCCTTGGTCCCGCGTGCGATATCCTCGACATCGGATGCGGCGCCGGCTTTTTGACAAATGCGCTCAGCTGCTCCGGACATCGCGTCACAGGGATCGATCTGTCGGCGAAAAGTCTCGATGTCGCCCAGAAAAGGGATCTGACCAAATCGGTTCGCTATATGCAGCTCGATGCTTTTGCATTGCCTTTTCCCCCGCAAAGTTTTGATGTGGTCTGTGCGATGGACTTTCTGGAGCATGTCGAAATGCCGGGACAGATCGTGCGGGAAGCCGCTCGTCTGCTAAGGCCCAAAGGGCTGTTTTTCTTCCACACCTTCAATCGCAACCTTTTGAGCTATCTGATTGTGATCAAAGGGGTCGAGTGGTGCGTGCCGAACACGCCGACGAATATGCATGTCTATTCGTATTTCATTAAGCCGTTAGAGCTGAAAAACTGGTGCGAGGAATCGGGTCTGCATTTAAGAGAAATGCGAGGACTCTGCCCGCGGATCGCCTCTGCAGCTTTTTGGAAAAGTCTCCTGACGAGAAAAATCGATAAAAGGCTTGAGTTCAAGTTTACCTCTAGCCTTAAAACGGGATACCTCGGCATTGCCCAAAGCGGTCTTTGAACCCATCCCAGTAAAATTTTACTGGGATAGGTTCTTAATCAGTTAAATATTTAATGACGCGGCCAATGTGAAAATGGCGCTCCTCTTTGACCCTTCCCCATTCCTGAATATAGGGGTTTTCAGAAAGGTCTTTTTGCGTCGAAGATTTGATAGGGACGACTTGATGGCGCTTGGGTCCATCGTGGTGCTGTTTGGTAATGGTTTTAAGCCTTTTGGAGACCAGAAAATGCTCCTTGTGCTTGCAATGGGCGACCCTATCTGAAGACAGAGTGAGGTAATTCAAATTTTTTTGATTGACATTGCAGTGAGAGCTATCGACGGTAATCCGCAGAGGTTTTGAAGGGTTATCTTTTGTGACAGAGCGGGCTTTCGTGTGCTTTTTTTTCTTGGAAAGATACCCCTGAAGAGGAAGGTGCTCAACTTGGGAAGGAATCCGCGGAGGTTTGACGAGATCGCATTTATACTTTTTGCAAAAATCCTGAGATTTTGGCGCTGAATTGTCTTTTTGCAACAGGTTCTCTTTATCTTTTCCGAACCAATATTGGACCCGGACTGCTGCAGTTTCGCAGGGGTTGGAAAGGGAAGACTTTTCTTTCATTCACCCTCCTGAAGGGCATCATTGATAACATGATTCATCATTTTTTAGCCAGGTAAATCCTGACATAAATTTGACAAAACATTAACGTAACCTTTAAATTTTAATCAACCTTTTTCCTGTAAAATACGAATTTTGTTAGAGTTATACCGAACGTGTTTCAAAAATTGGTCCTGGGGTGCGTCAAAGCCTGGAGACTGTTAACGGATTCAGGCTTCGTCGATTTTTCAATCACGTTCGATATATTTTTTTGGAGGCAAACATGGCAGACATCACTTTGAAAGGCAACCCGATCCGCACGAATGGCATTCTTCCTTCGGCAGGATCTAAAGCTCCCGATTTCGTGCTCGTCGATGGGGAACTCAACGATCGCTCTCTTAAAGATTATAAAGGAAGGCGAAAACTGCTTTCGATCGTTCCGAGTCTTGACACCACCGTCTGTTCTCTGTCGGCGAAGAAATTCAATGAGAAAATCAAATCTCATCCCGAAGTCACCATCCTTGTCATTTCCGCCGATTTGCCGTTTGCGCAAAAAAGGATGTGCTCTGCGGAAAACATCGCCAACATCATTCCCCTTTCGATGATGCGCTCCAAAGATTTTGCCAAAGCCTACGGCGTCTTAATCGAGAACGGTCCTCTTGCCGGCATATGCGCCAGAGCTGTTGTTGTGCTGGATGACAATGATCAAGTCGTCTATACGCAGCTTGTCCCTGAGATCGCCCAAGAGCCTGATTACGATAAGGCACTACAGGCTCTTCTAAAGACCTGAAAAACCTCAGAAGCTGTTTTAAAACAGCTTTTCAATCATCGCCAAGTCCCACGTTATTACAGGGAGGAGTGCATACCATTCCCGCACAGGTTGGATTGCCGTTGAAAGTACAGCTACACGGTAAAGAGGGAAGGTGTGGAGGGTAATTGGGGGGAGCCGACCCGGGGCAGGCGCCGAAAGGGCATAGGACATTATCCATGACTGGACACGTCAGATCGCCAAAAATCAGCTGTTGGAAATAGAGGGCCGGAAAGGGAAGGTTGGGATTAAAGGGAGGCGTTATCCCTTCAGGCGGAGGCGGGGCAGGGAAAGTCATCACAAAAACCAGGTCAAAGCGGCAATCGGGGTATTTATGCTGCGGAGAGGTACATTTGAAAGGCAATTGATACCCAAACGCATTGATCAAATCGTGAATCGAGCTGTGGTTCCAGCAAATCACGATGTTCTTCCCATCGTAGTTGGAATTGTTTAGAACAAGATTTGCAATCTCATTCACTTGATACCCATTAAAAGGGATATGGATCGGCATTTGAAGAAGTTCTGCTAGCGGCATCATCGTTCCGATCGTACGGGGAACGACTCGATCGGACATGGGAAAGGACCGAGAGGCAAAAATGGCTGCAGGAGGTCCATAATTCAACAGGTAGTCCGTCTGCGTGAGATAATAAGATAACGCAGCGGCTCTTTCCTGCCCTTGCTGTGTCAGGCCTCGCGTTATCGGGTCTTTTTCTGCGTGGCGAAGGACAATCACTTGCGCCGGCAATGCATGCAGCGGGATCTGCGTCATTGCAATGCAGCCTAACAATAAGTAGAGACACGGTTTCATTGTATTTTCCTTCTAAAAATCAAATCGTCCGGAAAAATCGACGCCATTGAGGACCAGGTTCCGATCACTGCTCACTAAGCCAAAGTCATCCCCTTTCAGTTCCAGTTGGTCGAAAAAGATGTGGTATTCCCATCCCAGTTTAAAAGTGAGGGCAAACCGGTCTTTGACGATGAAAGTCTTCCATAGGATGCCTGCAGATGCATCGAGGATCCATCGAAAGCCTTTGGGATAGCGGTTTTTATCGTAGCGGATGGTTTTTAAATAGGTTTCCTTTTGATGGACATCGAAAAAACCATAATCTGCGGTGTCCGCAGGCGCTTCCATACAGTCTGAATCCTTTTCCCAGATTTACCTGAGGTTCAATCCCGAGCTGGGGTCCAATCCCAAAAAAGTTGTTCCTCATGGCGATATTATCTTTTCCAAAGGTGCTTTCTAAAGCAGCCAAATTGAGCATGTTAAAATTGAGCCCGTTTGCAAAAATTCCCCCTCCATATTCCACATGCATGTGTTGATAAATCCAGGCTGCGCGTAGACCGGCGAAGGGACGTAAAAAAAACACCTTTCCCCAAGAAAAAGAGCGACCAAAGTCAAGGTCCAAGACGTTAAGGTTGAGGTTCCAACGCATTTTGGCTTTTGTGACAAAATCAAAAGGGAGAATATCATCGGAAAGCGACCAAATGGGGAACATCCCCAACCCGATATTTCCATGCGTGCTTCGGTGTTGAGTGGTATGTGTATTGAAGTGAGTCCAATGGAGGGCCACATCCCACTGATGGTCAGAAAAAAGATATCCTAAACCGACCCGACAGCCGAAATCCCATTTGAAATGGGGATCGACAACCGGTTCCTCCGTCACATCCGCTGTCGTGAAAAGATCGGTATCTTTATTTGTCATGGCAATGCTCTTTTCATGGGGGAGAAAGTAGAGCAAATCCGCACTGATCCAAAGTCGATTCCTCTGTTGGATAGGAGGATAAAAAGAGTCGAGTACGCCCGGTCTCACAGAATCTGCTGCACTCAAGGCAAGTGTTATGGAAAGCAAAACGGATATGGAGCCGATTGATATAAGTCTTCTCATTATGCTTGTGCTTATTAACGTGTTTTGCGGCGATAGGTCGGGTATTCCGGATACCACATATGTTCATCGACTTTGCGCTCGATCTCTTTTAGCGAAGATTTTGCAACAAGGCCCTCCTCTTCTGCGACTTGGACCACAGCGATTGCAATCTTTCGGCTGACCTCGCGCAATTTTTCCACGTTTGGGAAAATACTTGCCATTGGATCTTTGAGCATGGGCGCATTGTCGCTTAAAACATCGGCTGCCTTGATGAACATATTTTCCGTGACCTTGGGCGACTGGCAGGCAACGACGCCAAGCCCGACTCCCGGAAAGATGTAAACGTTGTTGCATTGCGCGATATGGTATGTTTTCCCCTTGTATTCGATAGGAGCAAACGGGCTCCCGGTGGCGATGATCGCGCGGCCATCGGTCCATCGAATAAGGTTATCAGGCGTAGCCTCGCAGCGGGAAGTGGGGTTGGAAAGAGGAAAAATGATGGGACGCCCTGTATGCTCAGCCATTGTCCTGATGACCTCTTCCGTAAAGGCATTAGGTTGCGCGGAAACGCCGATCAGGATAGTTGGTTTTGCGTTCTTGACCACATCTAAGAGTGTTACTTTGTCCCCGCCTGATCTCTGCCAGTTTTTCAAAGTAGAGAAATCGCGTGCAAATCTTTTCTGATCAGGGTCCATGCGCTGCAGCTGGTTGTGGATGAGTCCATCGACATCAATGATGTAAAAATTTTCAAGGGCTTGTTTTTCACTGCATCCTTCGAGCTGCATCGCATGCTGGATAAGAGTTGCAATCCCAAGACCGGCCGATCCACCTCCGAACATTGCGATCTTTTGATCTCTGAGCTTGCCCTTGGCAAGCTTGACGGCGCCGATGATTGCTGCCAGAGCAACAGCTGCGGTTCCTTGAATATCATCGTTGAAGGAGCTGATCTGATCCTGATATTTCTCTAATAAAGGGCGGGCATTGGGTTTGGCGAAATCTTCCCATTGCAAAAGGACGTTAGGAAAACGCTTTTTGATCCGTTGGACAAACTCATCGATGAACTCAAAGTATTCTTTTCCTGTGATCCTGGGATGTTTCCATCCAATGTAGAGAGGATCATTGAGAAGGTCTTGGTTATTGGTCCCGACATCGAGCATGACCGGAAGAACCTTCGCAGGGTGGATGCCGCCGAAAAGCGTATAAAGGGCGAGTTTTCCCAGAGGGATTGCCATTCCTCCGATGCCGACATCGCCCAGTCCCAAAATCCTCTCCCCATCTGTGATGACGATGACCTCGATTTGCCGTTGAGGGAGATTTGCAATGATTTCGCCGATTTTGTCCTGGAGTGGATAAGAAAGGTAGATTCCCCGGTGCTGACGGTAAAGGGCGCTGTATTGCAGCGAGACATCCCCTACTGTCGGCGTATAGATTAGCGGAAGCATCTCTGCGACATGTTCGTACACCAGGCGGTAAAAGAGAATTTCATTGCGGTTCTGCAGGGAGGAGAGAAAAATGTATTTGGAAAGATCATCTTTCCTTTCTTTGAAATTTTCATAGCGCCTCTGCACTTGCTCCTGCAGCGTCGAGACGTGAAAAGGAAGCAGTCCGTGCAAGGAGAGCGAGTCCCTCTCCTCTTTTGTAAATGCGGTGCCTTTATTATAGAGCGGATTGTCGAGGATTTCCGCGGGGCCAAGTGTTAGTTCGATCTGCTCCATGTCTTCCCTTTTTTTCTCAAAGTAACGCTTTAGCAAGGATTTGTCAATGTTGCAGCTGAATTGCTCTGACGAGATTTGAAAGAGCTGTCTCAAGAATACGGGAAAGCTCTTTGTCTGCTAAAATCCCCGTTACATCAATCTTATTGTTGGGTAAAGGAACCACTAGAGAGGACTCAGGGATCACAAAGGCCAACATCGTCGAGATCGTTTCGACAAGGGAATCATGAGCATGCCTGGCTCGCTCTGAGGCGTTGAGCAAGGCAACAGGTTTATTTGCCAACTCTCCGCTTGAAACCAGCCAGTCGAGGGCATTTTTCATCACTCCTGTCACACCATGTGCATATTCAGGGCTTGCGATCAGCACCCCATCCGCTTGCCTGACTCTGCATCGAAGATCGATCACGGTGGATGGTTCAGATCCTTCCAAGTCCGGATTAAAATGAGGAAGCTCTCCTAACTTTTCATACAGCGATATCACTGTGCCTTCCGGAGCTAAGACTGCGGCGGCGCGCAGGAGCGCTTTATTTGATGAGGCGAAGCGAAGGCTGCCTGGTAGAGCGAGAATGTTGATCATTGAAAACCATACGATGAGTCTCCTCAGCATAGGAGCTTGAGGACAACAGATCAAGGATTTTGGGGTTCGGAAACAGCAGAAGCCGGCTCTTTCAGAAGGGCAAAGACAATGCCGATCCACAGGACAAACAGGGCAATGCTCCCCCAGTTCAAAATGGGAAGGAAAATGCTTCCCATCACGGCCTGCAATCCAAGAATGAGAGCAGAGGCAAGCGCTTTGGAAGAACGGTACGCGAAGACGTCGATCACTGCTTTCGCGCGGAATTTTTCATCGGGTTTCAAGGGAATATAAAGCACTTCTTTGATGATGCCAAAAAGAGAAAAGTCGCAGCTTTTGATGGAGATGTAGGCAAAAGAGATCACCCCGAAAAGAGGAAAGAACTGGAAGGCCACGGCGTTTAAACACAGCAAAAAGGGAATCAATAGGTGGCTTCGCTTGATCCCCAAATAATGGATTAGCAGGAAGCTGCCAAAAAGTTGAAGCGAGATTGTCGCCGTATGGACAATTCCTAAAATCCGACCTGTATATTCCGTTCTTAAATCCTTTTGCAGGATTGTCTTTTCAAGGATCGAGTTGAATTGGCGGCTAGGTCCCGGGTTGTCCCCGCAGCATGGCTGATAGCATAATGTAAGCATGCCGAACTTGCTGGTGCGAGACCTCCCGGAGGACGTTCACGCCGCCCTGCGGCGCCGGGCCGAGCGGCGCGGCCAATCTTTGCAGCAGTTCCTTTCCATGGAGCTGCGCCGGCTGGCGGAGCGGCCGAGCGTCGATGAGGTGCTGGACCGCATCGAGCGCCGCAGCGGCGGCCGGGTGGGCCTGCGCCAGGCTGCTGAGGACCTCAGCGAGGAACGAACCTCGCGTTGATCGTCATCGACGCGTCCGTCCTGGCGAACGTCATCGGCGATGACGGGGCCGACGGGCAGCGAGCCCGCCTGGAGTTCCGTAACGCCGGTGATATCGCAGCTCCCGATCTCGTGGACGTCGAGACTGTTGCGGTGCTCGCGCAAGCGATGGATCGCGGGCACGGTCTCCGACGGCAGGTTCGCCGAAGCTGTCGATGACCTCGGGCAACTCGATATGGACCGGTATCCCACGTTGCGGTTCATGCGCCGCGCCTATGAGCTGCGCGCGAACGTGACGGTGTACGACTCAGCCTACGTCGCACTCGCCGAGGTCCTCGGCTGTGAGCTGCTGACCGCCGATCAGCGCCTCGCCAACGCCACTGGTCCCCGATGCGTCATCCGCGTCCTGCAATGACGGAGCTGCTGGCCAGCCCAGAGTCACCGCGGTTTGTATGACGGATCGAGATACACTCTCTGCATGACATCAGCCATCAGCGTGCGTCTCGATCCCGACGCTCTGCGAGCGCTGGCACAGCTCCAGGCGACAGGCCTCAGCAGATCCGAGGCGATCCGCCGCGCGATTCTCGACAGCGCTGCCCGACTACGGCGCAGCGCTATCCTTGCCGCCGAGGTCGCAGCACTTGAGGCCGATGAAGACGACCGGCGCGAGATGCTTGAGGTCGCAGCTCTCATGGAGAGCATGCGTGCTGCGGGGTGATATACACGAATTCCGTCCGCCGCGCGGGACAGGCCACGAGCAGCGTGGCCGCCGATACGGGGTGATCGTCCAAGCCAACGAGCTACTGCCTCGTACAGTGGTGCTGGTCGCGCCAACGTCTCACAGCGCCAGGGCGGCATCGTTTCGTCCTGAGATCGAATTGCTTGGTGAGACCACCCGGGTCCTGGTTGAGCAAGTCGGCGCCATCGACGCGGGACGGCTGGGCGAAATAGTCGGCCGAGTTACCCCCGAGCAGCAATGGGGCATCGACGAAGCCCTCATGACAGTCCTGGGACTCCGCTAGGCGCAGGCCGCCGGTGACCTGCGGCGAGGTCGTTTGGTGACGCAGGGTTCTCGGCTTGCCGGGAACGGTGTCAGTCTGGTCGCATGAGTTTTTTCGACTCGATCCCGCAGCCGCCGCCTCCTCCTGAGCCCGTGCCGCGGCCACGCCCGGCCTGGATGCACCCGGATGCGGTGATCCCCGGGTCGGTCCAGGCCGAGTTGGTGCTGATCCGCACCGGGCAGGTGGCGGTGGCGATCGGCAGCGTCCGCGCTTGACGGGTCAGCGATCCGTGCGGCAGCCGGGCGTGCGGTGATCTTGTGGCCGGAGGGGCCGGAACCCGAGCTCGGCAGCGGCTATTCCTGGAGAAGCCACACGATCACCGCGAGCAAGGGCGATGAGCCTGGTGCCGGAGCTGAACCTGGCCGGCCTGGCGCAGAAGGCGCGAACACCGGCGGATGAAGCGCTCAGGAGCCAGCCGCGCCCTCTGATTCACGGGCGGCATCGCGGTTGCCGTCCTAGCGGCTGACCCTCGCGCCCGATTGGTCATCGCTGCCGCGGAGAGCGCCCCGAGGGACTGGGGCTGGAACCCCCGCTCGTTCGGTATAAAGATGCTCTTCCCCGGGTGCGGCGGTGACGTGGCGCACCTCGGGAGCCCGCGCTCAGCTGCGCGTGTTGAGCTCCGCGATGGGGCCGTGGGGCATGCTCATTGCCACTAGGAGCGCCGCTAGCTCGTCTCGTTCCTCGAGGGTAACAGGCGCGCGGGTGGCGGCCAGGGAAGCGGCGATGACAAAATCCGCTACGCTCAGCCCGCGGGCCAGCCGGGCACCGCCGACACACAAAACGAGGCGCGCATAAACCCGGGACGCATCAACTAAGGAGGGGAAAGGACAGATGGCACAAGCAAAGGCAGACTCCATAACTAAAGTGGCGGCGTCAGGCAGCAGAGAGTCACTGTTCGAGCGGGTCGCCGACTACGTGTCGGCGGCGATGGGGCGGCCACTTAACATCATGGTCTGGTTTGTCCTGGTGCTGGCGTGGACGCTCACGTTCGCACTCGGCGGCCCGAAGCTGTCGAGTGGGTCGTGGATGCCGAGATGGTTCACCAGCACCGGCTTCAACTTCCCGCTGAACCTCATCACCACGGTCGCGGAGCTGTTCATCGGCTTCCTCGTGGCAGCCGCGGCGAACCGGAGCGAGCGGAACCTGGACCTGACGCTTGACGCGATCGGCCGCCAGGAGTCACAGATCATCGCTCAGGAGGCGCAGATCAGAGCGGTTGAAGCCAAGCTCCGCACGGAGATGGCGGAGAATTACGCGCTGACTCAGCAAGTCCACATACTCGCCACCACGATCTCAACCCAGACATGCCTGCTGGAGGAGATCCACGAGCACGTCTCGGCGCTGTCACCTGGGGCAGGCCAGTTCCCGCCCGGCAGTAAGCCGGCAGCAGCCGCGAGTCCTTTGCCAGCCGAGGCAGCCGTGCCGAAGTCGCCCAGGACACCGAAGTAAGAATTGCAGCCCGCGAGATTGGCGTCGATGCACAGCTCGACATCGGTCACCTTGGACCAGCGGCACCAGCGCCGCCCGAACGCCTACGACGTGCGGACGCCCTCGATGTCAACGATGGTCTGCCCGCGCCGGGCGGCCAGGAACCAGATGCCGAGCGCGGCGAGCACGACACCAGCGATGACCAGCTTGGCTGCGCCCGCGCCTGCCCTGCCATGGAACACGATTATGCCGAAATGCCCGCTCGGGCGCGGCAACAGCGGTCAGACGGTCAGTCGGCAACTCCCGCGTAGGCCAGGCTGCCGGCTCCGTGCGCAGTTACCGCGGCCGGAGCCGGCTGCGCGTAGACCGCTTCGGCCACGGCTGTTGCCGCGACCTCGGCGTGCTTGGCTTTCAGTTCGGCGTCCCAGCGCGTGAGCGTATGCCACAGCGGGATCCCGGCCCAGCAGCCAAAGAACACCACCATCAGTG
>CAWESW010000011.1:0-10849 GCA_963811735.1 uncultured Verrucomicrobiae bacterium | reverse complement strand
GGACAGCCCTTTGACCTGGATCTCCTGAACACATTCGATCCTGCCATCCCCGCCAATGTCTGTGACAATCCAGCGCGTAAAGAAGGCGAGCTCTTCCGAAACCATGTTGAGTTGAATCTTCCCTTGGCCAAGCCAGGTGCCGGGAGAAAGTAAAAATTGATGCTGCGTCATTAGAACATAAACCTTCTGCTATAAATACTTTGCAAAATTCCAAGGGCCGTCATCGTCGAAAGAACGGAGGATCCCCCATAAGTAATCAGCATGAGCGGTACACCGGTAATTGGCAAAAAGCCGCACATCATCCCCATGCTTACAATCATGTGCATCGCGAGGTAGGTCGTGATCCCGGCAGAGAGGAGCCGCCCAAAGCGGTCATTAGCTACTGCAGTGATCTGAAAACTAAAATAGAGCAAACCGAAAAAAAAGAGCATTAAGAAAAAAACTCCTATCAGGCCAAACTCCTCACTATAGGCCGCAAAAACCGAGTCGGTGTGAGCAGCCGGAAGCCATTGATGCCCCGTGAATTCGCTCTTATGCCATCCGCTTCCCGTCAACCCTCCCAAAGCGATTGCCGTCTGAGAGGCTTCCTGGTGATACGTATGAGGGTTGAGCCTTTCGTACTGATACTCTTTGATCACCTTTGTCGCATAGGGGCGGAATTCTTCATGATCGATGAACCCTAAAAACATCATACTGACAAAAACAAGGCCTCCCAAAGCCATGAGGCCCATCGCCTGGACCACTCTTTTTTTGATCCCTCCAAAATAAAACATGACAAGGGCGATCGGAAAAAGGACTAGTCCCGTTCCTAAATCGGGCTGTTTCATGATCAGGACAAAAGGGACGAATACGATCAGCATCGATTTAAGAGTGGTTCCCTTACGCGAAACTTCCCTCCCCTTGTTCTCAAGATAAAGACTCAGGGTCATCACAATGATCAATTTAGCGTATTCCGAGGGCTGGAATGCGAAATTGATCCCCGGAATCTTGTACCAGCGATGGACGTTTTGGATGGCAGGAACGAAGAATAGGCCGATCAGCATAACCAACATGCCAAAATAGAGGACCCAGGTCCATTCCTTGAGCTTGCGATAGTCAAGCCCCGCAAAAAAAAGATAGACGGCCCATCCGATGGCAAACCAACGCATTTGGCTTTTAGCCACCGGAGTGAACAGTGTTTCCTCGCCAATTTCCGTAGGATCGCCGGTCGTTGCTGCAATCACCAAAATGCTGATCAACATTAACACAAGAAGGATCGGAATGGTCCTAAAGTCAATCCGGCTGAGGTAGCGATGGTCCCACATAAGCCTATCCCAATCGTAAAATTTGCTGCCTTTTTACCTCTGGAGAGCATGACGTAAAAGAGAGGAAAAGATCAATCATAGAAAAATTTAAATACCGTAATTTTTGGATAACTGCCCATGGAAATGCCATCGCAGGCAAAATAAGAGTGGATTCTAATTTTAAGTGCATTATACTTGGTGGCCAACTTGGCGTTAAGATCAATTTTTTCAGAGATTCTATGCCTCGACTTAAAAATATTTATTTTATTCATTTCGATACCATCGACTCAACGAATACGTGGACCAAGAAGAACGCGTCCACTCTCGATTCCAATCAGCTCACTTGCGTCACAGCCCTGGAACAGACTGCAGGGAGGGGACGTTTTTTTTCGCAAATGGATCTCCCCAAAAGGGCAGAACATTTATGCCACTCTCTATTTCTGCCTGCCGCGCGATTGCCCTTACCTCGGCAACCTAGGGCAAATCCTATCGTTATCTTGTATTGCAGTCCTCAAGAAAAAAGGGTTCTCTCCTCAAGTCAAATGGCCCAACGACATTCTTCTCGACGGCAAAAAAGTCGCTGGGATCTTGTGCGAGACTGTTTCCTTCGAAGATCGCATCGGCATCGTACTTGGGATCGGCATCAACGTCAATATGCAGCAGGATTTGTTAGAAACGATCGATCAACCTGCCACTTCGCTGGCTCAGCTCAGCGGGCAGACCTGGACCCTTGAGCAGATCATCGAGCCCGTTCTCAACCAGTTTATAAAAGATCTTGAAACTCTTGAATCTAAGGGATTTGAGCCTTTCCGATTAATGTACGAAGAGCTTCTCGCGTTCAAAGGCGGATCTATCTCTTGCAATTACGGTCTCAAGACTATCAAAGGAATTTGTCACTCCATCAGTTCTGATGGCAGGTTAAATCTGCTCCAGCCCGATGGCACTATGATCACCTTATCTGCCGGCGAACTCAAACTCGATTGAGTTTTTCAAAGTGCCTGTCCAAGGCACAATGCCAATACCTAAGTAAGGAAATAACCTTCAACCGATTATATCTAAGCAACTAATACCTACTCGCTTGACGCGATCAGAAAAAAGCCTATTACAAATTAAAATTTACAAGTAAAATAATGATTAATTCTGAAGAGTAATAAGCGGAGTTAGAAAGAACGCTATTGTTAATTTTCCCCAAATTGACTATCAGAGGAATATTAGAAACTGTTAACCCCTTTTCTTGCGGTTTTAAAAAATGGTCCAAGAACCTCGTAGAGAACGCCAACCCCTGGGATCTAGCCCACAATCGGGAACTTATAAGACGCAAGAGAGTGAATTCAATGTTACGAATAAAACACTCGATGCCTTCAGTAATTTCATAGGCAAAAATGCGGGGCGGCTCGAGGTGATGCGAGAAAATCCATCGATTGTTCATGACATGACCTCTGATATTGAAAGACTAAAAGAACAGATAAAAGATCCTAAGGTTAGACACGTTATAGATCAAATGCTGCACTATCTGAAGCCAAGAGAATATTCTTTGAAAGAACCCATCATACATATATACGAGTATACGCAATCTGAGCGCTCTCAGCAGCCTCCAGCGCCCAGGCAGGAACCAAGGCCAGAGCCAAGGCAAGAGAGCGCACGCCCCGAACCAAGACAGGAACCGCGCCCTGAGCCAAGGCCAGAGCCAAGGCAAGAAAGCGCGCGCCCTGAACCAAGACAGGAACCTCAACCTCAAGAAATGGGCAGGGAAGGGCCTCAACGGCAGCAGGAACCCTCGCCAAACCAAAGACCTCAACAGGCGGCTGGCGGAGACGGCTCTAGCCGCTCCCTCCCGGGCCAAGCAGGTGGAAATCCTCCCCCACCCACTCAATCGCGCCCGGCGGACCGCCCATTACCGGGGCTAGCGAGCAAAGGAGCAGGAGGAGCTTCTGCGTTGCCGGAGTTAGCTGCTGCATCTGCTCGCGCGGCTGTAAGTAGTACCGGCGCACAACCTTTCAGAGAAATGGGGATTCCCAGGGAGCATAAAGCCTACATTTATCAGCAGGTGATCCTCGCGTCGATGTTTTTTAGGTCGGAGGGAGGAGAAAAAGCCGGAGCAGGATCCGCCACTTTCTTTCAAACCACCGTTTTTCTGAAGCAGTGCAAGTCTTTAGATCAAGATGTTGCCAAACTATGGGTTCAACTCGATCAAATGACCGCGGGAGGCAAGACTCCTTCTGCCGAGCAGAAAAATGCAATGACCGCTGCCATGAATACCCTTTTGCAGCAATTCGAGGCCCTCCAGAAACAGGCCAAGGACACTTTCCCCCAACTCATGTTAGGTAAAGAAGGCGAACCCCTTCCGGAAAATCTACGCGATGCTGTTCCAATGCTCAAGGTAAAATGCGATCTTCTTCTGTCTCAGCTCCAAGGCCAGCTCAATGACCGACTGACAAAAATGGCCGATCAGATCAACCTTAAAGCAGCCGCTTCCGTCGCTGCAGAGGCTGCACAGGCGGGCACTGCTGCTGAGAAAGGCGCTGCTGCAAAAGCTGCCACAGGGGCTGCCCTTTCATCGGAAGCTTCGACTGCAGAAGCTGCAACCTTGTCCCAAGCCGGTAAGGGAGCCAAAGCAATGACAACAACTCCGGCAGCTGCAGCAGCCGATTCGATCGCACAGGCGGGAGTTGAAGCTAAGTCCTCAACAAAACCCACCGCACCTCTTCCGCAGATGATTCAGTCTTCCGCAGATCTTCACACTCTTGCTGATAAATTGCAGAAAAAGGAATTGGCTGCGCCTTTTAACATCGCCTTGATTTACCCTCTCGATAAAAAAGAGATGTCGCAATCGAATGTGGGCGTAAAAACGGATTCCAAAGAAAAAAAACAAGAGCAGAGTCAAGTCGTATCAGCTGCCGGTGGCGGGCATAAGCAAGAGATGGTCCTCATCCCAGCAGGTCCGGCCATTGTTGAGGGACCCTTTTTTAAAGAGGGCCAAAGCCATCCGCAGGTTATTGAACTCCCTGATTATTTGATCGCTGTCTCCCCTGTCACCAATGAACAATTTGCGGATTGGCTCAATGAATCATTTGATGCACATCACATCAAGCTGGACGAGAAGGGTGTTGTCTACGACCAGCATCGCAATATTCTCTGCAGGACGCATTGGGCATCTTCGACAAGCCAAATCGAAGTAGAGGTCACTAAAGGGCAGCTCGTATTCAAGCCTCTTAAGGGAACTGATGCACATCCCGTGGTTCAGGTCAGCTGGCTTGGCGCTAAAACATATTGCAGAGACAATCATTTCAGGCTCCCTACAGAGGCGGAGTGGGAAAAAGCGGCCGGCATGCCAATCTTAAGAGAAGAGGAGGCTTTGACCAAGTTCCTCTACGGCTTTGGGAAAAACGAAATCGATCTCTCTTGGGCCAACTACCGCGACGGATTGCGAGAATATGACGATAACCGCACCACGCCTGTCGGTTTCTACAATGGGCAAACTGTTTTTACAAAAAATGCAAAGAACTACCAAAGCCGCCTTGCTCGCAGTCCTTTTGGCTGTTTTGATATGACTGGAAATGTCCGGCAATGGACCAGCGATAGCGAGGATGGCTCAAAAGTTACCAAGGGAGGCTCCTACAATAGCCCTCCGTCTGAGCTGCTCGTATCGGCCCGCTCCCTCTTCGATCCTCAGTCCTGCCAGGACGATACCGGATTCCGCGTCGCCATTGATCTTTAGGATTGCACATCCTGAGAAAGGAAAGAGGCGTCCGGTGTGATCACCAGATTGGGATCGATCTTTGCCCTCAAAATTTCCTGAATGGCATTTAGCGTCGCGCCTGTTGCGGAATAACAGGAAGTGCAAGCTCCTTGATAGGCGATGATCAACTCCCTATCTTCTACGAGATCGAGGATTTGGACTCCTCCTGCGTCGAGTTCGATGTAAGGACGAATGTCCGCTGCGATCACCTCTTCGATGACGGCGATCTTCTGCTCGCGGCTAAGCAACTCCCAGCCGGGATATCCACCTGTCTCGCTTCCTTTCGATTCTAGAGGAGTGGGAACATAGGCTTCCGCAAAAGGGATATCAAGACATTGCTCCGCTGCCTGTTCAATCGCATCGAGAACAAGGTTGAGATGCGCAAAAGTCTCTTCGGGAAATGCAGGGTTCTCCGCTTTATCGCGGACTTGTCTGTCGATCAGGTCCGCGGTGACTTTGAGCGCCTGGTCATAATTTTTTCGGATGAGGAGCTCGCAAGCGGCTTCTGCAGCGCCAATGAGCGCCGACTGTCCAAACACTTGAAACTTGGCATCGGCGATCACGCCATCGCTCTCGTCGACAAAAAGATAGAGATGGATGGCGTTGCCGTCCTGAAGCTCTCCCTGCTTGCCGACAACCAGCCGCATCCCCCGCTGCGCCGCTTCTTCCTGAGTAAAATATCCGCCGTGGCGCGGCTTCTCGATTTTTTGGATGAGTTTTTTGCTGTAGCGTGCCCAAGGAAAGGAAAGTGTGAATTTGCGGTGGCTCATGAGATCTCCTCAATCATCTTTCGGCTCAACATTTTGAGATTCTGAGCGCATTCCACAATTGTTTTGATCGCATAGTCGATCTCTTCTTCCTTGGTCTCAAAAGAGAGGCTGAAACTCAAAGCGCATTGCGCAAGCGTCTCATCAATACCTGAGGCGGCAAGAATGTGGAAAAGTTTTTGGGAATGCCCGCCGCCAAGAGAAGCATACACCCCTTTGCGATGAAGAAGAAAAAGAAGCGCGTCGCTGACAATTCCCGGAAAAGCAATCGCGGTGCAATTGGGCAGCCTCTCTGCCTTTTGGAAGAGCACTTGAGCATCCGGAATTCCTTCCTGAATCCCCTTCTCAAGCTTGTCGCGTAGACGTGCCGTTTCCAAACACATGTGGTCGAACATTTGGGAGCCATCTTCCAGGGCTTGAGATAGAGCGGCGATCCCCCCGACGGAAGCTCCCCTCGCGAGCGAATGAGGACCGGAAAACACCGACTTTTCTTTTGCAATCAGGCCGGCTGTCCCCTTAGGGGAATGCAGAAGAGAACCGTCAAAGGTTAAAAAATCGATCCCTAAATCTTCAATCCGGAAAAAGAGCTTGCCGATGACATAGCTTGCATCGACATGCAGGCGGACATCTTTTGCCCGGCAGGCTTCCGCGATGTCGGCGATTGGATGAATCACTCCGGTCAGCCCATTTGCCCAAGAAAGAGAAACTAGCGAAGTACGGGTCTTCAGAGCTTCCTCAAGCACAGCTTTGGTCAACTGTCCCTGCTGGTTCACCGAAAGGATCTTACCGTGGCATCCGAGATCTTCCAGGCGTTTGAGCGACATGAGAACAGGTGCCTCTTCGATATTTGTCGTGAGGATATGGTTTTTACCGGTGTTGCGGATGCTATCGAAATAGTGAGACAGGTAGAGATGGCTGATCGCATCGTCGCTAGAATGAAAGAAATAAAATCGATCCTCGGCACTAGCGCCAAGCGCAGCCAAAATCGATTCCGTGCTTTTGTTCAACGAGGGAAAAAGCTCTTGCCCCATCTGATGAGGGGCCGTCGTTGCTCCCCAATGCTCGCGAAAAAAGGGAAGCATCGCATCAATGGAAGAAGGCAAAGGACGCGTTGCCGTGTGGTGATCGAGATAAACTCTAGACATCTTTACTCCACTTTTCGCCGTGGAAGGTGTAAAGCAAAGGCTCTCCTGTGGCTAGTTCCAGCTTGACCACTTGCTCCTTGGATAAATTGTCCAGGAACATCACGATCGAACGCAGGGAGTTTCCATGGGCAGCGATAAATACGTTTTTGCCCTCTTTCAAAAGAGGAAGGATCTTCTCCACAAAATAGGGGATGGTGCGCGCAGCTGTCATTTCCAGGCTCTCTCCTTCCGGCGGGGCCTGGTCGAAACTGCGCCGCCAAATGTGCACTTGCTCCTCTCCAAACTTGTCCATCGTCTCTCTTTTATTCAAGCCCTGCAGCTCGCCGTACATCCTTTCATTCAATTGCCAGGCGCAATAGACAGGAACACAGCTCTCTTCGGCAGATTGACTAAAAATTTTAGCCCATTCTTCAAGCTTCCCTTCATTCGGATGCTGAACACAGGGAACCTTGCCGCTCGAATGATATATCATCGCCAGCATCGCTGTCATTTGGGCGCGGATCAGGGAAGAGGTAAAGATGATATCCACAGGGAGATGGGCGATTTTCTTCCCCCCTTCGATCGATTCTTCCACCCCTTTTACACTCAAAGGGATGTCGACCCACCCCGTGAAAAGGTTGAGTTTGTTCCATTCCGACTGGCCATGGCGCATCATGATCAGTTTCGCTGCTTTGTGTGACATAGCCCTCCCAAAGTGAGTGGAAATTCATTTTACACGGAATTGGCAAATAGAAAAACCAAATAAATTTTTTAAATTTATGTGTTTATGGAAGCTTTGGATCGATATGATTGCATGTTAACCACCCCATAGGTTAAAATCCTTCGCTTATGGAAAAGAAAAAAAGATTAAGCAAAGCCCTCGCCGCTGCCGGCCTGGCATCCAGGCGCGCTGCCGAAGAACTGATCTTTGAAGGCAGGGTCAAAGTCAATGGCCAGGTGGTCAAAGTCCCACAGACGATGGTCGATTGGGAAAAAGACAGCATTCTGGTCGATGAGTCCCCCATCCGAGGAGAGGAAAAAAAAGTTTACTTTATCCTCAACAAACCCCATGGCTTTGTCTGCTCGAATACGCGGATAGGGACTAAAAAGCTCGTCGTCGATCTTTTTGCCCATCTTAACCTACGCCTTTTCACCGTCGGCAGGCTCGACCGCGACACCACGGGACTGCTCCTGGTCACGAATGACGGAAATTTTGCCAACAAAGTGATCCATCCCTCCTCCAACATTGCCAAAGAATACCTCGTCAAGAGCTCTCAGGAAATCACCGACCTTCACCTCAAAGACATCTCCAAGGGCACCTACATCGAAGGCAGCTGGATCAAACCCGTCCGCGTCGAAAAGGTCCGCAAAGGCACCCTCAAAGTTGTCGTCAAAGAAGGCAAGAAAAGAGAGGTCCGCCTACTCGTACAGAACGCCGGCCTCGACATTCTCGAACTTTCCCGCATCCGCATCGGCGGACTGCGGCTCGGCCCCATCCCGGAAGGCACATTCCGCGAGATGACCGAGACTGACAAAAAAGAGATTTTCCAGAAGGGATAGCCTCTCAGTAAATACTTTACTCAAAGATCAGTTCCTGTATACTGTAGCCGAATAAGGTTTATATGCTCAACATTGCCCGCTTGTTTGGAAAATCCCCTTTTGCTCCTTTGCAGAGCCATATGAAGAAGGTCTCCATTTGCATCGAAAGGCTCTCCGATATTTTCAACGCCCTTGCCAAAATGGACATGGAAAAGATCGAAAAGCTCGTCGCGGAACTTTCCAGAATGGAGCATGAGGCCGACCTGACGAAAAACGACATTCGCAACCACCTTCCAAAAAGCCTGTTCCTGCCCATCGATCGGGCCCACTTTCTCGAAATCCTCTCTGTTCAAGACAGCATTGCCGATAAAGCCGAAGACGTCGGAATATTGCTTACCTTGCGGCCGTTGGAACACTTTCGCAATTTTCACGAAGATGTACTCGCTCTCTTCCGCAAAAACGAAATCGTCTTCCTCGACGCCAAACATATCATCGAGGAAATCGATGAGCTTCTGGAGTCTTCTTTTGGAGGCATTGAAGCGGAAAAAGTCAAAGCCATGGTTGAACAGACAGCTTATAAAGAATATGAAGCTGACAAAATGCAAAAGCAGCTTATGAAACAGCTTTTCATGCACGGGGACACGCTCAGCGTTCCCGCTTTTTACCTTTGGATGCGGCTGATAGAGGAAGTCGGTGCGATCTCCCACCTCTCAGAACGCCTGGCAAACCGCATCCGAATGATTCTGGAACTCAAATAGTTTAGGGAATGGAACTAGAAGTTGTTTTAAAAGTCCTTGTGCTCGTCATCGGCTTCTATATGGCGTGGAATATCGGCGCCAATGATGTCTCGAACGCGATGGGCACCTCTGTCGGCTCCGGCGCTCTGACCTTGAGAAAAGCCGTGATCATCGCAGCCGTCCTTGAATTCAGCGGAGCATTCTTCGTCGGCAACAACGTCTCTGAGACGATGCAGCGAGGCATCATCGACACCGATATGTTCATCACCGAGCCGATGATTCTGATCCTCGGAATGAGCGCAGCCCTCTTCGGTACGAGCCTCTGGCTGCAAATCGCCTCTTATTTCGGATGGCCGGTCTCCACAACGCATGCCATCGTCGGAGCGATCCTGGGATTTGGCGCAGTGGTCGGGGGAATGGATGCTATCCATTGGGGTGAAACCGGTTCCATCGCACTCAGCTGGGTGATTTCTCCTCTCATTTCTGCTATCATCTCTTATTTGATCTTCAGCATCCTACAACGCAATATCCTCTATGCGATGAATCCGATTGAGGCGACCAAGAAATTCATCCCCCTTCTCGTCTTCATCGTCTTCGGTACATTTACCTTAAGCTTGATTTTTAACGGTCTGCAAAATCTCGATCTCGACATCACCTTCTCTGAAGCACTCGGCTTAACCCTTGCGATTGGAATTGCAGCGAGCGCGATCTCCTACCTCTTTGTCCGTAGGGTTCCCTTGCCCGATATCGATACCCGCCCCCCATCGCGCTATCTTCCACAAACCGTTGTCAGCTTGGAAAAGGCGATCAAACACCTGCAAAGGGTCCATGTTGTCTCTTATGACGAAACGCACGAGAAGGTCGGCAATCTCCTCTCCGAAGTTAAAGCTCTTTCCAACCAGATGCGCCGTGAAACGAGCCTTGCCGACCGCACTTCTGAATACCACACTGTCGAAAAGATGTTCGTCTACCTGCAAATCATGAGCGCTTGCTTTGTCGCGTTTGCCCATGGCGCCAACGACGTCGCCAACGCCATCGGGCCTGTCGCCGCTGTCCTCGACGTCATTAAAAACGGGATTGTTTCCGATGTCACCAATGTTCCCCCCTGGTTGCTAGCATTTGGCGGTCTTGGCATCGTGGTAGGCCTTGCAACATGGGGATGGCGCGTCATCGAAACGATCGGCAAAAAGATCACCGAGCTCACCCCCACGCGCGGCTTTTGCGCCGAATTTGGTGCTGCGACGACCATTCTGATCGCCTCAAAACTGGGCTTGCCGATTTCAACGACCCATTGCCTTGTCGGCGCCGTCCTGGGCGTCGGCCTCGCCCGAGGAATGCGCGCTTTAAACCTCAATATCCTTCGCGATATTGTACTCTCCTGGATCATCACCATTCCGGCTAGCGCCATCATGAGCGTTTTGATCTTTTACGGATTGCGCGCTATTTTTATGGGTTAGATACCCCGGTCGAGAAGACCGGGCATTGTAAGGATTAATTGCCTATCGCAAAAAGCGGTCTTCTGGGATTTAGTCTTGGAGCATTAGATTCATGACTAAAGCGACTCATTGTATCCCAGCCTTACACACAGCCGCTTTTTTGCAGCATTTTCCTGTGTCTTTTCTGAGGAGCATAGCATTGCCCACCCCCTCTGCTCCCTTAA
>CAWESW010000010.1:0-3795 GCA_963811735.1 uncultured Verrucomicrobiae bacterium | reverse complement strand
CTGTTACTGTTTTATTTGCTTGGCTTGACGTATTGCTAGATCGAACGGAAGTTCCCGCCACAGGGAACAGGAAGGCTCGAATTTCCCGCGTGTGGATATTTGCCATTCTCGGTGGGGTGGCCGTGCTGTTCATTGCAGCCTATGTTGGGATGCGTTTCGGTACGCCTCCGGCCCCGACGGTATCGTCCCCGGTTGCTTCGTCGCCTCCAGTGCAGGGCGCACCGGCCAGCGGCAGCGCGGTCAAGCCGAGGGGAGGCACTGGACCGTCGCAACCCCTTCAAGGGAGAGCTAGCTTGGGCAGCGAAGCAAAATGGATGGTGCGCAAGGGCGGTACCACAGCGGTCCTTGATTCGATTTTCGGGACTAGCGACGGCAAGCGCTTGTGGGCCGGAGGCTACTCGCGCACGATTCTGGAATCCTCCGACTGGGGCGCAACTTGGACGGCACGCGATAGCGGCGCATCGACCGCCCTTTCTTCAATTTTCGGGACCAGCGACGGCAGACGGCTGTGGGCCGTCGGCGATCTGGGTACGATTTTGGAGTCGGACGACGAAGGCGCAAGCTGGATGCCGCGCAACAACGGCATTGGGGAGAGCCTTCTTTCGATCTTCGGGACTAGCGATGGAGGGCGGTTGTGGGCCGTTGGCAACCACGGCAGGATTCTGGAGTCGGACGACGGCGGCGCAAACTGGACGGCCCGCTACAGCGGCACCAATGATGAACTCTTTTCGGTCTCCGGAACCAGCGACGGCAAGCGGCTGTGGGCCGTCGGCGGGAACGGCACGACTCTGGAGTCGAGCGACGGTGGCATAAGCTGGTCGCCGCGCAACAGCGGCACCAAAGAGTGGCTCACTTCGATCGTCGGGACCAGCGACTGCAGACAGCTGTGGGCCGTCGGTACGAAGGGCACGATCCTCGAGTCGGACGACGGGGGCGCGGCCTGGACGGCGCGCGACAGCAGCACGCCAATTGATCTCTATTCGATCTTCGGAACCAGCGACGGCAAACAGCTCTGGGCTGCCGGCAAGAACGGCACTATTCTGGAGTCGGACGACGGGGGCTCGACCTGGACGGCGCGAAAGAGCGGCACGAGGTCAAACCTTGAGTCGATCTTCGGGACCCGCGACGGCAGGCGAGTGTGGGCCGTCGGATACGACGGCACGATTCTGGAGGGTCCGGCCGTTGATCGCTAGCAAAGCCGCTGCCCCAGAGGAATTGTCGGCAAGATGTTCTCAGGTTTCCCACCATGGCTACTTCTTGATCTTGCGGGCGACGGCGTCGGGATCCCAGAAATCGGCTTGCAGGTTCTGGTTGAAGCTGACGCGGTCAACGAAATACTGGCGAACAGGGTCGCCGTTCTTGAGACGCGTGATGGTGAAGGGAGTGGGGAAGCCCTGAATGGTGTGATAGTCGTCGTACTCTTCGGTGTCGGTGTTCTTGTCGTGGTATACGGGGTCGCGCCACTCAAAGGTCCGCTGGAGAGGCAGATGGGTCTGGACGTCCATGAGGATGGTGATGGACTCGTTCTGGGGCGAGATGAGCGTGACCTGCTCGCCGAGGTGCCGCTCAGACATGTGCTGGCCTTCGTAGAGCAGGATGGTGTTGGGGTCCTTCATCCAGACCTTCACGGCAGTCTCGATGGAGTGGTCGCGGCGGCGCAGGTAGTCATCGGCGATGTCCTTGTCGAGCGGCTTTTTGCCGCGATAGGTCACCTCAAAACCCTGCCGGCCGACATAAAACTGCACCACGTCGCGGTGGCTGGTGTATTCGATGCGGTCATGGTCGGGCCACTGGTGAAACTCGAAGTACTCCGTGGTACCGGGGTCGGGATTGCCCTGGTAAAAGGCGGCAATGTGGCCATGCCGCACCATGTTGTTGATGTTGAGCCAAAGCTGCCCGCCAAGCGCCTGCACCATGGCGTCGAGCGCAGCGCGCGCCTGGGCCGCATTTTTGGCGGCCTCGGGATCGCCCGATTGCGCCCGCATCGCGTGCGGCACCAGGAGCACGAACATGGCCAAGGCAACCGGCAAAATCTTCCGCATGAATCCTCCGAACTCGAGTGTCTGCATAGAATGACGCAGATCGGGCGCTGTCGGTGCCTGGAGCCACAAAAAAACGCGTTGAGCCCAAGCTAATGCATCGCGGAAGGGGCTGTCGAGGTTCCAGGGCTTCAGACCGCTCGGAGGACCCGCGCAGGCAGGAAGATGATGGCGCTTACCAGGTCAAGCACGCCGCCCACGGCGATGCCCGCCAGGCGAAATGGCAGCAAAAGCAACCAGACGATGGGATAAAGCACCAGAGCCAGGAGCGCCAGCGGCCAGCACAACACCAGAAGAATGCACCAAAGAAAAAATTTGACCATAGGCCTATACGCCTCGATCGCGCAGGTTACTTCAACTATTGTTACGCAACTGCCCGGGCATGAGTTCCAGAGGCCTGGGTTTGAGTTTGGATCAGCGGGGCTTTTTATGACGACTGCGGGCGGGGTGCGAGGCCGCTGACGCTTTCCGAGTCTTGGACGGGGCCTTCGCCCTGGCAGCAAGAACTTTCTTCCGGTCGCGGATCGCCTTGGCGCGCTCTTTTTCCGGCAACGCCAGGACAGCTTTGGTGCGGGACGGAAGCTTATCGAAGATCAACGCATGCGCCCGTTTCAGCTCGTCCTCAATTTCCCGCGGCCGGAGCGCACTCCATCGTTCCAAGGTCACCCAATGAGCTTTGGCCAGGTAGGGCGATGCACAAATTCCCTCGCGCTCCAGCAACTCATGAAAGCGCTCGGCCCCGCAATGAAACCAAAGAACACCCGTGCCGGTGCCATCGAGATCGGTCATGGCGAACATTTTTCCGCCGATGTCGCGGTCGCCGGCCCAGTAGACGAGGTGATGGCCCCAGTTCACCGTTTCCGTGACATTGGGCAGCGCCAGGCAAATTTCGCGAATGCGCTCGTTGTCCATGGCAATAGTTTAGGGCGGAATCGTGCAGGGGCAACAGTGCAGGACGCCGCGGGCGAGCTCGGCGGCGTCGTTTAGTGGGCATGAAGCAAGCGATCGAAGGCCGGCCCCTGGAATTTGGCTTCGAAGTCCCTGAAGCGCCGTTCCAGTTCCCACTGCGCGGAGGCTTTCTGGCTGCCGTTGAGAAATTGCCTGCAGTTGGCCGGCGGGCTGTCGCCGCCCAGGGTCTCGCCTTTGCACGCACTCGCGGCCGCGCTAAAGTCATCCGGCATGGCCCACAGGCTCGCGCCCGGCAGAAAATCGTGCTCCATCCCCGTGCGGACCAGTTGCTTCAGGTCGCGATAGGTCAGCCCGTAATCGATGGCTGCCCGCACATACTCGTGCGTCAGGTCGATGCGGCTCACGCCTTCGTCGTCTGTGGACAGCGCGACCGGAACGTGCGCCGCGCGGTACACCGGAAACGGATGCGCGTCGCCCTCGACGCCGAGGATTCCCTCATTCGAGCTCAAGTTGATCTCGACCATGATGTGCCGGGCCGCCAGTTCCGTGAGCAGATCGCGCGGCCGGTCCTCGTACATCACGTCGACGCCGTGGCCGATGCGCTCGGCGTCGCCCAGCTCCACTGCCTGGCGGATGTGGAAACGCAGGCCTTCCGGCGGCACGAGTCCCGGCGCGAGCTCGCCCGCGTGAAGCGCGATGTGCACGCCAGGATAAACGGAGTGGAGGTAGCCGACGATCTTCATCTGCAGCGTGTAATCGCGCATGGAGACGAAATCATCTTCGGGCCGCACCAGGTTGATGCCCACCCACGTGCCGTCCTTCGCGTTCATGCTCGTCTGCACCGTCT
>CAWESW010000009.1:0-6142 GCA_963811735.1 uncultured Verrucomicrobiae bacterium | reverse complement strand
AGTTGTTTAATGTCTGAAACGGCGTTTGAAAGAAGCACGGAGGTAAATTCGAGAAGCTGTTGTGCTTTATTGAGTTTTACCTGCACCAAAAGGAAGTCGCCGGGGGAAATGTTGGTGCCTTTATCCTTAAGGTTTTGGAGCTGCATTTTAGCTTGCTCCATTTGGGCCTGTCCGTCGTTGAGGTAGGCAAAAAACCGGCCCAGCGGTCCGGTAAATGTGGAAGCATCTGGTTCCGGCGGTACCTCAGCCCCGATTTTGGCATTGAATGTACGCAGGTTGTCGTTGGCGTCGGAAAGCTTGCTCTTGACCAGGTATTTTGTCGACGCTTTGAGCTTGAGGTTAGGCGTATTGAGCTGGGTGTTGATGTCGCCAAGGGTGCTTTGGACATTGTTGATTTGAGCCAGCAGGGTGCCCATCGTGGGCGTTGTCGCAAGCGGCGCCTGGCCCTGCATGAGGGCAAAGGGAGAGATCATGGGGGATTTTCCGGCAGCTGCCATGGGGTTGGCCGCCCCCGGCTGCATGAATGAAGAAAAGGGCTGCGTGGGCATATGCAGGCTTTCTTTTTCACCGGTGCCAACGGGTTCGGCTGCAAAAATTCTTCCTGGATCTTCGACATCGCCAGGCAACGTTGTGTCTACCATCGGGTACTCTCAATTACTTAAGCGAGGCAGCAGTAAAAAGCCTTAAGATGTGAGCTTCTTTTACAACTGATTCGGTGTTTTTAAATTTACAGGGCAGGCCAAACCTTCATCATGGACGATCTGAGGGCATTATCCGAGGGCCTTACTCTAGAAATAACACAAACCGCCTTTTTCGTCATGAATAGAGTCTGGGGAGGGGGCTTTCTGAGAAAAAAGCTCAAATTAACTCTTAAGAATTTTTTAAGTGCTTAATGAACCAGTTGACAACCTTTTTTTGGATCTCATTGTAGATTTTGGGATATTCCCGCCGTTTGGAGGGGTAATATCTTTTGTCCAGTAGACCAAGAGGTGGGGAGTCTTTTCCAATTGTCCAACGTTGATCCAATAAATCATCTCATTGATCTCGGGGTGGTGCTGAAAACCTAGCTTATTCCAAAAGCCATCCGTTACCACGTAATCCGTTGGTTTGAACACATCATAACGGGGGTCTTCGATTTGACAGAGTGTAATTGCTTCATATTTCCCCTCGCGCTTGACCGCCGATTCTAAGCAACTGTAAAGTAATTTGCCCAATCCCTTTTTGCGGTATTGCCGATCGAGGACAAGCTCACCCATGTAAAACAGGGCAGATGGGTCATACCCTTTTTCGAGAAACGGGAGTTGGTATGTTCCCGAAGATGCTAAGGGAATTCCGATCGCCACTCCAACGAGTCTATTCGCGTCAAACGCCATTGCGACGATGGTATCACTTCTTTTCCCATAGGACTTGAGAAAATTGACATAATCCTCACTTGCTTCATAGAGGTACGGATATTCCCTAAAAGTTGTAAGGACGAGCTCACAGAGCGCTTCAGAATAAGGGTCGCTTTGCTGTCCGTAGAAGACTTTTAACTGGACATTTGCCTGCTCACATTTCCAAGCTTGAGCGAAGTTGTTCGTTGCAGCGTCGGTGATGTCTGGCGAAGGGAGTATTGACGCATTGTTTGCATAGGAATTGTTCTGAAATGTTAAGCACAATGCTAACAGAAACACTAGCAGTCTTGCTTTTCTAGACATTGCGATTCCTGCATTAACTTGCTTATCGAGCATTTTCTACGCAAACTGAATACAATTCAAGAGGACAATGTATTGAATGATCCTTTGGAGGAGCGGCAGTTGGCAGACGGGCTGTTCTAAGACCTTCAAAATTCACACAACCTAATGGTGTGTGGTATAAATCTGAGGCGGCCAAGCACTTCAAAATCAGCAGGGAAACGGTGTATCCTCTTAAGAAATTGAAATAATTGTTGCTGAATTCACTATTTCCCTTAAAATCGCATGCACTTGTTTCAATGCCATGGAATTGTAATGAAAAGAAAAAAACTTGTTTCAAAAAAGGACGATCGCGCCAATCAGAGCAGCTACGCGAAGCTATTTGAGCAACTCAAGTCTGACATAAAACAAACCCAGATGCGCGCCGCTCTGTGTGTAACAAAAGAGCTCATCCTGCTCTATTGGCGCACAGGAAAAATGCTTACTCAGAAGGTTAATGATGAAGGTTGGGGAGCTAAAACCATGGAGCGTCTGGCCAGGGACTTAAGAGAAGAATTCCCTGATGTAACAGGCTTCTCTTGGCGCAATCTCAAATATATGCGGCAATTCGCTGAAAGCTTCCCAGAAGCCAATTGGGCAGCAGCTGCTGCCCAAATACCTTGGGGTCACAATATGCTTCTTCTAGACAAGGTCGAAGATCCAACGGACCGACTTTGGTATGTACAACAAGTGATCGAAGGTGGCTGGAGTCGAAGCGCTCTTGAAAATTGGATTCAGTCCAAGTTGCATAAAAGGAAGGGAAAAGCTGTCACTAATTTCAAGCAGGCGTTACCGTCTCCGCAATCGGACATTGCCGAACAGGTTTTGAAAGATCCATACAATTTTGACTTTATGACGCTCTTCTCTGCTGATAAGGAAAAAGAACTGAAACAGGGATTGATGGACCATTTACAGAATTTCTTAGTTGAACTTGGAGAAGGCTTTGCCTTTATGGGAAGACAATTCAGTATCGATATAGAAGGAGAAGCTCATTTGATTGATCTTTTGTTCTACCATGTGAAGATGAGATGTTATTTTATCGTGGAACTTAAGGCGAAAGCTTTCGATCCCAGAGATGCAGGACAAATGAATTTTTATCTGTCGGCGATCGATGATCTTCTGAGACATCCTGATGACAACCCTTCGATAGGGCTTTTAATCTGCAAAACAAAAAATAAAGTTAAGGTTGAATATGCGCTTCGTGACATAAATAAACCGATTGGAGTAGCTGAGTATGAAACTAAGATCTTTAAGATCTTTCCTCAAGAAGTTCAAATCAAGGTTGCCGACAATTGAAGAGATTGAAGCTGAACTTTCCACAGTAAAGGTCATTGAAAAGCCATCTGCAGAAAAACCTAAAAAATCACGCAAATAAATCGCTAAGCTAGAAAAAAAACTCCGCACATAGGCGAAGCCTACAAAACTCCGACGGGGTCGGAGTTTTGCGGGTTCGCTTTAGAGGAAATTGCAAAACTCCATTTGGGGCCAAATTTGCGCTTTTGGCGCCGGATTCGGATTTCTCGCAAATCGCCTATAGCCGATAGGATATGTCAATTTGCGAGAAACCGAACCGGCACCAAAATCATCAAATTTGGCCTCCAAAGCGAGTTTTGCAATTCCCTCTTTATTTTTTCTCTTTTTTGGTGTGCATCGGACCTTGGGCCGGAGAGGGAGTCTTTTTGACGAATTTCTCGACAAACTCCAGGGAGCTTTTTGCCAGTCCTTTGACCATGGGGTCTTTTGCTGCATTTAGAGACTCTTCCAGAACTTTTTCACCCTTGGCGCATTCGGCGGGATTGAGAGAGAGGCTCAGGCCCAGAAAGGTGCGCGCCATCTCATTGTTGGGATCTTTTGCTAAAATATCCTCGAAGGTCTTGGCAGCCTGTTTCAGCTCAAGTTTGCAAAGGTGCATGTATCCAATGCCGATCTTGGGGAGAATGTTATCGGGATCGAGCAATTCCGATGCCTTGAATAATTTTACCGCGGCGTCTTCATCGGCCTGGTTGATTGCTATAAAACCCGCTTCCGCCAGCAAGATGAAGTCGTCTTTATAGTGTTGAAGCTGTCCCATTTTGCCACCCTAATTTTAAAATTTTTAACTTTCTCAAAGAGCCGATTACGAACTCTTCTGGTTTCGCACCATGTTATTGATTACCGATTGCACCTGCGATATCAAGTTCGAGATCGATTCACCGATCTGTGTGACTTGGCTCATAGAGAACTGCAGTAACAGAAACTTACCCGGTGTCGCCGATGAGATTCGACTTGCGACGGCGCGCACTTGGGAGATGACCTGGCTTTGTAGGTGCATGTATTGTTTGATTAGCGTACTGAATGATATCGTACACCATTGCGTTTCGCCCATTGGCTTCCTCCTTCTCTTTCCTATTTCTTATTGGCAACTTTCGTTAATACTTTCTGCAATGCCGCGTAGCCGTGGAGCAGAATACCTAATTTATCGAAATCTTCAGAGCCAGCGCCTTGTCTCAAGGTATTCTTGATCTCTTGAATCCGATTCTCAACTTTTTTGAGCAGCTCTTTTACTTTTGCAGGATTGCCCTTTAAATCTTTTTCAAGATCAAATTCAAAAAGCGCTCTCCCTTTTTTTTCCAACCCAAACATATTCCCTCACCAGGTGTTTATTGCAGATTGTAGTTAATTCTAAATTTTAATCCATCTTTTTCAAGCAGCACCATATTTGGAAGAATTCCTGTGATCTTCATTCCGTCTATTGCTTCGCCGACGCTCAGGATTTTTCCATTGATGACAACGAACATATTTTGGTCATCTTTCTTTGAATATCCGGAGACTTGATATTGTGAAGAAATATCTATTCGCGATGTGTCTGCTGTTGTATAGACGACAAAATTCTTGACGGTCCTGACCCCTTTGAGGCCTTTCATGATGTCGACCACTTCAGAAAATGTGGAGGATTTTTGCTGATCAACCCTGCCGGAAAGCACAATTTCTCCGTTGCTCAGCTGCAGTTTGACCCCGCTAAATCCTTTTGCGACGAGCAGGCTCTCGATTTGCGTCTCGCAGGTTGGTCTCGATGACGACCTGATTCTCAAGTTTGTCTAAATAGGGGAAATTTTGGTTCATGTAATCTGTGAGGGCCATCATCTGATCGAGAGTCTGCAGATACCCTCTCAATACAAATTTTCCCGGGACAGGGGAGTAGATGGAGACGCCGACCCAATTAGGGTTGGTCATCAATAGAGCATTCGTATTTTCCCAGACATATTCATCGACGACGACATTGTCCTCGATGTTTTTGACGAAGGGAAGGTTGTTGATTTTATACGTGAGCTCTTGCTTGTCGACGGAGGTCAAGACATGTCCGACCAAAAAGATTTTGCCGTTCGACGGATTGAAGGAAAACTGAACGTCTTGAAATGTGGAGATCGTGTTCTTGATGATCTCGTTCTCATCGGGCATCTGGACGACGACGGGTTCCGTCTTAAATAGCGCCATCATGCTGGCAAAACCTGCGATCAGGGCCAGGCCGAAAAAGCCGGCGAGGATGAGGTGTTTTTTGGGGATGACCATCTCGCGCCAGTCCTTTTTCTCGAGGACGGCTTCCGCTGCAGTAGGGGCAGCGGCTGCGGGCTCTTCTTCCATTTTGGCGGGTTGCACAGAGGGAGGAGAGATGATCGTTTCGTGGATTTGTTCCCTGTCGATCATCAGAAATGACGTTGTCCCTAAAGCGACGAGGTCTTGCGAGGAGACGGGGTGTTTTTCTGAAATCAGTTCCCCATTGATCAAAACGCCGTTGCGGCTGCCCAAGTCCTCGATGAAAATATGGTTCTCATCATCGACGATCAGACGGGCATGCTGCCTTGAGACGCTCAAGTCCTGGAAGACGATATCGCACAGGTTGGGATCTTTACCGAGAATGTATGTCGATCCTCGCTGCAGCGCGAACTCAGCGCCGCTATTTGGCCCGGAGATCACTTTGATGAACCAGCGTACTTCGCCGCCTGCTTCAACATTGACCGAAGAGAGGTCTTCTTTTTCTTCGATGACTTCCGACTCGCGCGGGGTGGAAATTTCTTCAAAAGTCTCAGAAAAGGAGGGGATTTTTTCTGAAAAACGGAAAAAAGTGCTGCCGATCTGCAGAATGTCGCTTTCGCGAAGCAGTACGGGCTCTGTGATCACCTTGCCGTTTTGCGTCGCAGGATTGACCGAGCTTAAGTTTTCGAGCATGTAGCCTTCGGCTGTCAGCCTGCAGATGACATGCTTGCGCGAGACCATTGGATCTTCTAAAACGATGGTCACTTCGTCCGGGTCGCGCCCTAAAACCCATTCCTCTCCCTCTTCTAAACGGACGATAAGTCCGGCAAGAGGGCCTTCCTCAGCGATGAGATAGCCAGCCATTGATTTTCTAATTCCTTAAAATCTCAGAGTAAATTTTCTTCCGCTGCCTTTTT
>CAWESW010000008.1:0-14884 GCA_963811735.1 uncultured Verrucomicrobiae bacterium | reverse complement strand
GGGCGCGGGTTGCAAATACTCGATCAACTCGCCGCTCTTGATACCGTGCAACTCATAGCCCGCCGGTGCTTGAATGTTACGCGCCCTGTGGACAAACCCTTCGCGCGTGACAATGCGCGGAGTTTCTTTCTCTTGTTTCCCGGCTTCCGGCGGCCGCTGGTGGCGCGGAGACGGGAGCGGCGGGAGCCACTAATGGCTCGGGAGCGGTTGCCCGGCGCAATGCCGCAAGTTCCTGTTCGGACTGGCTTGCTGCTTTGGCGCGGGCGCGGGGGGCCGTCGGAGGCGCCGTTTCCACGGGCTTGGCAGGGGCCGGAGCGGTCTCCGCCGGCACATTCACCACGACAGTCTCAGGCGCAGGTGGAAGCGGCGCCTGAGGCGCGGGTGCTGGTCCGCATCGGCGGTGGAGTGGTGTAGGTATTGCGCAAGCCTGAAGTCAACAAATTGTTCTGCACGGGTGCGGCAGGCATTGGCTGAGGAATGGCGGGCGGCGGCGTTGCGGCCAGCTCGGGGGCCGTTGGCGCAGGACCCTGCTTGTCCAAATACTCCGAGGCGACAAAAGCAAAGGCGTTGGCCGGCGTTTCGATCTCCAACCAGCCTTGGTGTTTGCGGATTACTTTGACAACGGTCCCTTTGTCCAGCCGGGCCACAACGCTGTAGTTCTCTCCCGGGGCCGCCCCGCACGTTGACTTTCTTGACACGCACAGCCTTGCTTTCAGGCTCGATAAAGTCGGCATCTACCCAAACGGGCGTGTTGGTGGGCAGGACAATGCGGGACCATTGGGCCGGCTCATTCGGGTGAACGTGGTCGAGGGTGGTTTCTTCCAGAACAGTGACGCTTTCCCCCTTCTTGACATGGGTGATGACTTCACCGGTGAAGGAACCCTGGCCCCGCACATCGAGCACATCGCATTTGACGATGGCCGTGACGGGAGGATTGAGAACGACATTCTTTTTGACAGGTGTCGTTTTTCCTTCCGCAGGCGCGTGCTTCTTTTTGGCCTTCGGCTTGGGCGCCTTCGCCGGTTTGGGGGCGGGCGCGGCAGGCGCGGCGGAAGGGACGGGGGCGGCGGGGTCGGGGCGGGCGGCACGGAATTGGACGCTTGGGCCAGGACCGACACAGCGGTCAAGGGGGCCAGCGCGGATAAAAGCCAAGCTTTAAGTTTCATAACACAGGAAGTAGGGACTTAATCTCTGGCTTCTGTCAACACCCGCCATTTGCCAACCGGCAACTGGCCGAGCTTGATCGGACCGATTTGGACACGTTGCAAGCGGCGCACCGTGAGGTTTTGGGATTCAAACAGGCGGCGGACTTCGCGGTTTTTCCCCTCAGTCAACTCCAATTCCATGAGGCTGCTGGAATTATTGGCCGAAATGAGCCGGGCGCGCCGGGCTTGCAATTTCTCGCCCGCGCTGACCACGCCTTGTGTAAAACATTTTAACATTTCTGTCGTGACCCGGCCTTCGATGCATGCCATGTAGATCCGGGGAATCCCATAACGGGGATGCGTTAATTTCAAGCAAAAATCGCCATCATTGGTCAAAAAAATCAACCCTTCGCTCTGGTAATCCAGCCGCCCCACCGAAAAGAGTTCCGTCCATTCCCGCGGCAACAGGTCGCCAATTCTCTTCCGCTCGTCTTCCGTGCCCCGGTGCAGACAAAACCGGGCGGCTTGTTGACTGCGATATAAAGTTTGCGCTTCCGCGCCACGACCCGCCCATCCACAGCCACCCGGTCATGCTGCGGGTCCACCTTGGCGCCCAATTGCGAGGCCACTTCGCCATTGACCGTGACCCGGCGGGCGACAATGACTTGCTCGCTGGCCCGACGCGAGGCCACGCCGGCTTCGGCCAGATACTTTTGCAAACGGACCACAAATCCGACTCACACATCAGCTTTGGTCTTGCGCAGGTCACCGTCAGCGAACGCCTGGCCACGCGGTATCAGTTCCGGGAAGTGCTCGACAGGAAGGCTGCCAGCATCGTGATGTATGACGTCACCTGGTGCGGAGGCATCTCCGAAGCCAAGAAAATTTCCGACCTCGCGGATGCGTATTACATCCCTACCGCCCCGCACACCTGCGGCGGGCCGCTGCTGTGGTTTTCGTCGATCCACACGGCCACCGCCGTCAAAAACCTCTGGATTATGGAAAGTTGCTACCATTTCTATAATTTTCAATACCCCTACTTCATCAAGAACGTGCCGGTCCCGCAGGATGGCTTCGTGACGGCGCCCGAGGGCCCCGGACTGGGCGTCGAATTTCGCACCGAACCCTTCGAGCGCGGCGATGCGATTGTGGAGACGATCGCGGAGCTTTAGAAGCAGGTGTAGCGCCTGTCCTTTAGGTCCGCGGTTCGTCCGTGTGTGCAAGGAAAAACCGCGGACCTACAGACCAGGTCCGCGCCCTGGTGCTTCCACATCTGAGCTCCTCCCCCGAAACGCTTTGCGAGACGTGGCACCGCGCACCACAGCTACGATAAGCCGACACTTCCAAGTGACGAGGAATCGGTAAACACTCCGCCGTTAATGAGGAGCGATCTTTCCCCCCAAATCGGCTGACTATTCTATGTGAGCCAGGGAAAGCAGCCCACTCGTCAAACAAGGTCAAATGCTCATGGAAGTTCGGCTGAGTTTCTCCCCTTGATTACCGAGGGCAGACGTAGTATTCTAACCTCGGTAACCGAGGGTGATGAATCCATGAGCAAACCAGCCGATCTCGTCCAGGGCACACTGGACCTTCTTCTTCTCAAGATTGTCGCACTGGAACCGTTGCATGCTTGGGCCATCAGCCAGCGCTTGAAACAGGTTTCCGGAGACGTCCTCCAGGTCAGCGATGGCTCCCTTTACCCTGCACTCCACAAGCTCGAACAACAAGGGTGGATCAAAGCCGAATGGAAGGTTACGGAACACGGTCGACGCGCCAAGTTCTATTCGCTGACCCGACCGGGCCGCCGGGTGTTGGACCGCGAAGCAGCAAACTGGGAACGGCTAGCCGGCGCGATTTCTCAGGTCGTTCGACTCGTCGAGGTATAAATCATGCCTGACTGGCGTTGGCTGCGGCAGTTAACCCTCCGGCTCCGAACGCTGTTTCAGCGGGAGCGTGTCGACCTGGAACTCGAAGAAGAATTTCAATTTCACATCGAGCAGCGTATCGCTCTGGAAATGGCAAGAGGGCTCTCCCCGAAAGAAGCGCGTTCCGTGGCCCTTCGCGCGATGGATGGAATCGAGCAACGCAAGGAGGAATGCCGCGACATGCGGCGCGTGAACTGTATTGATAATTTTCTGCGCGATCTACGATACGCTGCCCGCAATTTGAAGCGGAGTCCGGGCTTCGCCACACTCGCCATCTTGATCATGGCCCTCGGTATCGGCGCCAATACGGCAGTCTTCAGCGTGGTGAACGCTGTATTGTTGAAGCCGCTGGCCTATCGCGATCCGGATCGAGTCGTGACGCTCTCGAATTTTTCGACCACCGACCAGGTACGCAGTGCGCTTTCCAAGCAGGTCTCGGCACGCGAATTCGCGCAATGGCACGATCAAAGTTCTTCGTTTGAGGCAATGGCCTACTACAGCACGCGCGAAACTGCCGTGATTTGGGGCTCCTCGGCCGAGTACGCCAGAGTGACCGGCGTGAGTTCTGACTTTTTTCGCGTCTTTGCCATTGAGCCGTTCGTCGGCCGCGCTTTCTCGGTAGAAGAAACCAAGCAGGGCGCCGCCGGAGCTGCGATGATCAGCTATACGTATCTGGCAGAGCCATTTTGGCGGCGATCGTCGCGCATTGGGCCAGACCGTCCGTGCTTACGGATTGCGAACGATTGTCGGGGTGCTTCCGCCGGGTTTCCGTTTACCGGAAAAGACGGATCTATGGTTAGCGGTGAGCGACACCCGCGATCGCGTGACGGCGCGAAACTATCTCGCCGTCGCTCGGCTGAAACCGGCGTGCCGGTCGAACAGGCGCAAACCGAGATGACCGTCATCGCCCGCCGCCTGGAGCAGCAGTTTCCGGACACGAACAGGGGCCGGACCGTTACCGTGACGAGACTGCAGGACGAAATGGTGGGCAACGTTCGCCCGACGCTTTACCTCCTTTTGGGCGCCGTAGCCGTAGTGCTGCTGATCGCGTGCGCCAACACCGCGACGCTGCTGTTGGGCAAGGCGATGGGCAGAACCCGCGAAATCGCTGTTCGCGCCGCCTTAGGCGCGAGTCGGCAGCGCATCGTGAGACAATTGGCCACTGAAAGCTTGCTGCTGGCATTGGTGGCAGGCATCTGAGGACTCCTGCTTGCCTACTGGGGATCGAAGACTCTGGTGGCGCTAGCGCCCGCCGCGTTTCCCCGGCTCGCCGAAGTTGCGATCGATCGATGGGTACTCGGATTCACTCTTGCCCTCTCGGTAATAACAAGCGTGCTGTTCGGTTCGATCCCCGCGGTCTTTGTATCGAAGGTCGAATTGATCGACGTGCTGAAGCAGGGAGGAACGCGCATCGCGAGTGGGGGGCGGATGGCCGGCATTCGCGGGGCGCTGGTGGCAGCCGAGATCGCTCTGGCCGTAACGCTGGTCTGTGCGGCAGGACTGCTGATCAAGAGCTTCGTCGCCTTGCACAATGTGGCTTTGGGCTTTCGGCCGGAAAACGTGCTCGTGATGCGGGCGACCGTGCCGGCGCCGACATCCGTCGGTATCGCACGCGCCCGCCAGTTCTTCCAAGACATGCTCGCTCAGGTCGCCAAGATGCCCGGCGTGTTGGCGGCAGGGGCCACGATGGCGCCCCCAGGATATGTGGATTCGACGGGAGGGTATTTTATCGATCAGTTGCCGGCGCAAACGGAGTGGAGTCGCGCGCCGAGCGTGGTGCTTTCCATCATCGTCCTGAGAATCTCAATTATTTGAGCCTGTTTCGCGCTCTTAATGAGGAATGGAAAGCGGTTTGGGTGGCAATCCCGGCAGGCGAGTTAATGATGAGCCATTCCCATCATACCGCTCTTCAAGCTCGGCTTTACCAAAGGTGCATCGACGAGAGTTTGACAAAGATGTGGGGGAGGATTTGGCTTAGCCTTTTACCTTACTCATTTCAACTCTCAAAATCAGGGGATATTAGGAAATGGATAGCCCAAGTGCACAATGAGGCGGCTTGCACAAGTTTGTTGCAAATGGACCTTTCCGATTTGGGCATTCGTTATTTGTCTTTTGAGCTTTGTGCTTTTACCTGCCTTGAGGAACTGGATCTTTCTCAAAACCATATCGATGCCTTGCCTGATTTTGTGGGAGACCTTAAGGAGCTGCGGGTTTTGAATTTAAAAGACAATGATCTTCAGGAGCTCCCTGACAGCTTCCCTACCTGGACCCACTTGCGAGTGGTCAACCTCAGCGAAAATCCACTCAACAGCCGAGGACAAGCGCAGCTGGAGCAGTGGGAAAAAAATGTGAGGGCTTTGATTAATCCCAAAGATTGATAACGCATTTTAAAGCAGTGAGATCTTCCAGCAACGGTGGATTTTAGGATCATGGAAGTCGATGGGGCGTGTTTTTGAGGAGATGTCTTCAATCTTATAGGATTGGAAATGGGTCTCATCCAGGCAAAATTTGCGCGAATTCGTGCTGAAAAAAATCGCGCCGCCGTGAGAGAGCAGTTTTAGGGCTTTGGTAATCAGAGGAACATAGTCCACTTGGATGTCGAACATCTGATCCATTTTCTTTGAGCGGGAGATGGTGGGGGGATCGATGATGATGATGTCGTACTTTACTCCCGAGAGAATCTCCTCATCTAAAAATTTCAGGCAGTCTGCGCGGATGACGGGATTATTTTTTAGCGATAGGGAATTGAGGGAGAAGTTATTTCTTCCCCATGTCGTGTACGTGTTGGACATGTCGACGCTTTTGGTAAAGGCAGCGCCTGCAAATGCCGCGTGTACACTGAATGAGCATGTATAGGCAAAGAGATTGAGAACGCGCTTATCTTTACAGAGCAAGGAGATCAGACGGCGCGTTTCCCGATGGTCCAGAAAGAGCCCTGTATCAAGATAGTCGAGAAGGTTGACGCGGAATTGGACGCCATATTCGTATACAGTGAAAAACTCCTTATGCTCGCCGGCTTTTTCATACTGCTCCAACTTTTCGCGCTTAAAACGGGTGCGCCAAAAGATGGACTCGGGAGTGGTTGAAAAAATGGAACAGATTGCGTTCACGGCGTTTTCGACCAAATCCGGTCTGGGCTCATCGCAGTCTCGATCGCTTGAAAAAAAATGGACACAAAAGCGCCCGGCGTAAAAGTCGATGGCCAGGGGATATTCTTTGATGTCTCTGTCATAGATCCGGAAGCAGTCGGTCTGAGTCCGCTTCGCCCATTTGCGAATGTGCCGGTAGTTTTTTCTGATGCGATTTTTGAGTGGAGAGCTTTTATCCTCGCCGTCGGCGATGAGGGGGAGCGCTATGTCGGGTTGATTCATAATTTTTTTAATTCCCCTAAGGGTTCCAAAGGATTATACTTGAAAGCAAAAAAAACGGCTAAACATGAATTGGGTTCAAGACTACCAACTGTTTCTCTTTGATTTTGATGGACTTCTGGTCGATACCGAGCAGCTGCATTACGCTTCCTACCTGGAGATGAGCCGGCGCCGGGGTTGTCCCCTGAATTGGGATTTTCAGCGTTTTTGTGTGGAAGCCCACAGCAAAGCGATGGGTTTCTTCGACGGTCTAGAGAGGGAGTACCCCGATGTTTTTAAGGAGGGCCCTTCTAAACAAGAGCTTTACGAGGAAAAAAAGCGGATCTACGTCGAAATGCTTCAAAAAACTCCTTTAGAGTTGATGGAAGGGGCAGAACTTCTTATAGAAGCATTGGACGCCCGCAAAATCAAAAGCGCTGTCGTCACCAATTCTCCAAAAGCTCAAATAGAAATGATTAAAAATGCCTTGCCGGTACTTCAAAAGATTCCTTTGTGGGTCACCCGCGAAGATTACTCCACCCCAAAACCCTCCCCAGAGGGGTATCTAAAAGCGATAGCGCTCCTGGCAAATCCCGGAGACAGGATCGTCGGTTTTGAGGATACTTTAAAGGGACTGAAGGCGTTAATCGCTTCGGGCGTGGAATCGATGCTGATCTGCCCTGCCGATCACGAGCATGTCGACGAGGGGAAGAGGCTCGGAGCAAAGCATTTCGAAAAGCTTTCGAGTATCAATATTTGACCTCTACGAGATAGAGACCATGCGGAGGAGCGGCTCTTCCTGCCTGCTTTCTATCTTTTGCTTTTAAGATCGCGGGGATCTTGTCTTTGTCGATTTTTCCAGCGCATACATCGAGCAGCGTCCCCACGATATTGCGGACCATTTTATATAAGAACCCACTGCCTTCAAACTCGAGCCTGGCCCCTCCTGCCTCTTCGATGATGTCGAGGCGATAAAGGGTCCTGACCGCGTCTTTTGCTGCAGCCCCCCTTCCAGCTTCATTGGCAACAGAAGTAAAGTCATGGGTGCCGATGAAATGGGCTGCCGCTTCTTTCATTAGAGAAAGATCGACAGAGTGAGGAACGTGGTAAGCATAGCGGCGTTTGAATGGATCGGGGATCGGATCGATGTGAAGGCGGTAGTGATAAGTCTTGGACAAAGCGCTAAAGCGCGCATGAAATTCAAGGGGGACTTGTTCGACATTTAGAATGCGGATGTCGGCGGGCAATAGGCCATTTAGAGAAGCAAGCGTTTTAAAGGTGTCGATGGGCGCGTCTGTGGTGAAATGCGCAGACTGGGCAAAGGCGTGAACTCCGGCATCTGTGCGGCCCGATCCATACAGAGAGATGGGGGCGCGCAGAATCGTGCTCAAAGAGCTCTCGATCAATGACTGGATGGAAATCGCATTGAGCTGGACTTGCCATCCGCCGTATTTAGTCCCGTCATAGGCGACGATGACCTTGTATTTGAAACTTGAAGCTTCTGTCATGGAAGAGTTCAAAAGAGGTGCAGAATGCAGCTTGCGGCTGCATTCTGCAGTCAAAACAATTAGGTGAGGTGCTTGCTGACGAGCTTCGTCATTTCAAACATGTTGATTGTCTTCTTGCCACCGAATACTTTAGCGAGTTTGTCATCTGGATTGATGTTACGCTTGTTTTTTGTATCTTGGCATTTGTGAGCTTTGATGTAGGCCCACAGTTTCTTTGTCACTTCAGTGCGCGGGAGCGGTCCTCTGCCAACAACGGCGGTAAGTTCGTCGCTGACTTGCATTGGTTGCATGAATTTGGATGATTTCTCTTTTTTTGCCATTTGCTATCTCCTTAATGTGTCCGAAATAAGCTTTTTCCCTAAGAATTTAGGGAGTTTTTGCTTAAAAACTGTTTTCAGGCCTATCCTCACAAATTATTTGGACAGACTTTCGAGGCGAAAATCTTTTATTCCTCGAATGACAAGTTGTATCTCTCTAGCGATTTTATAGTCAAAAAAAATCGTTGCAGATTGCGTTCAAGCGCTTGAATTTCCCCTGGAATCACGTTTCTAAGTCGCTAATAATTAAATGGATGAAAAATCAAATAAGGGGCTTTAATTTTCTTCGAGGGAAATCATAGAGAAAGAGGGGGGGAAGTGTTAGAAATTCTTGCTTTTAGATAGAATCCGTGGCAATTTTTCCCCTTTATACTGAACATGGTTCAAAAATTGGCCCTGGACTGCGTGAAAGCCTAGGATCAATTTTTGAACCATGTTCGGTATAGGTAGAGGATCATGACGCAAACGATAGACAGGGAAAGCGAGCTCCAGAGGCTCTTTACACTCACCGAGGCGCTAAAAAGATGCGCGAGCGACAGAGAGAAGATCGAAATTCTCGATAAGCAGCCGTGTGTATTGCAGTGGCTTGAAAACCAAAGTTGGCTGACGGCTTTCTTCGAGAGAATTAATCCTGAGCATGAGCTCATCTTAAAATCGCTGGTTGCCATCGGTCAGGAAGATCTTCTCGTTCCCCCGAATACAGATTTTTCTTTTTTTACAGAAAAATTAAAGGCGATGCTCGAGGATCTGGTTCCCGTCGAAGCTTTTTATAAGGAAATGGGCGGGATCATCGGCTATCACTCGACAATGTTTTCTTTTCTTTGCGCAGAAGGCCACATATCCGTAGACCCGCGGCCAGGGTTTTATCATCGCCCTCCGGGGATCGACATCTCCACTCAAGATGAGGCCGCTCGCGATTACATTCTCGAAGGGATTCTCTCACTTCCTCTTCTTGCCGAGATCTATCCTGTCGGAGGTGCTGCGGATAGGCTCAAACTCTGCGATCCCTTAAGCGGGCTGCCGCTCCCTGCAGCTAAATTGCAGTTTTGTGGCTATACGCTTCTTGAAAGATTGCTCCGCGATGTGCAAGCAAGGGAGTACCTCTATTACAGACTTTTTGGAGAACAGACCACGACGCCGATTGCGATGATGACATCTTCTGAAAAGGACAACCATCGCCATATTCTCGAGCTCTGCGAAAATAATTGTTATTTCGGCCGCTCCAAAGATTCATTCAGAATCTTTTGCCAACCGATCGTTCCAACTATGGACCGAAGTGGAAAGTGGTGTTTGAGCGGAATGTTGAAGTTGCTGATGAAGCCGGGCGGACATGGAGTCCTGTGGAAGGTCGCCAAGGAGGAAGGGATCTTTGATTGGTTTGAAAGCCTTGGGCGCAAAAAAGTGCTCGTCCGGCAGATCAACAACCCAATTGCCGGAATCGATTATGGACTGCTTGCCTTTTGCGGGGCGGGTTTTCGTGAAGAGAAGGTTTTCGGTTTTGCTTCCTGCCCAAGACAGGTCGGATCTGCTGAAGGGGTGAACATTTTGATCGAAAGAAGGACGTCCGATGAAAGCCGTTATTGCTTGACCAATGTCGAGTATTGCGATTTCCCCAAATTTTCGATCGAGGATGTCCCTGTCGATCAGGGAAGCCCTTATTCGCAATACCCCTCCAACACGAATATTCTTTTTGCAGACATTTGCGCCGTAAACGAGACTGTGGCGCTCTGTCCCATTCCGGGCATGCTGGTCAATCTGAAGATGATGTCGTTTGTCGATGAAGAGGGCAATGTTCGGGAGCAGGAAGTGGCGCGGCTGGAATCGACGATGCAGAACCTAGCCGATTGTTTTGAGCAGACGGCAGATCCCTCTTCCAAAGACATCGCTCTAAAGACTTATCTGACGTACAACCATCGACGAAAAACGATTTCGACGACAAAAAAACTATTCCAGGGCGGAGATTCCCTTTTAGAAACTCCGGAAGGATGTTTGTACGACATCCTATGCAATGCTCATGAACTCTTAACGAATCATTGCCAAATCACTGTTCCCAAGATCCCCACTATGGCCTTGTATATCCAACAAGGCCCCCCCTTTCTGTTTTCTTACCATCCGGCACTAGGGCCTCTCTTTTCGATCATCGGGCAAAAGATACGGGGCGGTACCTTTAATCTTCACAGCGAGCTCAATCTTGAGATCGCTGAAGTAGATATGGAGAATTTGCAGCTTTCCGGTTCTCTGCACATCATCGCTGATCGAGTCATGGGCGAGACAGGGGAAGACGGGATTTTGAAATATTCTGAGCGCGTAGGATGTGTGCGCATGCGCAATGTCGTCGTTGATAATCGCGGATATGATCCCGCTGCGAATAATGTCTATTGGAAAGGCGAAATCGTTCGTCATGAACTGTGCGAAATCCACATCTGCGGCAATGGAGAATTTGTCGCAGAAGATATCGCGCTTCGCGGCAAATTGCAGATTGAAGTTCCGGATGGTTTTAGAGTGACGGCATTTGAAGATGACGGCGTGATCAGATTTAAAAAAGAGGCTCTTTCTGGCGTTGACAAGAGATGGATCTACCACCTCGACGATGATGGATCGATTTTTCTGAGCTAATCAAATTGATAAGAGAGATGCTTTGCCGTTGTTTACACTGATGCAGTTGGCATAAAAAAAGCAGCAAGCCGAAGGCTTGCTGCTAAGAAAAACTTAACGTATGCGTCTCTGGAATTAAACAGTAGAAGCTGCTGTTGTTGTTGTTCCATGTGTGGTAGACGATGCAGGAGGTGTTTGTGTTCCTCTGCAAAAAACGTTTGTGATGACCGCAGTAAGAACTGCGCCAACTGCGAAAGCGACAGCTGCGATGATGATAGCATATCTTTGTGTTCTTGAGCGAATGTTTTCAGATGCTCAAAATGAGGCTTAACAAATTCAGCCACTTTTGCAGCTATTTCAGCGATGAAAGCACCTGTAGCAGATACAGTTTTGCCGATCCAGTTTGCAGCAGCGGAAGCAAATTCTTTGATCCCTTCGCAGCAGTTGGAAAGTGCATCTTGAATTCTCATTGACATAATGACCTCCTGATAGAGATGTAGCGTTAAATTTCTCAAAGAGAAATTGTCCTGATGAAGGCATCATAACGCAAACGAGGTTTGTGGGAAAATGTTTTTCCTACTCGCTCGTTATTTCGGTAATCGCCTAATCGGAACTCTCCTAAAATGGAGTTCTCTCGAAACTTTGTTCGATTATAGCTTCAGTCTGATTAATGTAAAGAGCTGGTTAAGGTTGTATAAATTTTTAAGCAGGTGTTGTCGCTTGTTTTTCCGGCTGATTTCAATAGAGGATGACAGGAAAGGTCGGCTACGATTTTGGGCGAAATGTTAAAAACTATCTTTATGCCGCACTCACTCATCGGGGGATTTTGACATATATTTTAGAAGTGTGAGATAATAGGAAGATTAGGCAAATTAACTACTGAGAATTTTTATGAACGATCAAATTCAAGACCAGATCAAAAGCATCGACAATCGTTTACTTCACATGATGAGGTATCTTTGACTTGGCCAATAAAGAAAGGCAGGTCCATGAACTCGAAGCTAAAATGGAAACCCCGGGTTTCTGGGATGACAATGCGTCCGCTCAAAAGATCATCGGGCAATGCAACGATCTGAAAGCTTGGACAGTTCCCTATAAAGAGCTGAAGCAGAGGTTTGACAATGTCAAAGAGCTTCTCCCGGAGGTCGATGAGGCCTCTGATGCTGAGTTTTTTTCTCAGCTTGTCGCCGAATTAAATGCGGTTGATAAGACTCTCGCAGAGTTGGAAGTTCGCCGGATGCTTTCCGGTGAATTGGACAATAAGAACTGTTTCTTAAGCATCAATGCGGGTGCGGGCGGAACGGAGGCTTGCGATTGGGCCGGCATGCTTTCCCGGATGTATCAACGCTGGGCAGCCAAGAAGAATTGGAAAGTGGACATTTTGGATGTGGTGGACGGCGATGTCGCCGGCATCAAGAGCATCACTCTGAAATTCACCGGTCCGTTTGCTTATGGTTATTGCAAGGCGGAGCGAGGGGTGCACCGCCTTGTCAGAATTTCTCCTTTCGACAGCAATGCCAGGCGCCATACCAGTTTTGCCTCTGTCGACATCACTCCCGAGATCGACGACGATATTCAGGTCGAGATCAAACCCGAGCATCTTAGAGTCGATACCTATCGCGCATCGGGAGCAGGCGGGCAGCATGTCAATAAGACCGATTCTGCTGTGAGGATGACCCATATTCCCTCAGGAATCATCGTCTCCTGTCAAAGCGAACGCAGCCAGATTCAAAATCGCGAGACTTGCTTAAAGATGCTCCGCGCCAAACTCTATGAGCTGGAGCTGATGGAGCGTGAAAGCAAGTTGAAAGAAATTGCAGGCGAGAAAAGGAAATCGCCTGGGGCAGTCAAATCCGCAACTACGTATTCCAACCTTACACCCTTGTCAAAGATACGCGAACCAAGTATGAAGTGGGAAATATTCACGCAGTAATGGATGGGGAGTTGGACGACTTTATCAACGCCTATCTTAAGGAGTTCGGATAAGAGATGCAGGAGCTTCCAGGATTAGATATTCGCTATACCTATGTGACTGACACTCCCTATTTGCGCGGGTGGCTTATGAACCCCGATGTGCAAAAGTGGTTTCCCGTCTCAGAAGAGCGCGAGATTGAAGACGCGGTGCAATGCTGGATCGGTTTTAGCCGATACAGTTCGAGCATCACTGCAACGGTCAATGGGACGCCCTGCGGGATAGGAACCCTGTTCCTAATGCCCTATCGCAAGGTCGCCCACCACTGCTTATTCAAGCTCGTCGTCGACCCAAAATACCAAGGCAAGGGGATTGGTTCTTCGCTATTGAAAAATTTAAAGCATTTGGCCAAAAATTATTTCCATCTCGACCTGATGCATATCGAGGTGTTCGAAGGGAATCCTTTTATTCGTCTTTTACTGAAATATGATTTCCATGAGTTTGCCCGTCAGGAAAAGTATGTTAAAGACAACGACGGCTATCATTCCCGCATCCTTTATGAAAGTAATCTCTAGGACGGCTCCATGCAACAACATTCCCCCCATCTGACTTTTCGCCTGACAAACCAGGATGACGCAGCTCCTCTTTTGGAGTGGTTGTCCGACCCTAAAATTATGCGTTGGTTTCCTATGTATGATGCGCGTGAAATCGAAGATGCCGTCCGCATATGGGTTGGCTATTCGCGGATCGAGGCCGGTGTGACAGCATTATGGGACGGTGTCCCCTGCGGCATGGCGAACCTGTACATACAGCCTTATAAGAAGCAGGCTCACACATGCCTCTTTTCAATTATCGTAAAAGAAGAGATGCGGGGCAAAGGCGTTGGCAAGGGGCTTATGGAGTATCTGATGAAGTATGCAAAAGAAAGGTTTAAGATTGAAATCCTTCATCTTGAAGTTTATGACGGCAACCCTGCTAAACATCTCTATGAAAGATTGGGTTTTAAAGAATTTGGCCGCCAAAGCCGTTTTATTAAGGAAGACGGCAAGTATAACGCCAAAGTTTTTATGCAAAGATCCCTATGAATTTTTTTTATTTTCCACGCCTCAGCCAGCTATTCAAACGCAAGCCTACTGTCCCTAAAAAGAAACCATCGGCTAAGAGGCGCTCGCGTGCAAGCAAGCTTGAGACTAAAGGGGAATTATACGATCTGAAGGCGATTTACCACTCCCTCAATCAATCTTATTTTGATAACAAGCTCGAGCTGGAGATCACCTGGTTCGGAAGTGCTCAGCGCAGGGCTAGGCGCCACCGCAAGCTTGGACTTTACTGCTTTAGGGACAAGCTCATAAAAATCCACCGCCTGCTCGACCAACCCCATTTTCCCCCTTACTTTATCTCCTATGTCGTGTATCATGAGATGCTCCATAGCGTTTGCCCTCCCGTCAAAGCCAAGAGGGGAAGGTACAGCATCCATCATTCCGACTTTAAGAGAAAAGAGATGGAGTATGCCGAGTATGCCGTTGCCAAGCGCTGGGAAGAAGAAAACAAGAGGCTTTTTTTCCATACGAGGTGATTGCAAAACTCGCTTTGGAGGCCAAATTTGATGATTTTGGCATTGGTTCGGTTTCTCGCAAATCGACATATCCTAATTTGGTTATAGGCGATTTGCGAGAAAACCGAATCCGGTGCCAAAATCATCAAATTTGGCCTCCAAAGCGAGTTTTGCAATCACCTCACACCCTTAAAAAATGAGTTTTTATGGCAGGACATAGCAAGTGGGCGAACATCAAACACCGCAAGGGCAGAGCGGATGCAATCAAGGGGAAGATCTTTTCCCGTTTGGTTAAAGAGATCATCAGTGCAGTCAGACAGGGCGGCCCTGACCCCAAATCCAATTCCAAGCTGCGCCTTGTCCTTCAAAAAGCGCGCACAGCCAATCTCCCCAACGACAATATCGAACGCAATATCAAAAAGGCCACTAGCGCCGATCAGGCCGATTTCACGGAAATGACTTATGAACTCTATGGACATGGGGGAGTGGGCATCATCGCCGAGGTCATGACGGATAATAAGAACCGGATCTCCTCAGACATGCGCATCGCAACCAATAAAAAAGGGGGAACAGTCGCAAG
>CAWESW010000007.1:0-10958 GCA_963811735.1 uncultured Verrucomicrobiae bacterium | reverse complement strand
TTTGACCCATCTTTTACCGCATCTTGCAACCCCAAAAAACCTGCCTACATTCCCATGTATGTCTGGTTTTTCGGGGCCGCAACCTGCGCTAAAATCTGGGCGCAAATTTCTTTAAAAACTTTTGTTACGGACCACTAGCACTCTGTAGAGAAAGCCATCCTCTTGATGAAATATTCTGGAGCAATTCGACGATGCCGCTGCATTTTGAGAGCAGAGGGATGAGATCAGTGAGCCTGGCTCCTTTTTGAAAGCGCGAGAGCAATTGAAATTCCACCTCAGAAATTTCTTCGTAAAAATTTTCTTCCTTTTTTCGATAAAGGACAAAGAATGTCTTGTTTAGACTCTTTGTGATCTTTGGGAGATCATGGATCTGCCAGTGAGTGGGGGGATGTTTCAAAAGTTGGGCCCGGAAAGTAAATAAATCGGCCTCTAATTCAAAAAGAGCGACAGAAGGTTGTAAATACAGCGTTTTATTTGCACACTGAGGGATGGCACTGGGTGTGATTTCCGGCCGCGGATCCGCAAAAATAAGGCTTTCATAGGCATGATCGAGACAGGCGAGTAGATAAACCAAAGGAGAGTCTTTTTCTCGATAGTTTTTTTTAACCCATTGGGGGAGTTTTGCTCCAATGCGGGAAAGAAACCAGTCCTTTGGCGGACACTTTAAAAGATAGGGTTCGGCGATCAGAAGATTAAAATCCGCATAGTCAAAAATGCGAACGAGACTAGGGTACAGATCCTGTATGATCGTGATCAGCCGCCACCAGTATTGTTGATGGTAGATTCCGATCCTCTCTTCGCTTTTTAAGTGGGGGCTCGGCGCAATGCGTAGACGCATTTCATCGATGAGGCGATTTTGATAAATAGGGATATTGGCCTCGTCAGATTCCTCAATAGGGGCTGTGATGACACTTGCAAACCAATGCTGCATTTCTAAAAGTGCTGTAGGGCAGGAATGATCATTCATAAATCAATTGATTTTGGTATGTTTTAGCCTTAAGAGCCTCTTTCCAAGTGTCTTCGAAAGAAATGAACTGATCATCCCATTCGAGAAGCGTCGAAACGCCTTTTGTTTTGGGGTACACTTCTCGGTAAATCTCCCAAACTTCTTCGCGCACGGGGTGGTCGTGTGTGTCTAAGATGTAACGCCCATAATCGCTGTGGCCGGCCAAGTGGATCTGGAGCACTCGATCGAGTGGCAATTGAGAGTAATAGTCTTTAGGATCATATCCCTCGTTACGGCTTGAAACATAAATGTTGTTTACATCGAGCATCATCGAAATGTCCGCCTTTTCGACAACTGCGGTATAAAATTCCCATTCAGTCATCTCGTCGCTCGTGAAATTTGCATTGGAGGAGAGATTTTCTAGAGCAAAGGGAATTTCCAGAAAATCCTGAATGATTTTCGCTCTTTCTGCGACGTAATTGACAATATCCATCCGGCGCGGAAGAGGTAATAGATCGTGAAAACGTGCGCCCGGTAATCGACCCCAGCACAAGTGGTCTGATAGCCAAGGCGTCTTTGTTTTCTTCGCAAGGGCTTTTAATTTTTTTAAGTAGTTCCAATCGAGAGGGGCTGCGCTTCCAATGGCAAGGCTAACGCCGTGCATAACGACGGGATAACGCTCGAGAATTTTCTCCAAATTTCTGAGAGGCATTCCGCCTCCCATGAAATTTTCGCTGATGATTTCAAACCAATCAATAGGAGGCCATGTCGCAAAAATTTCTTTCAAATGGATTGGCCGTAGACCGATGCCAATCCCAAAATTAGGAACTTGTTTGAACATGGCTTTATACCGAACGTGGTTCAAAAATTGAGCCTGGGCTGCAAGACAAGCTCCCGCGGTTGGCCTCTCTCAAGAGGGGGTAGTATTAAATCAATACAACCCCCTCTTGCGAGACGTCAACCCCGGGGCTTTGACGCACCCCAGGGCCATATTTTGAACCACGTTCGGTTTAACATATCTGAAAAGTTCAAATAACTTATAGCGAATTATTGGATTTTCAGTTCTTCAGCAGCGACTTCTCGTTTTTCTTTCAACGCATCCGAAGCGTCGCTTTGCATTTTGCCTTTAGCACCGTTTTTGCCTTTGCAGCTGCTAGGGCCGGTACAGTCGCTTTTGCCGGTGCAGCCGCTTTTGCCTTTACACCCCGTATTGCCCGTACAGTCGCTTTTGCCTGTACAGCCGTTTTTTCCTTTACAGGTTGTTTTGCCTTTACAGCTGCTTTGATCCGTATTTTCCATATCGCCCATTTGGCTCGGTGAATTGGAGCAGCCGCACATCGTGCTGCCCATAGCAAGGCCCATCAAAGCTAATTTAAGAACATCTTTTTTTTTCATGGTGGTCATCTCCCGTTAATTTGGCACTCCTTTCAACGCGTATCCTAAGAATGTTTTTTTTGTCAAATGCAATAGTTGTTTTTTGTTTTTCAAGTTGAAACAATTTTACTCTTAATGCTACTTATACCGAACGTGGTTCAAAAATTAGCCCCGGGGCTTTGACGCACCCCAGGGCTAATTTTTGAACCACGTTCGGTATAAGAGGCTGTCTACGAATTCAGTTTCTGTCGATTTTCGGGTTCTTTTGAGCCGATTTTCGATCGAAATTCGGGGGATAATATCAAACTTTCGTATATTATCCCCCGAATTTGGATCGAAAATCGGCCAAAATAATCCCGAAAATCGACGAAACCTGAATCCGTAGACAGCCTCTAAGGCTTGACTGAGGCAAACATAAAAAAGGAAGAAGGAATGTTTAAAGATTTAGAGAACGGAATCAAACATGTTGGAAACTTTCTCAGCTCCTACCTTTTACTCCTGATTCGTCTGTATTGGGGGTATCAATTCGCCCTTGCGGGGTTTGGAAAGTTGACTCACTTAGACCAATCAGCAGCCTATTTTCAAACTTTAGGCATCCCGCTTCCTTTCCTGAATGCCCTTTTGACAGGGTGTGTGGAGATGATCGGCGGAGCCTTATTAGTCCTGGGGTTATTTTCCCGGATCGTTGCAATTCTCCTATTCTGTGTCATGCTGGTGGCTTACGTAACTAGTGAATCCGATGCCTTAAGATTCCTCTTTAGAGACTTGGACCCCACCCAATTTTTCAGCAGAACGCCCTTTCTCTTTGCCTATGCGGCCGTGATCGTATTTTGCTTTGGTCCCGGCAAGCTCTCTTTAGATCATTGGCGAAACAAAAAGAAAGAACTGCCATGAATGATAATGAATTAAACATCTTATTTTTCATTTGCGACATTAGCGGCTACACCGCATTCATGATCAAAAATCAGACCGATTATGTTCATGGAACGCTGATCATTAAGAGGCTTCTCGATGCTTTGATCAAAGAGATCAATCTGCCGATGAAGATTTCCAAGATTGAAGGGGATGCGATCTTTTTTTATTTCGATCGCGAAAAAATGCCGCAGGAATATAAAGATGCGCCGGCCCTTTTAGGCGGGAAAATGCTCTGTTTTTTCAATGTGTTTTATTCCAAGTTGCAAGAACTCCAGAATTCCGCAGATTGTCAATGCGGCGCCTGCTCGAACATCGACAAGTTGGACTTAAAGATGATCATTCATTGCGGCAAGGCGTCCATCGTTCAGATAGGGTCTTTTGAAGAGCTTAGCGGAGTGGATGTGATCATCGCACACCGCCTTCTAAAGAATAAAGTCAAGGGACACTGCTATCTGCTGATCACCGAACCGGCAGGTAGCCATCTGCATTTCCCTCAGTTAAAATGTGAACAGTCCAAAGAGGAGATCGACGATGTCGGGAGCATTCCGGTGTCTGTGTTTTTTCCTGTTTCCAATCAAGCAGGTTCCGAAAAAGTGAAACCCTCCCGTTTCACATTGGCAAAGACGCATTGCCAGCTGTTTTTGGGAGAGCTGCTTTACAAACTCCATCTACGCAAGATGCCCCAATTCCGCAATCTTCCCGCTCCCAAGGATCAGACCGGTTGAAATCTTTCTCTGGGCCGTTCTAATGCCTTCAAAATTCACACAACTTTCAGACTGGTAAAAAAATCAAGAAAAGTCTAATCTGTCAGAGTTTTTGATCAATAATGTTCAAGAACTTGCAAATCAGCTTGAATGTTCAATACGAAGAGCATGAGTGGGATCGAGGAAAAGGGTCGTATTCAACTCAGTGGGAAAAACTAAATACGTATTCCTACGGGTAGAATTCGAGCATAGGGAATGAACAAAAAAGGAAAGTAAATGTTTCAGCGAAATTGCATTTGTGAAAACGGACAGGATATTAAAGAACGCTGGTTGATCATTACGATGGCTTGTGCCGTGTATCCCATCATTGTCTCCCTATTTACTTTATTCATACCAAGAGAAAGTCCTCCTCCGATACCTACAATCTCTTCGAATTTGGTATTTTTCTCTCTGCTTTATTATTTCGTCTATAGAAAATCCCGAACGCGCTTTCTGACTTTTATGATTTTCATGAAATTATCCGGTTTCATAGGGATAGTAGTGCAAGTTCTTATCACACCCGTCCAGGATCCTAGAATTTTAAATTACTGCCTCACCATCATTGATTTCTTTCTTACCATTGGCTGGCTTTTTCTAAGTTTTCAGCTAAGGAAAATATATCTAAGAGGGCATCCTTTATATTTGAGGATTTCCCGAAAACGCACTTTAACAACCAAAGTGCTCTCGTCAGGAGAGGCTGGCTGACCTTTTTGTAATCGGTGAGATTTTGTCAGCAGAGAAATACACTATTCCAACCCATTCTTTGTCAGACGAAGCTTGGTTTAGTCCATATTAATCCAAAAAATCATCTTTTTCTAATTGGTATTCCTCAAGCCATTCTGGTTTTCTGGATTTTATTACAACATAGACTCCGTAACGAGCTGTCCCAGATAGAGTGCGGTACGTTTTCTCGTCGAAAAGATTCTGTTTAGTCCAAATTGAGCCAAGAGATTCGCCACATGAATTTAAGACCAATTGATTTTCGTTTAAATTCTTAGCCTTCGAAATTAAGGCATTTATCGATCGTATATCAGAAAATTCACCGAGGAAGATTGCGGCATCATCTCGTTCTGCTACAGAAGTGGCTTCATCGAAAAGTAACTGTATAAGAGCATCTATTTTTTCTTTCATTCATAAATCTTTGCAGCGACAAGCATGTTAGCAATCATTTTCCAATTAGGTTTTTCAGGGACTGGTAACCCTTGGTTTAGATAGTAACCGTCCATGTCTTCAATCCATGCAGCAAGGGCTTCAAGATATGTTCCAACATCATTATTTTGCCATGACTTTGGATTATTGTAATAATCAAGGCTTAGGTTGTTAACAAACGATGCTAAGTCTTTCTTTGTTTTAATTCCTTCAATATTTTTAGCTTCTTCCATGTTTATTTTCCTCTAATACGAATAGAAGTTCCTTCGTTCAAAGTGGTAAATTTCCATGTCTCTGCAACAACTTCTTCAGGAGTGGCCATCCTATATGGCACTTTAACTTCTGCTCTGCGAAATGCTTCTAATCGACGATTATCAAGAGTAAATTGTAAGTTATTGCGATTAACAAGTCGAATTTGTTGCACGTCACTTGCCTTAACAGTTCCTTTCCTTAGCGCAGCGGCACATATCCCTGGACTAGGACATCTTCTGCTACGACGTAGAGATCTCCGGTAATGACGTTGACGCATCCCTCGACAAGAGCTGCCGGCTCTCCTTCTGTGACTGCGAGAGAATAGGGATCCTTGGGATCGGCAAAGAGAGAAAAAGCAGCAAGAAGAAAGAAGAGAAGGAGAGCTCGCATGGGATCTTTCCGTTTCAAAAATGAAAAGAGAAACTTAGCTCTCCAGCAAAAAAAAACAAAGTCATTTTCTTCAATTGCCAAATTTGCAGGCTGTCACTAAAGTTAACTCAAGCCTAACCAGAAAAGACTCGGACAATAGCCCTATGCGCTATCTGCGCGCGTTTTACTTCATTCTTAGTATTTTGACTTTTTTTACCCTCTGCTCTGCTGGAAAACGCCCTTCGTATCACGGCGTCCAGGGAAGCTACGAGGCGAGTGCCGACGCGTCTGCAAATGCGCTAAAACCTGTGGTGGTGATCGATGCGGGACATGGGGGGACGGACGAGGGAGCGAAGGTGAACACCTTCATGGAAAAAAAGCTCACGCTCACAACTGCTCTTTTGACAAAAAAGCATCTTGAAGAATTGGGCTACCGGGTGATCATGACGCGAAACCGCGATATTTATTTGCCGCTGCAGCGCCGCGTTTCGATTGCGAACAAGACGAAAGGATCTTTGTTCGTCAGCCTTCATTTTAATTCATCGCCTAGCGCTGAGGCGAAAGGGATTGAGATCTTCTACTTCGATTCTAGAGAGTTGTGGCGCACAAAGGCCTCAAAGCGACTTGCCAATTGCATTTTATACCGCGTGATCGATCAAACGGATGCGGTCTCGAGAGGGATCAAGCAAGGGAATTTTCATGTGATCCGCGAAACGGACATGCCAGCCGTGCTCGTCGAAGGGGGATTCATGACCAATCGGGAGGAGAGAGGAAGGTTGCGCGATAAGGAATATTTGGACCGGCTGGCCGTTGGAATTGCGCAAGGAATTGACAAGTACATGAAAATGTAACAACTATCAGTGATGGGTTTAATCCGCAGGAAGAAACTGATAGCTGTGGTTAGAAATGTGCCCTCGGCGCGAGTTGAACGCGCGACCTGTCGCTTAGGAGGCGACCGCTCTATCCACCTGAGCTACGAGGACGAGAATGCGAGGCATTTTAAACGGATAGGCCTCTTTAGGCAAATGGTATTATCGAGTATAATGATAAAAAAAAGATTTGGAGGATGGCGATGACGGATGCGAAAGCGGACATTGGGCTGATTGGCCTGGCAGTAATGGGACAGAATCTCGTGTTGAATATGAACGACCACGGGTTCACGGTCGCAGTTTTCAACCGCACTGTGTCCAAAGTGGATGACTTTCTGGCGGGACCAGCGAAAGGCTCTCGCGTCATCGGCGCTCACTCTTTAAAGGAATTTTTCCAGGCGCTAAAGCGGCCGCGCAAGGTGATGTTCATGGTCAAGGCGGGGGCTCCCGTCGATGATCTGATCCAGGAATGCCTTCCCTTTTTGGAAAAGGGGGATATCGTCATCGACGGCGGCAACAGCCATTATCCCGATACGGAACGCAGGGTCAAAGCTCTCAAGGAAAAGGGGATTTTATTTATCGGGACGGGGATTTCCGGGGGAGAAGAGGGCGCGCGCCATGGCCCATCGATCATGCCCGGCGGCAACCCCGATGCGTGGGCTGCCATCAAACCGATCTTCCAGTCGATCTCCGCCAAGGCCAAAGAAGACGGACTTCCTTGCTGCGAGTGGATCGGAGAGGGCGGAGCCGGCCACTATGTCAAAATGGTCCATAACGGGATTGAGTACGGCGACATGCAGCTCATTTCCGAAGCTTACTTTTTGCTTAAGAACGTACTCGGCTGCACCGTCGATGAGATGCACGCCATTTTCGACGAGTGGAACAAAGGCGTCCTCAACAGCTTTCTCATCGAGATCACCTCCCAGATCTTCACGCACAAAGATGCCGATGGAAAACCGCTGCTCGATAAAATTCTCGACGTCGCTGGGCAAAAGGGGACAGGGAAGTGGACGGGGATCAGCGCGCTCGACTTAGGGATACCGGTCACTCTGATCGCAGAGGCTGTCTTTGCCAGATGCCTCTCTTCCCTCAAAGAAGATCGCCTGCAAGCGGAAAAACTCTTTCCCGCTCCCGCTATCAAGTTTAGCGGCGACAAAAAGGCCTTCATTGAGGATATCCGGCAAGCGCTCTACGCCTCCAAAATCATAAGCTATGCTCAAGGATTTATGCTGATGCGCGTTGCTGCAAACGAGATGAAGTGGAAGCTCAACTACGGTCAGATTGCTCTGATCTGGCGCGAAGGGTGTATTATCCGCAGCCGCTTTTTGAACGATATCAAAAAAGCCTACGATCGGAAAAGCGATCTTGCGAACCTGCTGTTCGACGATTTTTTCCGCAAAGAGATCACGACAACACTTGCTGCATGGCGAAGGGTCGTATCCAAAGCTGCGGAACTGGGCGTCCCTGTGCCCTGTTTCAGCACAAGCCTTGCGTTCTTTGACGGCTACCGCTCGGGACAGCTCTCTGCAAACTTGATCCAGGCCCAGCGCGACTTTTTCGGCGCGCACACATATGAGCGCGTCGATCAGCCCCGCGGCAAATTTTTCCATACCAATTGGACGGGGACCGGCGGCAATATCACTTCTTCATCCTATAACGCGTGAGTTGGCATGATTAAGATCCCTGCGCGAACGCGCGGACTGACCAAACTTGAATGGCTGAACTCCTACCATAGCTTCAGCTTTGGCGAGTACTACGATCCTGAAAGAATGGGTTTTGGGCAGCTCCGCGTCCTCAACGATGACACAGTCGCCGGAGGCGGGGGATTTCCTCCCCATTTTCACGACAATATGGAAATCGTGACCATCGTTCTTCAAGGGGCGCTCGAACACAAAGACAGCACCGGTGGACAGGGATTGATCAAAGCCGGACAGATGCAGCGCATGAGCGCCGGTAAAGGGATCCAACACTCCGAGTTCAACGCCTCTCAAACAGATCCCGTCCACTTTTTACAGATCTGGGTCATGCCAAAAGAGCGCGATCTGACTTCCGACTATGAGCAGAAAGAGTTTGCCTCGGTGCTAAACCCCAATCAATTCTCCTTGATCGTCGCACCCGAAAAAAATGAATCGGCGCTGTTCATCCACCAAGATGTCCGCTTTTATCTGGGCCGGCTAGAGCAGGGTTCTAAAGCGGAACTTGCCCTCTCTTCGCCAAAGAATGGGATCTATGCTTTTCTGATTGAGGGAGAAGTCCAGTTGGACGGCGGGACTTTGGGCCCTCGCGCTCCACGCTCCCTGCTCGGGTCCCTCGTTTTGGTCATCACCCCCTTCGCGCAATTCGCATAATGCGGGAGGTCAGACGCGCGAGGCACGGAGCAATTATGTTTATACTCGTAGCGCATTGTCGCATGCCTCGGGGTGCAAGGGGCATCGAGCACCGAGGCGGGGACACTGAGGCCAGGTAAGTGCTTGAAACTATATGCGTCTTGCTCAGTCACTCGGTAAGTCTCAAAGTATATAAACACCATTTATGCGAGGGTATCGTATGCGTAATGCAATATGCATGTTACAGCATCTGTATTATTCGCTAGGGGGTAATTGCACTTTTCTTTTTAGCCGAGACAAACGCTCGTAGCCCATTGATTATAAAGGGCGCTCAGCAGCCTCGGTGGTATTTTAATCGCCTGAGGCCGAGACGCCCCTTGTAATCCACGATTATCTGTATTATATTACACACTCATTTCTATAGGAGCCGATGAAATGTCATACATAACAATGACTTGTCCACATTGCAAGATGCATGTCCGCTATACGCTAGTCGAGATAGCACGGGCCGCCCTGGCTGAGCCGACCCTAGCTGATAAATCCACACGCGCCATAGCTAAACTGCTTGGTGTGTCACATTCTACTGTGCATCGTGCGCGCCACACTGATCCACTATTAGATTGACACACCCAATACGTCGTGCTAGTCTCGAACCCCACACATTGGAGACAGTGCCATGACAGATAAGGTCAGTTTTTCACTAAACCAACGCCCACCAGGCTCTTCCTACGCGCTTCGCGCAAAAGTATGTGGACTGGCAGCAGATATCCCGAAGCGCTGCGCGCCGAGGCTGTCGGCTGCATTTCACGATGGTACAACGGCCAAAGAATTCGCGACCCTGCATAAGGTCAGCCACAACTAAATGCTGCGTTGGGTGCACACCGAAGGGCCGCATCATGCTGCCGCATTGAGATAGCGCGCAAAAAGTTACAGATTGACCCTCTCTGTCAATAACTGACAATCGTGTCTAACATTTGCGTCATGATGCAGCACAGCGCAATTCGCAACTGCTTGATACCACGTGATATCAAGACTGGCACGTCGCTGCATACTCTTGGTTAGGAATCACACACGCACGGAGAATCAGACCATGATCAGCAGCAACAATCGCATCAGTGCTTCGAGCGCCGCGCAGGCGATTGAAGAGTACATACCCATTTTATTGTGATGCACACAACTGCGATTCCCATGACGCAGAGTCATGTCATTGCCTCTGTACTTGCGTCGCGTTTTGGGTTGACAGCCTACAAACGTAGCGAGTATTTGACTTTGGCGGGGGTACGCGATGAGGCACATTCCTACGATTCTTTCGACGCTCGCCGCGTCGTTGCCTTCTCAAAAGCTGCTCGGCGCTACGATGATGGCCCGACAACCGTCAAGCTGCGCTATACAGGCGCTTGGAGTAAGTGACGATGAGCACAGAACGCACGTTCGAGAAGCTGGAGCGCCACGCTCGCCGCACACGAACGCCAAGATCAATACCTTGGCGCAGCTAAGTGTTGACGGATGCGTGCGCGCCGCGCCTTCAGCAGAGTGCCGCAGCGCGCATCGCCGCGCGCAAGGCGAACAAATCAACCGGGAGCCTGGACACATAATGAGTCGCCGAGCACCCTCTGGCCTGATATGCTGCGCGCACGAGTGAACCATGCGCGTAGAGGATTGTGAAATGAAGATTTCTTTTTTGCCGTCAGCAAACGAAACAACCTGCATGAAATTGAGCAGTTTTCGCGGCGCGGACCTTTAACCTTCGCGGCGCGAACCTTCGCGACGCGGACCTTCGCGGCGCGAACCTTCGCGACGCGGACCTTCGCAGCGCGGACCTTAGTGGCGCGGACCTTCGCAGCGCGGACCTTTACGGCGCGAACCTTAGTGGCGCGGACCTTTACGGTGCGAACCTTAAGGGCGCGAACCTTTACGGCGCGAACCTTAAGGGCGCGAACCTTTACGGCGCGAACCTTAAGGGCGCGAACCTTTACGACGCGGACATCAGCCGCGCGGACCTTAATGGCGCGAA
>CAWESW010000006.1:0-6135 GCA_963811735.1 uncultured Verrucomicrobiae bacterium | reverse complement strand
TTGCCTGTACCTTGGAGCACGTTGCGTATTGCTAAAGCTTCATTTTCGCCTTGAGGCTATTTTTGCTTTTCTTGACTTTTTTAGAGAGCTGCCTTGATAGGTAGCGCAGACGGGAGAGCAGAGCTTTTAGGAATTTTGGGTTCTCTACAGTCTTATACGTGTTTTCTTTAGTGGCTGCAGTTATCGCAAAATGCCTTAAACCTACATCTATCCCAATTGCACGGTCTTCATCTATGGGAAGAGCTTGGGGAGTCTCTTTTTCTCGATGGCGCAAGAGAATGAGACAAACCAATCAGAACCTTCTTGAACAATAATGGTCTCCTGGATTGTTCCTTGTATCTCTTGCGACTTGCGAAATTTGACCCAGCCAATTTTGGGGAGGTAGACTTTGGAGCCTTCCGTTTTAACTCCCTGTGGGAAACGGAAGCTCTCTCTGTGTCCTTTCTTCTTGAATTTGGGATAGCCCGGTTTTCCCCCTTTCTTTAGCCTTCTGAAGAAGTTCAGAAACGCTTTGTCGAGGTCCTTGAGGGCTTGTTGAAGAACTTGGCTGTGAATCTCTTTCAGCCAGGAAAATTCGGGCACTTCTTTTAGAGTTGTCAGCTCTGTATTCTGCTTAAAATAAGAAAGGCTTTTTCCTGTTTCGGCAAAAAATTTTTGTCTTAAGTCCAAACCTCGATTAAATATCCATCGACGGGCCCCAGCGAATTGCAAAAAGTGGATCCGTTGCAGAGCTGTGAGTTTTAGCTTGAATTTGAACGCTCTTCTGACAATCATGCTTCAAATTTATATTTGGGCCATGTTTAAATCAACAAATAGGAAGAGGAAGATCGCGCAGTTTTGCACAATACGTTCGTTAGGCAATGCATTGAAAGGCAAAATGCACCAGACTGATCGGGCGCCTTAAATCACGGCCCTAAAAGGGCGATGATGTAAGGCACTATTGATAAAAAAATAACTTAACTGCATTTTGGGGTTAAATAAGGAACTAGGTACCCCCATGGCAGTGTACAAGCCCTATATTTCAGGAAAGGATGCTAAAACTCGCGAATTCACCTTTCGCGCGATCGTTTTGGGAATTGCGCTCGGACTTGTGTTTGGCATTGGCAACGCCTATCTCGGACTGAAGGTCGGGACAACGGTCTCCGCTTCGATCCCTGCCGCTGTTCTATCGATGGCGATCCTGCGCACATTTTTCAAGAATGTCTCTATTCTCGAGAACAACATGGTGCAGACGATCGCATCCGTCGGCGAAGGGCTGGCAGCAGGGGTGATTTTTACCGTTCCCGCTCTGTTTTTGCTCGGGGACAGACCGACTTCATCGCGCATATTTCTGCTCGCAGCCCTGGGAGGCATCCTGGGGGTCTTGTTCATGATCCCCATGCGCCGCTATATCATCGTGCAAGAACACGGCAAGCTTCCGTTCCCGGAAGGGACTGCGTGTGCCGAGATCTTGAAGTCAGGAGAGTCCTCGCGTGGAAAAGCGATGATGGCGTTCCTCGGCATCATTATCGGGGCTATATATAAAGTATGTACCAGCGCTTTTTATTTTTTTAAGGAAGCGCCTTCCTGGATCATCGCTCCGTTTCAGAAAACGGAATTCAGCATGGACTGCACGCCCGCGCTGCTCGGCGTGGGCTACATCGTAGGCGCCCGCATTTCCGCTCTTCTGTTTGCAGGCGGCGCGTTAGGCTGGTGGGTGCTCATTCCATTGATCCGCATGTTCGGCTCCGGAGATGCGACGATTTTTCCCGCCCACATCCCCATCGGGCAAATGTCCGCGGATGACATCTGGTCCGACTATATTCGCTATATTGGCGCCGGCACAATCGCAGCCGGGGGCCTTATGAGCCTGTTTAAGATCGCTCCTTTGATCGTCAAAACTCTGAAAGTGGGATTCGATGAACTTTTCCAAGGTTTTAGCTCTCAAAAGAACACGCTGCGCACCGACCGCGATATTTCTTTGCGATGGCTCGTACTCGGATCGCTGGCCATCATCCTGACGCTATGGCTGTTCCCCGGGCTGCCCATGAACTTTCTGACCATCCTTCTGCTCATCTTCTCGGATTTTTCTTTGTCGCAGTAACGTCACTGACAGTTGGGATCGTCGGAAGCACCTCTAATCCCGTCTCCGGGATGACGATCACAACGCTTCTCATTACCTGTTTGATCTTCGTCCTGCTCGGCTGGACGGAGCGGGTTTATCTGATTGCCGCCCTCACCATGAGCGTCGTCGCCAATGTCGCGATCGCTCTTGCCGGAACGACCTCTCAGGATCTGAAAACGGGGTTTCTGCTAGGGGCCACTCCGCGTCTTCAGCAGATCGGAGAGATCATCGGCGTGATCCTGCCCGCTCTTGCCATTGGCGGAACGCTTTATCTTCTCGATAAAGCCTACGGCTTTGGCTCCGCACAAATGCCCGCTCCGCAAGGGACGATGATGGCCTTGATCGCAAAAGGAGTGATCGAAGGAGATATCCCAACGACGCTTGTGATCGTCGGAGCGGTCTTAGGGCTTCTGCTTGAATTGCTCAAACTGCCCATCCTTCCATTCGCCATTGGCCTCTATCTTCCTCTCTCTTTGAGTACGGGAATGATGGTCGGCGGCTTAGTCTCTGCATCGTCGAAAAGAAAGAGAAAGATGCAGCCGCTAACGACCGGGGAGTCCTCGCAGCCTCCGGCTTTGTCGCAGGAGATGCCTGCACCGGGGTAATCATCGCCCTCCTCACAGTCGGGGGACTTGTCCCCGCAAGCGCCCAAGGACTTCTCCCCAACTGGGTGAGCCTTGCCGTCTATGGGCTCTTGGCTATCGGCCTGGGCCGGTTTGCGTTAAGACCGCCTGCCTTTTTCTTAGATAAAAAATAAATTGGATCCGGTTGGGAGTGTTCTCAAAAGCCGAAATCTTTTGAGAACACTCCCTTACCCCCTTCCCAAAAAAAGGGGGTTGTTCCATGCTTTTTCCCTGATATGAAGAGAAAAAAGCATTCGCTGACCCTTTTAGAAGTCGTTATCGCCATCGTCCTTTTGGGAATTCTACTCACAGGGCTCTTCAGCTCATTCCGCCAGGGGGTTGTAAAAAATATTTCAGCAAGAGAGCTCAAGCAAAAGGTCCTCCAGCTGGAACTTTTTCAACAGAGGATGAAAATTCTCTTTTCCCAGGAAAACGGCCTTTGGATTGAGAAGCACCCTCAAGCAACGGGCATGGCCTTATTTACCGACTTTGAACAGAAGGCCGATCCCGACTTCGACATGTGCGGCGACCTCGAGGGCATGCTCTTTCTCAATGCCAAAAAAGAGCTTTGCTTCGTCATCTGGTCGGAAAACGGCACAGAGAGGATGGAGACCCTTCTCGACGGCGTCAGTTCCTTTAAATGCCGCTTGTTCGACCCCAAAGAAGGGGAATGGAACACGACGTGGCCTCAAAAAAAGCAAGGGAGTCCCGCCATGGTTGCCATTGATTTGACCTGGCATGGAAAAGAGATCCCTTTTGTTTTTTTTCTCAAATCTTCCAATGAAAAGATCATGTACACTGGAACACCGTGAATATTTTGCCTCTCATTTTCACCTTTATGATCATTTTCTCCTGTATCGCCTTCACTTTTTTAAGGGAGGTCAAAAGCTTTTCCCTGATCGAAACGACGCTGAACGGGTATAACCGCGCAGAAAGAGCGGTGAGCAACGCGATTACCGGCAAAGCATACCGAAAAATCAAAGCGGAGCCGATAGGAAAAAAAGAGGGGGAGAAGAGCCAGAAGCCAAAGAGAAAAAGTATTTTTCCTATCGCAGTTTATTTCCCGCTTTTGAAAATTCCAAATTCAATCTCGAGCCATTGATCAAACAGGAAGGCGAACTCAGGCTCCATCCTCTTTATGAACCTCTCGCAGAGTTTTTGCGGGTCCTCTATCGAAAGAACCTGTTTGAAAAGGAAAAAAAAAACTGAAAAGATCGAATACCGCCTGATCGCAGAGATGGTCAAAAAAGCGCGAAAGCTCGGCGAAGTGGAGAGTTTAGCTGAACTTTATCCCGAAGACCCTGTCCTGAAAAGGGTCTACTATAAAATGCTCAAAGGGACCAACCAGTACAATCGCGAGGAAGGAATCCCCCCCTTGGGGGAATTTCTCTCGATCCGCAAAGGAGGGAAAGCAATTTTTTTAAGTTTTGCATCCCCTCTTCTATTAGAGGCTTTTTTTGGCTTAGAAATTTCTTTAGAAATCCTGAAAGTGGAACGGGAGAAATGGGAAAGTTCAAATAAATACTACTTTTTTTCTAAAGAAGACTTGGAAGCTGTTTTGATGAAAAATCCTATCAAAGCCCCTCTTCTTCATACGTTTGACCCTTATCTCGAATATTCTAAACAATTTGATAAAAGAACCCAATTAGGCGGAAGAGATAAAACAACTGGCATTGCTGTCGAAAAAAGTTTCTAATAAATTAGATTTCTCGTATAATTATTTTAGAATTAAATTATTCACTAGAATTATTAACAAAACAAATTAATTTAATCGAGAGGTTACAAAACGATGTATCATCCAAATCCAGTACAGCAGCCAGGTTCAACGCCAACCTATCCAACATATCCAATAGTGTATTATGTCGCACAGCCTCCGAGCGCGCAGCCCCAGAGGCCCGCACCTGCCCCTATACCTTCACAGCAGAAATTTATGAATCTGTCTCATATGATGGACCGCATCCTATGGGATATCGATGACAATGCACAAGATGGAACTATTGATTCTGATATTCTGAATAAAGTTAATGGCGGGAAAGAGAGAGCTTTCTCAGAGCTTAAGGCAATTTATGAAGAGTTAGAAGCGCGAGAAGCCCAAGGCCTACAGACAGATCTTGGAACTAATAATGAGTATCGGCATGTAAAGGTAAAATTTGATCGTTTGAGAGCAAAAATCTCTTCCCTCACTCCAATTGGGTCCACAGTGACCTCTTCCCAATTCGAGCGACATGTAAGCCCGCCACTTTCTCTTAGCGCGCAACACCATTCCCGCACTCCTATTGGCTGGGACTCTTCCCATTCTCCTAGAGCGCAGCACCCTTCTCACAACACGCCTGCTTCGCCACAGCACTCACTAGGAGGGCGCCAAGTTCGCTCCTTCACAATCACTCCTTCCGCTCACACCGGCCAAGCAGCTTCTGCCTCATTGGCTCCTCAAGAGCCCTTAAGCCGAATCTCTTACCTGCTCCGCCACGGCAATGAAGCCCAAGCATTACTGGAGTTCAATCAACTCTCTCTAGACGTCCAGCAAGCTGTTTACGGCGCCCTTTGGCATGTCCGTGGAAGACCAATGAGCGGCAGTCCGATCGCCCATGACAATTTTGGAGAAGTCTCATTCAAAAATCTGGAAGCCCGCTGCAACTCCACCCCCATGCAAAAAGCATGCGCAGTTGAGCTTGTCAACCTCCAAGCCCCTATCTACGAAATGATCGCTCTCCTTGGACGAAATGACGTAGAAGGCGCAAAAAAAATCTTCATGAACCTTCCTCCTCACATCCAGAATGGCATTTACGGCAAACATTGGGAAGTGTGCGGCAAGCCCACAAATGAAAGCCAGGATGAGTCTCTTAGAAAAATCGCGCACCCGGATTTTGGCAAAGTATCTTTCCTGGGACTCGAGTCGCGCTGCGATGTTTCGGCGCAGAAAAAAATCGAGACTCTCAAAGCCTTCCTCCCTTCCATGGTTGAACCGCTCTATCAAAGTCAGCAATTGATCGATCAAACCATACTTGCCTGGAAAGGGATTGACGCAGCATCAAAGGAACTGATTCCCGGCATGCAAAAAACCCAGAGAAAAAAAGACTCCTTGCACAACATTTCGAAAACGATCGTCCTTCAACTTCTTGGAAGTGATACCCCATTTCAAGCAGGCGATCCCCGCTATCAGCAAAGCCACCGGCCAACCGGGAACGTCCTATCCTGCGCTCGCTGCTGCCTATGTCGAAAAATACCCTTGCCTCAAGCCTTTCATCCTTCAGTTGGTAGACGGACTCGCCTTGGCAAATGAGCAGCAACAACAGCCTCTACAGACTTCCATACAAGGGGACCGAAAGTCTTCCCTCGTTCAAGACCCTGACCTCACGAGCCGAGGATATGACGGAATTAAACGGTACCGCGTTAAGGTCATGAAAG
>CAWESW010000005.1:0-7636 GCA_963811735.1 uncultured Verrucomicrobiae bacterium | reverse complement strand
CGGCGTTTGGCCGATGATCACGTTCATGGGGTCAAGCTTCCTGGCAGTCGCGTTGCAGGCGTAGATGTACATCCGCGGCGCTTGGCAAGCACCCGGTGGCGCCGCGGCGGACCATGCCGCCACGCGCGGGCGGCGCCCAGATGGGTTCGCCGCCACACCAGGGCAATCGGGCGAACGAAAGGAGAGGCCCAGGGGGCTTTGCCCCCTGGACCCCCAGCAAAGCCACCGCCCTTGGCCGGGGTGCCGAAGGGGCAGCGCCCCTTGGTGGGGTCCAGGGGCAAAGCCCCTGGCCTTCCTTTCGTTCGCCCGATTGCTCTGGTGTGGCGGCCAACCCATCTGGACGTCGCGTGTGCTACCCGGCCACCGGCGGCGCGAGAAAATTCGCCGATGCGGTCGCGCGCGCCAGCAACGCCTGCAACGCCGGGTTCTTTTCGCTTTGCCACGCCATCAGCGTGGCCATCGGCGCGTAATATTCGTGCGCGTGTGGGAGCTGATACTTCATGAAGCCGCTGTAGTGCTTGTCGGTCAGCGCGAACAGCACGCGAATGTCGCGCACCGGCAACACGAACGGCAGCACCGGTTCATGCCGCAGCAGGCCAGTGGCGCGCCAGGCGCCGGCGTCGGCTCGGTCGCCATCACCGGGCGAGCAGCCAGGGCATCGGGCAGACCGCCAGCAGCGAGTGGGTGCTGGGTGCGAAGCGCGAGCGTTTGTCGAGCAGGTTGGCGAGTGTGACACAGGCCTCGACGGCGAAGATATCCACAAAAGGCTCCTCGGGGGTGCCGCCGAAGTTCAGCCACAACCCGTCCGGCAGGGTGCGTAGCCGATTGCTGCCGGGCAGCTTCAGGAAAGGGTGGCAGGAGTTGGCTCTGGACTGGGAGGCGTGGCCTTCTATCTGGCTGAGAAGCATGGCCTGCAAGTGACCGGCCTTGACGTCAATGCTTGGATGATTGAGGAGTCGAAAAAGCGAACTCCTGAATTTCTTAAGGGCAAAGTGAACTTTCTGCTCAGCACGAGCAACAGCCATTGGCCGATCCCCAATGAGCATTATGATTTGATCTATAGTAAAGGTGTGCTCACGCATATTGAGAAGAAGGACAGCGTATTTCAAGAATGCCATCGCCTTCTCAAATCAGGTGGGCTGCTCGTCATTACCGATTGGTTGAGCTCGGATGAGAAAAAATGGGGTGAAAATATTGCCCGTTTGGTCGAGCTGGAGAATCTCGCCCTTTTTCCTGAAAACGAGAGCGGCTATATCGAGGTCTTGAAGAAGAACGGTTTTACAGTCCTCAGTGTTCGCGACGATAGTTCTGTATTTTTTAGGTACAATGTAGAGATCATAGAGCGGCTCAAAGATCCCCTGCGGCGCAAGTTGCTCTCAACCTATTTTGACGAGGCGGGCCTTCAAGCGTCCATCGAGGGCTACGAATCGATTGCAAGAGCTTTCGATGTGGGGGAGTTGAGGTGTTTGCGTTTTGTCGCGCAAAAAGATTAGACTTATGTGAACTATTTATTTTACTTGGCTCCATGTCTTTAATAATCAGTTTTTAATTATAAGCATGAATTAATTTATTTGATTTAATTGTTATTAGTGTTATTATTTTAATAATTGCATATTTATGTGAGGTTATTATGACGACAAAAATAATATTTAATCATTTAAATCTAACTCCATTAGCCAGAGAGGCTTCCACTCTAACACCCGGTGAAATCAAAGCATTTTTGATCGAAAAGGGCGTCCTTCCTAGTTTTGACGATGCAAAGGCCTCATATTGGTCTTTAGGGGCCCAGTGGTGGAAGCAAATCATCGATGGAAAGTACCATCGTTATGGGCCCATGGTATTCGATGAGGGGCTCCATGGGAAGCATGTCGAGCCTGGCTATTTAAAGGGAATAGAGATGGCCAGCCATTTTTTTGTAGATCACTTTGAAAAGGAATTTAGCCTTGATCTCTATAAAGAAACGCACCATATCGCTTGCGCGCATTTTAAGCCGGAGAAAGATCGGGACAATGGAATGATTTGCGCTAGTTCTGAAATTGATCTGTTTAGAACTGCTGGGGAGGAGTGTCGGGGAAATAAAATTGAGTCAGATGAGTATAAACAGGTTGAAACAAAACGGGAAGTGATTAGGAAGCTTTGTAGTCAATTGAACTTAGCTGTGAACGCACTTCAAGAAACAAATGAGAAAGACAACGAGCTTTATGAGGATCCTCGGTTTCTAGCCATGTTAAAGCGAAAGGGAATACAACTGCCGGAGGGAAAGAAGACTTCAGAAATGAAACAGAAGGATTTGGAGGAAGCGATCATCAAAACTAAAGAAGCATTGGGCGAACAATGGGTTCAACCTTGTAATGAAAATGAGTCGACAGAACTTCTTAAGCTTCTTAACGCAGAAGATGAAAAGCTTTGCGTTCAAATGAAAGAAATCATTCATGATATTGATGAAGCAATGCAAAGGAAGTTTTCATCTATAGCGGAGCGGCTTGGGCTGGAAAAACCGTTCGTTGAATGTGGCATTAGTTCCGATCTAACGATGGTTATCTATTACCTCAAATCCGACAAGTCATTAAATTACGAAGAAATTACTCAAAAATTGATTGCGGAATTTAATTTTAATTTGCAGAGCCTGCAGGAGACCGCATACCATAAGATTCAATCGGCAGGTTCAGAATGCCCGGACAAGGAATTCATAGAAGATGTCAAAAAAGAATACCAGGAAGCAGTTACCCCATTAATTGCCCAGCTCTATGCCGAATTGGAATGGGCCCATCCCTGGATCGACGGTCAGGGACGCACGGACCTGATCGTGCTGAATGGGCTGCTTAGCCGCGAAGGAATCCATCCCTGCATCCTCAATGAGCCTTATTATTCCACTGGCAATGGTGGCGATCTTTGGGTGAATTATTTAAAGGGTGGAATCGCTGAATTCAACGCGCATAGGGGAGTCTAAGAGGCGATCTCCGATCGCCCTTTCTTCGTTTTCTTTGAGGATTTGATCGATTCGATCGCTGAGGTAAGCGGTTAAACTCGGATTTCTGCGTCCAAGCCATCGTTTGAGCTTTTGGGTTTTGTCCAAAAGCTCTGTTTTAAAACTCTCTGGATTTTTTAGGGACTCATCTTTGGAATAAGAGCCCAGATCGATCTCGATGGCCTGATTGCCGATGAAACCCATATTCCTCCGAAAGTTGGGATCGCGGTCCCGGATTCCTTTTTGGCATCGTTCGACAACCAGCCCTAACATGGATTCGATGCATTCTTTCACACCGGCGAGATTGTTCGCTCTGATCAGTTTTTTGAGCTTAGGATTGGTGAACTCCGCCTTTTTTTGAAGGGCAAAGTCGATCGAGTCCAAATCGATCTGGTAGGCGATTCCGAGCTTATCGATAATCGTCAGCTTTCTCTTAATAAAATCTGTTTTGTGCAGATGCAGATAAATTAAACCTGTGCGTTCCCTGAACTCCAAATAGGAGATCTTGCAGCTCTCAAAAAAAGCGGGAGATTGATGAAGGGTTTTTTGGAGGATTCTTTGGCGATGGGCATTCAGAAAAGAGGGAAGAGGAAGGGATTTTAGGAATTCCCAGGTGCGAATGTGATGCTTTTTGAAAAATTTCAGGACCGTTTTTTGATCTTCGCTGATGAAGGCATAGCATTGGCCCCCGCTGCCTAGAAAATAGAAGGGCTGGGCGAAAATGGCTTTCAGTGCATCCTTGTCCGTTTCCGATGGCGAAGGAAGCAGATCGCTCGTGTCTGCATCATGCATCGAGAGAATTTTATGGAGTTGGAAACCGCGGGTTTGTTTATGGCAAAAACGCTCGACCCCCCAGAATAGGACGAGGAATAGGATCGCCTTGAAGATAAAAAGGGATTTTTTTCGCATTTGGAGGTAGTTTTTTTGCTGGGCGCTCTCTGAGACTATCCGCAAACTAAGCTTCTGTCGATTTTCGGGTTCTTTTAGCCGATTTTCGATTCTTCTGTCAGTCTCCTAGCATCATATTTGCCGATCCTATTTTTGCACAGCCCAAAGCAATTGTGAAAATTCTTAATGAACTGTTAATCTGACCAGATATATGAAGGGACTATGCAAAGAGCAATTTTTATTGAAAAGTCCAAAAAATCGACTGAAACTTAATTTAACGACAGGCCCTAACATGAAATTTTTTCCCATTGCGCTGTTATCTTTTTCGCTATTTGCATGCGCGGACACTCACGTCCGTTCGATTGAAGTGCAGGGGCATCGCGGTGCAAGAGGCCTCTTTCCTGAAAATACGCTGCCCGCTTTTGCTGCAGCGATAGAAGCAGGGACGAATACGCTCGAGCTGGATCTTCATGTCACAAAGGATGGGGAAATTGTGATCCATCATGATTATTTTATCAATGGAGAGCTTTGCGACTGCCTCGATGGAGACTCTCTCTCTTCCCCATCTTTAATTCGCTCTCTAGAACTTTCAGACATTAAAAAAATGGATTGTGGGAGCAAGACGAATCCCGATTTTCCACGGCAGCGGCAAATACCCGGGACGCAGATTCCAACTTTGGATGAACTGTTTGAGATGATCAATGCCTCCTCTCATCCCAATGCGAAAACCGTCAGGCTGAACCTTGAGATCAAAAGAGATCCAAGGCACCCGGAGCTGACAATCGATGACAAGGAATTGGCTGCGAAAATCGTATCAAAGGTCCGAGAAAAGGGCTTTTCTCATAGAGTCTATTATTCTTCTTTTGATCCCGAAGTTTTAATGAGAATTTATCAACTGGATCCAAAGGCTGAGTTGGGTTTTCTTTTTAACGAGGAAAGTCTTGCTTTTGTGCAGAAACTATCTTCTAAAGACCCCTTGGACTTATTGCTTAAACTGGCTGGATCTTTCAAGGCGAAAGTTGTTTCGCCGGAAGAAAATCTACTCACAGACGCAAGTTTTGTCCGCAGCTTACAGAAATCGGGTTTTCGCGTTGTGGCCTGGACAGTCAACTCTGCCGAACAATGGGCTAAGCTCATCGAGATGGGGGTAGATGGACTCATTACCGACTACCCACAGGACTTGCTGCAGTTTCTCAATGAGAACAAGTTTTAGCAAGAGGAACGGCAAAATGCCGTTCCTCTTTCCAATTCTTTCATAAAGGTTTTTAGAATCGGATATTAAAAGGAACACTATGGAAGTTCGAGTGGGATTTATTGGACTTGGGAACATGGGCCATCCTATGGCGCACAATATTCTAAAAGCCGGGTTTCCTCTCTGGGTTTACAACCGGACAAAAGAAAAAGCGGCGACTCTCCTCGAGCAAGGGGCCAAGTGGGCGGCTTCTCCTGCAGAGCTGGCCTCTCAATGCGATGTCGTTGTTAGCATGGTGGCAAATGACGCCGCCTTAAACGAGATTGTGGACGGGTCGGCGGGAGTGATCAGTTCTTCCAAAAAGCCTTCGGTTCATATCTCGATGAGCACGGTGTCTCCAGAACTGAGCGCCTCTTTGGAAAAGAAACATCGGGAAAAGGGGATCGCATTTCTTGCAGCTCCAGTGTCGGGACGGCCGGAGCGCGCCAAGGAAGGGGCTTTATGGATTTTTCTGGCAGGAGATCCTAACGCCAAGAAAACAGCTTCTCCCATTCTGAAGGCGATGAGCGTTAAGATTTTTGATTTGGGCGAGAGTCCTGCCCAAGCGTCGCTGTTTAAATTGTGCAACAACTTCATGATTCTCGCGCTCATTGAATCCTTTTCCGAAGCCGCCGCCGTGCTGGAAAAAGCCGGCATTTCTACCGAGACGGCAGCGGAAATTTGGGGAAGCTCTCTTTTTGATGCTCCGGCCTTCCACAGTTATACTCCAATGATATGCAAGCGCAATTATGCAGACGGAGGCTTTGCCTTAAATCTGGGGCTCAAGGACATGCGGCTTCTTCAATCTGCTGCAGACCGGGCCCAAGTGCCCATGCCCGTTCTTTCCGATCTTCATGAAAAACTGCTGACAAGTATGAACTTGGGCAGGGAAAAGTATGACTGGTCGGCAATCGCTCTTCTCACGCGCGAGCAAGCCGGCTTAAAACCGTGATGATCAACTGTTATCCAACTTCATTCCGGCTAGGAGGGGCCATAAATTCGGGACCGATGGGCGTGGGGATTGTCTCCTGCAGAATGCGATCGATTTCTAGTAAAGTCGGATTCTTTCAGTGTCCATCCCCAGATTGCTTCTATCCCTTCCATTTGTTGAGGATGGCGAGCGCCCCAGAGCCCAATGTGGATTCCTTTATCCAGCGCCCAGCGAAAAGCGAGTGCAAGTACAGGCTTGCGGTATTTTTCTTGAGCCCATTCTTCTAATCTTTTTACGCAGCGGAGGTAGTCTGAATAATGCGGCTCCTGGAACTTGGGATCAATTTTACGCAGGTCATCTCCTGTAAATTGTCTGTTTTTCTGCATCCTTCCGCTCAAAAGGCCGCGGCATAACGAGCCATATCCTAATGTGGCAATCCCTTGTCTTTTGCAGTAAGCGAGCTCCGTTTTTTCTATATTTCTTTCAAAAAGATTGAAGGGGGATTGAAGTGAATGAAGGGGTGCGTATTTTTGAAACTCGTTCATTTGTTCTACGGAAAAATTACTGACCCCAATGGCGCGGATTTTTCCCTGTTCCAACATTTGATTTAAGGCGGTTGCAGTGTCTGCAATGGGGGTCAACGGATCTGGCCAATGCTGTTGGTAGAGATCAATGGAGTCTACTTGCAGCCTTTTAAGAGATGCCTCGATCTCTTTGACCACAATTTCTTTTCGGGCATCCCGATACACTTTTTGATTTTTCCAACTAATCCCTGTTTTAGTGGCAATGATGATTTGATCTCTTTTGCCATACAGTTTAATCGCTTTTCCAACGATTTCTTCGGAAACTCCAAATCCATACACAGGAGCCGTATCGATCAGATTAATGCCTAGATCAAAGGCGCGATGGATGGTCGCTATTGCCTCCTTTTCATCCGTCCCTCCCCACATCCATCCTCCGATCGCCCACGTCCCTAAGCCAACTCTTGAAATTTTTCTATTTAGATGGGGGATAGATGTAAATTCCATAAAATCTCCAATTAGATAATGATTCCATATGATTTTAGAGTTATTCGATTGACCCATATTGCTTCAAGTTGAAGTTGGAATGCTTCTGCTGTTTTGGATTTTTTTGTCGACATATGCTAAGACATGGGCGTTTCACTCAAAGAAGGGAGATTTTGACGATGAAATACATTTTATTTTTGCTTACCATCTCATGTCATTTATTTTCAGAAAATTATGAAATTGTTGTGGAGTCTTCCAATCCGGACGTCTGCAGCACAATCCTCAATGGGCTCGAGGATTTTAATGCGAGATTCTTTCAGCAAAAAGATAACTCGTTCGAATTGAGCCCGTTTGTGATTTATGCCAAGGACGACCAGTCTAAAATCATTGGCGGGCTTTGCGGGTACATTTTTGAAAGAGATTCAGGACCATGGGCTTATGTCGATTATGCATGGGTAGATGAAAGTAAACGGCATCAAGGAATAGGGACGCAACTTTTTGAGAAGGCGGAAATTTTTGCCGGAACCAAAAATTGCGATTACATCCAACTGTTTACTTGGGCTTATCAAGCCGTGGGTTTTTATCAAAAGTTAGGGTTTGAATGCGTCGGT
>CAWESW010000004.1:0-8494 GCA_963811735.1 uncultured Verrucomicrobiae bacterium | reverse complement strand
TAAAAACAAATAGGCGCTTATGCAAAATCCAATAGTCAAAAGTAAAATCGCGCGCAACCTAAATAAAAGACGGATTTCATTGAGACATACCCCAATAGATACTGCATTTGTACAATGTTATGGTATGTTTTAGGCAGCCATGCGTGCTTTTCTTCCAAATATAGGCCCTGATGAACTGCAGTGGCGATATTTTTTTCCTGAACAATTATGCTCAGATACCAGATAATCCCTATTACGCATAAGCTAGCCACGCACAATACCGGGGCTAACAGGAAGGGATGAAACGGAAGGTTTACTTCCATGTTGGATAATGAATAACCTACTCCAATAAATGTTGCAAGAAACCAAGTGAATGTCGTCAGTTTGTATTTGAGCTGAATGCGGTTGGAATGTTGAAGGAAGATCGCTACTTGAAGATATTTTCCGTAAGCGAGCAAATCATCCTCGATTATTTTGTTTTTGCTTTTTGATCTAACCATGAAAGATTTATCAATCCCGTGGACAAGCCTTGTTCACATTGTCTATTTATGTGTTTTAACATGCCTCAAACCTATTCTGATGCCACCTGCGGCATCGAAAGATCGGCAAACAATTCGCCTTAGCAATTTTTGTCGATTTCAAGTCTTATATTCCTTTCAAAACCAATGCTTTAAGCCTGCTTGAGCATGTAAATATAATTTTAAACTACAGAATTTCTTATCGATGTGTCAAGTAAAAATGGTCCGCGGTCAACTTCAAAATCTCTCGAGAGATTTCGCCGTCGCTTAAAAATTTTTGCGAAAGATGGTGAGGCATGCTGGTGTAAAATCATAAACTTCAGTTGATTTCTCAAGACAGCCGGCCTGCCGATGAGCACCCGCTCAGGCGATCTGGATCCCGGGGCTGCTTTGGTATCTAGCGCTCACGGAGGGATTCGATGCTAAGCGCTTCAATGAGATGGTCACTTCCCAGTCGGGGCTGCTCGGCGTGTCCGAGACCAGCTCCGACATGCGCGATTTGCTCAAGTCGGAAAACAGCGACCCTCGGGCAGCTGAAGCGGTCGCCCTCTTTTGCTACCAGCTCAAGAAATGGATTGGCGCATTTGCTGCGGCCCTCGGCGGGCTCGACACGCTCGTCTTCGCCGGCGGCATTGGAGAAAATGCCCCCGAGGTCCGCAAGCGGGCCTGCGAGGGCTTAAAATTCTTAGGGATAGAACTCGATGAAAAGCGAAACGCAGCAAACGAGAGCGTCATTTCCACTTCAGGGAGCCGGGTTGCCGTCCGAGTCATCCATACAGATGAGGAATGGATGATCGCCAAAACGGTCTGTCAGATTCTTAGCTATTCGAAATCGTGATCTGATTGTTCACTTTCTTCACACCACTGACATTTTTAGCTATTTTGACAATTTTATCCCGATCTGATTTGGATGAAACAGAACCGGTGAGGGTCACAACGCCGTCAGTCGTGCTTACCGAATACAAATCGTGCAGATCCGGAGATCGAGTATCCGCCAAAGTTCCTCCGTTTTCACCTTAGTCGTGATGACCCAATCGGCTGAAGTTTCTTGCGATTCAACCGGCTTGTTCCTTTGGCAACAATCGCCGCTGCCGCAAGAATAGCACACGAGGCACAGAGCTGGAATTAACAATAGCTTTTTCATAAATCCCCCAATAACAAAGTTCATACAATCTAATTAGATCTTAATAGATACAGAAAAACGTGTAAATAATATATTTAAAATGAAACACAACTTGCAGCTCAAATGCCCATTGTATAGACAGATACAACTTAAAACAATAACCATTTGATTTTCGGAAAGCCAAGCAGATCATTTTCTCTGCATTCTCGCCGAGGTAAAAATATGACCATCGAAGTTCATGAAAAAGCACCTGCTGAGTTTTCTCCCCGAGATCCCCGGCGTGCTATCTTGAGATAGACAATAGGGTCCTCTTCCTGCAAACGGCAGAGGGCAAATCGGAAGCGGGAAAATGGGGCGTCCCTGCCGGAAAAATCGAACAGAATGAAACCCCTAAAGAAGCTGCAATACGGGAATCGTTTGAAAGAAACGGGCATTTCCCTCGATCCATCCTCTCAAATTAAAGCCTTGGGTCCCTTGTACTACAGAAAGCCCGAGCTGGATTATGTGTTCCACCTGTTTAAAGTCCAGTTAGCCCAAGCTCCAAACGTCCGTTTGTCCGATGAGCATCAAAGCTACAAGTGGGCCTCCTCAAAGGACGTGGAAGAAATGCCTTTAATGGCCGGAGCAATGCAGGCCTTGCACCATTATCGAAAAGCTCTTCTTAAGAAGCGCTGTACCGCTGTCGTAAACGCCTATCTCATTTTAAAAGAAGAGAATAAAGTTCTCCTTAGCTTAAGACAAAATACCGGCTACTGCGATGGGATGTGGAGTTTGGTCGCCGGACATGTAGAAGAGGGGGAATCTGCGACAGCTGCGATGATTCGAGAGGCCCGCGAGGAAATTGGGATTGAGATCTCCCCGTCCCAGCTTAAAGTCGTTCATGTGATGCACAGGCAATCTGATCGCCTCAATGTGGATCTTTTTTTCGGTTGCTCATCTTGGCAGGGAATCATCCAAAACCGCGAGCCTGAAAAATGCGGGGGACTGGAGTTTTATCCAATCGACGAGCTGCCATCGAACATGGTCGACTACAACATCGCCATGCTTAAAAGCCTCCGAAATACAGAATTTTATTCCGAGCACGGATGGGACATATGATATTACAGAAAGAGTTCTACTTTGTTCGCCATGGACAAACCGATCACAATCTTGCAGATGGAATACATAAAGGAGATCACCCAGAAGAGATCTCATTGAATGCGATGGGAAGAAATCAGGCAATAGCCATCGAGCCTACAATTTCCTCCCTGCCCATCCAAACGGTCTGTTCAAGCCCTCTCAAACGTGTCCAAGAGACAAAAGAGCTCATTGTCTCAAAACGCCAAGTCAGCCATCACGAAATTCATGGCCTCAGAGAATGCTCCGCTCAAATTTGGAAGGAAATGATAAGGCATGGAATGTATTCTTCACTCCCTCATGAAGGCATCGTACGCCAGTTCATGGACCAAGTCCGCAATGGGATCAACCAGGCCCTCTCTTTACCGGATCCAACCTTGGTTGTGGCCCATGGTGGCGTCCATTGGGCGCTTTGCTGCCTAATGGACATAGAAGATCACGAATGGGCAATCGGCAACTGCGTTCCCGTGCATTTTTTTATTGGAGGCAGTGGAAAATGGATCGCAAAGAAACTCGCATAGATCCCTCATTTCGTTTCACTTTTAAACTCGCGCAGCGGAATCAAAGACGACTCATCCATGACTGGATAGCCCAAGAGCATATTAAAGAGTGGCTGCATGGTGAAGGCTTACGAAATTTGCTTGAAGATTTAGACAATTTCTTTACAGGCGCCTCTTGGGGCCAACACTGGATCGCTTATGATAACGACACTCCTTTCGCCTATCTATTAACCTCCGATGATGGGGAAGATTCGATAACATTAGACTTGTTCATTTGCGATCTAAATTATCTCGGCAAAGGTATTTCGGTTCAAATGATTCAGGAATTTTTGATCAGCCAATTCCCAAATAAAAAAGAAGTTCTCATAGATCCTGAAGCTACGAATATGCGCGCCATCCATGTTTATGAGAAAGCGGGCTTCCGCATCACCGGTGAATTTATAGCTAAGTGGCATTCGGTACTCCACTATCAGATGCGTCTCGACATGAAAGTCCTCATTCAAAATTTTTCCCTAAAATCTCGATAGGAAATAAGAAAAATATGACGCGCCAATGGGAAGCAGAGCAGACCATCGAACCTCCTCTCGCCCTGCAATTGATCAAAGAGCAGTTCCCGGAACTTAATGCCAAACACATTCGTTTATTAGGAGCCGGTTGGGACAATACGGCGTTTATCGTCGACGAAACTTTGATCTTTCGATTTCCACGCAGACAGATCGCTCTCGCTCTTTTAGATGCGGAATGGTGCGCTTTGCCCAAGCTTGCCTTGCGCCTTCCCGTGCCGATCCCCACCCCTCAGTGGAAAGGATCGCCCACTCCCCTTTTTCCCTGGCCGTTCATCGGCTATCGGATGATCCCGGGATTTACTGCCTGCTACGCCAATCTCACCGAAGACCAAAGGGCCTCCCTTGCAGAACCGATTGCTAGATTTCTGTCGGTGCTTCATGCGACCCCGCAGTCTGAGCTCTCTCAATGCCATATCCCGGGAGATAATCGAAGCCGCATCGACGGCAACATCCTCACCGCAAAAATCAGCCAGAATTTTGAGGAACTGTCCCTCCTCGGAATTTTGGAAGATAAAGAACAACTCGAGTCCCTTGTCGAGAGTTTACAGCAATTCAGAGCCCCTGTGAGCACAACTGTCGTGCATGGAGATTTTTATGTCAGACACCTACTCCTCGATGAAGATCATCGCTTAGCCGGCGTGATCGATTGGGGAGATATTCACCTGGGCGACCCTGCCATCGATCTCGCGATCGCCCACAGTTTCTTACCCAAGAATGCCCACAAGGCCTTCATCAACGCTTATGGGGAGATTTCCGATGCAACCTGGACGCTGGCGAAATTAAGAGCCATTTACAGCAGTACGATGCTGCTCCTCTACGGCCATCACTCCGGCGACCCAGACCTTGTCCGCGAAGGACTCCGCTCTCTTAAGATCATGGTCAATTAATGAAAAAAATCCTCTTTCTTTTGTTTGCCACCGTTTCCTTATCCGCCGTTCCTCTACCGAGCGCGGTTCAAAAATCGATCCGGGGCTGCATGAAAGCTCCCGGTTTAGTCAAACCCCAGGTGCGATGGGACTGTGGCAAGGCGCATGGATGACGATGCGGAGGCAAACGTGAAAAGAGTGAAAGGATTCAAGACCAGCATGGGACCTGTCCTTGACTATTATCAAAGCGGCGATCGCCTTCATACACTCGATGCAAATGCGTCCCCTGAAGTCTGTTTAGCGGGATTTTGCAAATTTCACCGCGAACAGGCATCCACGAAGGTATAATCCACTCGGTTGAAAATGACACATTTGGGGTGCGTCAAAGCCCCGGGGTTCGATCGATCGCAAGTCGGTTCATATTTCTAATATTGACCGACTTGCGATCGTCGAACCGCGGGAGCTTTCACGCAGCCCAAATGTGTCATTTTCAGCCGAGTGGAGTATATAATCTCCCCGCTTATGCTTTACCTTCCGGCTGCCCGTTGATCCGCGCTGCGTAATTTGTGCGATTGATCTGATCGTCGATCATCGACCTTCCATAGAGCACGCGCAGAATGAAATCGTCTTCAGCAAAATTGACGAGCTCATCCCACAGCGTATCGAGATGGAACTTCTCCTCAGGCGATCCGGTTTTTTTCTTTGGGATGAAGGTCGTCCACACATGAGCTCCTCTGACCTTGCCGTCGCGGTCGACAAGGTTGCCGCGGATAAGCTGCGCCGTCCCTTCGATGAGGGGGTCCTCTTCATTAAGCAGACAGTCTAGCATGTAGACGGTCACAAAGCCATGATGGCGGCAAACGGCGGCCCTTCCGATAAAATCTTCGATCGACATCAACGGGATTTTATTCGAAGGATTTCTCTTCCTCGTCGCTACCGGATAGGTATTTCTGGCCTCATCGACATTGTGATTGACCTCAGCTTCGATATCAGTGCTCCCAAGGCAAGAGGGGAAGATGTCATTGCGCACATACCTCTTCAACGCCGTCAGCACTTCATAAGTCGTCAATCCCCGATGCACCCCGCTGCGGAAGCGCATATAATGTTCTGCTAATTTTGGAGAATTGTCCGGGTTGAAGAAGAAAACTTCTCTGCGTGGGTGGCTACCGCACGACGCGAGGCGCTGGCGAGAAAAATTTTGCGTTCCTCCGTTGATGGGAAGATAGGCCTCGTTCCCTATCATCAACACCCCGTGCTTATAATTAGATAAATCGTTTAAAAAAGCGATCGATAGCACGGAGCGCTTGCCGAGAGGAATAAAATCCGCCACATCCTGTTCAAAGGCTAACTCACTTTCATCAAGCTCAGGCTCAGATGCAATCGGATCCCGTTTAGTCTCCACAGGAATGACTCCACGATCGAAGAAAACGGGGGCGTTGAGATCTTGTATGGCATTCAGATCAAAAGGAAAGAGTGGACTTTGCATCTCGTTGGGGAGGCTGGGACTTTCCGGAGAGGGATTCGGCCTATCATCCAAGTCAAAAGGAGAGATTGGAGTGTCCGGGGAAAGATGGGCAAAACGAGCAATCGGACTTTGGAACACATCGGCACAGATAGGCACTTGCGCGACGTCGGGAGAGCTGGAACTTTCGGGAAGGTGATCGAGCATCTCATCCAGCAACTCGAAAATCTGTCCGCGGCATACAAGATCGCCCGTTTTTTCTTCCAATGAGACGATCATGCGGTCATAGCGGTTCCCGCCTCGATTTGCGATCACTAAGTAGGAGGGAATCTCAGCATTAAAGTTTGAACAGCGGCTGATAGAAGATCTCCCCGCGACGAAGTTTCGGATCAGCGCAATGGCGTTGTCCCTGACATCTCTCTTCCAGAGCCTTGATGTGGGCGGACCTGCGATTTGCCGCTCGCTCCTCCGGGGAGATCTCCGGCTCCGATTTCAAGTCCTCCTTCGGCTCGGCGACAATCTCCGTTTTATCCTGAGCGGGAGGTGGCAAGAGAGGTCTTGACTTGATGAGATAGTTCTGAAGCGCTTCGGCTTTTTGATTGGGAGTAGAGCTTTGACCATTCCGATGATAAAAAGCGTCTTCAGCGCATCCCCAGTAGTCGCGATTGAATCGGACCAGGCGGTAAATCTCTCCAAAAACTCCCTCTCTTTGTGCTTGAGGCATTCTGGCAAAGAGGTCCATGGCATCGGCCGTATTTCTATCTCCGCCGCGTTGAAATAAGTCTGCGATGTTCTGCATTAAATAGTTCTGAATCGCTTGGGCTCTTTGTTCCGGAGCCGCTCGGTCGCAAAAAGTGTCTTCTGCGCTTCCCTGATAGCCATGATCCAATGCGACCAGATAGAGGAGTTCTTCATAAACCCCCTCTTTTTGTTCTCTTGGCATTTTAGCAAACAGCGCCATGGCATTTTGCATATCGCCGCCGTTAAATAAGTCGACAGCCCTTCTAAAGAGGATATGGACGGCCTTTTTGCTGGCTCCCGGATTGAGCTTCGCACCCGCTATCATTTGAGTTAAATAGCTCTCGATCGCTTGAGCTTTTTGCTCCGGTGTCGACGTTAAGTTGTTTCGATCCAGAAATGCATCTTCCGCACATCCCCAGTAATGATGAGCGAATGGCATCAGGTGATAGAGTTGCTCATAGACACCGTTTCTGTCTTCATGAGATCCTTTGAAAAATAGGCCCATGGCTTTTGCGACTTTATTCTCGACATTGCTTTTAAGCAGCTGCGCAGTCTCATCAAAAGCGACAAGGCTCGACTCATTTAAGTTCCTGGAATTACTAGACTTTACTTCGTACATAATTCGACAATCATCCAATAAATTTAATTAAAAGGATTGAATCGTAACAAATTAACAAATTCAGAAAAAGAAATTAATTTTGAAATTATTTATTTAAGCAATTACATGGTCAACTGACTTAAATAAAACATTTCTATAAATTGAAAATGAGAAATTTAATGAAACAAAGATTAAACGCAAAGACGCTAAGACGCAAAGTATAGTGGACCCCAAAATTCGGACCACCGAATTTACTCCTTTTGATAGGGTTACTCAATCAAAAAGGAGAATCTATGGCGGCAAAATATAAACGTAGGGACGCAGCCTTCAAAATGAAAGTTGCTCTAGAGGCTTTCAAAGACGAAAAACAGATTAAAGAAATTGCTCGAGAGTATGGAATTCACCCAAAACAAGTTACAGAATGGAGAGATAGACTTTTGAAGAGTTCTTCTCAGGTCTTCAGTACAAAGAATATTGCTTTGGGAAGAGCCGAAGATAAGGAAGAACGGTTATTAAAGAAAATAGGCGAGCAAGCTATTGAGCTCGACTTTCTTAAAAAAAAACTCAAGAACTAAGCCTGTTAAAAAGAAGACAGATGATTGAACCTGGGACCGGGTTGCTCTCTATTCGGAAGCAATGCCATCTGCTTGGGATTAATCGTTCCGTCCACTACTACACTCCGAATGAAGAAACAGAACTTAATTTAAAAATCATGAGATTGATTGATGAAAAACATCTTGAGAGACCTTTTTACGGAAGTAGACGAATGATGTATTGGTTAGCGAGTTTGCTGCCTCGTTCGTCGCATCCACGCTCAGGTGGAAGCCGCCGATTCCCTTGATCGCCATGATCGCGCCAGCCATGAGGCGATCAATCGTTTCTTGCACCGGATCTGGCGACGAAATCTCAACGCCATCGGCTCCCACCAGCCATACGCGCGGCCCGCACACCGGGCAGGCATTCGGCTGCGCGTGGAAGCGCCGGTTCATCGGATCGTCGTATTCGGCCTGGCACGCGGAGCACAT
>CAWESW010000003.1:0-8527 GCA_963811735.1 uncultured Verrucomicrobiae bacterium | reverse complement strand
TAGGTCAAGGAGCCCAGGTGGCCGTCAATACCAACGGACGACCGCCGTCTGGACGAACTCGCGGCCCGGGTCCGCAATCGGGCCGGGCTGGTGGTCAGTGCCGGGAGGCTTTTCGATCGCGCTAGAGGCTCTGCGCGCTCACGAGCCTCGTTCCTTCCTGACGCTGCTCGGCGTGGTCATCGCCACCACCACGTTGATCGTCGTCAGTCTCGTGATTCACGGCATGAGCCTTTACACTCGCAGACGCACATCGCTAATCTCGGCGCCAACGTTTTCATCCTGGACCAATACGAATTGGGCTTCCAGTACGCTGAGTTCCTGCAGGAGCAGGTAGCTCGCAACCGGCCCATCCGCATGGAAGACTACAAATTTCTTAAGGAAAACGTCAATGGATACGAAAGCGTAGGCGCCATGCCCGCGCCAGACGAAACTCGGCGCCGGAGATTCGGCATGAAGGCCACACTCTCTACGAGGTCCGCGTCAGCGGCGGAACTCCCAGCACCATTGACATGGAGGGACAACAACAGGTCGGTAAGGGGCGTTTTTTTTTAGCAAGGCAGAGTACCGACACAGCAGCGCATCCGTCTGCTTCATTGGCACCGACTTCGTGGACGGCTGCTTTTCCCACCTCCAGAATCCATGGACAAAACAATTGAGATCGGCGGACAGCCTTTCCGGATTGTCGACGTGGCTAAGACGCTCGGCAAGACCCTCGGTAGGCGTCAGAGAATGATTGCGTGCAGATGCCGCTGACGACTTACCAGAAACTCTACGCCTCAAGGCCGGAAATTCAGGTGCAGCCATGCAGGCCATGGAGCGGCGAGCCGATGATGACGCTTGAAGATGAGACGCGCGCGCGGCACAAATCGAAAAATTCTCCTTGGGAATACGCGGAGATTTCATCGCCCTCTTTAAATCCCTCGATCAATTCGCATTTGTAGGGATTGTCTTTGAACTTTTCGAGCGCTTCTTTTTTTCCTTTGAGGACGTGGCGCTCAGAACGGTAATTTTCATCGATGATCTTTTGGACCTCTTTTTCGATTTTATCAAAATCCTCTTCAGAGATCGTCAGATTGGCAAAGTCATAATAAAAGCCGTTTTCGATCGGAGGGCCGATGGTCGGCTTTGCATCGGGGTAGAGGCGCAGGATTGCTTGCGCAAGGACGTGGGCGGAAGTGTGCCAGTAGACCTCTTTCCCTTCAGGCGACTCAAAGTGGACCAGTTCGACGGCATCCCCATTTTTCAATACAGTCGACAGGTCACGCATCGTTCCGTTGATTTTTGCTGCAAGAGATTGATCGGGTCCGCGGAGGTTGAGTTTTTCAGCTAAATCTTTGGCGGAACTCCCCTCGGGAAGTTCAATTTCCTGTTTATTTGATTGGATCAACATTTGAATTGTTCCTGGTTGGATTTTTGTGTTGATTGTAATTCATTTCCCTCCAATATATAAAGGTAAAAAATTCATTTTGAGCTATTCGTTGAATCGAGAAGAAACCTTCCACCTCCCCTGTACCGATCCTCGGTTTTTAATGCAGGTCTATTCGCATTTGCTGCAGACCCAACAGGAACACCCGTTTGTCCAGTTGTTCGATCTTGAAAAGGAATTTCACTTATCCGTCTTATTCGACTTTTCGGGAATTCAAGAAAGCCTTCGGTTCAGAGCGTTGAATCGAGCCAGGCGGTTGAGCCTTGCCCTCTTCGATGAGAAAGGCGATATTAGAAAAAATTTTCTTCAAAATGTGCTATCTCTTTTTGAAAAAAAGGGGTTCCTGTTTTATCCCGGCGGGACAAATGATGGCCTGCTCTGTGAGCATATCGTTCGTTTTTTGCGCGTATTGAATAATGACGAAATCATCAAATCTCTCAAGCGGTTTCAAAGGCCTTTAGCTCACAGATGGGCGGAAACTTTGGTTTTGGAGACGCTAGGTTTAGATTCATCGGGTTTCCCAACGGATGCTCAGATTAGAGCTGCTGTGCTGTGCGCTTGCCTGACTCCTCTGCGCCAGAATGTAGGATCTTGTTTTGCCACTGCACCTGCGATTCTGATCCAAAGCGACAACATCCCTCTTTTGCTCGATGACCTCCATCAGCTTCTCGCCACAGGAAAGCTAAAGCGCACCTTCGCCGGAGTGGAGTACGCGATTCCATTGAGTCCAAGCACCGGGATCGGTGAACTTAAAAAAAATTTAATCACAGGCGATGCCAAGGCAAGACCGGGGTTGAGCCCCGGACTGATTGCCGCTCTCGAGGCAGCGGGCCTTCTCGACCCCAGCCGTCCCATGGAGAAGAAAGGGGAAGCCGTTCAAGCTTTGATCGGAGAACTTTCTGCAGGGAAAAAACTGTTTACGATCGAAGATCTTATCCGCCGCTCTCTCTTGCGTAAATTTTCATTGAGCGAGGAGGATCTGGAAAAAGGGCGGAATATCGAGATCGAGCAGTTTAAAAGCTCCAAAATGTCCATCGGCGTTTCGGGGTTTTCACGGAGATTGGATCAGCTCGCGGCATTCCATCAAAAAGAGAAAGAGTCCAGGGCTGCTTTCAAAGGAGTCTGCGATAATTCCCTATTAAGAGCTTGGGAATTTACCATCGCCTCGCTTTCTGAGGTAAAAATGGAGTTTTCCCGCTGGAACCTCTATTCGAGCTTGGGACTTGCTCCTCAGGAGCCAGGAGGGATTGGCGAGGTGATCCATCGAAGGATCGACGAAAAGATCGACGAGATCAACAAAAAACTCCAGGAGTATCAGACCCAGTATGAGATCGCATTCGATCAGGTGCGAGCGACAGAGGCCCTGCTCCGCAATGCCTCTTCGGAATCGGATGCGCGCCGCCTGCAGGCTGAATACCAGAGCAGAGCTTATCATATGCGATCCTGTCTTGAGATGCGCGACGCCATCTACTCCAAGGGATCGAATTACTCCAACCTCTTTTCGTTTCTCGTCAAGCAATACGATGAAAAATTTCCCGAGTATTTCCAGGAGATCTACGATGCCGAGATGCAGGATTTCCAGGGAGATCTTTATGAAGATAGCCCTGCCGGCTTCCGCCTCGTCTACAAACATGGGAGGCCCGATCCATCGCTTTGGACATTGATCTATGAGGCTGATCAATATATCGACTCTCTACTCGATTTTTTTTCCGTGACACAATCGCAGATCGCCGCAGCTTGCACATGGGAGGGCGGAGACGGGGATGTTTTAGAAATCACCTCTGCGATCATCGCGCACATCAGGTCGACAACCTTTCTGGAAACGGCCTTGCAGCGCATGGCCAAAGCGCACCAGTCTCCTCTTCTGGTATCCCCTCTTGCCAATATTCACGCGATTGAAAAAAAACCCTGGGCCTATACTTCCGGCGGCACGATGACGACCTTGCTCAAGACCTACTACTGCCGTGAAAGCGAGTTGTTCCAGGAAGAGAAATGGGTAGAGAATGAGAGCGAATTGCTGATATTCATTCTCGACACCCTCAAAAGCCTTCCTCCGAAAATCACAGATCCTTACCTCAAAAACCCTCGCAAAGGGATGCTGATGACCTCCCCCACCCATGCCTTCCTGCTGCTTCCGGCCCAGGAGGGGTTTCGAGAGGGTTGGCAAGACGATATTTTTACCTACACATGGGTTCGCGATGAGATGTTTTTGCCTTCTCAGCGGTTCTACTCTGAAATGAGGCTGGCTTCTTCCGAGCAAGCATTTTTACTCTCCAGGTTCTGTGATCAACTGCCACCTCCGATAGGGCACTATCTCGGTCAGGCTTTCTCCCCTAAAGAAAAAAAACTCTCTGTCATCGAGTGGCGGAATCATCTCTTAGAGGCGCTTGTGCAGCACTCAAAACCGGAAAAGGCATCCCAAAAACAAGCCCTCTCCGACGGACTGGACGCCTTTCTGTATCAGAACCTCCCCCTTGCCCAGGGCAAAGAATGGAAAGTCATCGTGCGGAGGATCCTCTCCGATCTGATGAGCGACAAAGTCGAACAGGTCCTAAAGCTCTTTCCAGACGTCCCAGCCCCGTTGATGACAGCACGTGAAATTCGCGACACTGCCAAAGGATGTTATCTGATTTCCGAGGGCAAGCTTTCTTTGGATTTTGATCTGGACCATTATGTGGCAAAGCATGCGCGTTTTGTGGGGGCTGTCCAACCGACGCCTCTGCTGTTTGCCGACACTAACTGGGCCGGCAATTACTTTGGTTTTGTCGTCAATCCCGGCACAGGCCGTCTTGAGTTGTGGAGGCTCGACAGGACGCTGTCCCAAGGAGTGCAGATGAGCCAATGGAAGCAATGGCTGAACGGAACCGACCCTAAAACCTGGTCGATCTTTACCCGGCCCTATGAATATGAAATGCCAGCGGCCTCCTTCGCTCCAAAATTTCCATAGGGATTCGAATGAAATTTATCTGTAAAGCTCTCAGACAGGATCTCCTCCAGCTCCACAAGCCGGGCATGCGACGCCGTCTTCATAAGCGTCCCAGCAACAGTATCCGCAATTTGAATTAACACATTGCATAAGATACCTCCTCGCGCAAGGAAGATAATAGCCTGTTTGATCGGTAAACAATGCGGGAAGTATGATCGAGGACTGGCCATTGCAAAGTAAAAGCCCATTATTTATAGGGAAAATCCTTTCCGCTTTCAAATATAGTCGGTCCTCTTCAAAATACTGGATTGAATCAGATTGTTCTGTGACAATTTGAATTACTACAGAGGAAACTGCAGAGGAAATTTCTTGGTGTTTTAGCGCATATTCGCTAGCATTTTCATTAGCCAACAAGCTTGTAACAGCCAGGATCAACATCAACAAAGCTTTGTAAAACATGAAAACTCCTTTCTTAAAAAAAAGTCATTCCGGAATGCTAATGCGTCTTCTTTTTTTAATCATCATTTTTTCTGCAGTCGGATGCAATCACAAAAAGCAACCGGTGCTAAGTTCTTGTCTGACAGCAGAGGAAAAAATGGATCTAGAGCATTTTTTGCGCTTTCTTATTTTTGAAAATCATGGAGCCTTTGTGATATTTGGCAGCAAACCGCTGTGCATTATGAACGTTTCCGACACTGATCCTATAGTTATGGAAGCTACTCGTCAAAGACGGCTTGCATCGATGTCTGATGACGAACGAACCGAGTGGGAGTGCCAGCTAGCGAAGTGTAAGGCCAGTGGAAGCCTTATAGAAGTGGATTTTATTCGCAATCTTTATGATGGTTGGCGTGCGTTAGAAAAAGTGAGGAAAACTTTTAGGATGGAACAATACATCATTGGTGTCGATCGCCAGGGTGAGCGCGGTGATCGTCGGCTCATATTGGCAAATATTCAGAAAACAGCTCTTGTCCTTGCTGAAAACTACTCCATTTTTAAAGATGCTGTTGGGATGGATTTTCATCCTCTCCAGGTTGTATTTGAGCTGCAGAATCCCAATTCTGAATTTTGGAAGAGAATTTTCAACAGTGAAAATCACATCGCCAAGGGACTTCTCTGTGGGTTTGGCCTAAAAAATTCGTTGTTCGGTGATTGGTATTTTAGACAATTCCATGTTAATGCTTCTACAGAACTGGAGAAAGAGGTTTCACAATATCTAAAAAATGTATCTTTACATGTGACTACGAAGCCCGTCAAGTTTGGTGAGGGCAGCCCATCAAACTTTACAATCCCACTTTTTGGAGCTGTTGAAGGAGATGATGTTGTAGAGAAGTATAAAAAAGAGAAGAAAGAAATTGAAAAAATCTATCTCGGACAGGATTTTGTCGAAGTTACTCTTCAACGTCTGGCTAGTGGTTCATCTCCCGAACTCTGCACACCTTCATCGTAAAATTTCCATAGAAATTCCAATTTCATTTTGATAGCTTGGCGAGATGGGGGTTCCAGCTCATGCGCCGTTTTGCTCTATTATTACTTCTGGTCTTGCCTCTGCGCGCATTTGCCCTCTATAACGGCAATCCAAGCTTTCCAATGATGCCCGAGACGGGGATCTTCATCGCTAAAGAGGATTGGCTTGGGGTGAAAGCGGGCTATGAATTTGACTATGTCTATGACCGCAAACTCCATTTGGAAGGACAGCATCTCGAGCACTGCAGCAAAAGAGTTCAGGAATATCACTCCCTCGCTAATTATGGCGTCGTCACGATCAATTTCAACGATCGCGTCGAAATATTCAGCACCCTCGGTGCGATCTCTTTTAAAATTGCGCACCATCCCTTTCCCGACACCAAAGTTTCCTATCACACGGGAACGCATTTCACGTGGGGCGTAGGCGGCCGGGCAATATTGGCCTACTGGGGAGACTTGCAGGTCTCCGTCAATGCAGCGTATGTCAAATCCGACCCGCGCGTCTCTTCGCTGGAGGTCAATGGCAAATCCTATTCGACTCGTCAGGCCGAGATCGATTATAGCCAGTGGCAGGTGGGCATTGGAGTCTCCTATCGGGTAAACTGGTTCATCCCCTACATCGGCGTCGATTATTCCGATTTTCGCGCGCGCATCGAGCATTTGAATTCGATCAAGGCTCTGTTCCCGGACAAACATGTCACATTCAAAGATAGCTATCCTTCCGGATTGTATCTGGGCTTCGGCCTTTCTCCGGATCGCGCATTCAACATGAACGTCGAGGTACGGCTTCTCAACGAGAACGCTGTCAGCGCTAGCGCTGACTTCAAGTTTTAAGAGTTCCTAAAAAATCTTTTCCCCTGTTAAGATCTCATCTTTTTAACGAAAATTTTTTGGAAAAAAGATGATTAAATGCGCTGTTCTCCTCTTTCTCTTCAGCTTAACAAATCTTCACGCTCTCTATCTTGGAAATCCCGATTCCCCTAATGCTGTTGCCAAAGGGTTTTTCATCAATGAGGACGCCTTTATAGGGATCAAAGCCGGCTATCAGGTCGATTTTGTCTATGACAGGCGGTTGAAGTCTTATGCCGGCGCTCATGCTAGGGTCGATCAATTCGATGCGCAGCTCAATCAGGGCGTCCTCACGTTTAATTTTGTCGATAGAATTGAGGCCTATGGGTCTGTGGGATCCATGGAAGCGACATTTTCCCATCGTCCGAAACCCGGACGCTACCGTAGAGAGTACCAAACGAACTATAAAGTGACTTGGGGAGTAGGCGGTAGAGTGATCATCTATGAATGGGAACATGCCTGTATTGGCCTTGAAGGGGGCTTTCAGTGGGCCAATCCCCATATCAAATGGGACGCCCTTAACGGCTCTGCGTTCACGACGGATGCTGTCATGCGCTATCGGGAATGGCAGGTGGGATTAGGGGGTTCTTATAAAATAGATATGTTCATCCCCTACGCGGCTATCAAATTTTCTGAAGTCAATGCAAGAGTCTGCTCTCTTCGGCATGATCTCGATTTACATCGTTCCCATTTCAAAATGACAAACCGCGATCATATTGGCCTCGTCTTAGGCTGTACTTTGACGCCCGGAAAAGACTTGGATGTCACGGTCGAATCGCGAATGATCGACGAGCAGGCGATCACTTTGGCCGGGAACCTGAAGTTTTGAAGCTGCCTTAAAACCTGAATCCGTTAACAGTCTCCTAGGCTTTGACGCACCCCAGGACCAATTTTTGAAACACGTTCGGTATAGAAGTGCACAAGAAAAGAAGCAGACCAAGAATCGTTCTGAACATAATCTCCATTAATTTAAATGTTTTTTACGAAGAACCACCTGGTATTCGTCCGATACAATTTCAAAACCGTGCTCCAGGAAGTAAGGAAGGGAGTACTTGGCCTTGCCAAGGTTAGAACTTTCTCCAAAGCGTTTGGGCGTGGGGTTGCGCACATCATCAATGATAATAAGACCATTTTTGGCCATGAGATTGCGCTTACAGATCACTTCTGCTTCTGCCAATTGAAGCAGGGCTGTAGGCTCAATTGGCGTCATATCTCCTGTGTCGATGTAGAGTAAATCGATGCCTTGAGAGAAATCGCAGGAATGAAGAAAGTCAACAGAGGAACAGACGTGGTAGTGAATGAAATCTGCAAACGGTTGAGTGATTATTTTGCATCGCTCAATGTGAGCCTGCGCAATATCAATGGTGTGTAATTGAGGCTTTACGTGGGCAAGAGACTCAGCTGCTACCCGGGTGAAACAGCCTGCTCCCCAATCCCAATTCTGAGGTTGGTCGGGAGTCCAGTAGATAGGATCGTCACTATTACAACCTACTAATCCGCCATGCACAAAACTACGTGTGGTTCCAAGCTCAACAATCACTATTCCCTGATTTGCGATGAAGTGAGTAAAAGCTAAATGAAATGTTTCGAAACGAGATGCTGGCGTCCGACCGTACCAACAAACCACATCTTCTCCTCCGTATGTCCCTTCTTTGATATAGGTTTCGTAACGTGCAAGAGTGTGCTCCATGAGTTCTTGCGGAGTCTGAGCACTTATACCCCAATCGGGCTCAAACTTGGAATTTCGGCCGCGCGAAAGCTCCCGCGGTTCGACGATCGCAAGTCGGTCAATATTAGGAATATGAACCGACTTGCGATCGTCGATCCCCGGGGCTTTGGCGCAGCCGAAATTCCAAGTTTGA
>CAWESW010000002.1:0-29701 GCA_963811735.1 uncultured Verrucomicrobiae bacterium | reverse complement strand
TTATGCCCTGGGACGCGAGAAAACTCGGTCCTTTAAGGCCGAGATGAATCGTGCCCTCTAAGCTTGAGGATATTGCAGCTTCTTATATCAGTTGATCCATTCAAGACCAAAGTATAGACTTTTGGTATGTTGGTTCGGAAGTCATTTCAATACAGACTGCGTCTGACAAAGAAGCAGATCAGAGCATTGCAAGCTCAGCTTGACGAATGTCGCTGGCTTTACAATTTGCTGCTCGAGCAACGCAAACTCGCCCACGAGGAACTTGGAATTTCTCTATCAAAATACGAACAGAGCATGCTTCTTCCACTTCTAAAGGAAGAAAGAGAATCTCTTGCCCAAGTGCACTCTCAAGTGTTGCAAAATGTTGTAGACCGTCTGGATAAGGCCTTTCAGGCATTTTTCCGAAGATGCAAAGCTGGAGAAAAGCCCGGTTTTCCACGCTTTCGAGGGATGCATCGATATAATAGCTTATGCTATCCGCAAAGCGGATTCTCGCTGGTTGGCAATGAATTAAAGCTCTCGAAACTTGGCAACTTTCGTATTAAGATGCATCGTCCAATAGAAGGCGTAGTAAAAACTTGCTCATTGCGAAGAAATGCATCGGGTGATTGGGAGGTCTCTCTTTCTTGTGAAGTCAATGTAGAACCATTGCCTCCTAAAAAAGAAGCCATCGGTATTGATGTAGGTCTTGAACATTTCGCCACCTTGTCAAATGGACAGGAAATCTCCAACCCACGATTCTTTAAGCAAGGGGAAAAAGTTCTAGCAAAAGCGCAGCGAAAACTCGCAAAACTTAAGAAAGGTACCCCAGAAAGACGAAAGCAGGGAAAGGTAGTTGCCAAGATCCATCAACGAATCAGCAACCAGAGAAAGGATTTTTGTCATAAAGCATCTAACAAGATCGTTGAATCATACCAGTATATTTGTGTAGAAGATCTGGATATCAAAAAAATGGTTGAAAGGTCTTGTCTAGCAAAAAGCATTACAGACGCAAGTTGGAATCAGTTTCGTCAGTTCCTGACCTACAAAGCGGCAGAAGCTGGTAGGAAGTTGGGATTGGTGAATCCTGCCTATACATCACAAGATTGTTACCGATGCGGATATCGGGAAAGAAAAACTCTCAGTAAAACATGCTATCGCCGTTCGCAATGTGGGTATAGGGTAACAAGGGATTTCAATGCCGCGCAAAACATTTTGGCCCTCGGATTGGATGGCCTGGGAGCAATCCCGCGCCAGAAGCCCCCGCCTTTAGGCGGGGGAGCAATCACGCCTGCATTTTAGCGGTAATAATCGCCCTGGCGAGTTGAGATTCGGTCAGAGACAGTCCATTGCGGTTATGGCAGGCGTCCGCTCCTGAGCCCCAGTAATACCCTCCTCTCTGGTATTTTCTAGCGACGATTTCATAGACCCGATTGTGGAAGTCCTCAGGGGAAGATCTGAAGATCTGGATCATCCTTTGATTCAAGGATAAATTCGAGCCGAATAGGAATTTTGCGATTTCCGCCTTAGGATTGAAATTGAACTCTCTATCCGCGAAAGAGTCTAAATTAGACCCATGGATAAAATCAGGGGTTTCATCGGCTCTGCTTAAATCCAGATGTGAAATCTCAGAGGAAGGGGAGGCTCCCGTTCGCTGGAAAAAATGGCGATAAAGGCTGGCTTCTTTTTGCATCAGCTCATCTTCGGGATGATGAACGATCAGTGTTTTTCCTTTGAGATTTTCAATTGCATTTGCGGAAGCAATGTTCCAGCCCAATAGTGAAACGAAAAAACCGCCTGCATAAGCAATAACACGATTTAAAACTGAAGAAGGGGTAAAACGACTGCAAATATTTTTGATCGTATCAATAATCGATGTAAAAGATCTTTCATTCACGTGCCTGCCATCGCATTCCTTGTGCATTTCTTTAACTTTGGCACCGACTCCGCCGCCGAGCGACCATCCGTAAAAGTGAATGTCGCTGGCAGGGACATGGAGTTTATTTTTCACGAATTGATAGATGCTGTCCCCGTCGAGAGAGAGTTGATTTGCCCGTTCGGCCCTGTCTTTAGATCCGGCGCATTCCCGATAATCAAAATAGACGAAGTTATAGGGGATTTCTTGCAGTGCAGCTTGCTCCAATACCCAGTTGAAAACGCCTTGTTTGCTGAGCATGGCATTGGGTTGAAAGAAAATGACTGTAGGGGACGTCTCTGTTGCTGCGGCATTTTTAAAAAATGTCCCGTGGATGATGGCTCCATCCGGTGTCGTCACTTCTAGTGGTTTGGGTCTGAATTGATTGACCAAAAGCCTCTCGCTTGGGGCGATTGGTTCCTTCCAATCCAATTCAAAATCATGATTGGTTTGATCAATGAATTCCTGGCTTTTGCGCGATGCAGGGAGGACCATTCCTTTGACGAGATTGTTTAAAATTGAAAATGCGCATCTTGCTATTTTTTCAAAAAAGCCCTCTTCCAGATGTTTGTTTGCATCCGTCCAAACCGCTTTAAATGTAAGCGGTTGAGTGTTATAAGTTTGTGTTGTGATTGTTGCCATCATTTCCTCAGAAATTTTCAATTTCGTGAAATGATACTAAAAACGTCAATAAATGTAAATTACATGCTGTTTTTTAATGAGATAATTTATTCAAAACCGGATCGTATTTCTGAAAGAGAAAAGAGAAGCTCCTTGTCGGAGCTTTCTAGTTTTTTTTCGATTTGCTTGATGCTTGTCATGACCGTAGAGTGGTCCCTAGAAAAGATCTGCCCAATCCCTTGAAATGGAAGTTTTAATTCCCGGCGGCAGAGGTACATGGCCATTTGCCGGGGCAATGAGCACTCCTGGCTTTGCGATTTGCCTAAAAGGTCTTCGCTGCGGATTCCATATTTTGCAGAAACAGCGGCAATGATTTTTTCAGAGGTGAGCGCGCTTTTTTGCTCCTGGTCGGAAAGATCGGATAGCATCCTCTTGGCGGAATCTAAATTGATTAAGAGGGAATTCCTCTTATGGCGCGCGTCCGTCTCTAGGTGGCATCGCAGCACCATCGCCTCCAAGGCCCGATGCAAAGAATTGGCTGATGCGAACGTTTCGACTAAATACTCCGCTACTTCCTCTGCAAGGGGAAAGTGGAATCCCTCGCAGCGCTTTTGCAAGACCTGTTTGAGGTCTTTTGGTCCGAGCTTTTCAAAGTGGACATTGATCCCCCATTCAAAACGGGAGATGAGGCGCGGTTCGATCTCGTCTAGGAGTCCCGGAGCGCATTTCGAGGAGAGGATGATTTGACGGCCGGAGGTATGCAGAGTATTGAACGTATGGAAAAATTCCTCCTGAGTGGCGTCTTTGCGGGCAAAGACATGCACATCGTCGATGAGCAAGACATCGACATGGCGGTAAGCCTTTCTAAAAGACTGCATTTCGGAACCGCGGATGGCTGCGACGACATGCTCGGTGAAGGTCTCTGCGCGCGCATAAAGGGCATTCAGCCCACGCTTTTTAAAGGCATGGGTCAGCGCCATCAATAGGTGGGTTTTTCCCGATCCGGAGCCGCCCCATAGATAGATTGGGTTAAACGTCGCAAGACGGAGGCTAGGCTCTTCAAACATTTCGTTTTCTGTCCTATACCCCATCAATTCGCAAAAGAGTTTGAAGACGACCTTATTGGCATCTCCTGCGATAAAATTCTCCAACGTCATCGCCGGATCCAGCTTATCCTGAAAAAAATGGATCGGCGGGTGCGCTTTGCCTTTGTCTTTTTTCGAAAATTTGGAAGCAGGAGGGGCAAGGAGGGCCTCTCCCACAGTGAGATGGACTTTAATGGGACGGAAATTGTTATTGAGAAGTTTTGCTTTGAGAAGCGGGCGGATGTGCTCTTCGAACCACAAGATCTGGAAAGAGTCTTTAGCCTCGAGATAGAGATTTCCCGAGTCGAAATGAACGACCTTGAGAGAGCGCAGCCACTGCTCGGCAACATCTTTGCCGAGCAGTCCTTCCTGTTTTGTTACAAAATCTTCCCAAGCTTGCATGGATCCCAACTTAAAATGGATCCGGATATCAGGATTGGCCCCTGATACCTGGAGCGCGCGCGTTATTTTTTCCCATCTTACGCGTCATCATCCATTGTTGCAAGATGCCAAGTGCCATCGAAGAGAGCCAATAGATGTTAAGACCGGAGGGGAAGTGGTAGAACATCACTGTAAAGACGATAGTCATCACATTGCCCATCATCTTTTGTTGTTTTTGCTGGTCTGTCATCAAGCTCTTGTCTTTGGGGGCCGATGCGCTGAAGCGTTGCTGTGCCCACATGACACCGCCTAAGAGGAACGGCAAAAGGTGGAAATCGGTGCCGAAGAAGATAATCGGATAGTTCCAGCTGAAGAGCACATCAGGGGCTGCCAGGTTGTCGATCCATCCGGGGACGAAGCTGGCTCCGCGCAGCTCAAAGGTCGATTTGAGCAGGTCGAACATTCCGATCAAAAACGGCAGCTGGATCAATAGCGGGAAGCAGCCGGAGAGCGGGTTGACCCCTTTTTCGCGGTAGAGGTTCATGATCTCTTGCTGGGCGCGCTTAGGCTCTTTCTTGTATTTCTCCTGGATCACAGAAACTTTAGGAGCAATCTGCTGCATTTTGATCGTCGACTTGATCGACCACGCATTTAACGGATAGAGCATGATGCGCAGCGCAATGGTCAGCAGGATGATGGAAACGCCCCAGGAAGAGGTCACCTGATAAAAAAGACTCATCAGGATAAACAGGAATTTGGCAAAGGGCTCGGAAATGAACGTAAACCATCCGTGAAAGCTCAAAGCAGCAATGTAATCGGGGTTATATCCCGTCGCAGGGTCGGAAAAAGTCGCATCGATGCGTTTAAGGATATCCCCTTGCAAAGGGCCGGCATAGTAGCGCAGATGGGTTGTCTGGGCGCGCATGGGGAGCTGGAACTCGTACCCGGGGTATTTCTCTGCAGGGTAAGGGTGGTATTCAGGGTCGAGGATAGATAAACGCGTCGGATCTTCCACTCCGGAGACTTTGCACGCGCGGTAGCCCGCAGGGATGTCTGTCAAAGGATCGACGATAAGGCCAAAAAAGCCGTTTGCAGAGCAGACCCAGTCGGGGTAAACACTGGAAGACATCGTGCACTCTTTAGGAAGGGAAATCGATTCGACAACCCCTTTCTGATTGCTTTTTGTCATCCGATAGGTCAGGGCAGGCGCCGGATTGTCGGAGATCAGCTCGACCTCAGGGATGCCGCTGCTTAACCAGAAGCCTCTGGCATCGCCGTCGATTTTGACCATGACATCGAGAAGATAGGGAGCTTCATCGGCATTAGAGGGGAAAGCGAAGATTTTATTGATTTTGCGATCTGAATCGGAGTACTCAAACTCGATGAGGTTTTTTTCCAGACGTTTCAAAGTGAAGATTTTGTTTTGAAAATCCTGTCCTTCCGAGTTGAGTTTGAGCGCGTAGTATTTTGTCGGAGAACGGACCGGAGCGCGATCTTTGGGGCTGAAAACGGCCCTTCGCAATAGAGGGTAATATCCGCCTAAGACCCTTTCATCGATCTTTTTAACGCCGCTGCCCTCATTGACATAATAGGGAAATGAAGGGTAGTTATCGTCAAAGCTGTAATCTTCGGCAAAAACCCGGTCCGTGCGTATAGGGCGGACAAAGCTCTTTGTGTTTTCCTTGCTTTGAAAGGGGAGGTTGATCTCTGCGATCGCACCGCCGATATTGGAAAAGACGACTTGTTGATAATCATTCTGAAGGACAAAAAATTCTTCATTTTTAGACGGGGGGATCGCAGGCGCCGCAACGTTTTCCCTAGGAATTGCGAGGTTTTCTTCGACCTGGCTTACCTGCTTTTTTGGAGGCTCAGACGGCTGCGGAGGAGGGCTTTTAAAGAACCACTGGTTGATAAAGAAGAGCGCAATGGTGAGTCCAATGACAAAAATGAGGGAGCGTCTGTCCATTTGAAGTAACCTTCGAGGTAAAGAGAAGCCATCGCAACCCCACAATGGCTTCGCGACGGCCTCATATTTGAGTGAGGATGAAGTCTATCAGAATCAGTCAATTAATGCCAAAAACGGCGAAGAAAATATGAGAAGGGTCTGCGGGACGAGCGTCTTTGAACAATGAATGCTGGCGCTTGTGCGGCCATCTGAGATGATTTGAGGGAATGGGTATTATGAATTATTATGATAAAGTGGAGAGCTAGGCTCACCAAAAGGTGTCTGCAGGACAGTTGCCTGCAGACACAGACTTTAAAGTTAAAATGAATTTATTTTCACTAAGGGAGTAATTCCCCTACCAAAACTTTTATTTGTTCAGATCGCGTCTAGCTAACATTCTTTTTTGTAACTCCCCATCAAATTGGGCTGTTGAGCCTGTTATGGGGCGTATAAGTGTTGAAGGTTTTGTGTTGTTAGATGATGGGTTCTTTGTATTTGAACTTGGCTTGGTTTTTTCACTTGTCTCGAGTTGCTTTTTTGTTTCTTCAATGATATCTGCTACTATGATCCTCTTATATGAAGGAATACCACCATTTTCAACTAATTTTAAAGCGATGTGATATTGTTTTTTGTTAAAAGGATCAATGTAGACATCCTGATGAGACGATCTCAGCGCATCGATTTCTTTTTGAGGAACTCCTTTTTGAATTTCGTCGATACGTTTTTGATTGGCAACATATCTTATTACTCTTGCAGCTGAGGTTTTTGGAGCAATTGTAGCTGTTGTTGGTTTTAGCCGAGGGGGCGTTGTTAATCCGTTACGTGTTGTGACGGTACCAGTTTTTTCAACGGTCCTTTGAACTACTTTGGGTGTCTGAACTTGCGTACTCAACAATTTGCCCATAAACTCATTTGTATTAGGCTCGATCAGTTAGCCATGTATTGATTCTGTATCCCCGTCATTTACTTGCCGATTTTAGAAGTCTTGTCCAGTAGCTCATCCTAGATTATCTATGAAAAATGCCCTGAAATCATTAGATTCGAGGGAGTCGAGAGCATGATGCGACATCATGCAATGCTGCTGTAAGAAAGTTATTGATGCTTTTGCCGGTTATTCCTAAAACTGGTCCTGCCATGTTATTCCCTCTTTTTTTATGTTGTTTTTGTTGAAATAATTAAAGTTATATTGATCAATGTGTTTTAGTTTGCTAATTATTCTAAATAAAACAGACGAAATCATTGTCTTGTAAACTTAATTATATTTAAATATTTATTTTAAGTAAACCTTTAATTTAGTGCTAATTTATGCTCTTCGTTTTTATTAATTGCAACTAGCTGTAAGTTGCTGATAATATTTACAATTGCATCGTAAATAGCTGATTGTTAGTGATTTGTATCCTGTTCTTTTTAAACTCAGCTATTATGCAACTATCAGAAGATTTAAAGAGACATTCTTAATTTAAGCAATTCTAAACATCTCATTGAAGTATGTTTCATAACACTCATATAATCAGTATGTTGCATTGCGATATGATATTTATTTATTTAATTTGTGTGTTAATATTTGATTATTTGATATAATTAATAATACGGAACAAAGTTAAATAATAAAAAGGTGAAAATTATGAATAATATTCAGCATAACATTGTAAGAACATCACACATAGCCAGACCCTTATTCCTTGTTTGCTCGCGACAATCCCGATCTCTTTCTCTTTTCTCATTATTTGAGAGGACCAAATATTGGCATGGGACTTCAATGGGAGCACTCGGAGAGGAGCAACTAAGTAAACGTCAATTTTTTCCGAGAGGGAGGGAGTTTGCTTATTTATGGCCGACTACGGATAAAATGCAAGCCACAGAGTATGCGTTAAGAAGTGCGGAGAGAACAGGGACTGATGCCATTCTCGTAGAAGTAGTGTTGGGAAATACGAAACTGAAAATGGAAGATCTAATGGAATATCTTGATTTTGGTAATCATAAATACCCCGCAATCAATTTAAAAAAAGCGGATATTTACATAAAAGAAATTGAGCTTGTTGTTAAGTAATAGAATCGACTGCGCAACAAAGAGCCAAAAGCTCGAATGTTAGGCACGTCTTTAAAAGGTCATGGCGAAACCATGACCTTTTTTTTCAAAACAACTCAAGCATCCAGCTTCAATAAGAAAAAATTTGCATAGAACCACCTTGGAATTCAAAGAAAATAACAGTCTCGTTTAGTCTTTTGACTCTTTTCAGCATTCTTCTTGGAAGTTGCTGCGTTGGTCGAGCTGTGTTAGGAATCCCTGAAAATCTGCGGTGGAACGGAGATTGTCCAGCCACTCATCCTGGAGCAATTCGTCAAGGGGAGGCAGCGCCTCATTGGCGCGGGCTTTTTCAAGGCAGCGCATCCCTTTGTCGCATTGCCCTTGAAGGGAATAGAGGCAGGCTAGGTGGTAATAGGTCTGCAGATTGCCCAGGCGCATTGCGACTTGGATCTTGTGTTCTGCGTCGCGGAAGAATTGGTCCGATTCAGAGGAATCGTGAGAATGGGTGGCGAGGTTGATCAGCGTCATCGCCCAGTCGATAAGAACGGCGTCATTCTCTTCATCATTTTTCATGCTTAAGCGATAGTGGTGGACAGCGCGGTAGAAATGGTCGGACTCCGCTGTGAGCTCCCCTAAGTGAGAGAGGGCGAGGCCAAGTCTATGATGGACAAGTTGGAAGTCGGGATCGATCATCAGGACGTGCGAGAGGACCTCGATGGCGCGTAAGTAATGGAATTCTTCTTCATAAAAGTCACCGAGGGCATCTAGATTGCAGGCGTACTGGTACAGCCAATCGGGATGGAGATAGACGGCATTCTTTTGCAGACTGAGCAGGCGCTCGAACTGGGTAGATGCCTCTTCGAGCCAATTTTGCTCATGGGTCATTTCGCCAAGTTTTGAGAGCGCGGCGGCATAGTCGAACAAATAGTACGTGGAAGAGTGCAGGTCGAGGGCTTTTTGGAAAAAGCGCAAAGACAGCTCCAAGTTTTCCGGTTCATTTTCCAATTCACCGAGAAGGGAGTAGGTCCAGCCGATGGCATGCCAGTGGCGATAGCAGGTGCGGTCGATGGAAAGGCCTGCCTGGAATTTTTCGATGGCCTGGTAGTAATAATCGCTGTCGTCGAAATAGTGGCCGAACGCTTGCATGCAAATGCCGTAGCTATACCAGATATCGGGATCCTCTCCTTCGGTTTCGATGGCTTGAGAGATTTTGTTCTGGGCATCGTAGATTAAATCGAGGCGGTCTGTGTAGTTCCCGAGCAGGGACAAGGCTTCTCCCCAGATCGCCTGGATCATCGGATCTTGCGAATCCAGTGCAAAAGCGCGGTGGCATTTTTCAATGCACATGCGCAAGCGTTTGACATCCGCAGTGCGCTTTGCAGAATTGCAGAGAAATTTAGCCCAGTCCAGCCATATTTCACTGTTTTGAGGTAAGACTTGCGCGGCAGAGGAAAAGCAGTCGTTTGCCTGTGAGAAATGATCTTCATCGTGTGTGTGGAGATAGAGCTTTTCAAGTGCGTTTGCGAGCAGGCACCAGCTTTCAAAGGCTCCCGAGTCTATAGAGACAGCGGTTTTCAGGCATTGAATCGCTTTAATGTAAAAACGCATATCGTTGATCTGGGCAGCGAACTTGAGGCAGGCATGGCCAAAATCAGTCCAGAAATCGGAAGGGAGTTTGTCTTCAAAGGATTGGGCCAATTGGAAGGCTTCAATGGCCTGGTGCCAGTCGAGGGCCTCTCCGGAATGCTCTGCGAGATGGGTAAACACGATGCCGAGGTCCCAATAGAGTTCCGACAGGGCATCGCGCCCGCGTCCCTCTGAAAGGGTGACGGCTTTGTTCAATTTTTCCTTGGCTTCTTTAAAGTAGTGGTGCTCTTCCGAGTTCAGTCCCAGGGTGCATAGGAGGCTTCCCCAGGCCTGCCAGGCTTCGAAGTAGTTGCGATCGAGCTGGGTTGCCGCTTTGAACTTTTTGCTTGCGAGCAAGAGCGCTTTTTCACGTCCTTCCTCATTGCCGAACTCGAAAAGGGAAAGGCCTTGTGCGTAGTAAATTTTTGGATTTGAGGAATCCAGTTTGAGGGCAGAGTCAAAACATTCAAGACCCTTTGACAGGTCGCCTTTTAACAAAGCAGTTTCTCCTTGGGCTAACAAGGAGTCCGCGATGTCGCAATGCGTTAAACGCATCTGGTCCTCGGAAGAAGCGGGCAGTGCTTCAGCTCGAACGGACAAGACGTCGCTGAACGGGATGTGGTTCAAGGTGTTTTGATCCATGGACTACTCGTTTTTTTTAGGCACTACCCTCTTTTGGGGCTAGGCAGTTAAGGTACTGCTGTTTACCCATTGAGGAGGTGGCTTAAGCACAATTCTGTCATTTGTAAAAGAGGCGGATTATAGAAGAGCCCATTTTTTTGGACAATCCAGCAACCTTTTTTGAAGCTGATTTCGGGGGGATTTCCACCCTCTGGAAAAATCTTTTATCGTTAACAGTGAGTGTTTTAATAAATATTTTCTTTAACATAAAATTTATAAGAATCTTCCCACCAGTCGGATACGTAATGCCTAAAAGAGCGCAAAGGAACGCACTCTTTTCTTGGTTAAAAGGAACTTTTTAGTCAAAATATCTGAAAAACTTTTACTATGAGGTAAAATATGTTTACTTATCTTACTCAAGTTCGGCTGAAGGATACGGATGCGACCGGGGTCCTTTATTTTTCCGAGCAGTTCAAATTTGCTTTAGAGACTTTTGAGGAATTTTTAAAAGAACGGGGGTTTGGCTGGAGGGAATTGATGGCGTCCGCCTATTTGCTTCCCGTTGTCCATGCGGAGGCGGATTATCTGGCTCCAATGCGGGTCGGCGATGCGCTGGAGGTCTCGTTAAAGGTGGCCAAGATTGGTTCCTCATCGATGACGCTGCAGTACCATTTTCGCTCCCCCGAGAGGAAGATCGAGGTCGGCCGGGCGGAAATCGTTCATGTCGTTGTCGACAAAGAGACGAGAGCCTCGGTGCCTATCCCTGATTTTTTGAGAGCGATCCTTGAATCTGAGCTAAGCATTGTCTCAGAGCTGAGAGGCTAGGTTTTAGGCCGGTGTCTTGAGGATAGGGGAAGATGCGGACGGGATGCTTGAAGGAGGGAAGAGCATTGCGCAAGCCTTCGCGGACACTCTCTAAGGTATGGGAGCTTGTTTCGTCATCGATGAAGGCGACGGGGCGATGTCCAAATTCAGGATCTGCGATAGGCAATACCGAGGCTTGCCGTATTCCGGAAATTGCGCAGAGCGCTTTCTCAATCTCTTCGGGCTGAATGTTTTCTCCGCCGGAGATGAAAAGGCGGTCTTTGCGCCCGATCACTTCGAGGTTTCCCTCTGCCGTCAGTCTTCCGATGTCGCTTGTGGGAAACCACTGCTTGGCTTCAGTTTTTGTAATGGTTTCCGTCGATGGGTCCCAATATCCATCGAACAATGTTTTTCCACGCACCCAGATCTCATTGTCTTCTTCGATTTTCATTTCTCGAAAGGGCAATAGTTTTCCCGAATGCTCATCGGGTTTTCCTTCAGACAGCGTGATCATCGATCCCATTTCTGTCATTCCATACGTCGTGTAAACGGGCAGATGCTGCGATTGCTGCAATAGCGCAGGTGGCAGGGGCGCTCCTCCAAGAACAATGCATTTCAGGGAAGGAGGTATTTTCGCGTGGGTTTCGGCGAGCAATCGATAGAGTTGTGTTGGGACGAGCGAGAGGTGGGAGATTTGATGGCGAGTGATTGCTTCAATAAGAGGACTATCAGATAACACGACGGAAGCCCCTTTTTGAAAGCAGCGGAAGAGGATACCGATCCCGCTGACGTGAAAAAGAGGGAGTGAGAGGAGCCAGCGGGAGGAGGCATCCAGTTGCAAGGGCGCGAGGGAACCCAGAGCGTTGTAGTAATGGCTTGCAAAACTGTGGCAGGCGATTTTAGGCGTGCCGCTAGAGCCCGATGTGAAGAGGAAAGTTGCAGGCGAGTTCAAGTGAATGGTCGAATGAAGGGGGTCACACCTTCCGATATTTAAAGGAAGAGTGTGCGGCTCCAGAATGTGAGAGACTTTGAGAAGATCGAGCTGTTTGGAAATTTGCTCTTGCGGGGTGCGGAAGCTGAGCGGGCATGCGATGGCGCGCAAGCGGAAAAGAGCGAAAAGCAGTACGATCGTCGAGGGATGATTGCGGGCAATGAAGGCGATGCGCTGATGCTCTCTAATGCCGGATTCCTTCAAGAAATTGCAGAGGGAATGGATGGCGTTGTCGAGTTCGACATAGGACCAAACGCGCTCTTCTGAAATGAAAGCGGGAAGATGAGGCGCGCTTCGGGCATTTTCATAAATAGGGCAGATGATTTCTTCCATGGGCGATCTCTGTGAGGAGTTGGAGATTGACTTGAGGGAGTGCGTTCACTGTGAGTTTCGATGTGCTGAAATTGATAGAGGGCATGAGCAGATCGTACTTGAGGTACCGATAGGTGTCGAGTCCGATGAGATCTTCAAGAAGGCCAAAATGCTTGGCAGTGGAGAGGATTTGCAGCAGGCCGACTCCGCTTTCAAATGCGGGGCTGAAGACAACCTTGAGTTGGTGCTTTTTTGCGAAATCAATGAGGGGCGCGCATCCTTTGACGCCTCCGAGAATGGTCGGCTTGAGGATAAATCCATAGAGATTTGAGTTTTCCCAAGAAATGGACCGGTATTGCGACACTGTTTCGTCCAGGGCAAAGGGGTGGGTGAATTCAGGGAGGCGCTTGAATGCGTAGGTGGGATCCTCAATGTAATCGAAGACAGCGGGATCAAATGGGGAAAAAAGGGAAATTGCTTCATCGAATGAAAATGCGCTGTTGCAGTCGACGCGGAGGCGGAAGCGCTTTTGAAGGGAGCCCAAAATTTTTTGCGCGGCGGCGATCGAAAAGGAGGACACTTTGACTTTGACAGTGCAATAACCTTGAGCCGAGGCGATCTCCGCTTGTTGCAGGACTTCATCGGGAGTGCCGCTGAGTAGAGCGTAAAGGCGAGCCGTCGTGCTTTCGAGAGGGGAAGAGAAGAGATTTTCCAAGCCGATTTGAACGGAGCGACATAAGTCTTGGACTGCTTTTCCTGAAAAACAGTCGATCAATTGCTGCAAGGCTAGGTCTTGCGATTCACTGCTTCTTCCCGGCAGGGGAGCGATCTCGGCCCATCTCTCCTGCTGCTCATTTTTAATATGGACGAGAAGTCCTTTGCGGACACCGCCTGACAAGTAGGGAAGCTCGAAAGAATAAATCCGCCATTGCACGGGACTCACAGCATCCAGCCTATGCAGAAGAGTAGGGTGAACAGCCATAGGAGTTGACCTGTTTTGCCGAGGAGTTGATTGAGGAGTCTTGCATCTTGGTTGCGGACCATGCCCCGGATGAGCGGGATGGCGGGAAGAAGGATGAGCAGGGTCAGCACGGAAAAGGGATGGGAAGGGTAAAAGAACAAAATGGGAACAAGTGCAAGGAGGATTGAAAAGACGAAATGGCATTTGCCAAATGTCCTGCCGAAGCGCACCGGCAGCGTTTTTTTATTCGCAGTGCGGTCCTCTTCAATGTCGCGGACGTTATTGACGATGATAATGGCCATGGACAATGCTCCGGGAGACAATCCGGCGAGAAAGGCTTCCTTGGACAGCGTTCCCGTCTGAAGATAATAGGTGATGAGCACGGCAGCAGGGCCGTAGAGAAAGAGCACGAACAGCTCTCCCAGTCCCATGTAGGCTAATGGGAAAGGGCCGGCTGTGTACAGGATGCTGAGGAGGATGTAGAGGGCGAGCATGACGGCGATCATCGCTCCTCCCTGGTAAATGAGGTAGCATCCGCATAAAAATGCGAGGGCAAAAGTGGCTATGATGGCCCGCTTCATCGTTGCAGGAGTGACGAGACCCGCCTGAGTGACGCGCATGAATCCTTTTCTTTCGCTTGTATCGGCTCCTTTCACAAAATCGAAGTAATCGTTGGTGAGGTTTGTACCGATCTGGATGCAGAGGCCGGTAAAAAGAGTAAATAGGAATATGGTCAGGTCGAACAGCCCTTGGCTGATGGCAAGCGTTGTGCCGATCAGCGCAGGGCTGATGCCGGCGACAAGGGTTTTGGGACGGGCAGCGTGGATCCAAACTTGCGCACGGTTCATTTTTTGCCTGTTTTTAAGGGCGTTTGGGGAATTTGGTGAAGTCGGGGCGCCGCTTTTCAAGGTAGGCCTTGTGTCCTTCCTGGGCTTCTTCCGACATGTAATAGAGAAGTGTGGCGTTGCCGGCGAGTTCTTGAATCCCTGTTTGGCCATCGCAATCGGCGTTGAAAGCGGATTTGAGGCAGCGGATGGCAAGAGGAGAGTGCTGGAGGATCTCCTGACACCACTCAATCGTGGTCTCTTCGAGTTTTTCATAGGGGACAACGCAATTGACAAGTCCCATTTCCAAGGCTTCTTGAGCGTTGTACTTGCGGCAAAGGTACCAGATCTCGCGAGCTTTTTTCTGTCCGACGATGCGCGACAAATAGCTGGATCCGAATCCTCCGTCGAAAGAGCCGACTTTAGGGCCGGTCTGGCCGAAAATGGCATTGTCGGCGGCGATCGTCAGATCGCAGACGACATGCAGGACGTGCCCGCCGCCAATAGCATAGCCAGCGACCATGGCGATGACGGGCTTGGGACAGCCGCGAATCTGTTTTTGGAAGTCGAGAACGTTGAGACGGTGGACTCCCTCCTCATCGGAATAACCGGCATGGCCGCGGATCCTTTGATCCCCGCCGGAGCAGAAAGCAGCCTTTCCTTCGCCTGTCAAGATAATCACGCCAATCTTTGGATCATTGCGCGCGCACTCAAGTGCATGCATCATTTCGCTGACGGTCAGCGGGCGGAAAGCGTTGCGCACCTCGGGTCGGTTAATGGTAATTTTCGCAATCCCGTTCCATTTATGGAATTTGATGTCTTCATAAGTGCCGCATTCTTGCCAGGATACCATTGTTTTTTCTTCCATTGTCTGCATGAATCAATCTCCTAACCAGTTGAGGATTTGTTTTGCGCAAAGTCCCGCATTGTCGATGTGGACTGCATGGCTGCATTTGTCGACCCGCCGCACCGAAACAGTTTCCGAAAGATTACTATATAGATCGCGATATTTCAAATCATATTCTCCATATAAGAAAAGTGTCGGGCACGGAAAATCGTCGATGTGCGGCTGGGCACTTAAGCTCATTTGAAGCAGCACGCGGGATAGGTCTTGCGGGCTTTGTTGCATGCGCCGTTTGATCAGCGACTGCATCATCAGTTTTTTAAAGACAGGTTGCGCATACCACTGCGCCATGAACTCTTCGAAAGGAAGTTTTAGGAGCTTTTCACTCCATATCGCATCGCTCTTAAGCCTCTCCTCTTTTTCCTTTTGCGTTTTGAGACCTGTATGCCCGGAGAGGATAATGAGTTTCTCTGCGCACTGGCGCAGTTGCAGGGCGATCCTTCCACCCATCGAGTAGCCGACGAGAATGGGCTTTTCTGAACAACGACGATGAATTTCTGTCCTTAGTTCTGACAAAATATCTTCGCAATAAGGCGATCCACCATGGCCAGGCAGATCGAGGGCGATGCAGTGATAATTGTCCTCAAAATGAGGAATCATTTCCTCCCAGTCTTCTTTGCAGCCTAAAAAGCCGTGAAGAAAAATTAACGGTGGACGGCCGGGATTTCCTCGGATAAACTTGCTGCATTCAGGCATGTTTGAATCGCCTCGTTGATTTGCTCATGGACGCGGACATTTTCTGCGCGATCGGTTGTGATCTCGATGATGCAGGACTGAGGCATCTTTTTCTGCTGGAAGAGTAGCTCTCCGAGTTCGGCAGGGTCCTTGGGATGAAAATAGGGGAGAGAGAATAGCTCAGCCGCAGATGCAAACGAAATCCCATGCGAGGCCGCGAAAAACTCTTCAAAGGATTCGTTTCTTTTTGAGACAGGCAGGAAGGAAAAAATGCCGCCCCCGCTGTTATTGACAACGCAAATGATGACCGGGTGGTCGATCTTGGAGAGATAGCTCAGCGAATTGAGATCGTGAAGAAACGCCAAATCGCCAAGTAGTGCAAGGACGGGCCAGCCGCCTCCCTGGGCGATCCCTGCTGCAGTCGCGATGTTGCCGTCGATCCCTGAGACCCCTCGGTTGCCAAAAAGTGGACCGCAGCGGTCTGCGGGGAGGAAGAACTGGTTGGCGTCGCGGATCGGCATGCTGTTGGCCAGGAATACGGCCCACTCTTCCGACAGAAAGGAAGCGATTTCCCAAACCAGGCCCGGCTCTGTCAAACGCGTGCTTTCAGAAAAGAAATCCGCAAGCGCTCCTCTCGCGCTTTCATCCCACTGTTTCCACTGAGCGCGCCACGTGCTGTCCTCTTGGGGAGGAAGAGCAAAGAGCAACTCTTGCGTGAAAATGAGGGGAGAGGCGTGGACGCGGTGGGTGACAAGGTGCAATGGATCTTGCCGCATGGGATGGTCTGAGATGTGCAGATAGAATTCAAGCGTCTGTTTTTCCAGCCATTGGCCCAAAATTTTGGAGAACAAACCTGTCGCCGAACTGGATGACAGCGTCAGCGCAGATCGAGTCATTCCACTTGAGGATCGGATCGAAATGGGTGATCAGGGAAGGATGCTTTTCAAACGTTCGGGGTGCTGCGAGAATATCTGCAAAGATCGGCCATTTGAGTTGATCGGCTAGAGCAAAGATCGCCTCCGATTGATCGAAAGCGTTTGATGCAGCGATAATCACGCCCCGCCTTTTTGCAGAAAGGATTTTCGCCCAGTAGGCGATCGACTCTTCGGATGGATGCAGCCGCGGATATTCAAAGCTTATGTGCTTCTCCAAGGATCTCCTCTCAACCTGCTGGGAAATGAGCGGCTCGCGGAACATGCAGTTGATGTGGACGGGTCCTGAAGGCGAAGAGCGCGCAATGGCAACCGCGTGGCTGATCGTCGAGGCGAGATAGCGATCCTGGATGCGATCATCAGGGCAGGGGAGATCGACTTGCCAACGGACATGGTTTGTAAACAGCTTTGTCTGATCGCAGGTCTGGTTTGCGCCGCAATCGCGCAGTTCGGGCGGTCGATCCGCAGTGAGAAGGATGAGGGGAACTCTTTCGTTATACGCTTCCATGATGCCGGGCAATAGATTGCCGACGGCAGTTCCCGAGCTGGTAACGACGACTGCGGGCTTAAAGGTAGCTTTGGCATAACCGACAGCGTGGAAGCAGACGCCCCGTTCGTCGAAATGCACTGTCGACCTGGCTTTGGGATGCTCTGCGACGGCAAGCGCCAGGGGCGCAGAGCGGGATCCAGGGGCGCAGCAAAAGTAGTCGATCCCTTGTCCGATCAATGCATCGATGAGTTTATTCGCCCATGCTTCATTCTGTGTGCCGATGTCCATGCACATTTCCTCATTTTTCATCTATTTTGCTTAAAAAAAGAGTTCCGCGAAAGGGCGGATTTTTTGCTCCAGCTCTTCCCACTCCCGCTCGGCGACGCTGCCCTGGACAAGGCCTGTGCCTGCGAAGAGATGCATCGTGCGCTCTCTGATCAGCGCTGAGCGGATGGCGACATAGAGGCTTGCCCCGTTTTGTCCAATCATTCCGACGGGGGCGCCATACCAACCACGGTCGAATGGCTCGATCTCTTCGAGGAATTTCAATGCTTGTGCACTCGGATAGCCTCCTAATGCCGGCGTGGGGTGCAGGGCGCGGATGAGGTCAAGGTCTGAAATGGCGTTTTTCAGTTTGGCGTTTAGGCGATTGTACAGGTGCTGCACATGCGAGGCTTTTAAAACGCGATCTTCGCCCTCCCACTGCATCTCGCTTGACAAGGGGGCGAGTGCCGAATCGAGAAAGTCTCTAACGATCTTGAACTCCCTCTGTTCTTTGGCACTTGCGACGAGCTCTTTTTCAAATTTCAGATCTTCTTCAGCGGTTCGACCTCGAGGACGGGTGGCGGCATTGGCATCTGTATTAAAGAGATGCCCTTCGCGCTCAAAGAGTTTTTCCGGAGTCGCTCCTAAAAAGCAAAGGCTCGGTGAAAGCTGAAAGGCGAAGAGCGTTGCGTGCTTGGCCTTTTCCATTAGATGGGCAAGAATTGGCCAGGGGGATAAGGGATTTGCAAATTCCAGAGTCGTTTTGCGTGCGAGGACGAGCTTATCGATTCTGCCGGCGGAGATCGATTCTAAAACCGTTTCCACGTTCCTCTGCCAATCCTCAAACGAAGGTGTTTCTTGACGCTCGATCAGGGAATAGGTGGGCGGAGGCAGTTTTCTGCTTTCTTTGGGCAGCTGAAGCGATCCAGGAGAAGGAGGACCGTTGAGTGAGTAAACGAGAGCTTGTGTTTGGTCGTTTTCTTGAGTGACTTCCATGTGCGGGAGCCAAAAGCACGTCTTTGGAAAGCCTCGCCAGGCCGTGTCATTTTGGCGGTTGTCGTTAAACCGGATTCCTCCATAAAGCCGGACGTCAAAAGAGTTATGCGCGGAGAAATGGGGGACTTCGGGAAATAAGAGGAGGTTTCCTACAGCTGCTCTAGTGATTTGAGAGTCTCGTTCTTTCCAAAATACTTTGGGGTAAAGGGGCTGTGATTCGAGCCAAGAGATCAAATCGACGGCCGGGAGTTCCTGGTACAGGCGATCAAGGAGATAGGACCGCCCGTTAATGATGAACGGGGACATCCTTGTCTCCTTGATAGACAGTAGTGACCCCGCCCAAGATCAGATTGGAATGGACATTGACAAATCCCGCCGCCCGCATTTTACCGTTGAAACGCTCTCCTTGCGGAAATGTTTCAATGGTTTCGTTGAGGTAGCGGTAGGCATTTAAATTTTTGGAGATCAGGCCGCCTATCCGCGGGAGCATGTGGCGCAGATAGAACAAGTGGATAGATCTTAGCCATTTTTTTCTGGGGATCGTCCCTTCTAGGATCAAGACCCTGCCGCCGGGCTTCAAGACGCGGCGGAACTCTTGAAATGCAGCCATGATGTCAGTGACATTGCGGATTCCAAAAGAAATCGTCACGCAATCAAAATGGTTGTCGGGATAGGGGATTTCAAGGGCGCTTGCAACTTGTAGAGCGACTTTGTTTGCGTAAGGCTTCCTAGCGATCTTTTGTTTGCCGATGTCGACCATCGCCTCAGCCAGATCGATACCGATAATCTCTGCAATATCAGGTCTTTTTTCCATGAGGGCGATGACCTGGTCGCCGGTTCCTGTCGCGCAGTCCAAAATGCGCATCTCTTTCTTGCAAGGGAGAAACGCGCAAAGCCGTTTTCGCCAGATCTGATCGAGCCCAAATGTCATAACGCGGTTGGCGCGATCATACGTAGGCGATATCTGGTCGAACATCTTCCAGATCTGCTCTCGTGAAGGGCCTTGGAGTTCTTCGTTCATCGATGTTGCACTAATTGCTAGAAACCAATTTTGTGGAAGCTTAGCAGGTCAGCTGTGATGTTGCAAAGTAAAAATTCACAGTTCAAATTTCGGAGAGACGACCACAGTCTCGCCATTTTCGGCTTTATGATAGGGACCCAACTCCCATTGCACATCATTGAGGAGGATTTTGAATTCGAAGGCGTCCAGATCCGCGAGGGATTCGAAGATATTTGTGCCGTTGAGAGGCTTGAGTTCCAGCCCTTTTCTCCAACTCAATCCGGGAGCTGCGCCACGAATAAAAAGTGTTTGGCCTTCAGGTTTAACGTCGACAGCGACATAGACATTGGGAATCGCAAGATTAGGGATGATCACCTGTGATTGTTCGGTCAACGTGTGATTTCCGCCCCTTTCCCATTCGATGTCGTCGAGCAGGATCTTGTATTCCATATTCTCAGGAAAGCCAACCATGTGATAAACGTATGTTCCATCAGCGCGTTTCACTAGGGGCTTTCCTTGATCCCAATTAAGGCCGGCGTTATCTCCGCGGATGCTTAGTGTGTGTGGGTAGGGAACGTTGCAGTTGACAGTGATCTCTGAGATTTTAAGGCTCCCGTCAGACAAATCTTGTTCGATGAGTTCTTTGACTGCCTCATAAATAGTGAGGTATTGAACAGAGGTTTGAACGCATCCATGCCTCTCCAAACGCAAGGATTTGACGACATCGGGAATTAAAGATTCTGAAAATTGTCCCGTTTTGATTATTTCATAGGCATCCCTGACGGCAGCGACTGTTCCCGAACGCCCGATGCCGGCACTGCAATGGATGAGTGGATTATTTTCTTTCAGTAATATCCTAGCTAGAACAGCGACCACTTTTGCTGTGGTGCCTTCATTGTCTAGCCAATGGGGGTAGTGATAGTGAGTGATCCATTTTGTTTCCAACCCTCTTACGATCGCTACTTTTGTGATTTTAATGCCCATCTCTTGCAGAGCGCTTTCTTGGACGCATTCATCAGAGAGTGCGACGACTGTGTATCCCCCCAAGGTTTTTGCTACAGTGTCATCTGGGAGGTAATGACTGCACTTGCGTGTGTCTTTTTCAACGTAATCGGTGACCATGACAATGGCGCTGCAATCGTTTGTCCAAAGCATATCATAAAAATCAAAGTGGTGTCTGGAATAGCGTTGATCTCCATCGCGAAGAGGTCCCTGTGAAATGATGACACGTCCCTCGAGGCAGTGATTGGCATTGATGTAATCGTTATTTCTTAGAGGCAATTTGACGCGCGTTGCATTATTGGCGACAATGTTGTGGTAGCGGTTTCTTTTAATGACTTTAGCGCCAACGCCGTCAGAAAACCTTGGATCAGATGCCACCTCTAAATTATTGTCGAATTGCTCATTGGGCAGATGATGGAATTCTTCTGCGATCTCTTCGACGGACCTATTTAAAAATGAAAAACAGGCTGGCAGCACTTGCTGGACAGACATTTTATGCTCCTGAAAATATTTTCAAGAGATTGTGCTGTTCCAAGTGTTAATATTCAATTAACTTTTAAATTGGCTGCCCAGGCCTGAAAAAGCCTGGGTTTATACCGAAAGTGATACAAAAGTTGGCCTGGGGCTTTGACGCAGCCCCAGGCCAACTTTATGTATCATTTTCGGCATAATTGAACTTAAGCTTGCTGAGTTAACATGTCCTCTTGCAGAAGCACATTGACTGCATCATAAATCGTTTGATATTGCTCTGCGCTTTGAACGCACCCGCGTCTTTCATTACGCAAGTCTGAAACAACATCAAAGATTAATGAATCTGAAAACTGACCGGATTGGATTCTAAGATAAGCATCCATGACGGCTGCCACCGTTCCCGATCGTCCCACACCAGCACTGCAATGGATGACGGGTGTACTCTCCTTCAACAGGGTCCGCGCTAGAGCAGCGACAACTTTCCCATCGGTCCCTTTATCATCTCCCCATACCGGGTAATGATAGTGAGTGAGGGCTCTTAATCCTTGATCTTCTTTTTCAAGGTACACTGTGGTCGTCCTAATCCCTACCTCATTCAAAGCGATGACCTCTGATGAAAGGTCGAAAGGGATGCCATCGGTTGGATCGTCGGTGAGGGTGCTAACAGTGTAGTCCTGCAGACGTTTTGGAGTGTAATCATCTTCGGGTAAATAGCGACTGCATTTGACTGCTCCCTTTTCGACGTAGTCGGTGACCATCGCTATCGCGCTGCATTTGTTTGTCCAAAGCATGTGGAAAAAATCAAAGTGGTGGTTGGGATAGTAGCGTTCCATATCCTTTAAAGGTCCTTGGGCAAGGATGACACGTCCTCTTAGGCAATAGTTGGCATTGATGTAATCGTTGAGCTTACCCTCTAATTTAACTCGTGTCGGTTCGTTGGGCAAGATGTCCCTATAACGGTTTTTGCTCAGGTTGTTTGCGGGGATAAGGGCTGTTGCAAAAAGTATGGGATCTGGCTTCTCACCATAGATAGTTGCATTGGGGATTTGTTCAAATTCCCGGGCGATTTCGCTTGAAGATTTATTTAAAAAAGAAAAGTTATTAGATACATCTGTGGAAAACATTTTTTTATCCTTTATTTTGTTTTGGTTTAAATTAATTATAACAACTAAAGTAATAATTATCAATCGTTTTGTTCGTAATTAACTTGTTAATTAATTTATTACTAATGTGATTTAATTTATTTTGTAAGCAATTGTTTATTAGTGTCTTGCATTGATTGATGCCAGGTGAAACGCAAAGACGCTAAGGCGCAAAGTGTAAAAAAAATTCTTTGCGTTTCACCTTTGAAGCCCGCTAGAGCACTCTGGATGAAATCAATTTTTGCTGGGTGTTGATAAATTTTTTTTTAATTATTGATGCGCTGCATGGGTAAAAAGGCTGGAGCACTGTTGGATAGGAGCATTAGGGAGAGGCGGGGTCCTCAAAAGAGAGGACCCTGTGTACTATCTAGCCGCCTTTGCGTTTGCGGTCGTTCTCATTGAGAAGACGTTTGCGCAAGCGGATGAAATTGGGCGTGACTTCGACGAGTTCGTCGTCTTGAATGAAGTCGATCGCCTGTTCAAGGGTAAACGTACGAGGAGGAGTGAGGATGATATTCTCATCGCTGCCCGATGCGCGGACGTTGGTGAGCTGTTTGCCCTTAACGACATTGACCATCAAGTCATTGTCGCGTGAGTTTTCGCCGACGATCATTCCTTCATACACTTCTTCGCCGGGGCCGACAAATAGGCTGCCGCGGTCTTGAATGCCAAAACAAGCGTAGCCTGTGACTTTGCCGGGTCCATTGGAGATCAATACTCCGTTGGGTCGTCCGGGGATTTCTCCTTTATGAGGCCCATAACTGTCGAAGACGGAAGTGAGGATGCCAAGTCCGCGCGTGATGGTCAAAAAGCTGTTCCTGTATCCCATAAGTCCGCGAGTAGGGACGTAGAATTCGATGGTCGTGATGTTGTGCTCATTTGTATTTAGAGCGCGCATTTCTCCTTTGCGGCGGGAGAGTTCTTCGATGACCGTGCCTGAGTATTCTTGAGGCACTTCGATATGAGTAGTCTCGAAAGGTTCATGAAGAACACCTTCGACTTGCTTCATGATCACCTGAGGTTTGGAGATGGTGAACTCATAGTTCTCGCGGCGCATCGCTTCAATAAGGACAGCAAGGTGCAGCTCTCCGCGGCCGCAGACCCGTGCAGCGTCGTCTCGGAAGTTTTCCTCGATCTTTAAAGAAATGTTTGCCTTTCTCTCTTGAATGAGGCGGTCGCGTAACTTATTCATTGTCACATGCTTGCCGTCTTTTCCGACAAAGGGGCCGTTATTGACCATCATTTCGACGGAAAGGGTGGGCTCAGCGATTTCAATAGGGGGGAGTTGGACAACGTGCTTGGGGTCGCAAAGCGTGTCTCCGATCGTGATTTCAGGGATGCCCGAGATGCTGACGATATCGCCGACGCCAGCCTCCTCCATTTCCACTTTTTTAAGCCCCAGGTAGCCCTCGATTCTTACGACCTTATGTTGGGTGGGGTGGCCGTTTTTGTCGATTTTAGTGACGGTGTCTCCTTTGTGGATGACTCCTTCGAGGATTCGTCCGCAGGCCTGGCGTCCGACGAAGTCATCATAGCTCAAAGTAGCAGCTTGCATCAGGAAGGGGAGTTCGAGATTCCCGGGAGGATGGGGAACCGATTTAATGATGAGCTCGAAGAGGGGACGCATATCAACGCGTGGATCAGTGAGGCTCATGGCGGCGAATCCTCCCAGACCGGAGGCGTAGCAGATCGGGAAATCCAGTTGTTCGTCGTTGGCGCCGAGCTCGACGAAGAGGTCGAACGTCAAGTTCAGGGCGCGGTCGGGGTCGGCGTGCGGACGGTCGATCTTGTTGAGGACGACGATCGGCCTTAGGCCGATTTTGAGTGCTTGGGAGAGGACGAAACGGGTCTGGGGCATCGGCCCTTCCTGGGCGTCGACAAGGAGTAGGACGCAATTGACAAGGCCAAGGACGCGCTCGACCTCTCCGGAGAAGTCAGCATGGCCAGGCGTGTCGATAATGTTAATTTTAAAATCTTCAAAGAAAACACTCGTGTGTTTGGCGAAGATAGTGATTCCGCGCTCTTTTTCCTGATCATAGCTGTCCATGACGCGTTCGGGAACTTTTTCATTATCCCTAAAGATATTAGATTGCTTAAGCATGCTGTCGAGCATGGTGGTTTTGCCGTGGTCGATGTGGGCGATAATGGCGATATTGCGAATCTTTTCTGGCTTGAACATGGAGGGCTTAAACATAAGATATGTAATCCGAAATTTTATTTTGTATCTCTAATTCTAGATGAAATGATAATTAATAGCCAGTGCCCTGTGCTAGTGCCACTTTCTCTTGAAAAATAACGGGTTAAGTGGTACGCTGGCTCCAATTTTCATGGTGAAATTTTATAGAGATTTAAGGGTTAGCAAAGCCTCTAGTTAAAATAGGGGGAGGGTTCCATGCAAACTGCTTCGGAAGAAGAGCTTAAGATAGCTGTTGACGATGGGGCTTCCGCGGGCAGTCTGCTGGAATCCAAGACGTCTCATTTGCACGACCTTTTACAGGAAAAATTGGAACAGGCGTTCCATAAGCAAACCTCGACTGTCGTGCTTCACGATATCGTCAAAATTGCCTCCGAGCACTCTCCGGTCGACCTCGCATACGCCGCCTCCCGTCTGCCCTCCCAAGCCCGTCCGATGATCTATGAAAATCTCTCCAGTATTGAAGCAAAGATCGAATTCATGGTCAACACGGACAGTTCCACGCGCGTTGCCATCCTCCGTCATATTAGCGATGAGGACATGAAAAAGTTGCTGGAGCACATGCCGCCGGACGATGCTGTCGAAGTGTTAGAAGATATTTCGGAGCGCAGGTTCCGCCGCGTCGTCGAGATGCTGGAATCAGGGAAGGCCCTAAAGATCCGCGAGATCAAAAAGCATCAGCGCAATACCGCCGGCCGCCTGATGACCAACGAGTTTTTCGCATTCACTATGGATGTTACGATCGGTCAGGCATCGACGCATATCCGAGATAACCCCGGCATTGACCTGACGCGCCAGATTTTCGTTTTGAACCAGGTCGGAGAGCTGCAAGGTTATGTGCCAGCCCGCAATCTGATCGTCAACCCTCCTCATTTGCCACTAAGGCAAGTGATGAAGTCGATTTTGCACAAGGTGACGCCCGATACGTCGAGAGAAGAAGTTGTGGAGATCGTCGAACGCTATAAGATCTCTGCATTGACAGTCGTTGATCCCGGCAGCAAACTGCTCGGCGTCATCACGTATGAGGACGTCCTTGACGCTTTGGAAGACATTAATGACGAGACGATCGCAAACATGGCGGGTACCGCGGAAAAGGTCAGCGAGCAAGAGCCGCTGATCAAGCGTTTTTTTTCGCGCGCGCCGTGGCTTGTCGTTACACTCTGCGCAGGGCTGATCAATGTCGGCGTCATGTCCTCCTTTCAAAATTATGCAGGAGGCGTACTTACCTTTGTGATGTTTTTTGTGCCGCTGATCACAGGAATGTCTGGAAATATCGGTATTCAGTGCAGTACAATCCTGGTGCGCAGTATGGCGCTGGGGCTCGTCTCCCTCGGCAACAGGGGTGAGACCGTCCTAAAAGAGTTGTTGGTCGGTTGTACGACAGGGACTGTGTTCGGGGTGATTTGCGGGCTTTTGGTTTATGCACTCGATTTCGCCGGCGTCTCGCGGGTGGACGTGAGTGCAGCTGCTGTCGGGCTGATCGTGGGGATAGGACTGACTGGAGCCTGCCTTGCAGGAACTGCGCTCGGAGTTTTTTCGCCGCTATTTTTTGTGCGGATCGGCGTGGACCCTGCAGTAGCTTCCGGCCCGATTGTGACAGCGTTTAATGACTTCCTATCGATGTCGATCTACTTTTTGATCGCAATCGGCTTAAGCGCGCTGCTTTTTTAAACTGGACTTTAGCCAATAGACTTGAAAGCCGACCCGATCAATGGCTAAGAGACTGTCTACGAACTCAGGCTTCGTCGATTTTCGGGATTATTTTGGCCGATTTTCGATCCAAATTCGGGGGGTAATATACGCAAGTTTGATATTACCCCCCGAATTTGGATCGAAAATCGGCTCAAAAGAACCCGAAAATCGACAGAAGCTGAGTTCGTAGACAGTCTCTAAAGTCCAGTTAAACTGAATACCCTTGCTATTTTGAACAGTGATTAATATAGTCAGGCAATGAGGTATGGCGCTATGGGCAAAGGAGATGGATCCGGACTGACTAACAAACAGCTCAAGGATTTGCTTCCCGCGGCGCTTGGTAGCATTGGTGCGTTGCACCGCGACCGCCCCGACTTAATTGTTGCGGCATGGCCGCAGGTCATCGGTGAAAAGCTCGCATCGATGACAAAAGCGGTCTCATTTGATAAAGGCGTTCTCTATGTTAAAGTGAGCAATTCCACCCTGTACAGTTTGCTGTCGCAGCACGAACGGGGGCGCCTCCTGAAGAGTTTAAGGGAGAAATTTCCCTCTGTGGAGATAAAAAACATCCATTTTCGCATCGGCTGATGGCGCTGATGCAAAATGAGGTAGGAAGGACGCTTCCTCTGTATACCGAACGTGGTTCAAAAATTGGTCCTGGGCTGCGTGAAAGCCCCAGGACCAATTTTTGAACCGCGTTCGGTATACTCAACAATTTTGAATTTGAGTTTAAGGTATGACGACGATGACCAAAGATAAAGAATACGACGCAAGTTCGATCACTGTGCTGGAAGGTCTTCAGGCTGTGCGCGAACGTCCCGGTATGTATATAGGCGATACACAAACCAATGGCCTGCATCAGCTCGTTTATGAAGTTGTCGATAACAGCGTCGACGAAGCATTGGCGGGACATTGCACGGAGATCACGATCACTCTTTATAAGGACAACTCTGTATCCGTTGAGGACAATGGGCGCGGGATTCCCGTCGGGCGGCACGACAAAGAATCGCAAAAACAAGGGCGCGACGTCTCCGCATTGGAAGTCGTCATGACGATCCTCCACGCCGGCGGTAAATTCGACAAGAACACTTATAAAGTCTCCGGCGGTCTTCACGGCGTTGGCGTTTCTTGCGTCAATGCGCTCTCCAAAAGACTGCATGTCGAAGTGTCCTCGAACGGCAAAATCCATGAGATGGAATTTTCCAAGGGAAAACCGACCCATCTTTTGAAAGTCATCGGCGAAACTGAGAAGCATGGGACCAAAGTCACATTCCTCGCCGACGACTCCATCTTTACCGTCACGACTTACGATTACGACATCCTGCTCAAGCGCTTCCGCGAGCTAGCCTTCCTGAACAAAAACCTCACGATTAATTTCCGCGACGAAAGAGAAACCGTCCCCACTGAAGTAACCTTCTGCTATGAAGGCGGCGTCCGCTCCTTTGTCGAATACCTCAACGAAAACAAGGTCCCTCTTTTCCCCAAGCCGATCTACATCCATGGCTCTAAGGAGATGTCCGACGGTATCCTCGAGTTTGAAGTGGCGATGCAGTGGAACGATACGTATACGGAAAATCTCTACTCCTTTGTGAACAATATTACAACCCGCCAGGGAGGAACCCACGTCACCGGTTTCAGCACGGCGCTGACCCGCGTTCTCAATCAGTACATCAAAAGCCACAATCTACTCAAGAGCGACAAGATTTCCGTCGCAGGCGATGATATGCGCGAAGGACTGACTGCCGTCATCTCCGCTAAAGTTCCCAACCCCCAGTTCGAAGGGCAGACCAAACAACGCCTCGGCAACAGCGAAGTAGCCTCCATCGTCCAGCAGATCGTCGGGGAAGAGCTGACCAATTTTCTGGAAGAAAATCCCGTTGTTTCCCGCATGATCGTCGAAAAGTCCATCCTCGCAGCTCAAGCCCGCGAAGCGGCCCGCAAGGCGCGCGAACTCACCCTGCGCAAGACAGCTTTGGACAGTGCGCGATTGCCCGGCAAACTCACCGACTGCCAGGAGAAAGATCCCGCCCTTTGTGAAATTTACATCGTCGAGGGAGATTCTGCGGGAGGCTCTGCAAAAACAGGGCGCGACCGAAGATTTCAAGCCGTCCTTCCGATCCGAGGTAAGATCCTCAACGTCGAAAAGGCCCGTCTGGAAAAGATCCTGCAAAACACGGAAGTTGGATCGATGATCGCCGCTTTCGGCTGCGGGATCGGCCTGGACAACTTCAATCTGGAGAAACTCCGCTACCATAAAATCATCATCATGACGGATGCCGACGTCGACGGCTCCCATATCCGTACGCTTTTGCTCACTTTCTTTTATCGCCACATGCCGGCGCTGATCGAAAACGGCTTTATCTACATCGCGCGCCCTCCGCTCTATCGCGTGACGAGGAAGAAAGTCAGCCGCTATATCCACAGCGAAAAAGAGATGGACGAATACCTCTTAAGTCTGGGCATCAGCGATGTGCAAGTCAGGCTCGTTGGACATACCGACCCGATCGCCAAAGAGCAAGTTGCAGAAATGTTAAAATCGATCCGCGAAGTTGAGAATTTGATCGTCTCCATCGAGCGCAAGGGAGTTCCCTTCCGCGAATTCCTCAGCTCCAAAGATGCAAACGGCAGGCTGCCGCGCTTCCAGGCCAAACTGGGGGATGACACTCGATTTATCTTCTCAGAAGAAGAGTTTGCCGAAATTAAGAAACGGGATGAAGAGATTCAGCGCCAAAGACACGCTGAAACTTTAGCCGCCATTCCCGAAGAAGAGCAGACAGAAGAGATGAAGACGTTCAGGATCAAGAGCCTGCCCTTCATGGAACTCTACGAAGAGAGCGCCCTCGATGATCTCAAGAACCGCTTGGCCGCCTATAATTTCTCCCTCGACCAATACATTATTGCGGACGGCAAGCTATTCGACATTATCGACGAAGAGGGACGCGAGCAGCCCGTCCATACCCTTAAGGAAGGGATCGAACTACTACGCGTCAATGGCCGCAAGGGGATCGAGATCCAGCGCTACAAGGGTCTCGGTGAGATGAACGCCGATCAGTTGTGGGAGACCACGATGGATCCTTCCAAACGCACCTTGCTGCTCGTCACCCTGCCCGATGCCATCGCGGCAGACCACATGTTCACCATGTTGATGGGCGAAGAGGTTCCCCCCCGCCGCGCCTTTATCGAGCAACACGCTCTGTCGGTCAAGAATCTGGATATCTAAGGAGCAAGCAGACATGTCCTATACCAAAGATGAAATTATCCTCCCACGGAACGTCGAAGAAGAGGTCAAGGAAAGCTACCTCCGCTACTCGATGTCGGTGATTATTGCCCGCGCGCTGCCCGATGTGCGCGATGGTCTCAAACCTTCCCAGCGCCGCATCCTTTACGCAATGCGCCAGCTGAACCTAAGCCCCGGCGGCAAACACCGTAAATGCGCCAAGATCTCGGGCGACACCTCGGGCGACTACCATCCGCACGGCGAGACTGTCATCTACCCGACGCTCGTCCGCATGGCGCAGCCTTGGGCGATGCGCTACCGCCTGGTCGATGGGCAAGGTAACTTCGGTTCGGTCGACGGCGATCCTCCGGCTGCGATGCGTTATACCGAAGCGCGGCTCACTCACTCCTCAATCGCCCTGATGGAAGATTTGGACAAGGACACCGTCGAGCTCATTCCCAACTATGATGAGACGAAAACGGAGCCGACCGTCTTTCCTGCGAAATTCCCAAATCTTCTGGCCAACGGATCGTCCGGTATCGCCGTCGGTATGGCGACCAATATCCCTCCCCACAACCTCGGCGAGTTGATCACAGCGACGCTTTTGCTCCTCGACAATCCGCAAACA
>CAWESW010000001.1:0-39066 GCA_963811735.1 uncultured Verrucomicrobiae bacterium | reverse complement strand
TTGCCGTGAGGACGATAGGGCGATTGGAGATCGTGTGAGGAGAGATCGGCGTGAGGACGAGGGCATCCAGGTCGGGGCTGATGATCGGGCCGCCAGCAGCAAGAGAATAGGCTGTGGAGCCGTTTGGCGTGGCGATGATGACTCCATCGGCTTCGAACGTGTTGAGGTAGACGCCGTCGATGTGGATGGCGATCTCAACGAGGCTGGGGTTCCTGGCGCGGTGGACGACGATGTCGTTGACGGCAAAACAGCGCTCCCCGTGCAGTGTTTCTCCCTGGATCATCACGCGTTCGTGCACTTTGTAAGACCCGTTGATCAGGTCTTGAAGACTGGGATAGATGTCGGCGATGGGCACATCGGCCATAAACCCAAGGTGGCCGAGGTTAATTCCGAGCATCGCCGCATCGAGATGTGCGTACTTGTGCGCCAACCTGAGCATAGTCCCGTCTCCTCCCATGGAGATCAAAAATCGGATCTCTGAGGGATCGATGCTGGATATGGGCTTGGCATTGATGACTTTGGCCTCTTCATCCTCTGCGACGACGGTAATCCCGTGTTGGGAGAGGAACTCCTGAATGCCGATGGCGAGGTTTTTGGACTGCTTCTTGCTCGTGTTTGGAAAAAGGGCGATGATCATCTAGATACCTGTGCGGTTAAGCGGGGCTGTGCCGGCTGCGGCAAAGGGCTGAGTCTGAGGACGTCCCTGCTCGCCTAAGTGAAGTTCGGCGTCTCGGTTTTTCACCAGGATTTCAATTTTCTTTTCCGCTTCGGTGAGGCGTTTGCCGCACCAGCCGATGAGGCGGTCGGCTTCTTCATAAAGCTTGAGGGAGTCTTCGAGAGAGACTTTTCCCGAGTTCATCTTTTCTAAAATCTCTTCCAAGCGCGCATAGGCAGCTTCAAAAGAGAGGGGGGCATCTGTTGTCATTTTTCAATCCCATTGACTGTTAATAGGGCTTTGCCGTCATGGAGCCGTAGGCGGACCACGTCCTGCTCCTTGAGTTCTGAAGTAGAGAGAATAACGGAATCATTTTTTTCCTGAAAGAGGATGCAGTACCCTTTCGCTAAAAGATTCTTTGGATCGATGCTCTTCAAATGGGAGGCGAGCTGTTTCAGCCTTTCTCTCTTTTGAGCGGCCATTTCAAAGATGCGTTGATCGATCTCTCTGCGATGGACTTGCGCGTCAAACTTTGCTTTCCATCCGGATAACTGTTGTAGGATTGCAGCTGCAAGGGAGCGGGACAGAACGGCGAATTTATTTTTTAAGACGAGGACCTGGTTGTCGGGCTTAAGGGCGATCGTCTGTTTTTTCAGCGCAAGCAGCTCAATCTGTTTTTCCTGGAGGTTACGTTTGATCGAAAGGTTGAGATCGGAGCGCAGATCGTCGATCCTTTGCAGATGGGGTTCGATCAGGGAGAGGGGAGAGGACAGGGAAGGATGGCGTTTAATATTGTCCAGTTGTTTGCGGTGATGCTGCAAAAGCGTCAGGGTGATCCCCCTTAGGCGGTTTTTTGATTGAGCCAGAAATTGGAGCTGGTGCGCGGTTTCCATGGTGGCGATCTCCGCTGCGGCAGAGGGTGTCGGGGCACGGACGTCGGCCACGAAATCGGCGATCGAAAAATCAGTCTCATGCCCGACTGCGGATATGATGGGAATTTTTGAGCGGTAGATCGCGGAGGCGACAATTTCTTCATTGAATGCCCAAAGGTCTTCCAGGCTCCCTCCACCTCTTCCTACGATCAACACGTCGGCGAGGTTGTAGCGGTTGAAATCGTCGATGGCCTTTGCGATCTCAGCTGCCGCTCCCTCTCCCTGGACTTTCACGGGGTTTAAAACGAGGTGGAAGCCGGCAAAGCGGCGGCTCAAAATGTGCAGGATGTCCTGAATGACCGAGCCGGTGGGCGAAGTGACGACGCCGATGGTCCGGGGGAATTTGGGGAGCGGTTTTTTTCGGGCAGGCTCGAACCAGCCCTGTTTATCCAGCTTGGCCTTGAGGGCGTGCAGCTGCATCAGCAACTCGCCGACGCCCAGGTAGTCGAGCTTGCGGACGACGATTTGGTAATATCCCCTTGGCGGGTAGACGTTAATTTCTCCGCGGACGATGACCTGATCGCCGTTTTTGAGGGGACGGCTTAAATCTCTGGCATTGCCCCGAAAGAGGACGGCAGAAATTTGGGCTTCCATGTCCTTCAGGGTGAAATAGAGGTGCCCTGAGGACTGTTCCTTGAGATTGCTGATCTCCCCTTTGACCTGAACGGCGGGAAAGCGGCCTTCAAGTTGTTTTTTGATCGCGGTGGTCAGTGCGGAGACGGAAAGAATTTCTTCCATGAGACTATCCCGCCATGATAAAATTTTTATTTTTGATGTATTTTTTCGCAGGTTTTAAAGCCACTTCGCAGGACATACTTGAATAAGTAGGCCAAGAAGTGGCTTTAAAACCTGCGGAAAAAGACGCAAAAAGGGAAGTTTTAGAATAGTCGGATAGTCTCATAATTTAGGCTTGCCTTTCATCGATGGGCTGAGCTATGATAATACATCTTTTACACCATAAATGTTAAGCCTTATGAATCGCATTCCTTTAATTGCCGGAAATTGGAAGATGTACAAGACCGCTGCTGAGGCGCGGGCGTTCATCAAGGCGTTGAGCAGTGAGATCGCAGCGACAGAGCGCCGCGTTTTTATCGCAGCGCCATTTACTGCGATCGAAGGAGCCTCTGAGGCGGCTAAGGGTACGCGGATCTCTGTCGGTGCGCAGAACATGCACGATCAGGCAGAAGGGGCGTTCACCGGAGAGGTCTCCGCTCGCATGCTGAAGAGCAGCGGCGCTTCTTTTGTCCTGCTGGGACATTCGGAAAGGCGCCAGTATTTTGCGGAGACGGATGCTTTCATCCACAGCAAACTAGCGCGGGCGTTGCAAGAGGGCCTGACTCCTGTTCTTTGTATCGGAGAACTACTGCAGGAAAGGGAAAGCGGTGTTTATGAAAAAGTATTAACGCTTCAGCTTGAGCAGGGTTTGAAAGGACTCACTTCGGACCAGGCTGTTCAACTTGTGATTGCCTATGAGCCCATCTGGGCGATCGGCACGGGAAAAACAGCAACCCCGGAGATTGCGCAGGCCGTTCATCGCTTCATCCGAGATTGGCTGGAAGAGCGATTTGGCAGAGAATGTTCCGAGAAGATGTGCTTGCTCTACGGGGGATCGGTAAAACCGGACAATATCGCCTCTCTGATGCAGCAAACGGACATCGATGGCGTTCTTGTCGGGGGAGCTTCCCTGGAAGTGAAATCGTTTGCGCAAATTGTGAATTACTGAAGGATATCGCACATGACTTTTATATTTTATCTCGCTTTATTTCTTTTCATCGGGCTTTCCGCCCTTCTTTGCCTTGTCATCCTGATTCAGGAGAGCAAAAGCTTGGGGCTCGGCGCCTCGTTTGGCGGCGATCCCGGCGATTCTGTGTTCGGAACTTCAACAGCTGACGTTCTGAAAAAATTTACCGCTTATCTGGCGATCATCTTCATGGCTGCTTGCGTTCTTCTGTCCTTGTGGACAGGCGCCATGGGGCGCAGTAAGGCGCGGTTAATGCCGACGACGATCGAAGAGGTCCAAGAGTAGGCCTAAATGTTGCTTAAGATCTATTATTACGGCCATCCCATCTTGCGCAAGCGCTGCGAGCCTATTACTGAGATCACGGATGAGATCCGCAAGTTGGCAAAAGATATGATTGAGACAATGGACAAAAATGACGGAATTGGGCTTGCGGCTCCTCAAGTGGGGCGCTCTATTCGGATGTTCGTCCTTCGCAACTATGTTTATACCGAAGATGGGCAATGGACTTTGTCGGAGCCTAAGGTCTATATCAACCCAAAACTCTCATCCCCTGGCGAACACCTTCTGATGGATACAGAGGGATGCCTTTCCCTTCCCGGATTGCGGCTTCATATCAGCCGTCCTGACAAAATCACCGTTGAGGCGATGGATTTAGACGGGAAGATCTTTGTGGAGGAGCTGGAAGGGTATAACGCAAGGGTCAGAATGCACGAGAATGATCATATTAACGGGGTGCTGTTTGTCGATCGGATCGATGTCAACGCCCGTAAGAAAATCGATCCCATTCTCAAAGCGATAAAGAAAAAGTACAACTCATAAGTGATACTCGTTCTTGCAAGATGTCACACCATTGATGACAGCGGGATGATGGGGATTGCTTGAAATATATTCCCGAACCCTGAGTTGAATTTCTTCAAAAGGCACTTGTGTGGCCCCATCGGGGTCCATGATCGCACTGTACCAAATGGAAGAGACGATTCCTCTTTGAATCACATCCCTTATCGAGTCGTACGCTTTGAGAACGTTTATTGAAGCTACCTCTCGATTTAAGACCATGTGCTCAAATTCATGTAAAGAGGCGATGTCGGATTCTTCGCTCTGGAACTTTTCAAGAGAGTATTCATTTGCTTCTTCGGGAGTAATGACTCGGATTCTTTCCGATGCGGATGACAATGGATGAGGCAGACCCATACCGTTACTTGTGTTCACATTGCAGAAATTGAAATGAGGCAATCTGCAGTTCTCATCCTTTGCTTGTTGGAGTTCTTGCAGATCGGAGATGCACTGATCATTGAGTTCGCAATTCATTAAAGAGAGAGTTGTCAAGCGTCTGTGTTCTTTGAGCAGGCTTAAGAGTCGATGTGATGCGCTCGCATCGCAATCTCTGACAATCAGATGGCTGGTCCAAGGGACAACACGGCCCAATTTATCAGCGAAATTAAAAACGGGCACAGTGTTCCTTATATCAATAGCTAGTCGATTTTCATGGAAAACGTACTTGATGTCATCGATAGGGATATTGGACAAATGCACATTTTTGATCAAATAATGATGAGCGATTTTCGTCTGTAATAAATAACTGCCATCGATGAGATGCTTATAGTACGAACATATTTTGCGCTTTTCTAGTAATTCAGGGATAGAAAGAGTGGAAAAGATCTCTAAAAGCAATTCGTCCGGAAGCCGGAAAACCGTTTCATTAGTAATGGCCACCAATCTTGTGCAATCGGCAGTCTTCTCAGAGAATTGCGGCAAGGAACGGATTTTGTCGAAAAATAGGGCGCTCATATACTGAGTATTTTGCAGATGCTCAGGATTGGAGCAGCTCTTGGAATGTTGAAATAAATTGTTGTAGATCAAATCGAATTGATTGGTATGGCATGTTGCTTCAGTGTCACTTCCGAGAGAAGTGATTTGCTCCTTGAGGGCTGTAAAAGTTAAATTTAAATCCTTACTTCCTTCACTCAGGGAGTTCATACTACTGCCTCTTAATATTATTAAAGGCTAATTATACCTCGATTCAGATTTTTATGATTCGATTAAAATAATATTTATTTGATTAGCGACACAGAGGTGGAGAATCGGTTGTCGTTTGGCATTCTTTCATAGGAAAGTCTTAACCGCCAGCTACATGAGAGCATCGTGTAAAGGTCGATTTTACCCGCATTGTAGCGGGGTTCGTCCCGTCGCCCCCATCCATGCCGTGATTGGATCTGACAGCTCCATTTGGGAGCTAAGCGGATGAAAAAACGGGTCAGAAGGGTGTCCCGCCCATCGGACATGGGAGATTCTAAAAGCTCGGGGATAGGGCGGGCAATATCGACGAGGAAGTTCTTATGATCGGCCTTTCTCCAGTCGAACTTGCTGCGGTGGCGGAATTCGATTCCAAAGGCGATGTCCTCACTGAGGGTCCAATCCGTGGCGATGTTTGCAAAGTCCCATAACTGCTCCTCATTGTTCCAGGCGACTGATCCGCGTATGGCATAAGAGGGACGGTTCCAACAGACGGAAAAGTAGGATTTAGGAAAGGTTTGCGCAAAGGCGCGGTTTCCAAAGAAGCCATAGGTGAAGAGGTCGGTGGTGATCGTCGGCATAAAACCGGACTGGCGATGACCGAAAAAGGAATTCCTCCATCCTATTCTCAATTGATTTAATTGATCATATCCGTCGTTGATGTCGAAATAAAAATGATGGCTCAAGGCAGCGGTCGGCGAAGTGAGCCCCTGGAATTCCAGATAAGGCTCAGTGAGATGGCGAAACTTCTTATAGCTTCTAAAGAGGCGGGTCTGACCGGTAAATCCATAACTGAAGATCCCTTGACCAATCGAATGGCGGGCAGGGTTGTTGCTGTAGAAAATTCCAATGATCCCGATATTTGGGGTCAAAGTAAAATGGCCCAGCGAAAACGGCCGATAGAGTTCATTGCGCGTTTCCATACGGACAGAGCGCGTAGAAGATTTGAGCCCCAGCAGATGGAACTCATTGCGCAGGTCATTCGCATAGACATAGTCGAGATAGCCCGCGTTGACGTAATTGTTCGAAATGATCCCTGAGTTTCCTAATTGGAATGGCCGGACTCCGATCGAGATCAGGGGAAGCTGCTGATCGATGCTGTCAAAGCGGTTGACGCGCGGCTGAAGGCTCAAATTAAAGAAGGTGCTTTCCAATTGATGCTGGACCATCAAGCGCGTGCGTTTTTCCGTATTGATTTCAAAATCATCGCTGCGGAAATCGCCGACCATTCGCGTATCGCTCAATTTATCCCATGTGAGATGCGCCTGGGTTTTTTCGTCTTTGCTCTGTGCGTGGTAGAGCCCTTGAAGTCGATAGCGGTGAGGTCCCCTCTCATCGGGAAAAATCTTGTCATGCGCGCCATAGCTTCGCGTCACAAAAGTCGTCAATCCGTCAGGCGAGAAGTACTCCGATTCAAACGCGCCGCCAAAACCGCGTTTGATGCGGTAGTCCAAACGGAAGAACAAATTGAGATCTCTCCAAGAAAAGACGCGGTAGCGCATGGTCACGCGGGGCCCAAGGCCTTTGTCCCAGATGATTTTGTAGCGGATAGGGGGATCTGAAAATGCTTTTAGGTTGCTCTTGAAAGAAGGAAGCCAGAGAAGGGGAACTTTAAAAAACCGGAAGCGGATATTTTTAGCGGCGAGTAATTTGTCCTCGGTAATTTTAACGCTCTTCGCATTGATCTCCCATGTGTTGTCCTGATCTTCGCAGGTGGTGATAAAGGCATTGCTGATGTAAAAAGAGCCGTCTTCTCTCAACTCGATTTTATCCCCGCCCAGGAACCAGATATCGACGAAGGTCTTCCCATTAGTCAGAGTTCCCGTTCTAGAGACAAAATCGTATTCGAGACGGGAGCCGACAAAGGCTCTGCCCCCATACTCCATCATCAGATCGCCCTCGGCGATGATCCTCTGGATGCGGATCCCATTTTCGATTTTGTTCGCATATTCGATCTTGCGCGCCTGAATGCGGATCCCCTGGCCGGAAATGACGCCCCCCTCTTCCGTTGTGATCACGCCATGGGTAAAGACGGGGTTTTTTAGGTCAATCGTGAGTTCTTGCGGCAAAAGAGACGGTGGAGGTTCGGGGACAGGCGCCGGCTCCCCAAAGCCCGGAGGCGTCTCCTCAGGGACATCCAGGTCGACATCGTCGGTAAATGAGGAGTCGCCATCCCAGGGGATCTCATCCAGTTGATTACCGTCTTTATAAAGATAGCCCTCATCGACGAATTCTCCGGCCGTTTGTGCATCTGGAATGATTTCCGGCGAAGGTGGCTCCTGTTCATGGTCCTCTGGGCTCTGGTAGAGAACTTCCTCAAAAAAGAGATGTTCAGAAACAGACTCAAAGGAATATTTCTCCGGACGCTCATCGTTAAAAGAAATCTCGTCGTCAATGGAATGCAGAGAGTCTGCATAAACTTCGTCAAAGCCCTCTTCACCCGGAAGCATAGGCTCAGCATAAGCAGCTGAAACGGCGGTTAGACAAACAAGAGAGAGGAGTAAAGGATGCATTGACGGATAGAACCTGATTCGAAACTAATGACCTAGAATAAGAAACCGGCCAATATTCTCCAATGAGAAACGCAAGGGTTCCTGGAACAGATTTTTTTGTGGGATAAAGGTAACTACTCAGCTACTCCTTCCACTAAGAGAAAGATCGGGCACGTTAACGTTCACGAAAAAGGTCCTCCTTGGTCATTTTTGTTTACATCGAAACGAGTATTTGATAAATCATTAAAGCTATGTATGTTAATGGTATAATTTTTGAAAATATTTTTTTCCGGTTACAACTTAATATCAATATTGGTATAATCGGGGGTTAAAGGGAATATGAGCGAGCTGCCTCAAGAGCGCCCAGTCTTATGGGCGGGATCCTCAAAACGCGATCTTATGGCTATGCCAGATGACGTGCAGGACGATTTTGGGTTTGGACTTGGTCAAGCCCAGCAAGGGAAGCACCCAGACATAGGCAAGCCTATGAAGGGGTTTGGTGGAGCTAATGTTATTGAGCTTTCGTATGATCGCAAAGGCGATGCGTTTAGGGCTGTTTACACCGTTAAATTTGAAGAAGTATTGGTTGTGTTGCATGCCTTCCAGAAGAAGAGTAAGCAGAAAGGGGAAACGCCTAAGCGGGATATGGATTTGATTCACTCAAGGCTAAAGATCGCGGAAGAAATGTATAAAGAGTGGAAACTCAGGGGGCGCAAAAATGGCTAAAAAAAAGAAGCTGGATTACGAAGTCACAGAGGGAAACATTTTTGCTGCCCTTGGGCGTCCTAATGCCGATGAACTCCTAGCAAGGGCTATGCTTTTAGATAAGGTGAGCACTCTTATCAAAAATAGCGGCCTATCGCAAAGTGAGGTAGCTAAAAAGCTGGGAATCAAACAACCAAAAGTGTCCATGCTTGTCACCGGCCGCCTCTCCCAATTTAGCTCAGATACTCTAATGCACTATCTGTCTATTCTCGGATGTGCGGTTGAGATCCGAGTTAAAAATCCGCGTACCAGAGTAGATATTTTCAGGAGAAGAGGAAGTGTAGCCGTTGTGTAGTCGCCTTTGGATTATATCGAAAAAACAAAGATAACTCTACTCCAGCTGCCGTTCAAAAAAATCTGTGCAAAACTATGCAACATTGCCTCATACTGACACGTCAGGCGAACAGCGCTTCTGACGATTCACGTGTTGGAGTCTCACCAACAACTCTCGAAAGTGATTCTGTCTCAGAAGCTGAATTTGATGAGCTCCTGGATCGGCTTCTTGCCGTTCGAAAGTGCGCTGTAAGCGCCCCCACTAAGAGAAAGATCGGGCGAAGTCCCTTCTCGCGTCGACTCGCAGAGCCGTGCCCGGGTCCGAATAACATTCTCTGAACTCAACGAAGTTGTAAGTCATTGATTTCCAAGGAATCATTATCTGTTGATTCAATAAATAATTATTAATAGATTGTTCTATTGCACAATTTTAAAATCAATTGACAATATAACAAAAAAATAATAAAATTATGTTTAAATTAAACAAAAAAACGCCAATGCATTCAATAAATAATACTCAATTACATGCTTTTGATGAACTTTTCATTGTTGCGCAGGCCGGCATCCAAGAAAAGCTGCAAAATGACACAGTCGTCCATAAGGCGATAAAATTAAAAAATTTATTTCAGTCTCTGCGCCCCGATAAAAACACGATCATTGAACAGCATGTGCAGCGCGTTTTTCAACTACAAGACGTTAAAACCTTGGAGTATGGCTCGCGGTTTTGCCATCTTGTGGAAATGCGCAATGCGATTGAAGCCCTATTGGCGGAAGAAAACACGCTTTCCTCCGAAGAAGCCTCTCTTCTGCATTTATGGATCAAGGCGGTTATTCCCGCCGCGGAGCAGATCTCTTGTATCTTCGACTATTTTCGCGCAGAGGTCCCTTCCGTGATCGACTCTCTTCTTCAGGGACGGGATCCGATTGCTGCATTGTCTCTGCCAATGCGGCTAATGCTACCTTTCTACCTGCCGAGCACTAAACAGTTAGAGGCCATCAGCCATTTTATCACCGCTCAGATCGCAGAAATGCAGCCCGGTGAATTTCTAGCGATTCCCTGGGGAAACTTTAGTCACGAAACCCTCATGGTTGTTGAAAAGACAAATGAAAATGACAGCCGCCTCTTTTTGATCGATCCTAATACTCGCCTTCCTTACGAAATCTGCCTTTCCGATGTAGGCCAGCGCTCAGATCCCATTTTCTGGCAAACAGTGATCAAGTCCAAATTTCAATACTCCACAGACTTTAGCTGGAAAGCCTTATCCTGCCATTCCAATGACCTGCAGGGCATTCCTTCCGAGCTGTTTTTGCAGAGTCAAAGAGGCAATCAGTGCTTTGCTTATGCCCACTTACAATTGCTCCGCTTTCTCGCCCTCAAAGTTGCAACGAATCAGACAACGAAGGCCGCTGAGCTCTGTAAAGTATTGGAAATCAAAATCCGGAAAAAAATCTGGGAGTTTAGCCCTCATCAATCCGGCAACCTGGGCAAATGCGCAGAAGCAGAGATAGAAAGAAAAGGGATTAAATGCGCTCTATTGACAGAACCCAAGCGCGTCGCAGCGCTGTGCGTGCTTGGATCGAAACTGCTCTCCAAAATCCCTTCTAAAAATGAGAAGCAGAAACTTGCCCAATCTCTGATCGATTCTCATTTTCAAGAGTCTAAACAGCTCTCATGGAAGGAAAAAAAGAAAATCATCCAGGTTCTCCAATCACTTGTCCTCGACGAAGAGGCGCGACTTCCTTTCTCAGAATTAAGTGAAGAAGAAATCGATCTCATTATTTTTATCGAACATCAACGGGATTTGTACAAAGAAGCCAAAAAGTCAAAGTACAGCGCGCTCATCTCTATTCTAGAAACTGCGGAAAATTTCCGCCCAAATTCTTTTGTCACCTTCCTCCGTGACAAAACTTCAATTTTAACTTTTTTCGACAAGACATCTCTTCTCAAAGATCCGACGCCCTATACCAGTGGAATAAGTTGGGTAGATCTGGTGGGTTTGGAACAAAATGTCGAAGCGATTTTGGAGCAACAGACCTCATTGGAGGATCTAGGTGCAATGGCGAGAAGATTGATCGCCTGTGTTTCTAAAGAGTCGTCTGTCTTAGAACAGTGGATGATCCAAAGAATAGGATTATTTTTGCATTTTCACCCAATAGAAAGCGATCAGGATTCGAAATCAGCCAACGTCGACCTCCTCTTAGAACTCTCTAAGGTCAAATTTTCTTGAACAATCTCCTACTGGATAGCCTGGATCAAAAGGCCTGCCAGGACTGAGCGGTTTTTGCTGTGGCCGCTCTTGAGGCCATCGAGAATGATGGCGATGCTATTGTCGTCGTGCTCCATGGCGATTGTTTGGTAGCATTCGATGAGCAGCCGGGAGTATTCTTCGGGTGTGAGCTCAAAGGCGGTGGCTTTTTCAGAGATGCGGACATCCCAGGGAAGCATGGGGCGGAACCGAAACATCTCGGTATTTTTTTTCATCGAGATCCAGTTCATGACGGCAGATTTATACGCATCTCCCTTTTTGAGGCGCAAAAGGGCGAGGTTGCAGTAGGCCCTGATCAATGGAGCGCCGGCTGTTTGCGCCTTTAACTCAAGAAGCGCGATGGCCTCCGGCGTTTGCAGGTTTTCCATTAAAGAGATCAACAGAGGGATCAGGTCTACCTGCTTAGTGTCGAATAGGACAGAGGCGAGATTGAGAAACTCATGAGGAGAAAGTTCCAGGCATTGCCTAAGCATATGCTCTCGAACGTTTAAAGAGAGGGTCAATAAATCGTTATGGGAATCTTGCTGATGCTGAATGGCGGAAGGAATGACCTTCCAGGCCATTAGAGAGTTGCCCATGGAGTGCTGGGGTTGGAATCCCAAATCTCTAGAGTCGCGTATTAAAAAATCGAGCACGGATTCTAAGACATGGGGATCTCTCAATTGGAGCAAAGCGAAAAGGGCGTTGAAACGCACTTGGAGATCGGCGTCTCTTGTCAGTGGGATCAATGTCTTTTCCGATCCTGGGATGTTTCCGAGTAAAGAAATGGCAAAGAGGTTTTTTTCATTGGCCAGTGCGGCAATTTGCTCTTTAGAGGCGTCGTTGCCTAGAATATAAAGAGAGTGCAACGCAGCAAGTTTGACGTTGTCGGCAGGGGACTGGGCGAGGTTTTTGAGAAGAGGGATCGATTTCGAATCTTTAAGATAGCCGATTGCAGTCGCACACGCCTCTTGCTCGGCCATATTCAGATGCGTTGCCCGGGAGCGTATCATCGGGAGAAGATCGTCTCTACCAAACCGCGCCGCGCTTAAGATCGCCTCAATGCGCGTCATGTGGAATTTATCGTCCATCATGTGCTTGAGAAGAGCGATGGCGTCCGAGGTTCCGATCAATGCGAAAAATTGGGGAAAAAAGAAATGCATCTGAGGAGGAACTTTGTGCATCAGCGACTCAATTTGGCCAACAGCGGTTCTGGATTTTCGGACAGCGAGCTGATGGGCAGCTTCCATTCGGGTGAAAAAATAATCGGAGGACATCGCTTTTGTCAAAAGCTCCTCGCACCTGTCGTCCTGAAGATGCCCCAGGATTTGGATAGCTGCCATTTGCGTCTGAGGATGCGGGCTTGTAATGCCGGCCTCTAAGATATCGATAGAAGCGGCGATTCCTGCAATGCTCGACCCGAATATGCTCATCAATTGCGTTTCAGGATCGGGGCTGCGGGCCCCTTGCTCCAGGATAATCAGCCCCATCTGCTGCAAAATCTCAAAATCATGCCTGCCAAGAGCGGCTCTATATTCCTGATAAAGATCGATCGCGCGATTGAATTCCTTGGATTGAAGCAGGTAAAGGACGTGAAGTTTATTGATCCCTGTTTTTTCCTTGATCGAAGCGATTTCATCCGCACTGGCAATCGATGAGGTTAAGTTTTTTTGAGGAGATACCTCGCCGTCTCCGAATACCGGAGCAAGTGAGAGCATGGATAGGCCGAAGAACTTAAGAATTTTGTGCTGCATATATTTCCGATTAAAAGGGCTTCAGAGACTGTTCATAAGCTAAGGCTTCGTCGATTTTCGGGATTATTTTGGCCGCTTTTCGATTCTTCTCTCGGGGGTAATATACGAAAGTTGATATTACCCCCGACAGAAGAATCGAAAAGCGGCTCAAAAGAACCCGAAAATCGACAGAAGCTTAGTTTATGGACAGTCTCTCAGGTGCTTCCAGAGATCAATGTCAATTTCGCTAAGTAATTCCCTCACGGTATTCACGGGCAGGCCCATCACGTTGTAATAACATCCCTCGATCCTAGAGACGAGAATACTGCCCGCCTGCTGAATGGCGTAGGCTCCGGCCTTGTCGAGATAAGAACAACTGCTGTGATAGAGGCGAATCTGCTGGTCGGTCAATGCGTTGAAGAGAATTTTTGTCTCTGCAAACCCGGAGTGGGCTTGATTATTTTTTTGAACAGTGACGGCAGTGAAGACCTGCTGCCACTTTCCAGAAAACTTTCGCAACATAGAAAAGGCTTCCGACTCATCTTTAGGTTTGTTGTAGATATTACCTTCAAAAAAAACAACCGTGTCTGCAGTGAGAATTGCATCATTGGGAAACTTAGTTGCAAGATCTTGCGCCTTTTTTATAGAAAGTTCCTGAGCATAGGCAACAGGGTCTCCGACGAATGCGATGCTGTCTTCATCAAAGGCAGATGGAATCTGAACAAAAGGGACTGAAAAAAAATTCATGATTTCTTTGCGGCGGGGCGATTGGGAGCCAAGGATCAAACGCATAACATCTTGTATTGTGATTGAGGTGAGTCTAAGTATGCTTTTGCTGCGATTTCTCGTCTATGCAGGACTTGATTAACCCAAGATTCAAATAGCTTCTAGTGTTTTGTATGAATCCAGGTTAGCGGCCAACCTTCACGGCAATTTCATTGGGAATTTGCGCTTCGATAGCCATCGCTAAACATTTTTTGTGCAAATAGGACGATGCGATCTTAAAAATAATTTAAATTATGACGTTGTTCGCCTAGTGTAAAGCATTGACGATGAGTGATATATATGTCGAAGTGGTTTTTTCTTTTCTTAATATACCCTTAACATTTATGATCTATGATGTTTTACAAAAAATCGTCAAAAATTTTGGCGTAAAGTTATCAACACCCTTTGAGGAGGTTTAGTAAATATGTCATCAACTACACCCGTAACATCATCAACTGTTCCTGTTACATCAACATCAACAGCTACAGCTACAACAACAGCTACAGGTCTTTCTTCTGTAAGCAGCAGCATCAGCTCTGCAGCACCTGCAGCATCTCAAACATTTTGCGAGACAATCGGCGCATGGATTTCTAGCGCTATCGACGCTATCCGCAATTGCCTTTCAAAACTCCCGCTCATTGGCGTTTGGTTCGAGAAAGGGACTCCAGCGACTTCAACAACTGGTACTACTACAGGAACTACGACAACGGCATTGACAGACCAACATTTCGTTGATCTGATCAAAAACACGTTCGTCGCTGGTCCTGTTACAACCGGTGCAACAACAGCGCCTATTCCTGCTGCTGATGTAGTTGCATACGCTCTGGCTCAAATGGCAAACATCACTGCTCCAGCTGCTAAAATGGAAGCTTTTGAAGCAGTTTTAGTTGCTCAAAACTCCAACGACGTCATCGCAAAACAGTTTTACGATGTACTTCCTGTTGCTAACCAAGATGGTTTCAAAGGCCAAATGTATGTTGATAACTTGAACTCTTCTGTAAGAGCTGGTCATGACCATATGGGCGGATTTGGTGACTACATGGTTCACCACGAGATCCTTTCTGATCTTGCTAAAAATGCCGCTGGCCACTACCGCGCTGCTTTGCTTGCTGCAACAACAACAACAGGTAGCACGTCAACAACCGGTAGCACATCGACTACAGGTAGCACTTCAACAACAGGAACATCTACAACTATCTAATTTAGATTGTTGTTTAGTTCTAATGACTGCATGGGCCTTCGGGTCCATGCAGTTTTTTTTTGGCTTCGCCTGTTCCCTATTTTTTTTCAGCATAAAGCTTTGATTTAATCTGAACGCGACTCAAAAGCCGGCTTTGGACTGTGTCAACGTTCTCGAGTCAATTTTTGAATCTTATGTTTAGGGAATTACTAACCCGGCATTCAAATGGGAGACAAATAGCTTGCTGCAGCTTTGCAAAATCGATTTCCCGAACCCAGGTCTTTGCCTCGCTAGCGCTCTTGTCTCCCATTTGAATGCCGGGTTAGTAAGCAGGTCTCCAATTTGAATTTTAGAGACCTTCATTTGGATGTTTAAGACTTGGTCGATGCCGGTTTTTTAGCTTTTTTCCCATTAGTAGGTGGCGCGACCGCTTCCGTCTGGTCGATCCAGATGGGGGAGGACCAGGCCATATGGCCGTCTTCCTGGACAACGCGCATATAGTAGTAGACAAAGAGGGGCTTTTCTTCGTTGGAAGATGGCATGAGGATCTTTGACAGGAGTTCAGTATCATCGATAGCGAACTCGTAATGGGCTACTTTGGGATGGATCGTGTGGAAAGGTTTGCCGTTTCGGATAAAAGCAATTTCTTTGATCGGGGCAGTGCCTGCGACAAAGCCGGTAATGTGCCGATTGAAGCTTAAGCCCGGTTTGGCCTTGGTATTCAATTCGGTGCCCATAGCAGATCCTGCGATAAAGAATCCTAAGACCATTCTTTCGCCAGTTGTCGCATAGCAGCAGCGGTTGATCAGCGCCTGAAATAGAGCTTCCCGCGTTTGCTCCAGAGCTATGATCGCAGTGAGGCCGGGAGAATATTGGACCTGGTCGCTTTCGTAAAATTCGCTAAAGATCCCACGGTCGTCCAGCCCGCCTGCGACGAAGCCAAACCGCAGGTTGTTGTTAAGAGCTTTGCGGATCGATCCTTTTTCCGTGTCAGAAATTCCATTTTTACCATCGGCTATAATTGGGCGTAGATTGCCCTCCTTGGCTGAGCACTCAGAGGAGCCCCACGCATTATAAATCTCGACGACGCGCTCGAAGTCAGGATCGAAATCGGCAAACGTAGTTTCAAAACCTTTTGCCATGGTGAAAGAGGGGATGGAGATCAGGTCTTTTGGCGTATGGCTCTTGTACATTTTTTTAAGCGTGTTGGTCTTCTGGTCTTTTTTGCGTAGGATAGGTTTGTTGTCTTTAGAGTAAATCAGTTGGCGCAGTCCTTCTTCCGGTGCTTCGTTGAACCATTGGAAACCAAGAAAAGTGGTAAATCGGTAGTCTTCATTGAACTCTGCAACCTGTGCAGAGATGGTTTTCCATGCGTCGTTAGTCGTTTCTTCCACGCTTTCAAAGGATGAAGTGCCGTAGAACTGGTAATTCTTCTCATCGCGGAAATGGCGTAAGCAGGACTCGATATTCTCCGCAGAGTCGACTTTTTCTGACTCGCCATGTAAAACTCCCCAGTAAATGCTCTTGTCCGCTTCGGCGAAGCACTTGATCGGAGCCGAAAAATAAGTGTCATTGGTCTTTAAGTTGCGAAGCTGGATTTTGTAAATTCCCGGCTCGTTGAAATAAAGGTTAGGGACGTTGATGAAACCGGTTTCGGGGACAAAAAGCTTCCAATTCAGATTTTCCCGGAGATGTTCATAGGAAACCTCGACAAGGGTGCCCTCGGGAGCATTGTTTGTCAAATTTCCAAAAATATCCTCAAAGCGGATGATGACGTCGAAACGCTTGTTTTTGGATACAAGGGAGGGTGCAACGATTCGAATGTTTCTAAGGACGTTGCCGCGGACGTCGAGCGTAAAGATCTCAGGGTCGCGGTAATCTCCCTTTCCTTTGGGGTCGATGTAGAGGTAAAAGGGGCGTCTGCGCTGGATCGAGGTCTGGCAGCGGTTCCCTTTCTTCTTGCTTTCCTCTTTATTTTTTTCGTTGGTTCCCATGAAGATGGAAAGGGTGTCGCCCGCTTTCACTTCATTGGGAAGCGTGAACTCAAAAGCCGGGGCGAGTCCGTCGGGCTTGTCGATTTCCTTTGCAGTAAGGACTTTGCCTCCTGCGATCTCTGCCCAGATAATGTTACTCTTATCTTTGATGTTTACGCTGGGGATTTCCCAATCAATCTCGCGGCTTCGCGAGAGAAGGTCAAATTTTAGACGAGTTCCTTTAGGGAGAGAAGTTGCGGTCGTATAGGAGAATTTCCATGTGGAAATTTCTCCGGCAAGAGCAAGATTAGGTTCGCAGTAGCAAATCGAACGGCGCATGGATTCCCCCATATAAGCAATGGGTAGGGATTTTGCCAGAATTCGGTTTCTTATTCAAGGTGGACGTTGGAGAGATAGGATTTCACGAGATGTTTGCCCTCGGACTATATTCTTCAAAGGTGAGGAGTAATTTTAATCTTATCGACCGACCTTTCGCTGGAGCTCAACACTTCGAGATCAAACTCATCATGGTGAATCCTCCAGCCTTTTAACGGGATGGCTCCTGCGCGGTTGAACACATACCCTCCGATGGTGTCGTATTCGGGGCTTTGCGGAATATTGACACCCAGCTCTTCCTGGATGTCGATGATCGACATTTTGGCGTCGACAATCCATCCACCTCCCGGAAGCACGGAGAACAAGGTCTGTTGGCCGATGTCGTACTCATCGGCAATTTCCCCCACAAGCTCCTCAAGGATGTCCTCGATCGTCACAATCCCTTCAGTACCGCCCCATTCATCGACGACGATGGCGAGGTGGATTTGCTTGCTCCGGAATTCCTGGAGCAAATGGGAAATTTTTTTGGTCTCAGGAGTGTATAAAACAGGCTTGACCAGCTTTCCAATCGGGGTGTTGAGGATATGAGGAGATTGGGATTGCTCAATGTAAATTTTAAGGACGTCCTTGTAAAGAAGGACGCCGATGATATTGTCGACCGTATCTTTGTAGACGGGGATGCGGCTGTATCCTTCCGCAAGGAATTGCTGGGCGGCTTCATGGACCACGGTGTCATCGGCCATGCTAAAGATGTTGATCCTGGGGACCATGACCTCGCGGGCGATTCGCTCTTTAAATGAGACGACGGAAAGGATGAATTTCTGCTCGGTCGGATCGAGGTAGGCACCCAATTCCGTCTCTTGGAGCAGCTCGTAGACTTTGTCTCGGATTTTGAAGGTGAGCGACGTTTTTTTGTCTTTGCTCGCTTTCGGGAGAAAATACTTCATAATTCTGAAAAAGGGAGCGGTCAAAGGGGTGCAAATGAGGAGAAAGCACGAGCAAAGTGGAGAGAGGTAGCGGAATGCGCTATCTGCATTAATCTGGCCGAAGAGACTGAACAAAAAGTCAAAAATCAGCGATGAGGCGATGATCACAAGTGCAATGCACAAAATCAGCAGCTCATCATAGCCATAGCCCGAAGGGGAAACAACCAGGGCTTTGCGAAAAAACTCCAGTGCAATGAGAAAAAAGAAAGCGGTGAGGACGTATGCAATCCTCAGCAGGTGCTTGGTGAAGCTTAAGGAAAAAAGCAGCCCTTCCCATTTCTGTTTTCCAAAGAAAAAGGTTAAAAAATGACGAAAAAAGAAAGGGGAGTTTTCCTGTTTAAGGGTTTCTTCGGCCAGCAACCTTCCCTTTCGATGAAGAGCTGTGGAAATGGCAGTCAGTGTGCTTGAGCCGATCAAGAAAAAGAGGGCGATGTAAGCAGAAATTGTAAACAATGGAATATCACTCGTTGTTTGTGTGCCGTGGTTGGGCACTAGGGCTCAAAGGGTTTCTTTGAACCCGGTAGTCCCATTTTAATTAAGAGATTCTTTGTCTCAAAGGTTTTTTGAAGCACCAGGGAGCGCACCGATAGATTTCTGTGTTTGGGCTACGCCAACCCCCTGGAGCTTTCACGTCAGCTGAAACACGGGAATTTTTTAGGTGCACTCCCTAAGCAGGCCGGCTTCATCTAATTTTTTTAGACAGGTGCGTTCCTTGCGCTTCATTTTGGCTCTTTCATTGGGATGGATGTCGTCATATCCGATCATGTGAAGGATGCAATGGACGAGGTAGCGATAGAGTTCCTCATAGGGGTCGATGCGGAGGCGTTTTGCATAGGTCAGAGCGGTCTTGGGACAAATGAAGGCTTCTCCGAGAATGCGATCGGTCTTTTTTTGGTGCAGCGGAGAATCAAGTGGAAAAGTGATGCAGTCAGTGGAAGAAGGGTCGTTAAAATAATCCTTGTGCAGCCGGCAGATCTTGGCCTCGCTGACAAAATGGATAATGATCTCATCCGTGGAAATCTTAAGAGCGTTAAACAAGAACGAGACCACCTTTCTCACGTGGGGCGCTGAGAGAGGAAGATCTCGTTGGGTGTTGTGAATGGAAATTTTGAGCAAATTAAGGAGTGACAGGTGTTTTTGGAAGGCCTGTGACTTTCGTATTTTCGCCGTCTTTCCACTTGCCCAGGCGTCGAAGAACGTCAACGCGTTCGAAGCGCTTGAGGACATTGCGTTTTTTTGCTGTTTTGCTCGATTTTCCGTAGCTGGTATGTCTGGACATAGTTAGCGATCCTTATAAAATTTTTACTTAATCTTAGGGATAAAAGAAGTTTGCGCAAGATTGCCTTCAACGGCATTGGCATGAAGCTTAAATCCTTGAGGGAGAGCGTCTTTCTTAGGACCCGTTTTCTTTGCCGGACGTTTTGTTCGTCGGCGGGAAACGGAGCGTCTTTCTGCTTGTTTGCTGATACGAACCATAGGTAACTCCTCAAAACTTGTCTGTTAAGACGCGGATTATAATGTCTTAGTGTTAAAAGAACAAGTGTTTAAGCATTTGTTTAAGCTTTTTTTCCTTCTTCGGCAGGGGGGATTCGCCGGGGTGGATGACTCCGCATGAGATCAGGAATTTAAAGGCGTCCTCTACCGAGACATCGACGGGCCGGATGATTTTTTTGGGAACGAAAAGGACATATCCCGACATCGGATGTGGGGCTGTCGGAACAAAGACGATAAAATCGGTTTGAGGCATGCCCTCTTTCAATAGCGCCGGCGTATCCCCGGTGATAAATCCTACTGCAAGGGCTTCATCATGTGGAAAAGGAAGAAGCACAGTTTGTTTAAAAGTTTTTTTATTATCGGAAAATACCGCCTTGGTGATGTCGTGGCTGATGCGGAAGATTGTTCTGACAAAAGGGATATGAGAGAAGAGTTTTTCGGGGATTTTCAGAAAGATATTGATCAGGAATTTTTGACCGCAGAATCCGAGGAAGATGATCAGAACGAAGAGTAGAATTAAAGCAAAAACGCGGCTTAGAAAAAGGACGAGAGTATCGTGATGCTCAAGGCTCAATCCTAATTGTTTTTCATAGCCGAGGATGATCGCTTCAGTCACTCCTGCCAGAGGAGCTGCGAATAGGTTGAACAGCCAGCTGGCGATGATGTAGGTCAGCGCTAATGGAAGTAAAGCGATGAATCCTGTGAAAAAATATTTTTTCATGTCGGGGCCGCTTTGGAAGTGGGAGCCTTTGACTCAGGGACAATCACACCGCAGGAGACGATATATTTGATGGCATCTTCAGGTTTCATGTCGATATCGATCAGTTCGGAGCGTTTGAACATCAGCAAAAAACCCGTGGTGGGGTTGGGCGTTGTTGGGACGAAGACTGAGGTTAGCTCATTACCTGCTGCCTGAGAACAGATCTTGGGCGACTCCCTCGCAATGAACCCTAGCACAAAAACGTCGGCCCTGGGGAATGGGACCATGACGACTTGCTTGAAGCTATTTTTATCGGATACGAAAAGGGTTTTGATGATGTCTTGTGTCGTTTTATAAACGGTATTGACGATCGGGATGCGATGAAGGATGCGGTCTCCTAAGCGAAACAGAGTGTGAATCAGGAACCAGCGGGTGATCATCCCCAGTCCAACGGTAAATAGAAAAAGAAGGATCAGGATGATGACTTGAGATCCGTAGCGTATGAGCTGTTCCGGCGAAAGGAACAGGAATCCGCGGTTAATGATATGCATCTTGGCTAAAATGGCAGACACGGCGCCGATGAAGGGCGCTGTTAGAAAATTGACCAGGAAAAGCACAACCGCGATCGTGACAACGAGGGGAAGAAGAATGACGAGGCCGGTGACGAAATGTTTTTTCATAAAGGCATATGTTGGGGTTTACTCTGTTTTAGCTGTTTCCAGAGAGGATATCAAGGATAAAACGCCAAGGCAGTTTGGCATCTTCACCCGCATAGTCTACTCCGATGCGGGGTGTCGCAGAGATTTGAGAGGGGAGGGGCAGCACTCCTGTTTCTTCGATCCACAGCGGCTCTTTGTTGAAGGGATGCCTATTAAACTCTCGGGTGATCCCTAAGGCCTGGCAAAGAGCCCCGGGACCATTTGTCAAAGCAGGACAGATTTTACTTTTCTTCCGCCTTTCTAGCATTTTTTCAAGGCCATGCGTCGGTGAAATTGCGCGGATAAGGACGGCATGCGCGATTCCTTCTGCCCCTGTGACGACGTTGAGGAGGTTGTGCATGCCATAGCACAGGTAGACATAGGCGATTCCGCCGTTTTGGAACATCGGTTCCGTCCGCGGGGTGCGCCGGTTGTTGAAGGCGTGGCACGCGCGGTCTTCGGGTCCGCGATAAGCTTCCGTTTCGGTGATGATGCCACCTGTGAGCGTTCCTCCGATGGTGGAGAAAAGCGCCTTGCCGAGCAGCTCTTTGGCGATGAGGACGACATCGTCCCTTTGGTAGAAATGCGGGGGCAAGTAACGAGGGCAAGTCATGGAGAGGGAGGCTTACCGCCTCCTCCTCGATCTGAAATGGGGCTGTCTGGCTCTCAACCCTCCCTCCGCGCTCAATATCCAGCCGCTTTCGAGTTGGATCAGGTCGACGCGCGAAAGGCGAACTTTGATCGGTTCTCCCAGCTTATGGATTTTGCCTGAGCTGCGCCCAAAGAGAACATTTCTCCTCTCGTCGAAGATGAAATAGTCGTTCTCCAGTTCGGAGATGTGCAAAAAGCCTTCGAGCATCAGGTCTTGGAGTTCAAAGAAGAGTCCAAATGGCTTGATTTTTGTGACGACCGCATTGTATTCCCGATAGGGGTCTTCCTTGAAATATTTGTCCAGTAAACGCAGCTTTTTGAGTGTCTTGACGCTCATTTCTGCGCGGAAGCTGACCCTTTCCTGGTCGGAGCAGTGCTGGGCGATCTGATCGATGTTCATGTCTTCGGGCTCTTCGTCGAAGAGGAGCCGTTCGATGATCAGGTCGCTGTAGCGGCGGATGGGGCTGGTAAAGTGGCAATAGTGCTCGAGGGCAAGTCCGAAGTGGCCCACATTTTCAGGAGAATACTGCGCTAGCCGCATGCTGCGGATAAAGCCGACGGAGAGCTGCTGAAAGTAGGGGGTCTTCTTCGCCTCTTCGAATAGCGCCTGCAGATCGTTGCTTGTGGCCTTGACAGGCACTTGGAAGCCAAGCGTTCGAGCGAATTGAAGGAAGTCCTGAAAATTCTCTTCCTGCGGCTCTTCGTGGATGCGGTAGATCAACCGTTTTCCGCGTTTGTTAAGCTCGAGGGCAACCACTTCATTGGCTTTGAGCATGAACTCTTCGACGAGCTGATGCGTAATGTCATATTCGATTTTTTTAAGCCCTTCGGGCTCGCCCTTGTCATTGATCATGACGACGAGTTCCGGAAGAGGAAAAGTCGATACTGCCCCGCTCATACCGCTTTTTCTTGAGCAGCAGGCAAAGCTCGACCATGAGTTTGAGCGTTTTGCTGTGGGGGCTTTTCTTCTTGCCGTCGAGCACATCCTTGGCATCGAAATAGGTGAAGCGCTTCTTACTGTTGATGTAAGAGCGGACAACTTCGTGTTTGACGAGTGTGCCGTTCTTGTCGAAGTCCATCAGTACGGAGACGGTCAATCTAATTTCATCGGGCTTCAAGCTGCACAGTTCATTAGACAACTCCTCGGGGAGCATGGGGATGCAGGTGCCGGGGAAGTAGGTCGAATTGCAGCGCTGGATGGCTTCTTTGTCGAGAGGGCTTCCCGGAGTGACGTAATGGGCGACGTCGGCGATATGCACGCCAAGTCTGTAGTTTCCCTTGCGGTCTTTTGTCAAAGTGAGCGCATCGTCAAAATCTTTGGCGGTGTCGGGATCGATCGTGAAGCATTCTTCTTTGGAGAGATTGACCCGTTTCTTGAGTTCCTTTGCGGGCACTTTTTTGCCATGCAGTTTGGCCTGGTCGATCGCAGATTTTGGGAAGGCGGAGCGGATATCGTATTCTTCGACGGCTGCAACGACGTCGCAGGAGGGGTCCTCGATATTGCCGAGAACATGGGAGAAATCGCATGTCGTCGGTTCTTTTTCCTTGCCCCATTCCTTCACATCGAGAATGACCCTGTCGCCGATTTTAAGGTTTGCGCTCTCGGGAGCTAGAACGATGACGGGTTTTGAAATCCCCAAGAGAGGGACGTAAGCCATGATATCGCCATCGGCACTCACATGCCGGATTGTCCCCGCCAGGTGCTTGCGGGCCCGCTTGGTGACTCGGACAATCTTGCCCTCAGGCCCTTTTTCCGAGATGGCTTCGGTATTGACGATGACTTCCACATGGTCGCCGTCGACGGCATTATCGGTGAGGTGCTTAGGGATAAAGATGTCCTGCGGGTAATCAACTGTGTTGTCGGGGATCACGAATCCAAACCCTTTGGGATGCATTCGTAAGAGTCCGCTGACGACTTCCTCTTTTTCTTTGGCGATGCAAAGATTATTCTTTTCAACCTGGATTTCACCCGATTGGATGAGATCGGTGACGATCTTCGCACAGGCGGAGATGAGTTGAGGCGGGATTTTCAAACGTTCAAAGAGCTCAGACTGCTTCATGGGGTGATAGCGCTTGCCCGCCATGAACTGCAGGATCGATTTGGACAAATTCTCGACCAGCTGCTTTTGCCTGGGAGATTCTTTAGGAGGGGCCTGTTTAGGAGTTTCTTTGCGTTTAACGAGTGTTTTGGGCGGGGTGAGAATCTCGGGTGGAGCGATCTTCTTTCTTGCCGGAGCGGCTGCTTTAGCGGATACGGCTGGTTTAGCGGATACGGCTGGTTTAGCGGATACGGCTGGTTTTTTCGCGGCGGCGGCCGGCTTTTTGGCCCTCGGCTTTGCCTTTTTGGGGGCAGAAGGGGTCTTTGCTCTTTTTTTAGTTCGCGGTGTTGCGGGTTTCTTTTTTGGCATCAGGGGTTATAAAATTCCTCTAGCATAGAGATGCTGGGTTAAAGCTTGTGGGTTCGTGTATTGCTCCGCGTCGATGTCCATCGAGCGGGCAGATTCGATATAGGCGAGGATATCGTCGGTATAAAAGCATTCCTTATTTTGACATCCTGCAATTTCTAACGCTTTTTCGTAAATTTTTTTTTCAGGTTTGCGCGCACCGACCTCATAGGAGAGGACATAGCCGTCAAAAAGTTTTAAAAAAGGAAACTGGGAGGATGCGAATGCAAAATGGGCTTCGCAGGTATTGGAAAGCAAGAATAGGCGGTGCCCTTTTTCTTTGAGCTCTTTTGCGATCGAGATGACGGGCTCGTTTGGCTCAAAGATATCGGAGACTGCGCGCATTAAACTCTCGAAATGCAATTCCTTTTGCGCCAGCTTGCAAAATTCGCCGTAGATCAAGCGGCTGTCGACATGACCGTGCTCGTAAGGATCGCCATATTTTTGCATGAGGTTTTTGACCAGTTCAATGTCAAGGCCGGCGAGCTCTGCAGCTTGACGGCACATTTTCATGTGGTCGAAAAAAATCAGGACATTGCCGAGATCAAAAAAAATAGTATGTTTCATGCCCTAAGGATACCTCTTCCTCCCTTAAAAAGATATCAACTCCGGCGTTGATAGCTCAACAGAGTATTTGACAAAAGGATGGCAATCGTCATCGGGCCAACACCTCCGGGGACCGGAGTGATGCGGGAGCAGATGGGGCTAACCGCCTGGAAATCAACGTCTCCGACAATGCAGCCTTCTCCATCAGGGGTCTTGATGCGGTTGATGCCGACATCGACGACCACCGCCCCTTCCCTGACCATATCCCTTTTGATGAAATGGGGTTTGCCTATGGCGGCAATCAGGATATCAGCGGACAGACAGATTTCCTTGAGATTTTCCGACTGCGAATGGGCGACAGTGACGGTTGCATTGCAGTGGGGGGCTTTTTGCATGAGGATCGCTGCAAGGGGTTTTCCGACGATGTTGCTTCTTCCCACAATAACGACATGTTTGCCGAGGACGGGAATTTGAGCCTGCATGAGCAAGACCTGGATCCCATGGGGCGTACAGGGGAGAAATCCATCATTTTCTCCGATCAGCATTTTGCCCACGTTCAAGGGATGGAATCCATCGACGTCTTTTGAAGGATCGACGGCGCTGACGATGTTCATCGTATTGATATGCTCAGGCAAGGGGAGTTGGATGAGGATCCCGTCGATCGCCGGATTTCTATTGAGCTTTTCGATCTCTTTTAAAAGCTGCTCTTCCGAGATGGTGTTGGGAAGCTCGCAATCAAACGAAAGGATCCCGACCTCTTCGCACCGTTTTTTCTTCATGCGGATGTAGGTCTGCGAGGCGGGATTGGTTCCGACGAGGACAAAGGCAAGCCCCGGTTTGCGGTGAGTGAGATGAGAGATGGATTTTGCGATCTTGTCGTGGATCTCTTTGGCGATTGCTGTTCCGTCGATCAGATTCATCTTTTTTCTCTTATTTCAAATGTTCAATCATGACATTGTGCAAGATTCCATTGGTCGCCAGCATCGTGTCGTAGCCGAAGATCCGATGGGGCGATCCATCCCAATGACTCACGGTTCCACCGGCTTCTTCGACGAGCAATTTCCCAGCGGCCATATCCCATGGATGCAGCCCTACTTCCCAAAAGGCATCGCACCTGCCGGCAGCGACATAGGACATATCGATCGCCGCAGATCCCAGTCTGCGGAGGGGGACTCCTTTAAGCTGCATCTTCGCAAATTTTTCGACGCACTCCAAAGGATCTTTATCGACGTTATAGGGAAAGCCGGTCGACATCAGCGAGGTTTCAAAATTCTGAATCTTGGAAACGAAAATCCGTTTGCCGTTGAGATACGCCCCTTTGCCTTTTTCAGCGACAAACAGCTCTTGTGTGATCGGCTGAAAAACCACGCCTGAGACGATTGTTTTGCCCACGGCTGCTGCAATGCTGACGCTGAACAGAGGAATATTGTGTGCAAAATTCACCGTGCCGTCCAAGGGGTCGATGATCCATGTCACCGGGCTGTTTCCCTGAGGGAGATCTCCGCTTTCTTCGGCAAGGATGGCATGGTCCGGAAAAGATTTTAAAATCGCGGAAATGATGCATTTTTCTGCGGCTGTATCGTATTCTGTGACCAGGTTCTGTATTCCGGGTTTTGAAGCGATTTCAAAATCGGTGCCGAATCCTCGACGCAAGAGCGCTCCTGCATTTAAGGCTGCCTGGATCGCAACAAAAGTGAGCTCTGATGGTGATAGGTTCATATTTTTATAGTGTATCGAAAATTCCAAATACGGTGAATCTTTAAGTCGTGTGGTCTTTGTAAATATCTATAGTTAGAGGAAAGTCATTATGAGTACAGCCTTTATACCCCGTTTGAGTCCAGGAACTGCAGCCAACAGGTCAACTCTGGAGGAAGTTCCTCCCTTTGAGAACCCCAACCTTCCCGCTGAAATCATGTTGAAAATTTTTAGAGGACTGAGCGCTTCCGATGCGGCAAGAGCCAGCTGCGTCTGTTGGGAATGGCATGATCTTCTTGAGGATAGGCCTCTTTGGGCTCACTATTTGGCTCGGGATTTGCAGCGATCTGAAACGGCAAGCCCCAAAGAACTTTATCGAGAAATCTGTAGCTTTCATTCCAATCTGGCAAAGGGAATCTATTCCACAAGAGTGATCGAAGTTGGGGACGATATTGTGGATCTTTGTCTCAAAGATAAGAAGATCATTACAGCTTCCTCGGAAGGCGTAATCATGATCTGGAGTTTGGAAACAGGCGCTTGTGAAAAGACCCTGGAAGGAGATCCCGACGGTATTAGCGCTCTTCGTCTGACAAGGGATGGGATGCTCCTCTCCGGCGGGAGAAAAGGAAAAATCATGGTCTGGGATTTAGAGAACGGCATCTGCAAAAAATCAATGGCGGGGCACGGATCGGTCATTATGTCTCTTATTTCCACAAAGAGCGGGAAGGTCGTCTCAGGCTCACATCGAGGTGTCCTCGCAATCTGGGATTTATCGACCGGTGTTTGCGAGAAGGCCTTGAGAGGGCATCAAGAGGACGTGACCTCTCTTGTCCTCACAGATGACGGAAAGCTCGTCACAGGCTCAGTGGACAGAAAGATCAAACTGTGGGACCTGCCAAGCGGACGTCTCAAAAAGACGATTGGAGAAACGCAAGGTCCCATTCTCTCTCTTTCATTGACAAAAGGCGGACAGCTCATCTCAAGTTCAGGTTATGGGGATTCAGTGATTGAGATCTGGAAGATGGAAAACGGACGTTGTGTAAAAACACTTAAAGGAACTCAAGGTCCTATTGTTTCTTTCTGCCGGACAAAACAAGGGAAGTTTATTTCCGGTGACTCCGGTGGAACGATCAAGGTTTGGGATTTGGAAACGGGCGCTTGCGAAAACACCATAGATGGAGATCGAAGCGGTTTTGCTCTCTCTCTCATTCTTACAGAGGATCATAAGCTTCTCTCAGCCTCTCATCGAGGCCGGATCAAGGTCTTTGACTTCAGCGCCTTAAAAAGGGAGATTTTTAAGGAACTCGCGCTTGGATTTGAAGAGGACGCACCCGGTCCTGCAAGAGCGATGCAGAGATTTTTGAGGATGTCGGGAGAGGAGAGAGGGAAGATCTACGGCGAACTTTATGAATTACTAAAACCTTTCCAAAATGACTATTGGAGGTGTGCAGAGCATGCTTTCCATGATCAACATGGTTTAAGTTCTACTTTCCAGCAAAAAGCTCAGGCGATTAGAAATTACCTGAATCGTTGATTCGCATTTTTGTATTTTAATTAAATAATTTATTGCAAGTATTGACTTTAAAATGATTGATGTCGTGTTTTCGCAATTGCTTTATAATTAGTTGTTTGCGATTGAATTTAAATGAGTATAATTTTTTGTTTCATTAATTGAATAATTTTGTTATTATGTTTTTTGAATTGATAGATTGTTAGTAAAATTATCAACGAGTAAATTTTAAAAAAGGTTTAACAAAATGACTTCAGAACTTAAATCAACATCAGGTGCAGGTCAAGCACTTACCCCATTAACGGTAACAACAGCTCAACCAACAGCCGAAGGAATTCAGTGTTTGCCCGAGGAGATCTTACTGCATATTTTTACAGACTTGACCGCTCCGGAAACGCTAGCAGCTCGCCTGGTCTGCAGAAAATGGGATCAACTCATGGAAGACAGTTCTCTATGGCGCTTCTTTTTGGGCCGCGACTTTCAAATCTCTGAAACTGATAATCCTAAAGAAGTCTATCGAAGGAATTATTGCACAAACCCAAATCTCACCCATGGAATCTATTCAACCACAGCGGTTCAAATAACTAAAAATATTGTATGTCAACATGCGTGTTTTAAAGATGGAAAATTTATCATACCTAATTACGACGGTGATATTGAAATTTGGGATTTAAAAAATGGAACTCTTTTAAATGTCTTTAAAAACCAACATGATGGGGTTGTGAGCTCCCTCATTGTCACAGAAAAAGGGCAAGTCATCGCAGGTTATGTGAAAGGGAAGATTCAGCTCTGGGATTTACAAACAGGCAAACGTGAGCATGCTTTCATTTGCCCAGCTAAATCACGTGCCAGACACCTTATTTCTGAAAATGAGAAGACCCTTATTTGGATTGATGATCACTCCAACGTCACTATTTGTGATTTAGAAACACTCAAGTGCGTTCAGACTTTCAGATTGAACATGTCCCGCGGATATCCAATTCAGTCTATTATCATGACAAAAGAAGGTAATTTCATCACAGGCGAGCAGTGCGGAAAAATTCGGGTTTGGAACAGAGAGGGAAGCTGCATAAAGACCCTTGATTCTTGTGGGTGGGTGGGCGCTCTTGTTCTAACAAAGGATGGCAAACTTATTTCAAGATACCAATCGAATGTTAGCATCAAAATCTGGAATTTGGAAAGCGGTGAATGTGAAATGCCCATGGAAGAAGGTCGCACTTCTTCTTGCTCGCTATTTCTATCCGAACTGGAAACAGTGCTTATTTCCGGATCGGACGAAACGGTTAAGTTTTGGGACTTGGCAACCGGCACTTGCGTGCATAGCCTGGAAGCAAATTTAAACAGAAATTCCAGAGTTTTGTTTACCGAAGATGAGCAACTCGTCTTATGCTTTTCCTACAGCGGCGCGGTCAAAGTTTTGAATTTTAGAGCTTCCAACAACGAGATCTTCGAAGAGCTCGCTGCTCTATTCGAAGGAGATGTCAAAGGCCACGAGCTGGCGATGGAGAGGTTTTTAAAGATGCCCGAGAGAGAGAGAGGACAGATTTATGTCGAGCTCTATAAGATCCTCAAAAAACGTGAGGAAGGCTTTTCCGGTTCCGCAGCGCATGCCTTCCATGATTTAGATGGCTTGAGTTCCACCCCGGCGGAAAAAGCTGAGGCGATTCGGAACTATCTCAATCGAGAATCCAAGCAATAGGTCAAATCAATGACTGTGGAGCCTTACGCCTAAAGGCGTATAGGCTCTCTTTTCCGTGCCGTCCAATACATGCTGCAATTTATTGATTGTTAAACTTGTCTGTGATTTTTCGATTTTTTTGTGTGAATAAATTTTATTTTGTATTATACTTTTTGAAAAATTAAATTTTAATCCGTGTTTAATGCATGTGTTGTTAGAGGCTGTCTGCGAATTAAGCTTCTGTCGATTTTCGGGTTCTTTTGAGCCAATTTTCGATTCAAAATCGGGGGGTTATATCAACTTTCGTATATTACCCCCCGATTTTGAATCGAAAATTGGCCAAAATAATCCCGAAAATCGACGAAGCCTTAATTCGCAGGCAGCCTCTTAGGCATGCGGCAATCCTATTGAATATTATTGAATTAATGACTTCGAAGATACCATCAGCAACAGGTGTCAAATCAACGACCGAATTAACCTCATTCTCTTTGATCCAGGAACTTCCACAAGAAATACAGTTTAAAATCCTTTGTGAATTGACAGCTTCGGAGGCAGCAATAGCCAGACTCGTCTGTCGAGATTGGAATGTCTTCATTGAAGACAGGACCTTCTGGAAATTCCTATTAAAGCGCGATTTTCAGCGGCAGGAAACAGAACGGCCTAAAGAACTCTATCAAAAGTGCCATCGCACGCATCGAAACCTCGCAAGAGGAATTTATTCCACGTGTTTGATCCAACCCAGCATTGGCTGTGCGAATTGTTTTTGCGTCAAAGACCGCAAGCTCATTCTAGGCTCCTATCGCGGCAAGATCGAAATCTGGGATTTGGAAAAAGGGACTTGCGAAAACAGCTTCTCAGAGCATAGCGGTTCGTCTATTAGCTTACTTCACTTAATAAATGAATGGACGCTCATCTCCGGCTCTTTGGGCGGCAGCATCGCGATCTGGAATTTACAAACAGGCCAATGTGAAAAAAGACTTTTTGGCCGTCAACCGATTGAGTTTCTTATTCCGACCAGCGAAGGGAAACTCATCTCCGGGGCAAAGAGCCAAAAGATCGACATCTGGGATCTGAAGAGCGAGGTTTGCGAAATGACCCTTGAAGGACATCAAGGCGGAACAATGTCGCTTTGCCTCGCATTAGGGGGCAAGCTGATTTCTGGAGGTTGTGATTGCAAGATCAAAATCTGGGATCTGAAATCAGGCATTTGCGAAAAAACCCTCGTAGGCCATCAGCGCGTGATTGAATCCCTTTGCCTTACCGAAGAAGGAACACTCATTTCAGGCTCTTTGGACTTTAAGATCAAGGTTTGGGATTTGGAAAAAGGGATCTGCATAAAAACTCTTGAGGGGCATTGCTCGGCCGTGTGCTCGCTGATTTTAACAAATGAGAGAGAACTCATCTCCTGTTCCGACGATGGAATGATCATGGTCTGGGATCTGGATACCTGGGTTTGCAAAAGGGCCTTTGGAGGAAATGAGTATGATGTGACATCTCTGTGTCTTACAGAAGGGGGAAAGCTGATCTCAGCAAGTGATCTGGGTAGAGCCATCAAAATTTGGGATCTTCAAAGCGGCATCTGCGAAATGACCCTTAGAGATGCCGAAAGAATCCCTTCCCTTACACTCACAAGCGATGCTAAGCTCATCACCGGCCATAAAGTCTTGGACTTCAACTCTTCAAATGCTGAGATTTTCGAGGAATTGGCTGACATGTTTGAAACGCATGCGCGAGATCCAAAGGCTATTATGCTTGCAATGGAGAGGTTCTCGAGGATGCCGGAAGAGGAGAGAAGGCAGATCTATGGCGAACTCTTTCATATCCTGAACATGACCGATGTTGATGATGAACTTGATGCAGAGTACGCTTTTCATGATGAAATGGGATTTACTTCTACTTTGCAGGAAAAAGCTCGGGCGATTCAGAATTACTTGCATCGTCAGACTGCACAGCAATCTTAAGTTTTTTGTCTGACTACACTCATGGAGGATTTAGGCAATGCATTGCAAATTGAGATTAGGAGCAGGTAGCACCCATGAATCTACTTCATATGCTCAGAGGGCCAATCCCCCTTGTTGGATCGAGCAGCTCCCTTCTGAGGTGATGCTGCACATTTTCCGCAATCTCAATACCTCGAATATCCTCCCGGCCAGCCTGGTCTGCAGAGAATGGAATGTCCTTCTTATTGATGAGCCCCTATGGAAGTTTTTTTTAAATCGTGATTTCCAAATGTCTGAAACGGAAAATGCTAAAGAGATTTATCAAAGGGAGCACCGCTTAAATTGCAACCTCGTCAGGGGAATATATGCATTGCGGGTCATCCCGACAGGCAGCGGAACGAAGTCTGATCATGCTTATGTCAAAGGCGGCAAGCTCTTTTTACCCAATTGGGAAGGCGAGATCGAGATATGGGATTTAGAAAAAGGCGTACTGGAAAAAAAGCTCTCAGGCGATAGAACGACTGCCATCTCACTTGTTGTCACCAAGGAAGGAAAGCTCCTCTCTGGCTTTGCGGATGGGAGTATCCAAGTTTGGAATTTAGAAACAGACCTTTGTGAGGGAACCCTCCCCGGTGATGGATCACAACCTATTTATCTCTTTCCAACAACGGAAGGAAAACTTATCTCTGCTGATAATGGGAACCAAATCAAGTTCTGGGATCTGAAATCAGGCTTATGTGAAAAGACTCACTTCAACGGGCATAGATTGTGGATTTTCTGCCGTATCATGACTGAAGATGGAAAACTCATTTCAGGCAGCAGCGAAGGAAAGATCGCGATCATGGATTTCGCAGAAGAGGTTTTCGAAACGACCTTTGAATCGAAAGACAAAGAGGGTATTCATTCTCTTTTCCTGACAGACGATGAAAGGCTGATTTCAGGATCCCATGACGGAGTGATCAGAATCTGGGATTTAAAGACCCGTGTCTGCAAAATGACCTTTGAAGATACTTCCACTGTGATTACTTCTTTATATCTTACGAAGGGTGGAAAGCTGATCTCCGGATCTGAGGACGGAACAATTAAAGTTTGGGACTTGGATCGACAGCTTTGCGAAAATACCTTTAAAGAACATCAAGGCATGATTGTTCCTTCTCTGTTTACAGAGAATGAAAATCTGATCTTATGCTCTCCTACCGGAGATATCAATATCCTGGATTTTAACGTTTCTAATACCGAGGTCTTCGAAGAACTTGCCCAAAGGTTTAGTGAGGACATCCTAGATCCTTGTTTAGTCATGGAGAGATTTTTGAGAATGCCGGCAATAGAGAGAGGGCAGATCTATGAAAAACTCCATAACATTCTGAATCTTTCCCCAAGTGAAGAGAAAGGGACTGCAGAGGACGCCTTCCACGATCGAAAGGGACGAAGTTCTACTCCGGAGCAAAAAGCAGAGGCGATTCGGAACTACTTAAGCCGAACCTCGTCAAACAAAGCTTAATTCAACGACAGACTCTTAGATTTTTGCCGCCGATCATGCGCAACAGTTCCTGTTCGCGCTGTTTTTTCGACAGTGGCTTGATCTGCGTGAGGGTGCGTCCCTCCGATTCGACTTTTTGGACGCCATAATGCTCATCTGCTTTGGAGGCGACCTGCGGGAAATGGGTGATGCAGATGACCTGGCGGTATTTTCCGAGCTCCTGAAGTTTTTCGCCGATGATCGTCGCGGTCTTGCCTCCGACGTTGGCGTCGATCTCATCGAAGATCAATGTCGGCGTATTGTTCTTTTCCGCGAGCGCAATCTTGATCGCAAAGAGGAGGCGGGAGAGTTCTCCTCCGCTAGAATGCTCTTTGACAAGGCCGGGGTGCTCTCCGGTATTGGCCTTAAGCCAGAATTGCACGGCGTCATCGCCGTTAGCGGTGCGTGGCTGGGGAGAGATCTCGATAGTTACTTGTGCTCCATTCATATTGAGATGCTGGAGTTGATCGGAGAGCGTCTTCTGGAGCTTTTCCGCAGATGCTTTGCGTTTTGAAGTGAGCATCTTGGCTTTTTCGTCTGTTTCAGCCCTGGAAGATGCGAGGGCGAGCTCTGCAGTTTTCAACTCTTCGGAGAGGTTTTCAAGGCGCAGAAGCTCATTTTTGATCTTCTGGCTATAGGCTTCGATCTCTTCAAATGTCTGCCCGTATTTGCGTTTGAGGCGCGAGATGGCGCTGAGGCGGTTTTCCAGATGCTGAAAAGCATTCGGGTCGCTGTCGATATTCTGGGAGTAGGATTGAAGCGTGCGAAGGGCCTCGCTTAAGGCAATGTGGGACTCATGCAAAAGAGCGGAAGCCTGGCTTAAAGTCTTGTCATAGGACACCAAGGCGTCACAGGCTTTGATAAATCGTGAGACTTGAGGTAGGACGGCAGATGAGCTTTCAGAGAGGCCTTTGATCATCATGTCGATCTTTTCAGAGAGTTCCTGGGCATGGGCCAGCTTCTGGTATTGTTCAAAGGAAGCTTCTTCTTCCCCCTTTTTGAGAGCTGCGGTCTCGATCTCTTCCAATTGAAAACGCCAAGTGTCTTCGTCTCTTTCGCGGTGCGAGGCGAGCAGCTTGAGTTCCTCGAGCTTTTTCTGACATTCCTGCTCTTTGGCGAAAGAGGCTTGAAAATCTTTAAGCTGAGGTCTAAGGCTTCCGAAGAGATCGAGAAGGGAGCGCTGGGAGTCGGAGGTGCGGAGAGCCTGATGGGCGTGCTGTCCGATCATATCGATCAATTCAGCGCCGATTTTTTGCAGGAGGGGAAGGGGAGCCGTGCGGCAATTGATAAAGCTGCGGTTTTTGCCCTCTTTGGAAATCTCCCTGCGAATGACGAGGTATTCTTGATCCTCCATGGCAAGGCCGGATTCTTCCAGCATTTCTTTAACATGGGGGAGAGGGTCGATGTCGAAGGAGACTTCGACATAGGCCTTATCGCAGCCTTTGCGGATCAGGCTGCTATCGGCGCGCTCGCCGAGGGCAAGTCCGATGGCTTCGATGAGGGCCGTCTTTCCGGCTCCCGTCTCGCCGGTGACGGCATTGAAGGAGGTGCCGAAGTCGATCTCGCAGGAGTCGACGAGGACAAGGTTATTCAGGATCAGATGCTTGATCATGAAGAACCTCATCTTTGGTTTTAAAATGGAGTTTGGCAGTCTGCTCCAAGATCTGGGGCCCAAACTTTCTCACAAGCTGTTTTCCAATCTTCACAACTTTGGAAGAGGCTCCTTTGGGGATTTCTATCTCAAACTGTTTGCTTAAACTTTCCAGCCCTTCCAGGAAAGCGGCCCTGGCGAGGATCGAGGCGGCGGCGACAACGGGATCAGCCTCTGCGCGGTGGCGTTGGGTGAGGTTGACGGTAAGCTTCTTTTGTTTGAGGGCGTTGAGGACGACATGCTCGCTTGCGAACTGGTCGATGATGACGTTGGTACAGCCCGTCTTTGAGACGAGCTCTGCGATCGCAGTGGCATGGCCCCATCCCAAGAGCTTGTTAAGGTTGTTAAAACTGGCGTAGAGCTCGTTATACTTTTTGGGAGAGATGAAGACGATGGCGTGGGGACAGACCTTTTTGATCTTGGCGCTTAACGTTCGGATCGCCCCGTCGGCAATCTGCTTGCTATCGCGAACTCCCAGGGCCAAAAGTTCTTTGATCTTTGCCTCATCGGCTTGGACACCGGCGATGCATAAAGGACCGAAAAAATCCCCCTTGCCGGACTCATCGATCCCGATGCGCGCTGTCATGCTCACCTGGGTCTCAGGATAGGAATAGGCGACCGATTTCAGGATCTCGGGCTCCAGATAAAAAGTGATAAATTCCTCCATCCCCTTGCCTTGCACTGTTAACTTTCCCGAATTGTAAAGAGTGCAGGAAACGCCCTTTTTCAATGCGGAAAACAGGGTGTAGGCGGGTTTGGTGATCTCAAATCCCTGTTCGATCAGGTCATTGCGGAGTTTTTCCGCGAGATCGAGGCTGATGGTTGCGACGAAACAAGAACTTTTTTCAGATGCCATGGATGATCGGATGAATGTGGGTAGATTTATTTATACCGAACGCGCTTCAAAAATTGATCCTGGGGTGCGTCAAAGCCCCGGGGTTCGATCGATCGCAAGTCGGTTCATATTTCTAATATTGACCGACTTGCGATCGTCGAACCGCGGGAGCTTTCACGCAACCCAGGGCCGATTTTTGAAGCGCGTTCGGTATATGTTCAGTTTTACATTGATTTCGAAAAAAGACAAGATTAGAGTTGGATTTTGCGGTGCAGGTCGTTTTCTTTTTGGTGCCTTCATTTTGAAGAATACGGTATACTGTGCGCTAGTAGGTTCTTAAAATTTTGGCATGGGTCAAACAGAGTAACACTCACCAGGAAGATTTAACGCAAAGCCGCCAAGTCGCAAAGAATTTAATTTGAGTATCCTCTTTGCGTCTTTGCGTTGAATCTCTTTAATTAATAAGTTGTGTTACTTCTAGTGGTCCGTAACAAAAGTTTTTAAAGAAATTTGCGCTCAGATTTTGGCGCAGGTTGCGGCCCCGAAAAACCAGACATACATGGCCATGTAGGCAGGTTTTTCGGGGTTGCAAGATGCGGTAAAAGATGGGTCAAATTTCTTAAAAACTTTTGTTACGGGCCACTAGCTTACCGGTTTTGAACCTTGCCACAATTTTAAGAATCTATCCGCGTGCAATATGTAATAACACTGCACCCGGTATCCTTTGGAGGAATATGAGCGAAGAATTGAAACGCATTGGGGAGATCTTCAAGACGAAGCGCAAAGAACTCAACCTCTCTTTAAAAGAAGTAGAGAACTCGACCTCGATCCGTTCTGCCTATCTTGAGGCAATTGAAGATGGACAAATCAATGAATACATCTCAAGCGTTTATGCTTTGGGATTCACAAAACAATACGCCCAGTTTTTGGGCTTCGACATCGACAGCATGATCCGCGATAATCCTACGACTTTCCGCATGCCTGCGGAGAAGCATGAATTTAATTACGGGATCGGTACGCTGGAGGTCCGTGGGAGCATGGGAGGGGGCGTGAAGTGGCTGCCCAACCTAATTTGGGCCGGCGCGGCAGCGCTAGTGCTCGTTGCCGCATGGTATCTGGCGAAGTTCCTGGGCATTCTCTAAATTCAACCTCGACTAAAGGATCTATGACGGCTCCACAGTTCACCAACCGGCTGATCCAAGAGAAATCCCCCTATCTCCTCCAGCATGCGCACAATCCCGTCGATTGGTATCCGTGGGGGCCGGAAGCGTTCGAGCTTGCTAAAAAACTCGATAAGCCCATTTTTCTTTCGATTGGCTACGCGACATGCCATTGGTGCCATGTCATGGAAAAAGAGTCGTTTGAAAATCCCGAAATCGCCAAATTGCTCAATGACACCTTCGTCAACATTAAGGTGGACAGAGAAGAGCTGCCGCAAGTCGATAGCATTTACATGGAGTTTGCCCAGGCCCTGATGTCTTCTGCCGGCGGATGGCCGATGAACCTCATCCTGACTCCCGATCTAAAGCCTTTTTTTGCGGTGACCTACCTCCCTCCTGCAAATAAGCGGGGGCGGATCGGCATGGGACAGTTTATTCAGCATATCCGGCAGCTCTGGACAAGCGATGAGCGCAGCCAGCTCATCGATCAGGCCGATAAGGTCGTCGAAATCTTTGAGCGCTCTTCCAAATCAGCCGGCGATGTCATGCCGACGGAGCAGAACCTCGCCCTGGCTGTGGAGCTAATGTACGAGCTCACAGACCCCGTTTACGGCGGCCTGAAAGGAGAGCCTAAATTTCCCATGGGCTACCAGTCCTTATTCCTCATAAAGTTCGCTAAAGTCGCCGGAGACAGCCGCGCACTCTATTGCGTGGAGCTGACGTTCGACATGATGCTCCGCGGAGGGATATACGACCAGCTGGGCGGCGGTTCTCCGCTACGCCGTCGACGATCGATGGTTTGTTCCCCATTTTGAGAAAATGCTCTACGACAATGCGATCCTTGCCGGCGCCTACCTTGATGCTTGGAAGTGCACCAAAAAAGAGACCTATCGGGCGGTATGCGAGGAGACCCTGGATTACATTTGTAGCGAGATGACCCATCCCATGGGAGGGTTTTATTCCGCAGAAGATGCCGATTCAGAAGGGCATGAGGGGATGTATTATACCTGGACTTCGCAAGAGATTAGAGAAGTGCTCTCCAATGAAGAAGCGGAAGTCTTCAGCCATTATTACGGGATGACCCATGAGGGAAATTTTGAAGGCAGGAACGTTCTGCATATCGCTCATCCGGTCGAGGAGTTTGCAGAATTGCGCAATCTTCCTGTGAGTGAAGTCCGGGAACTCTTAGCTAAGGCCAAAGCGAAACTGATCAAACGCCGCAGTCTGCGGCAGCGCCCTTTTAAAGACGACAAGATCATCGTCTCCTGGAATGGCCTCATGCTCGATGCCATGATCAAAGCTGCAAAGCCTTTAAATAAGCCCCTGTTTAAAGAGGCTGCGCTCAAGGCCGCATCTTTCATCAAAGCCCAGCTTTGGAAAGACGGACGGCTTATAAGGCGATGGCGCGACAACGAGGCCAGGTTTCCCGGCGGCTTGGATGATTATGCCTTTCTGATCAAAGGCCTGATCAGTTTGTTCGAAGAAGGATGCGGACCTGAGTGGCTCAAATGGGCCATCGAGCTGTCCGAGGTCCTTCTAACCCAATTCAAGGCTAAGGATGGGGCGTTCTATTACAACCTGGAAGATCCGACCCTCTTGATGAGGAAATGCGAGTATTACGATGGCGCCGAACCTTCGGGAAATGCAGTTCACAGCGAGAATCTGCTCAGGCTCTATCAGATCACCCAGGACGGAAAATATTTAATGCAGGCCGAAGATGTGATCAAGGCCTCGAAGCACTACATTGAAACCTACCCTCCCGGCGCCTGCTATCATCTCCTCGCATTGCAGCGCTACTTCGATATCAAGGCGCCGACCATTGTCGTTGCTCTCGATAGCGAGCAGAGCTTGAGAAATGAGATCCATGAGATCTTAAGTTCCCGGTTCATTCCTCATGCGTCCATCCTATGGAAAGAAGAAAAGGATACCCTGCTTCCCACATTGGTCCCTTCCCTAGTTGATAAAAATCCGATCGACGGTCAGACTGCGGTTTATATTTGCAGACAGGATCATTGCGAGGCTCCGCTCCTGGAAAAGGATCAGATCATAAAGGCATTGGAAAAATTATAATTGAGGAAGCATATGACGCAGCGTCAAATGGGCGATTATCTCCTGGTGCAGGAACTTGGCCGGGGATCGATGGGCGAGACTTTTTTGGCTGAACATCGGTATCTCAAGCGTTTATTCATCCTCAAAGTGCTGCCTCCTGAGCTTTTCGCAGCCCGTAGCTCGCGGCTGCTCCATCGATCGCTATAATCACTACGACATGCGAACTTTCCACTGGTTGAAGAACAACGGCATACCTCGAAGAAGGGCGCGGCGGAGATCGTCAAGGAATCCGAGCTGCGCTCGAAGCTCTGACGCTTGCGCGCTTCGGGCAGAGCCGCTTAAGGTGAAGGCGGGCTTCATCGACCGCGCCCGATCTACCCGGGTATACAGCCGCTGTGAAGCTGAA